>NZ_BJXA01000204.1 GCF_007990755.1 Nocardia ninae NBRC 108245 | reverse complement strand
TGCAAGGTATGTCGACAGCGTGGTGTCGGCTCCGACGTTTCAGGTAAGGATGGGTCATCGGGGCGCATCCGTGATCGTGAAGGAGCCGTGATGAAGTACGTGATCCTGATTCACTCCAACCCGCAGCCCTGGGGGCATCCGACGAGTGACTATCTGCCCGAGTATCAGGCGATGCCGCAGCAAGAGCGGGACCGGGTGAACTCCGATTTCGAGAAGTTGCTCGGCGAGATGCAGGACAAGGGTGAGCTGCTGACAGGGGAGGCGCTCGGGGCGCCGGAGTCGTCGCGGCTGTACCGGTGGGGTGACGGCAAGCCGCTGGTGACCGATGGCCCGTATTCGGAGGCCAAGGAGCATTTGGCGGGGTTGTTCCTGATCGATGTCGAAAACCACGCTCGCGCAGAGGAGATCGCCGCGCAGTTCGCCGGTCCCGGTGAAACCGTCGAACTGCGGCCCGCGATGGGATCGGGCGGCGAGGACCAGTGAGCAACCGGGTGGTGCAGGAGGTGTGGCGGC
>NZ_BJXA01000203.1 GCF_007990755.1 Nocardia ninae NBRC 108245 | reverse complement strand
TGCCGCCAAGGCCGCGGCCAAGGGTGGCGGTGGTCCCCGGGGCAGCGCGGGCCGGGCGGCCGGTCGCAAGGACGACGACAGCCCGGAGATGGTGCTCGGTCGCAACCCGGTGGTCGAATGCCTGCGCGCCGGCGTGCCCGCCTCGGCTCTGTACGTGGCCCTGGGCGCCGAGAACGACGAGCGGCTGACCGAGAGCGTGAAGATGGCCGCCGACGCGGGCATCTCCATTCTCGAGGTGCCGCGCGGTGACCTGGATCGGTTGAGCGCCAACGGTTTGCACCAGGGCGTCGCCCTACAGGTGCCGCCGTACCGCTACGCCCACCCGGACGACCTGCTCGCCGAGGTCCGCAATACGCCGGAGCCCGCCCTGCTGGTGGCGCTGGACAACATCACCGATCCGCGCAATCTCGGCGCCGTGATCCGCTCGGTGGCCGCCTTCGGTGGCCATGGCGTGCTGATCCCGCAGCGCCGCAGCGCCAGTGTCAGCGCGGTCGCCTGGCGCACCAGCGCCGG
>NZ_BJXA01000202.1 GCF_007990755.1 Nocardia ninae NBRC 108245 | reverse complement strand
GCGGGCGCCGGTGGTTGGGGTTGGGTTTGCGGCTGGCCGCGCGCAGCGCAGCCCGGGTGGTGAGGAATTCGGCCCACTCCTCGTCGATGTCGCCGTCGACGAACTGGAGCGTGCTGCGCAGTTCGGCGGGCAGCCTGGCGAACGCGGCGTCGAGGGTGCGTGCGACCTCGCGGCCCCGGTAGAGATAGATCAGCCCGATCATCGGTTCGGGTTCGGCGTCGCGGGCGGCATAGAGCGCCCCGCGCAATGCCTTGTCCATGTTCTTGGCGCTCTTGGCGGTGAGTTCGACCTCGAGTGCCCACCAGCCGTACGTGCCGCCTACCACGCCCAGGAACCGGCCGTCGTGGATGTGACCGACCGAACGTGAACCGCGAGAACGAGATTCACGCGCCGCGACAGCAGCATCGTGACGAAGCTGGCGCTCGGAGATCCATACGCCGGGTTCAGCGCCGACGAGCAGTGCCCGCGCCATCGCGACGGCCCGGTAGTGCTCGGCGTCCTTGACCGGTGGCTTCCACAACGTCG
>NZ_BJXA01000201.1 GCF_007990755.1 Nocardia ninae NBRC 108245 | reverse complement strand
GATCGCCGCGTCGGTCTCGGCCACGCCGACCAGCTCGACCGTCGCCACGACCTGCTCGGTCGCCGGGTTCACCACCTGCGCTGTCGTCACGAAATCCGCTCCCTTCGATAGTCTTCGGCCGCCGCGACCAGCGCGCCGATCAACCGGCGGTCGACCGCATCCACCTCCGGATGCCATTGCACACCGACCAGAAACGGTCCGTCGGCCGTCTCCGCCGCCTCGATCGTGCCGTCCGTCGCGTGCGCGGTGGCCACCAACTCCGTGGCGAGCACGTCGATCGCCTGGTGGTGATGGCAGTTGGCCTTCACCTGCGGCCCCGCGATGGCCGCGACCTTGCTCCCGGCCACGGTCACCACCTCGGTGACGGTGAAGCCGCCGACGGTGCCCGAGTGCTCGGCATGCCCGACCGCATCCGGCAGATGCTGGACCAGCGTGCCGCCCAAGGCCACGTTCACCACCTGCAGGCCCCGGCACACCGCGAGCACCGGCAGCCGCGCCGCCCGCGCCAGCGCGAACAGCTCGAATTCGGACTCGTCACGGTCCGGCCGGGTGTAGGTGAGGGCGTGCTCGGACGCGCCGTAGCGGGCGGGCGCCACGTCGGCCCCGCCGGTCAGCACC
>NZ_BJXA01000200.1 GCF_007990755.1 Nocardia ninae NBRC 108245 | reverse complement strand
GAACCGGGCGGCACCGCGCGCCCCGAGCACCAGCAGCCCGGGCCGCAGCACCTCCACCCCGGGCACCGTCGCATCCACGGCCGCCACCACCGGCTCGAACAACCGTGCGTCCCGGTCCGGATCCGCCTGCGCGAGAAACAGATCGGGGCACTTCGCCTGCGCCTCTCGCCGCTTCAGCCCGCGCCGCACCCCGTCGGCGCGCGCGATCGCCGAGCACGCGATCACCCGGTTGGCGAAGAGCACGGCCACCGGCTGGGTCGCGGGCAGCCCGGCCACCGCAGCGGCGGCGACCGCGGGCCAATCCGGACACCACAGCGCCAACACCCGCGCCGCGCCCTTCGCTCGGCTGGGCAGGATCACGGTGCCGCACCGCACATATCGACCCTCACGATGCCGCTTCCCTGGCGTCGACCGGTGCGGCGGTGCGCGTGGGTGTTTCGTGCGCCGCCCATTCGACCCGGCCGGAGTTCGAACGGAGGTCGAGGCGGCCGCGCCGGGGCGGACCCGCCTTGCCGCGCACCTCGACCTCAAGACCGAGGGAGTGCAGGCGGCCACGGCCGTGCCCGAGGCCCGAGTAACCGGCGATGCGCGCGTCGAGGTGCAGGGCGGCGCCGGGCCAGCGG
>NZ_BJXA01000199.1 GCF_007990755.1 Nocardia ninae NBRC 108245 | reverse complement strand
CCGGGCCGAGCAGGCGGCGGTCAGCGCGGCGACCACGCCGCCGCGGATACCGTCGGTCTGCCGGTGGATGTGCTGGGACACCTGGCGCGGCACCATCATGCCGAGTTCCCTGGCGAACGGGGCGATGTCGGCCACGCCGAGGGCGCGCAGATCCACCACCCGGCCGCGGCGGGCGACGGTGTCGGCCAGCGCGCGCAGGCGCAGTTCGTGCGGGCGCGGCTGGGTCGCGATCACGACCGTGCGCTGCCCGGATGCCACAGTGCCGCGCAGGTATTCGAGATCCGCCTGGCTCAGCGTGTGGGCATTGTCGATGATCAGCGCGGGGCGAAGTCCCGTCGACGGAGCAGATCCGTTGGGGGAGCCGACGATCGGCTCGGCGGCATGGGCGGCCAGCACGTCCTGGAGGGGAATACCGCGGGCCCGGAGCCGATTGCGAATCTCGTTGAGCAGCGTGGATTTTCCGGTTTGCGAGCGGCCTCGGATGAGGTAGACGACCGGTTCGTGGTCGGCGGACTCCAGTTCCCGGAGGATCTCGCGCGCGGACGGCAGGGTGTCGAACGCGATGTCAGCCACCGTTTCCTCCGAGGATTTCGCCGGGTGCGCGCAACACGGTGCCGACGGTGTTGCCGACGGAGTCGATGGGGTCCTTCAGCACGCCGGTCGGCAGGCTCGGGGCCTGCGGCGGGGGCAGCGGTGCGGGCTGGTTACCGGGC
>NZ_BJXA01000198.1 GCF_007990755.1 Nocardia ninae NBRC 108245 | reverse complement strand
TAAGGATGCGACCCTGTTCGAGTTCTTCAAGGATTCCGATCGTGACTCGACGGCAAGTCAATTCGTAGATGAGTCGCAGATGTGGTTTGACAGTATCTGGTCGTCTGTTGCGCGAGAATATGAAGAGTGACACGAAGCTAGAGGAACTGCTAGCCACCCGCCGAACGGTTTTTCTCGACTTTGACGGACCAGTCTGCGCTGTTTTCACCACTATCTGCAGCCGTGATGCTGCGGATTCCCTCCGAGCCCTCGTTCAGCGGCCACTGCCGTCGATAGTCAACGACAGCGCGGACCCTTTCGATGTACTTCGCTATGCGGCGGAGTCTCTTCCGACCGAGGTGTATCAAGCAATCGAGAAGACCTTCACTGAGCTGGAGTGCTCGGCCGTCACGGGCGCAACACCGACACCCGGCGCAGCTTCAGTCATCAAGGCATTGCATGCTGGACACTTCATGGTGGGCATCGTGACCAACAATTCACGTGAAGCAGTGACGATTTACCTAGATCAGCACGGACTCGGATCTCACGTCTACGGAATTTTCGGACGGCCGCATTCCGATGCGAGCTTGCTGAAGCCGAGTCCGTATCTGGTACGTCAAGCCATGGACGGAGCAGGAGCCGATCCCGCTGATTGCATGTTCGTAGGCGACTCAGTGTCCGATATTGAAGCGGCCCGCGCCTCTCAGGTCGCGGCAGTCGGTTTCGCCAACCGCCAGGGGAAGGCGGGTAGGCTGCGCGCCGCCGGC
>NZ_BJXA01000197.1 GCF_007990755.1 Nocardia ninae NBRC 108245 | reverse complement strand
GACGTCGTCTACCTGGGGAAACTCCGATATATCTGGTACATCCGTACTGGAGTTTTCGAGGGCGGTACGCAGCGGGTACGCAGTGGTGCGCTCGTTGATCGCGTCGCCGACCGCAGTCCTGGTGGTCTCGTCCGCGTCCGGCCACAGGTGGGCGTAGTACTTCAGCGTCGTGACGGCGCTCCCATGCCGCACGCGAGTCTGGACAGTCTTGATGTCGGCACCGCGTCGGATCAGCAGCGAGGCGTAGTAGTGGCGGAGGTCTTGGAAGCTGAACTCTGCGGGCAATCCCGGGATCTTGTTCTTGACACCGCGCAGCGTCCAAGCGATCACCCAGGGGGAAGCAGGTTTGCCGAGCTCGTCACACACGAGATGCTTGCCCGGGAACTTGCGTGTCGACGCTTCGAGTAGTTCGGTCAGCTCAGGCGGGATCGGTACTGGGGTATCGCTGGCCTTTGTCTTGAGCGGCCGGTCCGGCCACTGCCGCTGCGGGTAAACGACACCGTCCGCGAAATCGACGTCCGCGACCCAGAGGCCGGCGGCCTCTGAAACCCGGAGACCAACGAACGCACCGAGCAGGATTGCCGAACGAAGATGCGCAGGCATCGCGTCATGTAACGCCCAAACCTGCTCAGTGGTCGCCACGTACACCTTCTGCTGCCCAGCGTTCGGCGAAGTCCGCCGCGAACACGGGTTCCGTGCAAGCAGGCCGTCGTGCACCGCGTCACCGAGGATTTGCGATAGCCGACTGTGCAGCGAGTAGACGTAGCTGTCGGCCAGACCTTCCGCCTTGAGCTTTGCCGTCCACGCCTTC
>NZ_BJXA01000196.1 GCF_007990755.1 Nocardia ninae NBRC 108245 | reverse complement strand
CGACCGCCACACAACCCGGCGCAACGGCGGCAAAATCCGGCACGTCTGCCACACAACCCGGCGGCCCGGCGGCAAAGCCTGGCGCGGCAGCGGCACAACCCGGCGCGCCCACGCAATCCGGCGCGCCCACGCAATCCGGCGCGCCCACGCAATCCGGCACGCCCACGCAATCCGGCACGCCCACTACACAATCCGGGGCGACGGCGGCACAATCCGCGGCCGCTGCGGCAACCGATGCGGCCCAAAGCGAAACCGCTGCGGGGACAACCACTGCCGCTGACGCAGCGGCGGTCACGCCGGATAGCTCCGCGCCGTCGAGGTCCCGCCCCTGGTTCGGCGGGGAGAAAGCCGGTGCGGCGCAGGACAGCGCACCTGACAAGCCCGCCGCGGCCGAGCAGCCCGAAGCCGCGCAAGCATCGGAACCCGAGATCTCCGATGGGGATGCGCCGACCACGGTGATGCGGGTGCAGCGGCCGGCACCCCCGGCAGCAGATGCCGCTCCCGAAGCGGACACCGTCAAGATGAATACGGCGGCACCGGACGCCGGGCAACAGCCGCCGCCGGGGTCCGAAGACGTGACCATGGCAATGCCGGTGATCAAGCCGGACGACGCGCAGACCGTTGCGCTGCCGATCCAGCGGCCTTCCGACGCACCGAATCCGGCCGGGACCGACCGGATCACGCCGGGTGCGGGCCGGGTGCCGATCACCAAGCCGCCGACCACCCCGCGCTCCGCTCCGGGTCCGAAGCAGCCCGTCCCGCAGGCACCTTCGGCACCGCCGCCGAGCGGGTCCGGCCCGGTCGAGCAGACG
>NZ_BJXA01000195.1 GCF_007990755.1 Nocardia ninae NBRC 108245 | reverse complement strand
CGGGCATCCACCCCAGATAGCTGCCCGCGGTCTCGCGGGTCGGTACGAGCCACTTCTCCCCGGGTTGGACCTGGATCAGCTTCGGCAGCATCAACCGGTCGGACCGCAGCTGCTTGGCCAGGGTGCGGGCATGGGTGATGTCGATACCCAGCAGCGCCGCGAGCACGTCGATTTGCAGCCCGTACATCTGCACCACCAGCGCCGCCGCTGTATTGGTCCGTGCATTCACCCGGGACTCGCGAGTGTGCTTCAGGAGCCGCTGAACGGTCGTGCGAGGCAGGCCAACCAGAGCGCCGATGTCGGCATGGGGGCGACCTTGTTCGTGGAAGGCGGCAACTTCGCCGAGTACGGATTCGACTGCACGAGCAGAGATTCCGAGCGTTTCGCGTATCTGGTCGTAGGTCGCTCCCTCGCCGCGCATGGCGGTGACGCGCCGCTCCAGACCCGCCGCGCGGGCCTTCTTCTTGTGGTCCCTGCGCGGACCGGCTGCGGTTTCATGTTCTCGCGTTGTGGTCATTGGCATACTTCCTTCCTTCGGGTAGTAGCGGATTACGTTGTCCACCAATGGCACTCAAAGTTCCGGGACGACTCGCCCACGGAGACGGACAGCTATCGACGTCTAGGGGCATGTCGGAAGGCGAGCGCGAGGCCCTATCGGCTGCGCTGGACGCCGCCTCCACGGCTATAAGTGCGGTGATCCTGCGGCCGTTCCCGGCCCGCGTGGATGTCGCGCTCCTTCAGCGGTGAAGTCACATCAACCCAGCTCATCAATGCCCGCATCCGAGCGCTGCCGGTGCACGCGCTGAGGTGCGGTCGCTCGGTGGCCGGCATGGGTTCAGGCTGGGCAGGACGGTTC
>NZ_BJXA01000194.1 GCF_007990755.1 Nocardia ninae NBRC 108245 | reverse complement strand
CCTGCGCCGCGGCTTCGGCGGCGGCGCGGTCGGTATCTTGTTGGCGCAGCGCGAGAATCGAATGCGCCATCGGGCGGACCACCCTGGCGAAGAAGGTCGCCATCAGCAGCGGGGTCAGGTTGATGAACGAGAACCCCACGCCGGTCAGGAGTCCCTGACCGGTGCGCGCGGTCCACCAGCCGCAGACGGCGATCTGCCCGAGCACGCCCGACCAGGCCCACAGCGGCGCGCCGCGCACGCAGAGGAAGTTCAGATACGCCGAACCCGCGCCGAGAAACCAGAGCTGGGTGGAGTTGTCCATCGGAATCGGCAGCTGCCAGATGGCCAGCGCGGACGCGAGCGGGGCGGCCAGCGCGGCGGGCGCGGCGAATCGGACCGGCAGTGGGTCGCCGGGCGCGAGGATCATCGACGCACCGGCGGCGAGGATGAGAACCGCTGCGAGAGCGGTGAACCGGATATCGCGGAGGCCGTCGGTCGCGGCGAGCGCCATCGAACAGACCGCGACGGCGAGCAGGCCCGACAGCAGCCACGCGGCCGGGGTGCGCATGCCAAGGATGTCGCGTACGTCGTCACGGACCGTCTGGTTCGTCGTCATCGCGCCACCCACCCGGCGCTGACGTGGCAGCCGCGACCCGGCGCCGCATCGATGGCGGACCAGCCGCCCGGTAGTTCGGCGAGCCGATCGGTGATGCTGGCGCGCAAGCCGATTCGGTCCGGCGGGACCGATGCGGGATCGAATCCGACGCCGTCGTCCATGACATCGACGCGCACCGAATTCGCGTCGGCCGTCACCCGCACCGCGCACTCGGCCGCGCGGGTGGGCGAACCGGCGTGGCGCTGCCAGTTGCGCAGCGCCTCACCCACCGCGGCGGCCAGCGCGGTCGCCACG
>NZ_BJXA01000193.1 GCF_007990755.1 Nocardia ninae NBRC 108245 | reverse complement strand
TGTAGTCGCAGTGCTGTGATGGCGGCGAACTCGTGGCCGAACTCGTCAGCGATCCGCACCGTGAACTCGTTGCCCCCGACCCAAGTCACCGACGCTCGCCAGGTCGTGGCGTCAGTCGGTTCAGTCGAGACACCCTCCCACGCGAACGGCAACGGGACCTCACCGGCAGCGACCTCGAAACCGGTCAATCCGATCGTCTGCACCACAGCATCCAGAAGCACCGGATGCAAGAGGTATCGACCGCTCTCGCGACCTACCTCACCCGACAGCGTGATCTCGGAAAAGACCGTCTCACCCTGCTTCCACAAACGATGCAACCGCCGGAACGCCGGCCCGTACTCATAACCACGACCCGACAACTCCCGGTAGAAATCATCGACATCCACCACGACGGCCTCAGCCGGCGGCCAAGAAGTGAACGCGCCTGCCAACCGAACATCGCTGTCCGGATCCAGCTGTGCTCGCGCATGCAACTGCCACTGCTCGTCACTACTCTCACGCCGGGAATAGATCACCACCTCCCGCCGACCGTCACCATCACGACCCTTGACGATGACCTGAACCTGCAAAGCCCCCTGTTCCGGAATCGGCATCGGCGCCTGCAAAACCAACTCACCCACCGACCGGCAACCCACCTCGGCACCAGCACGCACCACCAACTCCACGAACGCAGCACCAGGCATCAACACCACACCAGCGACCGCATGATCGGCCAACCACGAATGCTCCGACAACGAAACACGACCCGACAACACCACACCGTCATCGACCGGCTCCGGAATCACCACACTCACCAATGGATGATCAGCCGCACCCAATCCATGACCACGCACCGACGACGACCCACCCCGAGCCTCCAACCAAAACCGCTTACCCTCAAACGCATACGTCGGCAAATCGAT
>NZ_BJXA01000192.1 GCF_007990755.1 Nocardia ninae NBRC 108245 | reverse complement strand
TCTTCTTCGCTCATTGCCCCGCGCTCCTACGCTACATCCGGAATTGTCGAATCTTGTTGCGCCTCAACGGTTTCACGTGGAACAGGATCTTCAGCCGCTGCCAGTTGGGCGTGTGTGTATTCGGCCCGCCAGGTGATCTTCTGCGACACCATGGCCATGATCAGGTGCTCACGGGGTGGCACGTTCGGGTCACCCGGTTGCACTGGCGTGATCACCAGCTGTTCGACCTCGGGCCGGGAGATACCGACCTGTTCGAGCATTTGCCGAACGAACTCGGTCCGGTCCGCTCGATGGTCGGCGAGGTCTTTGCCGGTCCACTTGCGCGACACCAGCACCCGGCGACCACGCAGGCCCAGGGTTGAACGGCGGTGTGCCTTGCCCTTGCAGACACCCGGAATGGTCTTGGCCTTCGCGCCCTTGGGGACGATGCCGTAGCGGAACCAGACACCGCACGTCGGCGAGCACGGAGTAAGCGCCAGCTCCGCATGCAGCCGGTCGTAGTGGTCGGCCGCTGCCTGGCTCTGGGGTTCGATCACGTCACCGATGGACTTGGTCAGGTACTTGGTCAGGTAGCCGATATGGCGGCTTGCCTCCTCGGTGCCGCCCAGGATGCCCTTGGCGTCGATCTGAGCACCGAAGCGCACCACGTGAGCAGGTTCGAGCTCATCGACGGCGTCCATCGCGTCCAGGGCCTCAGCCCACGTCGGCACCGGCACCCGCTCACCGGTGTCGGGGTCGATGGCGTCGGGATCGACGAATCGGCCGGCCGCGTAGTCCCAGAACGGCATCCGATCCATCGAGTACACCTCGTGGTCGAAGTGCGGCCACCACACCTGGTGATAGGTCGCGGCAGCCACTTGCCGAATGAGTGCTTTCGGGTCGGTACCACGCACGCCCATGTGCACGTGGGGTGCTCCCCGGCGCTGAGGTTCGACCGTGGCGAAGTACTGGATGTCCCGCCCGGAGGCACGCCGGTAGTTCTGCACGAACCGGTCGTAGAGCGCGGCGAAGTGGATGATGTCGC
>NZ_BJXA01000191.1 GCF_007990755.1 Nocardia ninae NBRC 108245 | reverse complement strand
GCGTCCCTGGCCGCCACCACACCGGCGCCCCAGACGACCGCGGTGTTCGGCTGCACGCTGACCGGTCCGCGCGGATCGGTGGCGGTGACGGTGAGCAGTTCGGTGGTCCAGGCGATGCCGAAGGTGCGCGAGAGAGCCTGCGAGGCCGCGGCGGAGCTGATCTCCGGGCTCAGATCGCGGGGCAGCAGCGATACCGTGTCGCCGACCGTCACCACCTTGCCCAGCAGCGCCTGGCGCAGCGTCGCCGCCGGGATGGTGCGGGTGGCGTGCACCGAGCCGCTCACCGAGATCTGCTTGGCGCCGTACACGGTGACCGGCGCGACCACCACCGTCGCGTCCTCGCGCAAGCCCGCGTTGGACAACGTCACGTCGTCGAGCAGCGCCACCCCGGCCGGCGTACCGGACGGCGCGACGCCGACCACCGCGGCGGTGCGGCGCGCGCCGACCAGCGCGATGCCGTCCCACTCACGCAACCCGAGCGCGGTGAGCGCCTCCGGATGCAGCCGCACCACGCCGCGGCGTGCGTCGGCAGCGGAGGGATTCAATCGAGCGGTGAGCGCCAGTTCTGCCACTGTGCCATTCTGCCGCGCCGCGCCACGGTGGGGGCCGGGCCGGTGCTACTTGTTCTTGGGAACGATCCCGGCGGCCACCGCGACCGGTGTCTCGGCCACGCTGCCGGACAGGCAGACCAGCTTCGCCGTGCCCAGCGCGACGTTCGGGCTGCCCGCGAACGTGCTGTCCGGGTGCTCGGCGACGATCTTCTCGATCAGCGCCTTCTGCGCGTCGTTGTCCAGCTTCTTGAACTCGGCGCAGCTGGTCTGCGACGGCTCGGTGGACGCGGGGGTGCCCGGCTGCCCGGCGGTCGGCGCGCTGCCAGGGGCGCTCGGCGCGGCGGCTGGGGACGACGACCGCGCGGCCGAGGTCGTACTCGTGGCCGAGCCCTTGTTCGCATCGCTGGAATCGTCTGCGGACTTGCCGCAGCCTGCCAGCAGCAAAGCCACCGTCCCGATGGCCAGGACGATGGCGGAAGTTCGCTTCATACCGTGCTTTCCCCGGTGGATCGTGTGCCGGAACGT
>NZ_BJXA01000190.1 GCF_007990755.1 Nocardia ninae NBRC 108245 | reverse complement strand
TGGCCGCGCTGCGGCTCGCGGTGGCCGACGTGGTGCGCAGGCACGAATCGCTGCGCACCCGCTACCCGGAGCACGGCGGCACCCCGGTCCAGGTGATCGTGCCCGCCGAGAACATCGCGCTCGACCTGCACCCGGTGCAGGTGGATCCGGCCGACCTGACCGCCGTGGTGACCGACTTCGTCACCACCGGATTCGATGTGGCCGAACAGGTTCCGCTGCGTACCCGGCTCTACAGCGCTGGCCCGGACGAGCACGTGCTCGTCGTCGTGGTGCACCACATCGCGGCCGACGGCTTCTCCATGGGACCGCTGACCCGCGACGTGATGCTCGCCTATTCGGCCCGCACCCAGGACAGCGCGCCCGGCTGGGCGCCGCTGGCCGTGCAGTACGCCGACTTCGCGGTCTGGCAGCGTGAGGTCCTCGGCACCGAGGACGATCCGGATTCGCTGATGGCGCGCCAGGTGGCGCACTGGCAGCGGGTGCTCGACGGTGTCCCGGACGAGCTGACCCTGCCCGCGGACCGGCCGCGCCCGGCGATCGCCTCGCTGCGCGGCGCGACACTGCACCGCGAGCTGCCCGCCGAGCTGATCGCCGCACTGGAAGACATTGCGCGCCAACGCGGTGCGTCGCTGTTCATGGTGATGCACGGCGCGCTCACCGTGCTGCTGTCGCGGCTGTCCGGCGCGGACGACATCGCGGTCGGCACGCCGATCGCGGGCCGCGGCGAGCAGGCGCTCGACGACCTGGTCGGCATGTTCGTCAACACCCTGGTGTTGCGCACCGGGATCGACGCCGGTGAATCGTTCACCGAGCTGGTCGATCGGGTGCGGCGCACCGACCTCGATGCGTACGGCAATGCCGACGTGCCCTTCGAACGACTGGTGGAGCTGCTCGCGCCGGAACGCTCGCAGGCGCGCAACCCGCTGTTCCAAGTGATGCTGGCCTTCCAGAACCTGGACCGCACCACCCTCGAACTGCCGGGCCTCTCGGTGTCGGCGCTCGATCTCGAAGAGAACGTGGCGCGCTTCGACCTGCAGTTCACCCTGTCGGAGCAGGGCGAACCCGGCACGGCAGGTATGGCGTTGGCGCTCACCTACGCCACCGACCTGTTCGACGAGTCGACCGCCGCCGAGATCGCGCAGCGCTGGCAGCGGGTGCTCGAGGCGATCGCCGCCAACCCGGCCGTCCCGGTCGGTCGGATCGACGTGCTCGACGCGGCCGAGCGGGCCGACCTGACCGC
>NZ_BJXA01000189.1 GCF_007990755.1 Nocardia ninae NBRC 108245 | reverse complement strand
TGCCGCGGCTTCGGCGGTGTACTTGAGCCCCGCTACATTGTCGGCGCAAAATCACTTGACCAGTGAGCTATTACGCACTCTTTCAAGGGTGGCTGCTTCTAAGCCAACCTCCTGGTTGTCTTCGCGACTTCACATCCTTTTCCACTTAGTACACGCTTAGGGGCCTTAGCCGGCGATCTGGGCTGTTTCCCTCTCGACTACGAAGCTTATCCCCCGCAGTCTCACTGCCACGCTCTCACACACCGGCATTCGGAGTTTGGCTGATTTCGGTAAGCTTGTAGGCCCCCTAGACCATCCAGTAGCTCTACCTCCGGCGTGAAACACGTGACGCTGCACCTAAATGCATTTCGGGGAGAACCAGCTATCACGGAGTTTGATTGGCCTTTCACCCCTACCCACAGCTCATCCCCTCAGTTTTCAACCTAAGTGGGTTCGGGCCTCCACGACGTCTTACCGTCGCTTCACCCTGGCCATGGGTAGATCACTCCGCTTCGGGTCTAGAACATGCGACTCCGGACGCCCTATTCGGACTCGCTTTCGCTACGGCTACCCCACACGGGTTAACCTCGCCACATGCCACTAACTCGCAGGCTCATTCTTCAAAAGGCACGCCATCACCCACAGTGCACTAAAGCACTCGCAGGCTTTGACGGATTGTAAGCGCACGGTTTCAGGTACTATTTCACTCCCCTCCCGGGGTACTTTTCACCTTTCCCTCACGGTACTAGTCCGCTATCGGTCACCAGGGAGTATTCAGGCTTACCGGGTGGTCCCGGCAGATTCACAGCAGATTTCACGGGCCCGCTGCTACTCGGGTACTCACTACGAGAGCCGTTGAGTTTTCGTCTACGGGATTCTCACCCTCTACGACAGGCCGTTCCAGACCACTTCGACTAACACAACGGTTTCTGACTCCCGCCTACCACGGCAGTGATAGGAAAATGAGCCCCACTACCCCACATACACAACCCCTGCCGGGTATCACATGTACATGGTTTAGCCTCATCCGCTTTCGCTCGCCACTACTCACGGAATCACAATTGTTTTCTCTTCCTGTGGGTACTGAGATGTTTCACTTCCCCACGTTCCCTCCACACACCCTATATATTCAGATGCGGGTAACACGACATCACTCGTGCTGGGTTTCCCCATTCGGAAATCCTCGGATCTCAGCTCGGTTGACAGCTCCCCGAGGCTTATCGCAGCCTCCTACGTCCTTCATCGGCTCCTGGTGCCAAGGCATCCACCGTACGCTCTTAAACACTTACTAACAAAGATGCTCGCGTCCACTGTGCAGTTCTCAAACAACACAC
>NZ_BJXA01000188.1 GCF_007990755.1 Nocardia ninae NBRC 108245 | reverse complement strand
AACCTATCCGCCAAGGGACGGAGATGACGACGTCGCGCGGACACGCGAAAGCGGCGGGGGAGCACCGTCCACACCGCCGTCATCCGTCCGCATTCAGTCCGCAGTAGGCCCAACCTCAGCCAACCCCGCCAACGTTCCAAACCACCGTTTTCGCAGGTCGACTCACGCTGCCAACATCAACCAACGATGCCGTGACCTGCAAGTTTTCCTGTGATCGAACTGCAAAGCCGTTTACGCGGGTTCAATTCCCGCCGCTCGCTCAAAGGTCAGAGGGTGTTTTATGGAGGTCGGAGCCTGAATCTGCGTCATGCGGTCCGCAATTCGTCCGCAGCAGCTCGGGCACCGGCCTCCATGCCTGCCGCTACGACATCCAGGTCGTCTGGGAACAGGTGGCCGTACAGATCGAGCGTGAGCATCGCGGTCTTGTGGCCGAGCATCCGCTGAACAACCTTGATGTTCGCCCCGGCGCTGATCGCCAGTGACGCGGCTGTATGGCGAAGTCCGTGCGGGATAAGCCCCTTGAGACCGGCCATCTTCGCTGCCTCGTTGAACACCCGGCGAAATTCGTTGTACTCCAGGATGCCGCCGTCCTTCTCGCTCGGAAAGAGGTACGCGCTCAATTCGCGCCCCTCCATGAGCTTTTCGAGATCCTTCGCCAGAGTCTCGGGGATTGGCACCGTCCGTGCGGTGTGGTTCTTCGTGTCCGTCACCACCGTCCCTTGCCCCGTCACCGGAGTTGCCGAACGAGACACACGAATACGGCGGCTGGTCGTGTCCACATCCATCACGCGCAACGCGGACGCCTCACCGATGCGGATACCGGTGTAGGCCAGCGTGAACACCAGTGGGCGTAACCGGCCAGCGGCCAGGCCCAACCGCATGACCTCCAAGTGAGTGAGGTAGGGCCGCTCACCCGCCAGTGTCGAGGGAAGCTCGACGTCGACGGCAGGATTGCTCACGAGCCGCTTGGTCTTCACCGCGAACCGCAGTACTTGACCGAGCACCTGATACGACTGGATGACGCGCGAGGCCGACAGGCCCTGCCCCTTGAACCGAGTGCTTCCCGACTCCGACAGCAGCACGACCCATTCCTGTACATCTTCGAAGTCGATGTCGCGCAACGGAACCGAACCCCATCGCTTCAGTACGACGGTATCGAGCAAGGATCGGTAGCCAGCCACTGTCTTGGGCTTGCGGAATTTCTTTGTCGCAAACCACTTTTCAGCGACTACCGAGAACAGGACGCCACTACGGTCCGGGTCGACCCACGTTCCGGTCACGACCTTGGTTGTGACGTCGCTGTCGATCCAGCGCTGTGCCTCGATCTTGGTGTCG
>NZ_BJXA01000187.1 GCF_007990755.1 Nocardia ninae NBRC 108245 | reverse complement strand
ACCGAGCGTCCCGCGGTCCGCAGGATCTCCAGCCGCGCCGCGCCGTCCGGCGGCGGCACGAACACCAGTCGTTCCAGCCGCCCGGGCCGCAGCAGCGCCGGGTCGATCAGCTCCGGCCGGTTGGTCGCGCCGAGCACCACCACATCGCGCAGCGGCTCCACCCCGTCGAGTTCGGTGAGCAAGGCGGCGACCACGCGGTCGCCCACGCCGGAATCACCGCTCTGGCCGCGCCGCGGCGCCAGCGCGTCGACCTCGTCGAGGAAGATCAGCGACGGCGCGGAATCGCGTGCGCGCTGGAACAATTCGCGCACGGCGCGCTCGGAGGAGCCGACCCACTTGTCCATCAGCTCGGCGCCCTTCACCGTGTGCACGCTGAGCTGGCCGGTGCTCGCCAGCGCGCGCACCAGGAAGGTCTTGCCGCACCCCGGCGGACCGTAGAGCAGCACCCCGCGCGGCGGATCGATGCCGAGGCGGGCGAACGAATCCGGATGGCGCAGCGGCCACAACACCGTCTCGGTCAGCGCCTGCTTGGTCTCCACCATGTCGCCGACCTCGTCCAGGCCGAGGCTGCCGATGGCGGGCTCGTCCATGCCCGAACGCGACAGTGGCCGAATGACTTTCAGCGCGCCGAGTAGATCCTCCTGGGTCAGTTGCGGATCGGTGTGTTCCTTGCTGGCCCGCGAGGCGGCTCGCAGGGCCGCCTCCCGGCACACGGCGGCCAGATCGGAGACCACGAATCCCGGTGTGCGAGCGGCAACTTCGTCGAGTTTCAAGACCGTGGTCGGCACCCGGCGCAGCAACTGTTCCAGCAGCGACTTGCGTACCGCGGCGGTGGGTAATGCGAGCGCCAATTCCCGGTCACATACGTCTGGCGCGCGCAACCGAGGGTCGATCCCGGCCGGGTGCGCCGTGGTGGCCAGGAAGGCGACGCACGGCTCGGCGACCGCGCCACGCAACTGATCCAGGATGAGGGTGGCGACCGGTTCGGCCTGCGCGGGCAGCAGCGCGTCGATATCGGTGATCAGCAGGATGCCGCCCTGTCCGGAGCAGACGTCGGCCACCGCCTCGGCCACCTCGCGCAGCCGGGTGCCGCTCTCCGCGGCCCCGATGGTCGGGCCGTCCAGTTCGACGATGCGGCGCGGCGCGGTGACCGCGCGGGCCAGCGTGGCCTTGCCGACCCCGGCCGGACCGGTGATCAGGACGCCGAGATGTGGTGTGGCGCCGAGGGTTTTGAGCAGCTCGGGTTCGTCGAGGGCGAGACTGAGCCACTCCGCGAGCTTCGTCGCCTGGCTGTGCGCACCCGCCAGGTCCTTGACGGTGATCAGCGGATCGGTGTGCCGGGTGGCCGCGCTGCGGCCGTTCGA
>NZ_BJXA01000186.1 GCF_007990755.1 Nocardia ninae NBRC 108245 | reverse complement strand
TCCATAAGGTTGTAGGTGTTCAGGGCCAGACGCCCTGGATGCCCAGGGCGGCGGGGTGTGGCTGATGTGTGCTTGCCGTTGGGTGGCTTCTCAGGAGTGGCCGCCCCGTCGTTCTGGACGCCTTGGCCGCTGATTGAAATCTGTGCGCGAAGTCGCTGTTTATGGAGCTGCAGGCAGGGTCGTCCGCGGGGTTTGGTTGTGAGAGCGGGAGGTCGGGCCGGGTGAAGGTCCGCGAAAAGGTTTGGGTTGGAATCGATGTCGGCAAGGCCGCGCATCATGCGTGTGTGGTCGATGGGGCGGGCAAGGCCGTGTTCTCCCAGAAAGTGGTCAACGGCCAGTCCGCGATCGAGGCGTTGATCGCCCGGGTCAAGTCCGAAGCCGTCGAGGTGGTGTGGGCGGTGGACATGACTTCCGGGGCGGCGGGGCTGCTGCTGGCGTTGCTGGCAGCCACCGGGGATCGGGTCGTCTACGTGCCTGGCCGGTTGGTCAACCGGATGGCCGGAGCGTTCGCCGGGGAAGGCAAGACAGACGCCAAGGACGCCCGCACTATCGCCGAAACCGCTCGCATGCGTGGCGATCTGGCACCGATCACCAGCCCCGATCAGATCGTGACCGACCTGAAGGTGCTCGTCGCGCGTCGTGAGAACCTGATGAGCGACTGGGTGCGTGGCATCAACCAGTTGCGCGAGATGCTGGCTTCGATCTTCCCCGCGCTGGAACGCGCTTTCGACTACTCCACCCGTTCGGCGTTGATCCTGCTCACCGGATTCCAGACCCCCGCCGGCCTGCGGGCGGCCGGTCACGACGGGGTGCGGACCTACCTGCTCGAACACGGCGCCTGGGCCAAGGGCGTCGCCGCCATGACCGACAAGGCCCTGGCCGCTGCCGCCGAGCAGACCATCGCCCTGCCCGGCGAGGCGGTCACCGCGCCCATGATCGCCCGGCTGGCACGGCAGTTGCTCGATCTCGACCGCGAGATCAAAGATCTCGATAAACAGCTCACCGAGCGATTCGGCGAACATCCCCACGCCGCGGCCATCGCCAGCGTGGACGGATTCGGTCCGATTCTGGGCGCGCAACTCCTGGCCGAGGCCGGTGGTGACCTGCGCGGCGTCTTTGGCAACGCGGGGCGGCTGGCCGCCTACGCCGGGCTGGCGCCGGTGCCCCGCGATTCCGGCAAGATCAGGGGAAACCTGCACCGCCCCAAGCGATATCACCGCGGCATGCGCAAGGTCTTCTACATGGCCGCGTTGTCGAGCATCCGTCGTGCAGACGGTCCCTCCCGCGCCTTCTATCAGAAGAAACGAGCCGAGGGCAAAGCCCACACCCAAGCGCTCATCGCACTGGCACGCCGACTGATCGACGTCATCTGGGCACTCACGCGTGACAACCGCACCTTCACCAACGAGGCACCAGCCCCGATCAGCGCTGCGGCTTGACACGATCATTGAAACTCCT
>NZ_BJXA01000185.1 GCF_007990755.1 Nocardia ninae NBRC 108245 | reverse complement strand
CCCATCAGGTCCCAGATGGCGTCGGGCTCACCGTCAAGCTTGAGCTTGTGCTCTCGAACTGGGTAGTAGCCGAAGAATGCATACGCCCTATTCAGCAGGTAGAGCTTGAACTGCGGCGGCGACGGCCATGTCTTCACTACCGCCGTTGCTCCGTCCACCAACCCGAGATCAGCTAGCTCAGTTACAGCGTCGACGATCGCCAGCGCGTGGCGTTCCATAATTCGGCCAGCACGGCGACGGAACGCAGGGCTGTCGGTGAGGTCCTCGACGCGTGCTGGTAATGACCAGGGCACGCTTGCATCCGGAACGAGCACGCGGACAGAAAGCGACTCCGGTCGCAATCGTCCGTGCCTGATCTTGTCAAGCGGTTCGGCGATTGCACCGTGGAGGGTTTCCCCTGAAAAACCGGCAAAGTCGATCGTGACAGCAGATTGCTCGAAGGCACGCTCAATATGAGGACGGAGACCGACTGGACGCTCAGTCCGCTCGCGGACGTAGACGCCACTTCCTTGTCGCGAGACAACAAGCCCTTCATCCCGCAAGACTCGGATGGCCTGCTGGACTGTCATCCGCGCAACGCCGTAGCGCTCGGCTAGCTGCGGGCCTGAAGGCAGTTTCTCTCCCGGCGCGATCGTCCGCGTCAGGATTGCCGCGCGCAGCGCATTGGCTACTTGCTGATATGGCGGTCTCGGATCGTCGGGGTCCAGGGGATCCATGGTCCGAAGCCTACGGCACCGCCAAAAATCTGACTAGGCAACCTAGGTCAAAGTGTTGCGTTGGGCACATTGGTTCGATACGCTCAACTTGTCTCGCCAACCTAGAAAAATTGCGCTAGAGGCTCCCAGGTGGATTGCAGTCCGCCTGGGAGCCAGCACCAAAGCAGTTCGTAGCTGCTTCAGCATTTCCGCACTTCAGGAACGGAGTCCCGAAGCATGTCCAGTGTAAATCCATGGGCCGGTCTGCCGGTCGTGCGTCGCGATGTGGAGCGTTCGCGGTGAGCGCGCCGAAGGGTTCGCCGAATGATCGTCTACGGCGGGCGGTGTTCGAGGCTCGGATGACTCCCGAGCAGTTGGCGCGCAAGATCGAGGTTAATCCGAAGACGGTTGAGCGGTGGATCACCCAAGGCCGTGTGCCGTATCCGGTTCACCAGTTCGCTGTGGCCGTGGCGATTGGTGTCCCTGAACGCGAGTTGTGGCCCGAGGGCTACACCCATCACCGGAGTCGCCATCTCCAGTCGGTACCGGAGGCATCGGAACCCCGATCCTCGACCGACCACAACAGCAGGGACCCCCGGCCCGGCGTCGGCGAGTCCGGCACGGTATTGAAATCGCTTCTGCAAGAACGGCACTGGCAGACACTCAGCGCGTTTCGGCGCGAGTATGACCGCGTCGCGGCTCAGTGCGAACCGCACATGGTCGGCCGCGCACCTGCCAAAGCTCAGTTCTACCGCTGGCTCTCAGGCGACCTCAAAGGAATGCCGTACCCGGATCATTGCCGGGTGCTGGAGGCGATGTTGCCCGGCACG
>NZ_BJXA01000184.1 GCF_007990755.1 Nocardia ninae NBRC 108245 | reverse complement strand
GGCCGGACAGCTGACAGCTGAAGGACACCGAACTCGGCTTCGATCTTCTTGACATGCCATTTCGCCAGCTCGACAGTGTTATCCCTATGCTGCGCATAGCCTTTTAGCCAAACTGCGCACCATTGAGCTACCGTCCGCTGACCATCGCGCGGCGCGACATGGACTCCCTGCACGAGTGCTGAGACCTGACCATCCAGCCAGGACTGCGCATCCGTCTTTCGTGGGAATCGCTTGGTGTGTTCGTGTCCGGCATCGTCAACGTAGCGGGCGCGCCAGCGTTTACCTCTGCCGTGCAGTTTTGACGGAACGCGCCGGACCGTGCCGTCGTCGTCGCGTTGTTCTTTGGTCCAGAGGTCTTCGACTCCGGAGCGGCGGTTCCGTCGTGCGGGCATGGCTACGCGGCTCCGCCGGTCTGGGTCTTGGCTTCCTGTTCAGTGATCCACGCTTCGATGACGCTTTGCCGCCAGACACGGCGGCGGCCGAGTTTGAAGCTACGGCGGCCGATGTCCGAGCCGATGTGTGCCCAGTACCGCCACGTGGCGGCGGGAATGCCGGTGAGTTCTTCACAGTCGGTTGCTTGCAGATAGCGGTCAGTGCTCATGATCGTTTCCTCAGTTCTTGGCGGTGCGTACGGTGGTGCGCTGGGGGTCGGAGGTGGTGCACGTCGGTGCGTGCGTTGTCACGGCCGGTGCACCACGTGAGACAGCGGTGGTGCACTGCGGGTCGGAGTGGTGCAGTCGGTGGTGCACGGTGAGACAGGGGCGGTGGAGGCCGGTGCGCGGGCTGGAACATGCCATGTCATCTACCGCTTGCGTGGATGTCGCGAGTGATCTGAAATTCATCGCGTTCACCCAGCCAACTGGAGTCGCTGACCAGTACGGACAGTGCGGATTGCGGTCGGTCCGTCCCACGTGAGCGCGGTGAGGGTGACAGCTGAGACAGCCAGTGAGACGGGCAGTGACGCCTTGTCACAGGCGGTGCGCACCGCTGGCGCGTCGGCGGGCTGGTGGTGCACGAGCAGCAGTTCTGTGCACCCGTCGTCGGCGGCGCATCGGCCTGCTCGGGTGACCTGGTGCACCAGGTCCGCACCGCTGGTGTCTCGGTGTCCCAGCACGAGCACGGCGCGTGAGACAGTGCCGGTGCGCGCGGTGCGGCCGTCGTAGGGGTAGCGGCGTGGGTGGTGCGCGCGGTAGCTGAGTTCGCGTTCGGACTCCCACGCGTCGAATGCGGTGGCTCCCAGGGCGATGCGGGTG
Organism: Nocardia ninae NBRC 108245; assembly: GCF_007990755.1. Lineage (GTDB taxonomy): Bacteria > Actinomycetota > Actinomycetes > Mycobacteriales > Mycobacteriaceae > Nocardia > Nocardia ninae. The sequence continues at coordinate 351 of NZ_BJXA01000184.1, read as the reverse complement.
CGGGTGATCGCGCGCCCGCGCACTGACCACAAAGGCGAGGGCCGCCAGTCCGGACGCGAGGTACCGAAGAACCGGGTAACCGCGGATCGGGTCGGCACGATCCATTTCGGGCCGGGGCCGACGCGCATCAGCGGGTGCACGAGGCCGGCCGCCTCCAGGTGCTCGCGGAGTTCGTAGACGTGGTTGCGGCCGGTACCGAGGAACTCGGCGAGTAGGTCGACTTGGATCGCGCGCTGCTGCACGAGTGCGTACATCGCGCGAGCTTCCCGGTCGGTGCTGACCTCGCGGTGTCCAGTTTTCTGGACGGTTGGGGTGGTCATTTCGGCGTCTCCTTCGTGCTCGCGCCGCGCC
>NZ_BJXA01000183.1 GCF_007990755.1 Nocardia ninae NBRC 108245 | reverse complement strand
GGTGATGCGTAGCCGATTGAGGCGAATTCAGTGATCCTATGCTGCCGAGAAAAGCCTCTAGTGAGTTGGTACACGGCCCGTACCCCAAACCGACACAGGTGGTCAGGTAGAGAATACTAAGGCGATCGAGAGAACTGTGGTTAAGGAACTCGGCAAAATGCCCCCGTAACTTCGGGAGAAGGGGGACCATTTCTGGTGACGGAATTTACTTCCTGAGCTGGGGGTGGTCGCAGAGACCAGTGAGAAGCGACTGTTTACTAAAAACACAGGTCCGTGCGAAGTCGTAAGACGATGTATACGGACTGACGCCTGCCCGGTGCCGGAAGGTTAAGAGGACCGGTTAGCGCCTTCGGGTGCGAAGCTGAGAATTTAAGCCCCGGTAAACGGCGGTGGTAACTATAACCATCCTAAGGTAGCGAAATTCCTTGTCGGGTAAGTTCCGACCTGCACGAATGGCGTAACGACTTCTCAGCTGTCTCAACCACAGACTCGGCGAAATTGCATTACGAGTAAAGATGCTCGTTACGCGCGGCAGGACGAAAAGACCCCGGGACCTTCACTATAGCTTGGTATTGGTGTTCGGTACGGTTTGTGTAGGATAGGTGGGAGACTGTGAAGCGGGCACGCCAGTGTTTGTGGAGTCATCGTTGAAATACCACTCTGATCGTATTGGACTTCTAACCTCGGACCATGATCTGGTTCAGGGACAGTGCCTGGTGGGTAGTTTAACTGGGGCGGTTGCCTCCTAAAATGTAACGGAGGCGCCCAAAGGTTCCCTCAGCCTGGTTGGCAATCAGGTGTCGAGTGCAAGTGCACAAGGGAGCTTGACTGTGAGAGCGACAGCTCGAGCAGGGACGAAAGTCGGGACTAGTGATCCGGCACCGGCAAGTGGAAGCGGTGTCGCTCAACGGATAAAAGGTACCCCGGGGATAACAGGCTGATCTTCCCCAAGAGTCCATATCGACGGGATGGTTTGGCACCTCGATGTCGGCTCGTCGCATCCTGGGGCTGGAGTAGGTCCCAAGGGTTGGGCTGTTCGCCCATTAAAGCGGCACGCGAGCTGGGTTTAGAACGTCGTGAGACAGTTCGGTCTCTATCCGCCGCGCGCGTCAGAAACTTGAGGAAGGCTGTCCCTAGTACGAGAGGACCGGGACGGACGAACCTCTGGTGTGCCAGTTGTTCCGCCAGGAGCACCGCTGGTTAGCTACGTTCGGAAGGGATAACCGCTGAAAGCATCTAAGCGGGAAGCCTGTTCCAAGATGAGGTTTCTCACCACCTTCGAGTGGTTAAGGCCCCCCACAGACCATGGGGTTGATAGGCCAGAACTGGAAGCCCGGTAACGGGTGTAGGTGACTGGTACTAATCGGCCGAGGACTTACCAACAAAGAAGCTACGCGTCCACTGTGCAGTATCTGAAACAACACACAGACACTGCAGCAGACACCTATCGTCTGCGATTCCCCTATCCCGGGGTTTCGCCGGCGGCTCTGTGTCAGCGCTGCTGTGTGGATAGTTTCATAGAGTTACGGCGGCCATAGCGGCAGGGAAACGCCCGGTCCCATTCCGAACCCGGAAGCTAAGCCTGCCAGCGCCGATGGTACTGCACTCGACAGGGTGTGGGAGAGTAGGACACCGCCGGAACAT
>NZ_BJXA01000182.1 GCF_007990755.1 Nocardia ninae NBRC 108245 | reverse complement strand
GGCTCTGGCACAAAGTTGTTGGTGCCCTGGCGATTTGGAGTCGGCCGAGTAGTGGTCGATCATGATCCTGGTGTGCTGATCTTGATCTGAAGGTGCTGTTGCCACATCTGGCCGATCTGAGCATCGAGAAGGTCGACCGCCGCGGGCCGACGTTACGGATCGACGCCAGCATCACGAATCGAGGCGCGCGGTGTCCCTACTGCACCCATTGGTCGATTCGGGTGCACAGTCGCTACCAGCGGCGTGTGTCCGATGCCGCGATCGGTGGAGCCGAGACGCTGATCTGCTTGCGAGTGCGCCGGTTCTACTGCGGCAACCCCGACTGCGCCCGCACCACATTCGCCGAACAGGTCCCGGGTCTGACCACCGCCCACGCCCGCCGAACGCCGCTGCTGCGCAGCACGCTGGAGCGGATCGCGTTGTCGCTGGGTGGCCGACCCGGCGAGCGACTGACACACCGGCTGGCCGTGACGGTATCGCGAATGACGTTGCTGCGCTTGATCCGAGCATTACCGGTGCCCGAACCCGGCACGGTGACCGTGCTCGGTGTCGATGATTTCGCCTTCCGCAAGGGCAAGGATTTCGGCAGCGTCCTGGTCGACATGCACACCCATCGGCCGGTGGACCTGTTGCGGGACCGGCTGAACGAGACGTTCGCCGACTGGTTGCGCACCCACCCTGGTGCCACGGTGATCTGCCGTGACCGTGCGGGCGGGTATGCCGAAGGCGCCCGACAGGGAGCGCCGGACGCCATCCAGGTCGCCGATCGCTTTCACCTGCTCTACAACCTCACCGACGCAGTCGACCGGGTGGTCCGTGCCCACCGAAAATGCCTGCAGGATCAGGCCGCGACCGACGCTGTCGCCCAGCACGTTCCCGCGCCGAAGGCTGTTGAGGGGTACCGGGCGGAGCTGACTCGTCAACGGTGGGCCGAGGTCCATGCCTTGTTTGACAAGGGAATCGGCAACACCGCGATCAGCAGGGCGCTCAACCTCGACGAGAAAACGGTGCGCCGCTACGCCCGAGCCTCGAACCCCGACGAGCTGCTGACCCAGCTCCCCGGACGCGGCAGCGCGCTCGACAAGCACACCGCCTACCTGGCCGGGCGCTGGCAGGAAGGGTGCACGAACGCCGCCATCCTGGCCGGAGAGTTGCGCGAGCGTGGCTATCGGGGCAGCGAGCGCCAGGTCCGCCGACTGCTGCAGACCTGGCGGGACGGCACCACGTCACCGACTGCCACGCCGTCCACGGCACCCAAGCCGCGGCAGGTCACCGGCTGGATCATCCGCGCGACGGGTGAGCGAACCGACTCCGAACAGGCTGCACTGACGCGGATTTTGGAGCGTTGCCCGGTCCTCCACTCTGTCGAGAACCTGGTCAGCGACTTCGGCGGGATGCTGCGCCACCGCCGCGGCCAGCACCTGGATGCCTGGATCGCCGCAGCCCAGTCCAGCGGCATCTCCCAGCTCCAAGGGTTCGCTGCCGGCCTGCTCAGGGACTACGACGCGGTCCGCAACGGACTCACCCTCACCTGGAGCAGCGGTGCTGTCGAGGGCACCGTCACGAAATTGAAGGCACTCAAGCGAGCCATGTACGGCCGAGCCAAATTCGACCTCCTCCGGCTCCGCCTGCTACTCGACGCATGACCCAATCATCAACGACACCAACAACTTTGTGCCAGAGCCAG
>NZ_BJXA01000181.1 GCF_007990755.1 Nocardia ninae NBRC 108245 | reverse complement strand
AGAAGTGCTCCTTAGAAAGGAGGTGATCCAGCCGCACCTTCCGGTACGGCTACCTTGTTACGACTTCGTCCCAATCGCCAATCCCACCTTCGACGGCTCCCTCCCACAAGGGGTTAGGCCACCGGCTTCGGGTGTTACCGACTTTCATGACGTGACGGGCGGTGTGTACAAGGCCCGGGAACGTATTCACCGCAGCGTTGCTGATCTGCGATTACTAGCGACTCCAACTTCACGGGGTCGAGTTGCAGACCCCGATCCGAACTGAGACCAGCTTTAAGGGATTCGCTCCACCTCACGGTCTCGCAGCCCTCTGTACTGGCCATTGTAGCATGTGTGAAGCCCTGGACATAAGGGGCATGATGACTTGACGTCGTCCCCACCTTCCTCCGAGTTGACCCCGGCAGTCTCTCACGAGTCCCCGCCATTACGCGCTGGCAACATAAGATAAGGGTTGCGCTCGTTGCGGGACTTAACCCAACATCTCACGACACGAGCTGACGACAGCCATGCACCACCTGTACACCGACCACAAGGGGGCCTACATCTCTGCAGGTTTCCGGTGTATGTCAAACCCAGGTAAGGTTCTTCGCGTTGCATCGAATTAATCCACATGCTCCGCCGCTTGTGCGGGCCCCCGTCAATTTCTTTGAGTTTTAGCCTTGCGGCCGTACTCCCCAGGCGGGGTACTTAATGCGTTAGCTACGGCACGGATCCCGTGGAAGGAAACCCACACCTAGTACCCACCGTTTACGGCATGGACTACCAGGGTATCTAATCCTGTTTGCTACCCATGCTTTCGCTTCTCAGCGTCAGTTACTTCCCAGAGACCCGCCTTCGCCACCGGTGTTCCTCCTGATATCTGCGCATTTCACCGCTACACCAGGAATTCCAGTCTCCCCTGAAGTACTCTAGTCTGCCCGTATCGCCTGCAAGCTTAAGGTTGAGCCCCAAGTTTTCACAGAAGACGCGACAGACCGCCTACAAGCTCTTTACGCCCAGTAATTCCGGACAACGCTCGCACCCTACGTATTACCGCGGCTGCTGGCACGTAGTTGGCCGGTGCTTCTTCTACAGGTACCGTCACTCTCGCTTCGTCCCTGTCGAAAGGAGTTTACAACCCGAAGGCCGTCATCCTCCACGCGGCGTCGCTGCATCAGGCTTTCGCCCATTGTGCAATATTCCCCACTGCTGCCTCCCGTAGGAGTCTGGGCCGTGTCTCAGTCCCAGTGTGGCCGGTCACCCTCTCAGGTCGGCTACCCGTCGTCGCCTTGGTGAGCCGTTACCTCACCAACAAGCTGATAGGCCGCGGGCCCATCTCGCACCGATAAATCTTTCCACCACAAAACATGCATTCCATGGTCATATCCGGTATTAGACCCAGTTTCCCAGGCTTATCCCGAAGTGCGAGGCAGATCACCCACGTGTTACTCACCCGTTCGCCGCTCGTGTACCCCGAAGGGCCTTACCGCTCGACTTGCATGTGTTAAGCACGCCGCCAGCGTTCGTCCTGAGCCAGAATCAAACTCTCCGTTGAAGACTCTTGACCTACCTCCGAAGAGGCCAATCAGAAGAATAACTAGAGTCCGAAAACCTAGCAAAACAAAACGCCAGCAAAAAGATTTGCTGACTAAATGTCCGACCTCTCAACCGGGGGGTATGAGAAGCCGGAACCAATTAAATAATTGGCACTGACATTCATCGACACACTATTGAGTTCTCAAAGAACACACGCACACA
>NZ_BJXA01000180.1 GCF_007990755.1 Nocardia ninae NBRC 108245 | reverse complement strand
GTCCGGTGCTACACGCGCGGCGGGCCGGATCGGCGCGGCCCGCGCCGCGACGAGCAGCCTGAACCGTGCGGATCAGGCAATGGGTGATGTGGCCGGTGACCGTTGGGCGAATCGATCGCCCGACCTCGGGAGGAGCACCATTCCGCGATGACGATGACGACGAACGATACCTACGAGCGGCGCTCGTACGGGCTGTGGCAGAAGCCCCGCAGCGCAGGCCTTTTCGGTCTGCGCTGGGAAGAGACCGTAATCGGCTTCGTGGTGGTGATCACGGCACTGATCACCGCGATGGTCGGCGGCTTCAAATGGGGTCTGATCGTCGGCGTCACCGGCGTCGTGGTGATGGTTCCACTGGTGTGGCGGACGGGGGGCCGCTCGGGCTACGAGACGGGATTGATGATGTTCAACTGGATGCGCTCGCGCAAGCGCGGCGAGCACGTGTACCGGGGTGGCCGGTTTTCCCGGATCCCCGGCGGCGTCACCCGATTGCCGGGACTGCTCGCGCCGTCGAAGCTGTACGAGGGCATCGACGCGGGCGGCTACAGCTTCGGCATGATCCACCTGCCGCAGTTCGCCCAGTACACCGTGGTGCTGCGGGCCTGGCCGCAAGGCCACGAGGCGGTCGACCAGCCGGTGATCGACCGCTGGGTGTCGGCGTGGGGCACCTTCCTCGCCTCGGTCGGCCAGACCAGCGACATCGTCGCGGTGGTGCCGGTGATCGATACCGTGCCGGAGACCGGAAACCGTTTGCTCACCGAGGTTTCCACGATCACCCGGCCGGACGCGCCGGAGCTGGCCCAGCAGGTGATGTACGAGCTCGCTACCGAGCTGCCGCAGGAGCGGGTACAGCTGCTGCCCCGGGTGGCGATCACCTTCAAGGCCACCACCGCCGAGCGCCGCAAGAACCCCGCCGAGGAGGCGGTCGAGATCGGCCGTCGCCTGCCCGGCATCTGCGCGGCCCTCGCCGAGGCGGGTGTGCGCGCTCAGCCGATGTCGGCCGACGAGGTGATCTCGTTCATCCGGCGCAGCTACGACCCGGCCTCGCAGGCCGACTTGGAAGTCGCGGCAAGCGAACCCGACGGGCACGGCCTGGATTGGGCTGACGCCGGCCCGGTTTCGCACGACGAGAAGTGGGACCACCTGGTGCACGACGGTGGCCGCTCGGTGACCTGGGAGATGGACGCGGCGCCGGAGGGCGCGGTGGACGAGCGGGTGCTGCAACGGCTGCTCGCGCCCAATCCCGAAGTGCCGCGCAAGCGCATCGCGATCGTGTACCGGCCGCACTCGGCCGCCGACGCCGCCGAGATCGTCGACGACGATTTCAAGAACGCGCTGGTGGCCCAGCAGAGCGAGCGGGGCGTGGTCTCCGCGGCCGCGACCCTGCGGGTGGGCGCCACCCAGCAGGCCCGTGAGGAGCAAGCCCGGGGTCACGGTGTGACCCGCTTCGGGGCGTTGGTGACCATCACCGAGCCCCTGCGCGGCGATCTGCCGCGTATCGAAGCCATCACGCGCGACCTGTCGACGCAGGCGCGGTTGAAGATCCGGCGGTGCTACCGCTACCAGGCGGCGGCCTTCGCGGCCTCGCTCGGTTGCGGGGTGATCCTGCCGGAGCACGCGACTATTCCGAAGGCACTGGCGGGGTGATCGATTCATGGCACGTGACGAGTGGGGCGAGCGCCCACCGGCCGAGCGCAGGCGCCGTCCCGGCGTGCGGGAACGCTCCGGCATCGAGGAGATGCCGGACCGGCCACGGCGATTCGGCAGGGGCGCGGCGCGGGTGAGCGACGACCGATCGGGACTCGACGAGAAGTCCGAGCGCGAGCGCGCCAGGGCGGCGGCCGAGC
>NZ_BJXA01000179.1 GCF_007990755.1 Nocardia ninae NBRC 108245 | reverse complement strand
CGGCGGCGAGGTGGGGTGGGCGTCGTAGCGGTCGATCCAGTGCTGCACGAAGCCCCGTGGCGGAACATCGGCCTCGGTGAGCCCCCACAACTCGTGGTCGCGGCGTGCACCGCCGACGTCGAAGTACCGACCCATCAAGGCTTCCCGACGGAACCCGAGCCCGGCGGCGCCGCGTGCGGCGGCGACATTCGCCGGTGAGATCGGCGCGGTGATCCGCTGCAGGCCGAGGTGTTCGACGCCGTAGTCCATCAGCATCGCCGCCGCCATGCCGCCGATCCCGTGCCTGGCGACCTCGGCGTCGACCCAGATGCCCAGTTCGGCCGACGCGGCGGCGGCGTCGATCGAGCCGAGCTCGACCTGCCCGGCGAACCGGCCGTCGACCTCGATCACCGACGCCAGCCTGCGACCTGTCCGTGCTTCCGCGCGGCTGGTCAAACACTCACGCACCCAATGGGTTCCGCAGTGGCGCGCCGCCCAGTCCAGGGTCGAGCTGTACCAGAACGGTTCGATGTAGTGCCGATCCCGCAGCCGGATGCGCCGCCAGTGCGGGTAGTCCGCGATCCGCGGCGGCCGTACCACGACACTGTTTCCGTGCAGCAGTACCGGACCGAGAGTGATGTGCGCCAACGAGCTGGGAGTTGTCGTCATGGCGGCTACTCGCGCGGTCGCGTTCTGCCCAGCGACATCGTCTTCAGCACGCCCTCGGTGGAGACGGACAGCCGCCAGTATGTGCCGGTAGCGTCTTTGAGCACGATGCCGCCTTCGGTCTGCTCGGAAAGCCAAGTCCCGCTGGCCAATACGGCCGAGCGCAGCGCACCGTCGGCCGATTGCGCCTGGAAGACGTCGGCATCACCGCGTCCGGCCTTGGCGACGATGGTCCCGGTGAACGATGGCGCGTGTGTGCTGGTGCGGCCGAGCACATGCCAACGTGGCGGAAATAGTGTCGGGTTGAGATCCTCTGCCGCCGTGGAGATCAGGTTCACCGCGGTCCCTTCGGGGCAGCCGGTCGGGTCGATCCGCAATTCGATGGGCGGCTGGTCCAGGTCCCGGTCGAATTGGACGTTCGCGAGATAGGGCTGGCGGCAGTAGATCAGGTCGACAGCGACGGTGCGCGCGGCGACCTTGCAGTTGGTCATGCCGAACTGCGCGGGCCCGCCGCGATCGGCCCGGCCGATGGACAACGCGATATCGGCGCCCTCGAACCAGACGTTGGTGAGCCACCAGTCGTTGGCCGCACCGTCGACGAGGATGTGCTTGTCGGTGGTGCGCGGGTCGGCGTCGGAGACGAATTCGACGTTGGTGAGCGCCAATCCGGCGTTGTGGTCGTTGCCGGTGCCCAGCACGCCGATGAAGTTGCTGGTGAGCTTGGACGAGGTCACGTAGTTCTGGATGCAGGAGGTGACGATGCCGTAGCCGAAATTGTTGATGTCGCAGTTGAGGAATGCGGTGCCGCCGGTATTGCCCTCCAGCACCACCCCGCGTTGCCCGAGATAGCGCGGATGGTTCTCGGCGATGTGGTTGCCGCGGATCACCACCGAGTCGAACGAGCAGCGGAAGCACTCCGAGAGCAGCACGGCGGTCGCCTTCGGCCCGGTCAGGTAGAAGCCCAGCCGCGCGAACCGCACCCGGCTGCGCTTGCGTAGCGCGACGAGGGTCGTGTCGGTTTCGCAGACCACGATGGTGATATCGGCGCCGTCGCCGAGAATCGTGGCGTAATCGCCGAGTTCGGGCCACGCCGTCACCCGGTAGTGGCCCGCGGGTAGGTACATCACCAGCGGAACGTCGCGTACCGCGGCCGCCGCGGCGATCGCGGCCGTGTCGTCGGCGACGCCGTCACCGACCGCGCCGAAGTCGCGCACATTGCGTGCCGCGGGTGCGTCGGTGACATGGGGGGAACGAAACTCGACCTGCGGAGTTCCGGTGGTGCTGGAGCCGGTGCTACAGGCCGCGAGCATCGGGGCGGCAC
>NZ_BJXA01000178.1 GCF_007990755.1 Nocardia ninae NBRC 108245 | reverse complement strand
GGGATGCTCGGCGTGGTGATATCCGACGGCACCGTCGGGACGGGGACGGTCTTGGTGATGGTGGTGGGCATGTTCGGCGTGGTGACCGACACGTCCGAGGGCTTGGTATCGGGGATCGGGTTCGGCTTCACCACGGGCGTGGGCCGCGCCTGATCGAACAGTGCGGGCGTGGCGGCGGCGGGCACGGTGAGCACCGACGGACCCTCCGGTGCCGCGAACACATTCGCGATCGGCGTGGTCGCGGCGTCCGGCTGGATGGTGGTCTGCAACGGAGTGGCCGCCACCGGCTGCGGCGCGGCACTCGCCACCGGTGCGACCACGGCGGGCGCTGCGGCGCCGGTGGCCACCGGCGCGACCGTGGCCATCGGTGCGGGCGCCGGAAGCGCCTGCACCACCGGTTGCGTCGTGGGGGTCGGGGCCGCCGAGTGCGTGGAGTGTGTGGACTGGGTCGACGACGAGCCCGGCGTGGTGAGACCGCCGACAACACCGGGGTTGCCATGACCGGCCACGGTCGGATCGGTGACCGCGCGGTCGTTGCCGTCGGGCACGTGCAGGCCGCTGCCGAGCCAGTCGGTGAACTGGTCGAGCTGATCACCCACGTGACCGGCGCCCAGGTCCACCTTCATCTCGGAATTGAAGTAGACGCCCTGCGGGCCGATGGCGAAATCCACCGACCACTGCGTGCCGACGAAGATCCCGAGGGGATCACCGCCCGCGTCGCCGACGCCGTCGAAGGGACCGTTTGCCGCCGGGGTCGCCTGGGATCCGGGCAGGTCGAAGACGCCGGAACCCGGCGCGACGAAACCGTTCGCACCCGGCAGGCCGAAACCGTGCCCGGCCTGACCGAGCCCGTGGCCGGGCAGACCGAAGCCATTGCCACCGGGCGCCTCGACTTCGGCGCCGGGGCGGTGGGCCGGGCCGGCGTCCGCACCGGGCAGGCCGATGCCGCCGGGCGTACCGGGCAGGCCGAGGCCGTTACCGGGCGACGTTCCCGGCAGTCCGACGCCGTGCTGGTCCGAGACACCGGGTGTATTCGGGAGTTCCATGCCGTGCTGGTTCGACGCGCCGCCGGGCAGGCTCGGCAGGCCCATGCCCTGATGGGTGGACTCGGTGCCGGGCAGCTGGAATCCCGCGTCGGTGCCGTTGTACTCGTCGCCGAACGTCGGCAGGTTCGCGCCGCCGGGGTGGGTGCCGGGCAGGCCGAAGCCCGAGTTGCCATGGGCGACGGGCGAGTTGGCCGCGTACGGCGAGTTCAGCGGAGCCGGTTCGACGACCGGGTCCGGAAAGGTGATCGTCGGGGAGGGCAGGTCGGCGTCGGGGTCGCTGTTGTGCGCCCAGCCCGCGTTCCTGCTGTCCGCGTGCGAGGAACCGGGGTGCGCCGGGACACCGCCACCGTTCGCGGCCACCAGTGCGCCGCCGGTGACATACGCGCCCGCCCGTGCTACCCGCGCGACACCCGTGGCCACTCGGTATGCGGTGTCACCCGCGCGCTCGGCTGCCTCGGTGGTGTCGTCATCGAAGGGCAGGTCACGCGTCATAGAAGCTCCATCTCGGGTTTCCAGCAGCCATCCTCACATGCCGGCCAGGCCGAGTGAAGATCACCTAACACTATTTCGGGAAAACCCGACTGTCACATTCTCCAGGACTGTAGAGACTCCACTGGTGGCGAGCAACACAACCCTGCCATCCCGAAAACCAGAACGGAAGCCCCATTTCTGGTGGGTTAACAAACCGTTCGAGGCCGCCGATTTAGCTTGTGACCAGGTCGAATTCTGCCGCACGCCGACCGGGCCACGCACGCGACGACGGGAACCTAAGAGTTCTCTAACGAATGCTCAACAAGTGGTGAAGATCCTTTCCCTACCGTCGATTTCGTCGGACCAGCCGGGCCGGCAGCATCGATCCGAAGGAGTCACCCTCATGACCGCATTCACCGGACGCCGCATCGCGGCCGTGCTCAGCGGGACCGCGCTCACCGCCGCCGTGGTCGCGGGCATGGCGGGCGCCGCATCGGCGCAGCCGGGACCGCCG
>NZ_BJXA01000177.1 GCF_007990755.1 Nocardia ninae NBRC 108245 | reverse complement strand
CACATCGTCACCCGGCTGATAGGTGCGGGCCTCGCCCGGCTCGGAACCGGGGCCGGGGATCAGGCCGAGGTGGTCGCCGTGCAGCACGCCGTCGAGCCTGCGGCGCACCGTGAGCTCGAGCGTTTTCAGCGCCGCGGCCAAGCGCGGATCGGTCAGCTCGCCCGCGTGGAACGAAGGCGGAGCGTGCGGAGACCTCGACACTGCTGGAGACGGTTCCGGCGCCGCGGTCACTTGTTCTGAACGTTGCCGGCGGGCTGGGACTGCTGCCCGTTCGGCGGCTGCGGCACGGGCTGCGGGACGCTCTGCTGCTGCGGGTGCTGAGCGGGCTGCGGCGCGTTCTGCTGCGAAACCTGTTGCGGCGCACCGACGGCGGGCGCGGCGGGGGCACCCGGTGCGACGGCCTGCGGGGCGACCTGCGGCATGCCGACGGTCTGCAGCACCCGCTTGATCACTTCCTCCGGGCTGATCTCGTCGGCCAGCGCGTCGTAGGAGAGCACCAGCCGGTGCCGCAGCACGTCCGGGATCACCTCGACCACGTCCTGGGGCACCACGTAGTCGCGGCCGCGGATCAACGCGACGGCGCGGGCCGCGGCGATGATGCCGAGGCTGGCGCGCGGGGATGCGCCGTAGGCGATCCAGCTGGCTACATCCTGCATGCCGAAGTCAGCGGGCTTGCGGGTCGCCGCGATCACCCGGACCACGTAGTCGACCAGCGCGTGGTGCACGAAGGTGTTGGCCGCGACCTGCTGCAGCCGGACGACCTCCTCCGGAGCCAGGATGCGCGTCGCCTCCGGCGGGGTGACACCCATCCGGTAGATGATCTCGCGCTCCTCCTCGACCGAGGGGTAGTCGACGACGACCTTGAACAGGAAGCGGTCGCGCTGCGCCTCGGGCAGCGGGTACACGCCCTCGCTCTCGATCGGGTTCTGCGTCGCCATCACCAGGAACGGGTTCGGCATCGGGTAGGTCTTGCCACCGATCGACACGTGCCGCTCGGCCATCACCTCGAGCAAGGCCGACTGCACCTTCGCGGGCGCGCGGTTGATCTCGTCGGCGAGCACGAAGTTCGCGACGACCGGGCCGAGCTCGGTGTCGAATTCCTCGCGGCCCTGCCGGTAGATACGGGTACCGATGAGGTCGGTGGGCACCAGGTCCGGGGTGAACTGCACCCGGGAGAACGAGCCGCCGACCACCTTGGCGAAGGTCTCCACGGCCAGCGTCTTCGCGATGCCCGGCACGCCTTCGAGCAGCACATGACCACGCGCGAGCACGCCGACGAGCAGCCGTTCGACCAGGCGATCCTGGCCGACGATAACCCGCTTGACCTCGTATATCGCCTTCTCCAGCGTCTGGACGTCACGCTCCAGGGTGCTCGGCTGGGACGCAGGCGCATCTTTCGCCAAATTCGCCCCGCTCACACCATCTGTCGAAGTCACCAACATCCCCGCTTTCGCCTTGGTCCTGTGCGTGCTGCCACAACTATTCCAGGTAATGGCCGTATGTGCCGCAACCGGACCCGACATGAAGGGAATTCAAAGCTTTCGATGTCCGATTCACCGCGACGCGTCAGCTGACGATACGCACCGCGTACGGCATGATCCCACCTTCGCGGACCGACGTCACCCGGACGACGGACCCCGATTCCGGCGCCTCGATCATCTGCCCGTCGCCGAGATACAGCGCGACATGCTGGCTGCCGTTGGGCCCCCAGAACAGCATGTCGCCGCGGGCGCGCTGGTCCACCGGCACCCGGGTGCCCATGTTGTATTGGTAGCCGCTGTAGTGCGGCAGCGAAACTCCGATTCCGGCGAAGGCATAGATCATCAGACCGGAGCAGTCGAAGCCGACCTTGTTGTAGTCGCCGTAGCTGTCGGCGACGCCGCCGTCGCGGATGCCGAGCGTCGGACCGTCTTCGTCGCCGCCGCCCCAGGCGTAGATGACGCCGAGCTGGGACATGGCGCGGTCGACCACCGTCTCGATCGCCGCGGAGCCGCCGATGGACGGCAGGCTCGGACGCGGGGTGCTCTGACGCGGTCGCGGTGAATTCTCGAGCTGGGTGTGCGGGCGTTTCCCTTCGCCGAGTTGTCCGGCGCGCCCCTGGGCGTTCTGGTCGGCGGCGGCGCGGGCCGCGGCGGCCGCGGCGGCGGCCCGCACGGCGGCTTCCTCGGCCCTGCGCTGCTGGTCCCAAGTCAGATAGGCCTCGCGCTGGCCTTCCAGACCGGCCAC
>NZ_BJXA01000176.1 GCF_007990755.1 Nocardia ninae NBRC 108245 | reverse complement strand
CCGCAGCGCCGAGCACGGCACGCACCTCGGTCGGATGATGGGCGTAATCGTCGAAGACACGCACCCCGTTCTCCCGGCCGGCGAACTGGAACCGCCGGTGCACGCCGCCGAAACCCTCCAGGCCCTGGATGATTTCGTCCACGTCGGCGCCGGCCGCACGGGCGGCGAGCAACGCGGCCAGCGCGTTCAACGCCATGTGCCTGCCGGGCACCGACAACCGCAGGGTGCGCGGGGCGGCCTCGTCGTCGAGCTGGAACTGGGCGATACCGCCGACATCGCGCGGCTCCCAGCTGTGCAGCCGCACGCCGACCGGCACCGGCGCGTCGGCGAGCTCGCCGGAGCCGTAGCCGAGGACGCGAATGTTCTTCTCGGCCAGCCTGGCGCCGACCCGTTCGGCGAGCGCCCGTGAACCGGGATCGTCCAGACAGACCACCAGCAGGCCACCCTCGGCGAGCCGGTCGGCGAAATCGTCGAAGACCTGGACGTAGGCCTCGTCGGTGCCGAAGTAGTCCAGATGATCGGACTCGATATTGGTGACCACCGCGACGTCCGGGTCGTATTGCAGCAGCGAGCCGTCGCTCTCGTCGGCCTCGGCCACGAAGATCTTGCCGGTGCCGTGGTGGGCGTTGGTGCCCGCCTCGTTCAACTCGCCGCCGACCGCGAAGGACGGGTCGAATCCACAGTGCTGCAACGACACGATGAGCATCGAGGTGGTGGAGGTCTTGCCGTGCGTGCCCGACACGAGCAGGGTGCGGTGCCCCTGCATCAGCGATGCGAGCACGGCCGGGCGCAGCAGCACCGGGATGTCGCGCCGATTCGCTTCCATCAGTTCGGGATTGGTCTTCGGGATGGCCGCGTAGGTGGTGACCACCACGGTCGGGCCGCCGGGCAGTAGGTCGAGCGCGCTGGCGTCGTGGCCGATGCGCACCTGCGCGCCGCGCGCCCGCAACGCGAGCACACCGCGGCTCTCCTTGGCGTCGGAGCCGGACACGGCGCCGCCGCGAGAGAGCAGAATTCGCGCGATGCCCGACATCCCGGCACCACCGATACCGACCATGTGCACCCGCGCCAACGATGGCGGCAAAGCTGAAAGATCGTCGTTCACCCGGCCACCTCCAACACGATCCGCGCCACCGCGTCGGCGGCGTCGCGGTGCCCGGCACCGGCGGCGGCACGGCCCATCTCGGTCAGCCGTGCGGGGTCCATGAGCAGCGGAATCACCTCATCGATCACGTATTTCGGGGTCAACTCCGAATCGGGCACGATTCTGCCACCGCCCTGCCGGACCACCGGTCTGGCATTGAGTTCCTGCTCACCGTTGCCGTGCGGAAGCGGCACATAGAAGGCGGGTAGTCCGACCGCGGACACCTCGGCGACGGTCATCGCGCCGGACCGGCAGACCACCGCGTCGGCGGCGGCGTAGGCGAGATCCATCCGGGAAAGATACGGCACCGCCACATACGGTGCGCGCGCGCCACTCTCGTCCGCGGGGATCTCGAGGGTGTTCTTCGGGCCGTGCGCGTGCAGCACCGAGATGCCCGCAGCGGCGAGTTGCGGCGCGGCACCCGAGACCGCCTCGTTCAGGCTCCGCGCGCCTTGCGACCCGCCGAACACCAGCAGCACCGGCCCCTCGGCGGGAAGTCCGAAGTGCGCCCGCGCCTCGGCGCGCAGCGCGGCCCGATCCAGCGTGGTGATCGCCGCGCGCACCGGAATGCCGACGACCTGCGCGCCGGCCAGCCCCGAATCCGGCACTGCGGCAAGCACCCGGGCGGCGCGGCGCGCCCCGACCTTATTCGCGATGCCTGCCTTGGCGTTCGCCTCGTGCACCACCACCGGCACCCGGCGCCGACGCCGCAGCAGCCCCGGCCCGGCGGCCAGATAGGCGGGCAGCGCCACGTAACCGCCGAAGCCGACGATCACATCGGCCTCGACCGCGTCGATCACCGCCCTGGTCCGCGCCACCGAGGCGCGCACCCGGCCGGGCAGCCGCAGCAGATCGGCGGTGGGCTTGCGCGGCAACGGAACCGGCGGGATGAGCTCGAGCGGATAGCCACGCTCGGGGATCAGTTTGGTCTCCAGGCCGCGCTCGGTGCCGAGCGCCGTCACTCTGATCGAATCGTCAAGCCGCCGCAGCGCGTCCGCCACCGCCAGCGCGGGCTCGATATGGCCCGCCGTGCCGCCGCCTGCGACGATTACCGAGATCACCTAGATTTTCCTCGTTCTCTTGTGTGGTTGACCGGATAGCTGGGTTCCCACGCTCTGGTGGCGCGCAGCGAGCTGGTGCCGCGGCTC
>NZ_BJXA01000175.1 GCF_007990755.1 Nocardia ninae NBRC 108245 | reverse complement strand
GCTGCTCCGGCTGCCGGCGCTCAGCCTTCGGTCGACGCCGCGGTACCGGTGGCCCAGGCACAACCCGCGCGCACCGATCCGGTGCTCGCCTCGAAGACCGTTGAGGTCCCGCGCGGACGGCACACCCCCGCGTGGGTGGTGCCGACGCTCTTCGTGGTCGCGGTCGCGGCGGCCGGGGTGTTCTTCAACGCGGACCGGATCGTCCGTCGGCAACGGCAGTGACCACCGTGTCGGGGCTGCCCGCCTATTCGGAGTTCGTCTCGAATCCCGAGGCCGCGCCGCCGCGACCGTTGCGGCGGTGGCCGTTCGTGCTGATCATCGTGCTCGGCGCGCTACTGGTCCTCGCCCCGATCGGCACCGGCATGTTTCCGCGAGCGGCCAAGGGGGAGGCCATGATCGACGCGTTCGAGCCGTACATGACGCGGTCGAGCATCGACGGCTACCGCCACGACCTGCAGGTGCTCGACGACGCCCGGACGAACGTCATCACGCTCCAGCAGCGCGGACAGCAGCCGGGCAGCTATCCGCGCGTCGACCAGTTCGTCCGCGACTACCCGGAGATCCGCTATCACATGTCCGGGATGATCGGCGCGATCGACGACAATCGGCACAACTACGAAAAGCTCGCCGCAGTACCACCTTTCGGCACCTTGCCATGGCTCCTAGCGTTGCCCGGCGCGATTCTCGTCGGCGCCGGGGTACTCGGCTTCCGGCGTGCGCAGCAGGGTAAGCAGGCGCTGGTCTGGCGCTCGGCCGCGGCGCTCGCCGCCCTCGGGCTGATCGCGGTGCCGCTGCTCGGCGGACTGTTCCCGGCCTCGCCCGCGGCGCAACCGCTGATCAACGAGCTGGGCCCGATCCTCAGCCACGACGAGGTCCGAAAGTTACAGGGCTACTTCGTCACCCTCGTCGCGGCCGACGGCGAGCTCAACAGCCGATACACCGCGGACGTCCGGACGGCACACCCGGAGGCCGACCTCGCCGGCATCACCACCCTCGAAACCCGGTGGCAGCCGATGACTTCGCGCTTCGCCGCCCTCATCGGCGCGATGAACGACAACGTCCGCAACTTCGACGCCGTTGTCGCGCTGAACGACTCGACCCGCCCGCTCGGCTTCGGCGCGTTTCGCGGGCTGGGTTTCTGCTATCTGGTGCCGGGCATTTTCGCGCTCGCCGCCACGGTGGAGGGCATTCGGCTGCCGGGTCGCGGGCCGGCCAAGCGCGCGGCACTGCGATCGAATCCCGTTGGTGGTGCCCGGAAATGAGAAGGCGAGTCACTCGGCCGACCGAACGTAGGAGGGGATCCGGTATGAGCTCACGCAAGATGATCGCCGCGACAGTGCTGGCCGCACTGGCGTTGGTGGTGTCCGGCTGTTCCGGCGGCGCCGACGCGCCGACGTCGAGTGGTCCCGAGCCGCTGGTCGGATTGCTGCGCTTCACACCGGGTTCGGTGTCCGGGGACAGCGTCGCCGGTACCTGGTTCCGGATGGTGCAGCCGGGCGGCACGCCGGAGAAGGGCCCCTACATGCCCAACGGCGATTCACCCGCGCAGAACGGGTCGACCACCTTGCTCGAACCGGGCACGGCGGGTGGCCTGCGCATCGGCGGATACCAGAGCGAACCGAAACCCGGCTTCGCACAGGGGAATTCGCTGTCCGCGTCGATCACCAAGCCGACCAAGTTCTTCGCCGTCGAGTTCGGCATCTCCACCAACCCGGTGGACCCGCAGACCCAGCGCCGGGTACCGCCGCCGACGGTGACGAACGACGGCGGCAAGCTGACCGCGGACGTGTCCGCCTGGGCCGCCTCCTGGAACGACCAGGAGTTCAATCAGGGCGCGCCGAAACCGCCGGAGAAGCAGGACGCCCAGGTGGCGGGCGCGGAGCAAGTACAGAAGGTGTGGGACTGGGTCGCCAAGCAATGGTTCGACAAGCCCACCGCCGATGCCGCCCAGGGCCCCTCGGCCACCGGCACCTACGACGCGAAGACCCGAAAGTTCACCCTGCAGTGGACCAGCCTCATCGTCGGCGGACCGTTCAACGGGTTCACCGGCGTCTGGCACCTGGAGGGCGTGTTCGAACCCGCCGCGGCCGCACCGAATTCGCCTGCGGCGCCGGTCAAATAGACATCAGAAGGAGTACGGTCCGATGAGTTCTCGCACGACGACCCGGCCTGCGCTCGCCGGTGCCATCCGCGCGGTGGCCGCGCTGACGGTCATCGGCAGCGCCGTCGCGGTCACCGCGCTGACGGTCAACCAGGACGACGAGGTCACCAGCGTGGTGATCACCCAGGAGCAACCGGCCGCCGCCGCGCGGCCCGCCGCGCCC
>NZ_BJXA01000174.1 GCF_007990755.1 Nocardia ninae NBRC 108245 | reverse complement strand
CCGGCCCCAGCGGCCCCAGCGCCAGGTGCACCAGGAGGAGCCCCCGCAGCACCGGCCCCAGCGCCGGGCACACCAGCAGCCCCCGCAGCACCCGCACCAGCGCCGGGCGCACCTGCCGCACCCGCACCGGGCGCGGGCGACCAGGGCAGCGAGTCAGCACCGAACGCCGCCGACGCCCCGAGCGAAACCCCTCCGGGCACGACAGGCACCGATAACAATGCAGCCGACTCAGGCGCCGGCGCCCAGACCCCTAATGTCGGCCTGGCGGAGAAAGTGGACAGGCTGACGCACAGCTTGAGCCTGCTCGACTATCTGCTGCAGCCACCGCCGCCTCCGGCCGCTCCTCCCGCGGCTCAGTAGTACCCGATGGCCGGTCGTCGCCGAGCCCGGCGCTCGGCGACGACCGATGCCACCCGCTACTACAGCGGGGTCACATAAGCACCGGAGATCCCACCGTCCACCAGGAACTGGGACGCCGTGATGAACGAAGCATCGTCGCTGGCGAGAAACGCTACGGCGGCGGCGATTTCCTCGGGTTCGGCGAAACGACCCGTCGGGATGTGTACCAGGCGACGAGCGGCCCGCTCCGGATCCTTGGCGAACAACTCCTGCAGCAACGGCGTATTGACCGGCCCGGGGCACAGCGCGTTGACCCGGATCCCGTTGCGGGCGAACTGAACCCCGAGTTCGCGGCTCATCGCGAGCACGCCACCCTTGGAGGCCGTGTAGGAGATCTGCGAGGTCGCCGCCCCCATCACCGCGACGAACGAGGCGGTGTTGATGACCGACCCCTTGCCACGCTCCAGCATGTGCCCGATGGCGTATTTGCTGCACAGGTAGACCGAGGTGAGATTGACCTCCTGCACCCGGCGCCAGGCGTCGAGACCGGTGGTCAGGATCGAATCGTCTTCCGGCGGTGAGATTCCCGCGTTGTTGAAGGCGATGTCGAGTCCGCCGTAGGTGTCGACGGCGGTCTGGAACAGGGCTTCGACCTGTGCCTCGTCGGTCACGTCGACCTTCACGTACAAGCCGGCGACCTCGGCGGCCGCCGCCTCGCCGGTGCCTGCGTCGATGTCGGCGACGACGACCTTCGCGCCCTCGGCCGCGAAGCGGCGGACCGTGGCGAGGCCGATGCCGCTACCGCCGCCGGTGACAACGGCGACTCGATCCTGTAAGCGCTGCAAGGTATCTCCTGTCGGGTAGAAAAGGGTTCACTGCGTGGCGATGAAGACGTTCTTGGTCTCGGTGAACGCGAGTGCGGCGTCGGGGCCGAGTTCGCGCCCGAGGCCGGACTGTTTGAATCCGCCGAACGGAGTCCAATACCGCACGGAGGAGTGCGAATTCACCGACAGGTTCCCGGCCTCGACGGCGCGGGAGACCCGCAGCGCCCGGCCGACGTCGTTGGTCCAGATGGAGCCGGACAACCCGTACTCGGTGTCGTTGGCGATCCGGACGGCGTCGGCCTCGTCCTCGAACGGCAGCACCGCGACCACCGGGCCGAACACCTCCTCGGTGAGCACCCGGTCGGTGGGCGCGTCCGGCAGCACAACCGTTGGCGGATACCAGAATCCGGGCCCGTCGGGGCGCGCACCGGTGAACGCGACCTTCGTGGACGGCTCGATGTAGGCGGCCACGCGGTCGCGATGCGCGGCGGAGATCAACGGACCCATCTCGGTGGACTCCTGCGTCGGGTCGCCTACCCGGACCCCGCGCACCGCAGGCTCGAGCAACTCCAGGAACTTGTCGAAAACACTGCGCTGCACGAGGATTCGCGAGCGCGCACAGCAATCCTGACCGGCATTGTCGAACACGCCGTACGGTGCGGTGGCCGCCGCCCGCGCCAGATCGGCGTCGGCGAACACGATGTTCGCGCTCTTGCCGCCGAGCTCCAGCGTCACCCGCTTCACCTGTTGCGCGCAGCCCGCCATGATCTGGGTGCCCACCTCGGTGGAGCCGGTGAACACCACCTTGCGCACCGCGGGATGGGTCACGAACCGCTGCCCGATCACAGACCCCTTGCCCGGCAGCACCTGGAAGACGTGTTCCGGCAGGCCCGCTTCGAGCGCGAGCTCACCCAGCCGGATCGCGGTCAGCGGCGTCAGCTCGGCGGGCTTGAGCACCACCGCGTTTCCCGCCGCCAGTGCGGGCGCGAAGCCCCACGCCGCGATCGGCATCGGGAAGTTCCACGGCACGATCACCCCGACCACGCCGAGCGGTTCGTGGAAGGTGATGTTCACCCCACCCGCGACCGGAATCTGATTGCCCAGCAACCGTTCCGGCATGCCTGCCGCATAGTGCAGCACGTCGCGGACGTTGCCCGCCTCCCAGCGCGCATTGCCGATGGTGTGGCCGGAGTTGCTGACCTCCAATTGGGCCAGCCGCTCCAGATCCGCGTCGACGGCCGCGGCGAACCGGCGCAGCAGCCGGGCCCGATCGCCGGGCGCC
>NZ_BJXA01000173.1 GCF_007990755.1 Nocardia ninae NBRC 108245 | reverse complement strand
GCGAGGCAAGCAGCTCGCGTTGCTGTTCGGTCGGTTCGTTCTTCTCGATCACGGGTTCCTCCTCGATGTGCCAGCCCTCATGGGCTTGCTGTTGCCGCAGTCGCAGAGCCCGCGTGGCACACCCCGGGCACACGCACTCCAACGTCGACTTACACGGCGTTCCAACGTATTTCGTGCTGCCGTCCGCAGCGGTCGCCATCATCGGCAGCGGGCGACGGCACACCCCGTGCTGCTCGGCCATCGCCCTAGCCAGCTCGGTCACGTTCAACCGGGCGCGCCGATCCGCTGCCGTCTCCCGCGACACTGGATCGACGCTCTCGATCACCACCTGAGCAGCACTCACCCGATCACCCCGTGCGCCCGCAGACCAGCCAGCCGAGTAGCCGAATTCGCCTCAGTCCAGCGCACCGGCGAGCCACCATCGGACGGCCACGACTCGTACACCACCGGTCCCGCCGACACGGGCTCCGGTCGCAGCTCGATCACCTCAGCGACCCGCCCCGACGTCTCGGCCTCCACCACGCCACCGACGCAGTTGCAACGCTCGAACGCGTTTTCCGGATCGCGATGCCCATTGACGTACTCGCTACCGCCGCATCGGCCGCATACCTCCCACACCGACCGGGCGTACTGCTCGATGCATCGCGCCGAACGGCATTCCTGCACAAGGCAATACATGCACCAACCCGCGAAGTTGAGTCGCGACGGACGAACTGTCTCTGCTCCCGCCAGCCCCTGAATCTGCATGGTGTCCTCCGGAATCTCATCCCTAGGGTGACCTACCTGGGGTGCTTCCAGCATGTACCTCCCTGGGAGGTTCGTCAAGGGCTTATCGCGCATTACCCTGAGGAGACCTCTCTAGGGTGGTTGCTACCCTGAGGCGAGGAGGTGTGCAGCCGTGACGGAACGCCAACCGCTCAGCCAGCAAATCGCAGCGGACCTGCGTCGATCGATCTTGTCGGGGGAGCGGGCTCCCGGAACGCTCCTGCCTTCCGAGCGGGAGCCGATTGAGCAGTACGGAACCTCGAAAAGTACCGCGAACAAAGCGATTGCACTGCTGCGTGCGGAAGGTCTCTTGGACACGCAGTTTGGACGAGGCACTTTCGTTCGCAAACGGCCTTCGGTCCGTCGAGTATCTGCTGCACGTCGGCATGCTGAACATCGTTCATCGGGAAAGCCGATCTTCGATACCATGGCCATTGATCAGGGTCAAATCCCTACGCGCCGGATGCTTCAAATCGGACGCGACGAGATTCCGGTCGACGCGGCATTCTGGCTACAGGCTGCGCCGGGTGATGAGGTAGTGATCCGCAAGCGGCTTCAATTACTAGATGGCGAACCGGCGGTAATCTCCACAAGTTATTACCCACTTTGGGTCGCCGCAGGATCGCGGCTCGAATCTCCGGACGCTTTGCCCGAAGGTCCCGACGAACTTATCGAATCACTCGGCCATCGCTTCGTTCGTGGAATTGAAGTGTTCCAAGCGCGGATGCCGACGCCGGAGGAGGCCGACCTACTCCAGCTGCCTACTGGCGTGCCAGTCGTGCGGATGTGGGACGTCGACTACGACGCCGAGGGGCGACCGTTGCAGGTCGCAAGCGACATCTACGCAGCTGATCGTCACGAATTCGCCTACGAATGGTCCGAGGAAGACATTAAACGATGAACAATACTTGGCCAGCAAATTGGAACGATCTCGTACGGGGAATCGACTGCGAAATGTGCCTGTCGGAGCGCTCGGATTCCGACGCTTTCGGCATTCGTATCTATAGCTCGAAGAACGTCGACGCCGTACTTCAGCGCGCCGACATTCAGCGCGGGTACACCCTGGTGATTTGGCGCGGACGCCATGTCAACGAGCCATTTGAATTGACGGACGCCGAATACTCGGAGTATTGGCGCGATGTCTTGAAAGTCGCTAAAACTCTCGCAGGTTATTACCGACCGCTGAAGATGAACTATGAAACGCTCGGTAACAGCTTGCCTCACCTGCATACCCACCTCGTTCCGAGGTATGTGGAGGACCCTGCGCCCGGTCGGCCATTTCCGCTGCTGCCACAATCCGGCTCCGAGCCCAAGATATCCGACGATCAGCTCCAGGCCGACGCGAACGCGCTTCAGCAAGCCTTCCGCGAATTGCAGTAGCGGCGGATCGACCAGCCACGTCGCGGTTGCTGCCGAATTTAGCTATATAGGATCAAGAGCGGCGGCCCTACGGGCCGCCGCCGCCGCGCTCACGACGCGCAACGGGCCTACGCTCTGTCCCGCCGCTGGCCCGGCGCAGTCGGCGCGTCGGCGACGACCCGCAGGACCGAAATCCACTGATCCCGATGAGCCTCAATCGGCCGGCGGGGACAGTGCCATCTGGCCTGCTCAGGCGATTACGTCTGGTCTACCGATCGACGTGGCTGAGCTGGGTGACCGCCTCCTCATGGCCCCATGATCTGACTTCGCACCGGGAGAGTAAAGGGCGCTACGCGTCGCTACGCGATGCCTACGGCACCCTTGACTATCCCTCCCTCAGCACAGGATGGCCGGTATGAGGAAGCGGGTGGTGTAGGTGGCGGATAGAC
>NZ_BJXA01000172.1 GCF_007990755.1 Nocardia ninae NBRC 108245 | reverse complement strand
CGCTTCGGCGGCCCGCTTACGCGCCTTGTCCCTGGCCCGCGCCTCGGCCACCGTCGGCGGGCGCGGTTGTGTGACGCCGGGCTCCTGGCGCTGCACGCTGCCCGGCCGTGGCGGTGCGGGCGACTCCGGAAGGTCGGTCGACTGGGCGGGAATGGGCGCCGGCTGCCCGGGTGCGGCACCGAGACCGGCCAGATTCGGATCGTCGGCTGCAGATTCGCCCGGCCCGGACGGGGTCACCTCGTGCGCCCCGGACGGTTGCGCCGCCGCGGCCGCGGATTCGTCCGGCTGGTTCCCCGGACGCTCGTCGCCAGGATTGTGCGTGCTCACTGTCGAGTCCTCGTCCTATCCCGGCCCACCACTACCGCTCCTCGAATCCGGTCATATCACCCCGCGCGGGCTCCCAGCTTTCCACAACCAAGGTCACCCGACCAGGTGTATCCCCGGAACGTAGCAGTTCCAGCAACCGTGCGCAGTCGTCGTGCCGTCCCTCCGCGACCACGTGCACCCGCCCGTCACGCGCGTTGGTCGCGTGCCCGGTCAGCCCGAGTTCCAACGCGCGCGACCGCGTCCACCAGCGGAAACCCACGCCTTGGACGCGGCCGTGCACCCATGCGCTCAGCCGGGCGAGCTCGTCGGATTCGCCCATCAGGCTTCGACGTCGAAGGACAAAGTCACCTTCGTCCCCGCCTGCAAAGTCCGGCCGACGGTGCACGCCTTGTCGATGGCGCGCTGCACGGTGACCAGCAACCGCTCCCGCGCCTCCTGGTCCAATTCGCTGAGATCGAGCTCGAACGTCTCTTCCAACTGCGGGTAGAGCTCGTTCTCCCGATCGGCGTCACCGGACACCCGAATCGTCGCGTCGAAGGAATCGCCGAGTTTGCGGGAAAGCGAGAAATCCGCGCTGAGTCCCGAGCAACCGGCCAGCGCGATCTTCAGCAACTCACCGGGGGTAAAAGCTCCGGGCACGCCCTGCGAAGCAATCAGCACCTCAGCGCCACGCGAACTGCGCCCGGTGTAGGCCCGCGTGCCGGTGCGCTCGACCCATAGCTCGGTCGGCGCCTGTGCGGGAGTCTGTTCAACCATGGTTCGATCCTGCCATTGTCGTCGGAGTTCGCTCACGCCTGGCAACGCGACAAGCCCGGTTCCGCATTCCGGCGGTCCGCGCGACAACTACTCCTGGAACCGGTATCCCATCCCCGCCTCGGTCAGCAGATGCTTGGGGTGCGAGGGATCATCCTCGAGCTTGCGCCGCAGCTGCGCCAAATACACGCGCAGATAATGCGTTTCGGTCGCATACGCCGGCCCCCACACCTCACGCAGCAACTCCTTACGCCCCACCAGCTTCCCTTTGTTGCGCACCAGCATCTCGAGCATCCCCCACTCGGTCGGCGTGAGATGCACGGTCTCGTCGTTCTTGGTCACCTTCTTGGCGGCGAGATCGACGGTGAACGACGAGGTCACCACCACCGGATCGGCGGAGTCGGTGTCGGCGGCCCCGCGCCGGACCGCGGCCCGCAACCGGGCCAGCAGTTCGTCCATCCCGAACGGTTTGGTGACGTAGTCGTCGGCGCCGGCGTCCAGCGCCTCGACCTTGTCCGCCGAGTCGGTGCGCGCGGACAGCACGATCACCGGCGCGGAGGTCCAGCCGCGCAGCCCGGCCAGCACCTCGATGCCGTCGATGTCGGGCAAGCCGAGGTCGAGGATCACCACATCGGGGTGTTTGTCGGCAGCGGCCCGCAGCGCGCCCGCGCCGGTCTCCGCGGTGATCACCTCGTAACCGCGGACCGACAGGTTGATCCGCAACGCACGCACGATCTGTGGTTCGTCGTCGACCACCAGCACCTTGATCGCCGGGGCTTCCTGTTTCTTCTCGGTCATCACGGCTTCCTGTGTGGTCCGGTTCTGCGCGGCTCCGACTGTCGATGTATCCATCATCAGCTGCTCGCTTCCGTTTCGTCGGCAGGCAGGTCCACGATCATGGTCAATCCTGTGCCGGGGGTCGGTTCGGCGTGCACGGTGCCGCCCATTGCCTCGACGAAACCGCGCACCACCGACAGGCCGAGCCCGACGCCGGTGGTGTTGTCGCGGTCGCCGAGCCGCTGGAACGGCTCGAAGAGTTGTTCCTCGGTCCCCGGCGGTACGCCGGGACCGACGTCCACCACCGCGATCGACACGCGGGCGCCGTCGCGTTCGGCGGTCACCCGCACCGGTGTGTCGCGCGGCGCGTGCCGCAGGGCGTTGTCGATCAGGTTGGCCACCACGCGTTCCAGCAGCCCGGCGTCGGCGCGCACCGAGACGTCGCCGACCTCTACCTTCACCCGATCCATCGCCGCGCGCCGCAGGCCGCGCGCGCCCATCCCGACGCTGACCAGGGCCCGGTGCACCACCTCGTCCATGTACACCCGTTGCAGCTGCGGCTTCACCACGCCGACGGCCAGCCGGGACGAGTCGAGCAGGTTGCCGACGAGCGCGGTGAGCTGATCCACCGATTCCTCGATGGTTTCCAGCAACTCGGTGGTGTCCTCGGCGGAGAACTCGATGTCGTCGCTGCGCAGGCTGGACACGGCGGCCTTGGCCCCGGCCAACGGCGTGCGCAGGTCGTGGCT
>NZ_BJXA01000171.1 GCF_007990755.1 Nocardia ninae NBRC 108245 | reverse complement strand
CCATCTCGCGGGGCTGGCCCGGTCGATCGGTGAGGCAACTTATCAAGCTTAGCTCAGCCATGAACCCGACGTGAAATCGGGGTACCGGTAGAGCTAGTGTGAGCGTCAGGCGCTCCTCGTCCTACCTCGTTT
Source organism: Nocardia ninae NBRC 108245 (assembly GCF_007990755.1). Taxonomy (GTDB): domain Bacteria; phylum Actinomycetota; class Actinomycetes; order Mycobacteriales; family Mycobacteriaceae; genus Nocardia; species Nocardia ninae. Next base: position 2,504 of record NZ_BJXA01000171.1, on the reverse strand, counting down.
CCCGGTCCATCCGCGCAGCGTCTCCGCTGTGCTTCTCGGCTCCGGGTCGGTGTCCGTGTCGCTCTGACTTGGATAAAGTTACGCGGCGGAGAACGCCACGTCAAATCGCCTGCGCAGCCCGAGAATTCGCAGGTCAAGACCCCTGACATCGGCCAGCGATCGGTCTGAATCACACGAATGTGACTCAGACCACCGCAACCTCATCCGAAGGAGGCCATCAAGCCTCCCCGCGGCCGCTGTCAGTTGGCCAGTGCGTGCTCTGCCCCGCGGTGCAGCGGCACGGGGTTCGTCTCCCGCGCGTGCTCCCGCACGATCCCCTTGGCTGCGGAGTTCGCCTGCTCCAGCTGAGCCTTCCGATCGAACAGCGCCTTGGTGAGCACACAGGCCACGTCGGCATCCAAGTTGTCGCGCACCAACAGCACATTCGGCACGACGATGGACGGCACGTCTTCCGGCAGTCCATAGACAGCGGCGGGAATGGCGCCCAACTCGTACACCGGGCTCAGGATGCGCATCCCGGCCAGCAGATCGGACGTATCGAGGAAGCGGAACCTGTCCCCGCCCGAGCTGAACAGCTCGACCAGGCCCGGCGTCGGCAGACCCCCGGTGAAGAAGAGCGCGTCGAGCGACCCGTCCTTCATCCCGGCGACCGCCTTCGTGAGATCCAGGCGATGGACCGCGATATCGCTGTCCGGGTTCAACCCGCCCGCCCGCAGCTGCCGACGTGCCAGCATCTCGGTGCCGGATTTCGGCGAGCCGGTCGACACCCGCTTACCGCGCAGCTCCGAAACAGAGGTGATGCCGGAGTCGGCCCGCACGACCACCGCCGCATAGCTCGGGTACAACCGCGCCAACGCCTGCACCGGCTGCTTCGCCCCGTCGAACGTGCCGATGCCCAGCACCGCGTCGGCGGCCGTATCGGTCTGCGCGAACGCCACCTGGTACTTCCCCGCCACCAACTGCTGAATGTTCTGCACCGACGCCATCGTCTCCGCGGCCGTCGCCGTCACCTTGCCGCCGGTGGCCAGCGTGATCTGGTCCGCGTAGGCATTACCCAGCGCCGAGTACACACCGGTCGCGTTGCCGGTGGCGATGCCGAGCTCGGTCTCCTCCTGCACCGTGCAGGTGACCGGAGCTCCCGAGTCGGTGGGTGTTCCCTCCTGACTCTTCGTGCATCCGGTGACGAACCCGGCGGACACCGACACCACGGCGACAACGATCGCCACTTTCCTCATCTCATCCTCCCTGGCGTGCGCCGGCGACCACAGCGGCCGCGGACCCACGCCGCACCTGCACCGTGTGCTCCGCATCGTCGACCACCACCGGCGGCCGGCTCGCCACGGACTCGAGCCGGCCGCCTTCGCGAGGTGGTCGGGTTCCTATTTGGTCAGTGCGTGGTCGGCGCCGCGGTGCAGCGGGACCGGGTCGGTGTTGCGCGCGGTGTCGCGAGTGATGCCCTTGGCCGCGGAGTTCGCCTGTTCCAGTTGCGCCTTGCGGTCGAACAGCGACTTGGTCAGGACACAGGCCAGATCGGCGTCGAGGTCGTCGCGGACCAGCAGCACGTTGGGGACGACGATGGTTTTGGCGTCGGCGGGCAGGCCGTAGGTGGCGGCGGGGATCGTGCCTGCCTCGTAGACGGGGCTCACCTTGCGCATCGCGTCGAGTTGGCTCGAGAGGTCGAGGAAGCGGACCTTGTCCCGCGAGGAGGTGAAGAGGTCGGTGATACCGGGGGTCGGCAGACCGCCGGAGAAGAACATGGCGTCGATGGAGCCGTCCTTCATACCGTCCACGGTCTTGGTGAGGTCCAGGCGCTGGGCGGAGACATCGCTGTCGGGGTTCAGGCCCGCGGCTTGCAGCACGCGCTGGGCGATCACCTCGGTGCCGGACTTGGGCGAGCCGGTGGACACGCGCTTGCCGCGCAGGTCGGCGACGGAATTGATGCCTGCGTCGGCGCGGACCACCACCTGGGTGTAGTTCGGGTAGAGGCGGGTGAGCGCCTGCACCGGTTGCTTCTTGCCGTCGAAGCTGCCGGTGCCGAGCACGGCGTCCGCGGCGGTATCGGCGAGCGAGAACGCCACCTGGTAGTTGCCCGCGACCAGCTGCTGGATGTTCTGCACGGACGCACCCGTCTCCGAGGCGGTCGCCTTCACCTTGCCGTTGGTCGCCTGCGCGACCTGGTCGGCGTAGGCGTTGCCCAGCGCGAAGTACACGCCGGTGGCGTTGCCGGTCGCGATGCCGACCCTGGTCTCCTGTTTCACCTCGCAGGTGACTGCGCCCCCTGCGTCGTTCTGCGGCGCGTCCCGGCGGCCACCGCATCCGGTGAGCAGACCGGCCGATACCGCGGCAACAGCGAAAATTACGGCGACTCTTCTCATGTCGTCCTCCTTCGAGTGAGCAGAGTGATCCCGATGGCCGCGCTCAGCGCGACCAGTCCGGCGATGAGCGCGCCGGTCTCCAGGTACAGCAGCAGCAGACCGCCGACGCCGGCCAGCGCCCTGGCGACC
>NZ_BJXA01000170.1 GCF_007990755.1 Nocardia ninae NBRC 108245 | reverse complement strand
ACCGCGCTGGCCGGACCTGGTCGTCGAGGACGGCAGGGTCTCTGCTGCGGCGCTGCACTCCGCGTTGCCCACTGCGGCGCCCGGCCTGGCGGTGCTCGCCTGCGGGCGCTGCGGTGCGGGCCGGTTGCCACGCGAGATCGGCGCCGCCGCCGTCCGCGCCGTCATCGAAGCAGGCCGTGCCGCAGGCGATTTGGTGGTTTGCGACATTTCCGGCGAACGCGGCCCGCACGCCGATCAAATGCTCGACTCCGCCGACCTCGTCGTGCTGGTGGTACCCGCGCGGCTGCGCGCCGTCGCCGCCGCCGAGGCGGTCGCCGCGCACATCGGGCGCCGAAACCCCAATCAGGGCTTGATCGTTCGCGGGCCGGCACCGGGTGGCCTGCGCGGCTCCGAGGTCGCCGAGGTACTCGACCTGCCACTGCTCGCCGCCGTGCGCGCCCAAGCAGGCTTGGCCGCCCGGCTGGAACGTGGCGGTCTCACCGTGCACCGGCGCGGGCCGCTGCGCGACGCGGCCGATGCGGTGCTCGCAGTGCTGAGTGCGCCTGCTGGGCAGCGGCGATGAGTGCGCTGGTGACCTCCGAGCTACTGGATCGGGTGCGGGAACGGCTGTCCGGCGGTTCGGGTGATCCGGACCCGGCCCAGGTGGCCGCCGCTATTCGGGCCGAGGCCGGTGCGGTACTCGGTGATACGGATCTGCTGCGGGCGCTGCGGTTGTTGCAGACCGAGATGACCGGCGCCGGGGTGCTCGAGCCGCTGCTGCACGATCCACAGGTCGCCGATGTGCTGGTGACCGCGCCGGATGCCGTGTGGATAGATCGCGGGCACGGCCTGGAGAAGACCGCGATCACTTTCCCTGACGAGGCCGCGGTGCGCAGGCTGGCCCAGCGACTGGCCCTCTCGGCCGGTCGGCGACTGGACGACGCGCAGCCGTGGGTCGACGGCAGGCTGTCCGGAACCGGAGCGGCGCTGGGGGATTCGTTCGGTGTGCGACTGCACGCCGTGCTCGCTCCGGTCGCGCACGGCGGCACCTGTCTGTCGCTGCGCGTGCTGCGGCCCGCCACCCAGGGCCTGGACGCACTGGCAGCCGCGGGCGCGGTACCAGCCGACGCAAAGCGGCTGCTGGAGCGGGTCATTCAGGCCCGGCTGGCGTTCCTGGTGGTCGGCGGTACCGGTGCAGGTAAGACGACGCTGCTGTCCGGTCTGCTGGCCAAGGTCGGTCCGCGCGAACGCATCGTGTGCGTGGAGGACGCCGCCGAACTTGCGCCGCCGCACCCGCATGTGGTGCGACTCGTCGCGCGTACCGCGAACGTCGAGGGCGTCGGTGCGGTGACCGTTCGCGACCTGGTACGGCAGGCGCTTCGCATGCGTCCCGACCGGATCGTGGTCGGCGAGGTCAGAGGTGCCGAGGTGGTCGACCTGCTGACCGCGCTGAACACCGGCCACGACGGCGGTGCCGGAACAGTCCATGCAAACTCGCCACAGGAGGTGCCCGCCCGGCTGGAAGCCCTTGCGGCACTCGGTGGAATGGACCGCGCCGCACTGCACAGCCAGCTCGCCGCCGCCGTCCAAGTCGTGCTGCACGTCCACCGTCGGACGGACGGTTCTCGGGGCCTGCGCGAGATCGGTCTCGTCCGCCGCGACGACAACGGCCGCGTCCACATCGCCCCCGCCTGGCACGCGTGCGCCCCGACTCCTGCGGCGAGTGAACTGAATCGGTTGCTCGATGAGCGGCTCGACCGATGAGCGCGGCGTTGGTGTGTCTCGCGCTCGCACTACTCACGGCACCGACTTCGCCGTCGCGTCGTCGGTTCGGCGGGTTGTTCGCGGTACCGGTGGTGGCTCGAAAGGTGCAGCGCGACAAAGTGCTCCGTCTCGGAGTCTGCGTCGGCGTGGCTGTGGTGTCGGTCTTCGGGGTCGGTCCATTGCTTGCGACGGCGATGGTGGTGGGAACAATCGGGTTTCGAGTTCGCCGGGCGGGCGTGGATCGGCGCAGAAGCGCCGAATGCGCCTACCTGCTGGACGCATTGGAGGCGGTGATCGGCGAGCTGAGGGTCGGTGCCCATCCGAGTGCGGCGGCCGAGGTCGCGGCCTGCGAAGCGCGGGGTGAAGCCGCCGAGGCGTTCGCGGTGAGCGCCGGGCGCAGCAGGCTGGGAGGTTCCGCGGCCGCAGGGCTTCGACAGCTCGATTCCATCGTCGCGGTGGAGCTGTCCCGCATCGCCGACGCGTGGCAGGTGGCCGAACAGCACGGTCTGGCGCTGGCCGAGCTGCTGTCCGCCGCGCGCACGGACCTGGTGGGCCGCATCCGTTTCCACGGCCGCACCACCGCCGCTCTCGCCGGTGCTCGCGCCACCGCCACCGTGCTGGCCGCCCTGCCACTGCTCGGGCTCGGTCTCGGCCAACTGATGGGCGCTGCTCCGTTGCACGTGCTTTTCGCTTCGTCAGCAGGGGCCGTGCTGCTCCCACTCGGTGCCGCTCTCGCCTGCGCGGGCTTGCTGTGGACCGATGCCATCACCCGAAAGGTGCTCGTATGAATCTAGTGCGTTGCCGTAAGCGCGGCCGATCCCTTGCGTGGCAAACGAATTCGAGATTCCCTTCGGACAGACCGGACCTATTCGGCCCTGGTTATACGAATTGTGCTGTGTTCGAGGCGAATTGGTGGGATGAGACGTGTGCGGAGGTGCTGGATGGAGCCGGCAATGTATCCGGCCCTGCCGGTGGTGTTGCTCGCGGTCGCGCTGCTGCTGTTGCCCGGCCGGGTGGCGGTGAGTCGTCGCCTGCGGGCACTCCGGCGCCCCGCGGTGGTGCGCACCGTCGCGCCCGCGTCGAAGCAGCAGCTCGACCCGCTGGCCACGGCCTCGGTCTTCGA
>NZ_BJXA01000169.1 GCF_007990755.1 Nocardia ninae NBRC 108245 | reverse complement strand
GCAGCGCGGCCACGGCGCCACCGCCGGGCGCGGGCACCTTGGCGGCCAGCTCGGACAGGTACTGCGCGAGCGTGGCCTCGCCGAACGAGGGCGCAGTTTCCTGGGACGATGTGCTCGGCTGCGACACGGGTCAGAGGCCTTTCAGAGAGCGGCGTGGGCGGGGAGTGCGCGGTCAACGCTACCGGTTGGCCGACGATGTTTGCTGCGGGACTGCCCCCGGTACAGCAGTCCGGTGCGGCGCGGACCCATAGCCGCCGTTATGTTGAGTGCTATGCGGATCGGATTGAGCATCAACTACTCGGGCGGTTTCAAAGAGGCGGCGGCGGAAGTCGCCGACCTGGAGCGCGCGGGACTGGACATCGTGTTCGTCCCCGAGGCGTACTCGTTCGACGCGGTGAGCGCGCTCGGCTACCTGGCGGCCAAGACGACGCGGCTGCAGCTGGCCTCCGGCATCCTGCAGATCTACACCCGTACCCCCAGCCTGACCGCGATGACCGCGGCCGGCCTGGACTTCGTCTCCGACGGCCGGTTCATCCTCGGCCTCGGCGCGTCGGGCCCGCAGGTGATCGAGGGCTTCCACGGCGTGCCCTACGACGCGCCGATCGGGCGCACCAGGGAACTGGTGGAGATCTGCCGCAAGGTGTGGCGCCGCGAGCGCCTCGAGTATCACGGGAAGTACTACCAGATCCCGCTGCCCGAGGGGCAGGGCACCGGCCTGGGCAAGTCGCTGAAGCTGATCAATCACCCGGTGCGCGAACGCATTCCGGTGCTGCTCGCCTCGATCGGCCCGAAGAATGTCGAGCTGACCGCCGAGATCGCCGAGGGCTGGCAGCCGATCTTCTTCCTGCCGGAGCGGGCGAAGCAGATCTGGGGCGAGTCGCTCGACGCGGGCTTCGCCAAGCGCGACCCGCAGCTCGGCGACCTCGACGTCTACGCGAGCCCCTCGCTGGCCATCGGCGACGACGTCGAGCCGCTGCTGGAGTTCGTCAAGCCGCACCTGGCCCTCTACATCGGCGGCATGGGCGCCAAGGGCAAGAACTTCTATCACACGCTGGCCACCAAGTACGGCTACGGCGCCGAGGCCGACCGCATCCAGGAGCTCTACCTGGCGGGCAAGAAGGAAGAGGCGGCCAAGGCCGTCCCGGATGCGCTGGTCCGCGACACCTCGCTGATCGGCCCCGCCGGCTACATCAAGGAACGCGTCGCCGCCTTCGCCGAAGCGGGCGTCACGGTCCTCAACGTCGCGCCGATGGCCGCCACCCCGGCCGAGCGCGTCAAGCTGATCGAGCAGCTGCGCGAGCTCTGCTGAGCCATGGATGACGTTGGCGGGCAGGGATTGTCACCCTGCCCGCCAACGTCGTTGATGTCATAGGCCTGCCCCAGCGCCTGGGTCATGGCCTGCTCAGCACTCGGCCGAGCGAACATGCTCAGGCATCTGGCCGAGCGAACTGCTCAGCGGTTCTGGAACCCCGCGAGCGCCTCCTGCAGCGTGGAGTGCACCGCGAAGACCTGATCGAGGTTGGTCATCCGCAGTTGTCTGCTGGTGGCCGGGCCGTCGGCGACGACGGCGATGGCGGTGCTCTCACCCGCACGCTGATGTGTTGCGACAAGCACGGCCATCCCCGCCGAGGCGAGGAAGCTGACGGCGGTCAGATCGATGATCAGGGCCGCGGGCTTGCCGTCGAGGATCGCTTCGATCGAGCTCTCCAGCGCGGGTGCGGTTGCCAGGTCGACCTCGCCGACCACCGTGAGGACCGTCGCACCATCCTGTGAGGCGACGGTGGTGGTCATCGTGTCCGCGAGGGGATACGCGTCTCCGGAAGTGTTGGTCACAACATCACAACACACAAGTAGCGGCGAATTCGCAACCTCGGCGCGTTCATAACGTCAAACACTACCGTAAGGACGCCGGTCGAACCTGCCGTTGTGCCGCTTCGGAATAGAAGCATCGGGGCCGGTCGGCTCAACGGCTGGTCGCCGGACGCGGAATCCGCCACGCCTCGGCCAATCGCGAGGGAAACAGCTGCGTACCGCCGCCGAAGAACTCGCAGAACTTCATGATCAATGGATCCCAGCCCAGCTGATCGATGTGGTCGGTGCCCGGATTGATCAGCTCGTCGGCCACATGCGCGCGTAACACCCGCACGGTGTGCGCGGTAGCCCCGGTGTCGACGCCGAACGGTGCGGCGGACACCAGCTCACATTCGAGCTGAATCGGGCATTCGGCGACCCGCGGCGCCGCGACGACCTCGCCGTCGACCTCGCTGAGCCCGGCGGCCCCGAACTTGTCCGGCTCGTACCGATACCCCTTCTCGACCTTGTGCGGCGTCAGCTCCGGCGCGCCGGTCAGCAGCGCCAGCCGATCCACCGCCTCGACCAGGTCCGTGGACGGCAGATTCAGCACGCACTGCCGTTCGCGCGCCAGGTTCCGCGACGTCTGCGACCTGGTACCCATCCCGAGCATGCACTGATCGCCGAGCCACCACGCCGACGACATCGGCGCAAGGTTCGCCGTCCCGTCCGGATTCCGGGTGCCGATCAACACCACCGGCGTACCGAAATAGAGAACTTTGAGATCAACAACGCGATGCATGCGCCAACGATGCCGCGCGCCGCCCACCCAGTGCTGGCGGCAAAAGGACGCTGCGTTCCCCTAGGGCCTGTCGCAAAGTCCCATCCGGACTTTGCGACAGGCCCTAAATGTGGCGGTTGGTACCGCGCAGCGGGTTGGCCACCGGGAAGGTGATGGCGGGCAGGGTCACCGACATGCGGACGCGGGTGCCGGGCCCGGTGTGGTCGATGTCGAGCTCCTCGGTGAGCGCGCGCATCATGTCGATGCCGCGGCCGCGATAGCCGGGATCGGCGGAGCGCGGCTTCCAACTGCCCGCGTCGGTCACGGTGATCACCACGGTCTCGGTGTTGCAGGTGGCGCTCAACTGGACCCGGTTGATGTCGGCGGCGGGGTCGCGCAGGGTCTTGCTGACCCGACCCATCGAGCGATCCGTGCTCGCGGGGCGGCCGCTCGGCACGGCGCCGTTGCGGTAGGCGTGTTCGATGCTGTTGCTGCACGCCTCGTTCGCGGCGGCGACCAGATCGGAGGCGAGATCGTGCGGCACCGCGGCGGCGGCGAGC
>NZ_BJXA01000168.1 GCF_007990755.1 Nocardia ninae NBRC 108245 | reverse complement strand
CCCCAGCTCCCCCGGCGGCACCGACCACCCCCGGCGCGCCTGCGGGTGCCGCGGTGCACGGCGAGTTCACCAAGCCTGCCGGCTGACTCGGCGGCACCGCCGCGACGGACGGTGCCGCACAGCCTGGTTCAGCGCACCTTCGCGAAGAACGCGCGAATATCGGCCACATGCAGCTCAGGCAGTTCCATCGCCACGAAGTGATTGCCGGTATTGCCCTCCGGCCAGTGCACGATGTCGTTGTCGCGCTGGGCAAGTCGCAGCATCAGCGCTGATCCCCCACCGTAAACGCCTGTCGGCACCCGCTTTTGCCCCTTCGGCCAGGCAAATCCGTTGTCGCCGAGGCCGTTGTACATGGGCCAGGACGAGGTGGCCGCCGTATTGGTGAACCAGTACAGGCTGACGGTGGTCAGCAGGTGGTCACGGTCGATCACATCCTCGGCTTGCTCGGCGAGCGGGGCGAATTCGTTGAACTTGTGTATGAGCCAGCCCAGCAGGCCGACCGGGGAGTCGGTCCACGCGTGCGCGAAGGTCTGCGGGGCGGCGCGCAACAGCTCGTGGTGGTTCACGCCGGTCATCCACTGCTGCATCAGATCCCATTCGGCACGCTCGTCCGGCGTCATGGTCGGCACGTCGGCCGCGCTCGGCATGCCGATGCCGCCATCGATGTGCACGCCGATCACTCGGTCCGGCGCGGCGATCGCCATTTCCGGCACGACGTAGGCGCCGAGATCGCCGCCCTGGGCACCGAATCGCTGGTAGCCGAGCCGCTCCATCAGTACCAGCCACATCTCGGCCACCCGCTGCGGCGTCATCCCCACCTCGTGCGGCGCTGCCGAGAACGCGAAGCCGGGCACCGACGGCACCACCACGTGGAAGGCCTGCGCCGGGTCGAGTCCGTGCTTGCGCGGGTCGGCGAGCAGGCCGATGGTTTTGCTGAACTCGGCGAAGGTGTTCGGCCAGCCGTGCGTGAGGATCAGCGGTACCGCGTCCGGCTCGGGCGAGCGGACGTGCACGAAATGCACGTCGAGGCCGTCGATTTCGGTAATGAACTGCGGAAACTCGTTGAGCGCCGCTTCCTGTGCCCGCCAATCGAACTCGGTCCGCCAGTACTCGGCGAGCTCCCGCAGGTAGGCGACGGGCACGCCGCGCTCGCGTCCCGCACCGGGCAGCTGGGCCGACCAGCGGGTCCGGCTCAGCCGGTCGTGCAGGTCGTCCAGGTCCGCCTGGGCGATGTCGATGCGGAACGGGCGAACAGCGGTGCGGTGGTCGGTCATCGAGAGGGCTCCTCGTGTGTCGGTCGTTCGATCCGAGCACTACGTTAGGAATCATGTAGGACCATCTATGTCCTAGTTGTCTGACAATCTGAGATTCATGAACGACACCCCCGCCCGGCTGCTGCGCCTGCTGTCGCTACTCCAGACCCCACGCGAATGGCCGGGCAGCGAACTGGCCGAACGACTCGGCGTCACCGACCGCACGGTGCGCCGCGATATCGACCGATTACGCGAACTCGGTTACCCGGTCGAGGCGACGATGGGTGCGGCGGGCGGTTATCGGCTGGTGGCCGGGTCGGCGCTGCCGCCGTTGCTGATCGAGGACGACGAGGCGGTCGCCATCGCGGTGGGGTTGCGGGCCGCGGCCGGCTACGCGGTCGCGGGCATCGAGGAGGCGTCGGTGCGCGCGCTCACCAAGCTGGAGCAGGTACTGCCCGCGAAGCTGCGCCGCAGGGTGCGGGTACTCGGCACCGCGCTGGCACCGCCCACCGACACGGGACCACTGGTCGAGCCGGAGGTGCTGACGGCGCTGGCCGCCGCCGTAACCAACAGGGAGCGGGTGCGTTTCACGTATCGCGACGGCGGTGGCACGCAATCGCGCAGGCATGCCGAACCCGTCGGACTCGCTCCGGTCCGGCACCGCTGGTACCTGGTCGGCTACGACGTCGATCGCGACGACTGGCGCGTCTACCGGGTCGATCGCGTCGATCAGGTACAGCCGACCGCCGCTCGCTTCGCCCCGCGCGAACTTCCCGCCGCCGATCCCGCAGCCTACGTGGCGGGACGCCGAACCGACTGGGGTACACCGACTTTCCGGCTCTCCGTCACCATTCACGCACCCGCGCAACGGGTCGCAGGCCGGCTCGGCGACGACCCGGGCGACCTCGTCGCGATCGATGAAAACTCTTGCCGCCTGGACACCCTCCGCGACGACTCACCGGAGTGGTTGGCGCACCGGCTCATCGCTCTCGGTGCCGACTTCGAGGTGCACGAGTCGCCGGAGTTGCTCCGACAGCTACGTACGGTCTCCGCGCGCCTCGAGCGCGCCGTCGGCGGTCCGAAAGCGCAAGCTCAGCGGGGCAGCTGAATACGCAGTACGGCGCCGCTCTCGGTACCCGCCAGCAGCTGGTTCGGCTGCCCCGGTGTTGCGACCACCGACGTCAGCGGCTGGCCGGTGAGCACCGCGCAGGCCGCACCGGTCGCGGGATCGACGCGCACGAGCCGGCCGGACAGCGTGGTCACGTACAGGATCCCGTCGGCGTCGATGTGCAGATCGTCGGCGAAATCCGGCACACCGGGCAGCGGCGAGGCCAGGTTCGCGACCACCGTCTGCGCATTCGGATCGTCGATCGCGATGCGGACGAGCTGGCCGAGCGTGCTCCCGTTGACCGTCACGTAGAGCGAATTACCCTGCATGACAATGCCGTTGGCCCCCGCTTCGGCCGCCTTCTCGGTCCAGGCGGTATCCACACTGCCGTCCGCACGCACCCGGATGACACCGGACATGGTGGCGACGTAGAGATGGCCGGCCGCATCGAAGGTGGCGCCATTGGGCATGGTGAGGCCGGAGACGAAGACCTCGGGCTTCGGATCCGCGGCCGCCGGATCGAAACGGACGACGCCGCCGGGGCGGATCGCACTGGTGGGTGAATCACCGTAGACGACATAGAGCAATCCGTCCGGTCCGCTGCGGACGGCGCCGGGGAACTCGACAGGGACGGTCGCGGTCAGTGCACCCGAGCGGTCGTAGCGCTGCACCTCGTTGCGGTAGATCCGGGAGACCCACAGGTTGCCCTGGGCGTCGTAGCCGACGTTCTCCGACCAATCGAGCACCGGTATGCCGGCGGGGACCGCGGTCGCGGCCTGCGCGGGCGCGCACGA
>NZ_BJXA01000167.1 GCF_007990755.1 Nocardia ninae NBRC 108245 | reverse complement strand
GCTCCCGACACACTGTCCGCCGCACTCGCTGGTGTCACAGCACTTTTCGCGGTACCGCCCGCCGTCTACGACCCGCAGGGCTGGGACGTCGATCGTGAAGCGCAGCGCGGCATCGCCCTGGTCGACGCGGCGCGCCGGGCCGGGGTCGAGCAGATCGTGTTCACCGGTATCGCCTCGTTCAACTCCGACGACGCCTGGGGTGCGGATGGCAAGACTCGCATCGAGGAGGCCGTCGCCGCCTCGGGTGCCCGCTACACCCTCCTGCGCCCGGTCCGCTTCATGGAGAACTACCTCATGCGCGGCATGCCGATAGACGGCATCGTCGACGGCGTCCACCGGCACCTGTTCCCGGCGGACCGACCGCTGAAAGTCATTGCCCTGGCAGACATCGCCGACATCGCCGCGCTGGCCTTCGCCGACCCCGACCGCTTCCACGGCCGAACCCTCGAGCTCGCGGGCGACGCCCTCACCCCACCGGACGCCGCCGCAGCGATCGCCGCGGCGACCGGCCACCCCGTCCGCTACCAGGAGCTCGACGAAGCAGCAGCCGCCGAGCTCGGCGACATGATCGCGCACACCTGGCGTCTCGTGCGCGCCACCGGCGGCTGGCACGCCGACATCGCGGCCACCCGCGAAATCCACCCCGGCCTGCGCACATTCGACACCTGGCTCGCCGAAACCGGTGCCGCGCAGATCAAATCCCTCTTGGACGAGGTGAGTGCCCTGCGCTGACACCAGGCCGCCGATCGGCATCGGCATACCGCCGATCCGGCGGGATCGGGGGACGACGGCGGGCACCGAGCAGCCCGGTCAGCGCCGAGGTAGAGAGCTGTTCGGCCGTCGCACTAGCACATCCGAGGGTGCAAGGAGTGGATCGCAGTCGCCGAGGTGGACGATCGCGAGTCCGGTGCTGACCCGCTGGTGGACCTGACCGCCGGCGTGGTCGTGCGCACGGTCGTCCGCCGAAGTCAGCCGAGTGCGCTGGGTGTCTACGCCGCACCCACCGGCGCGAGGTTCTGCCCGCGCATCCGTTGCGAAATGACCTGTGTGATCCCGTCGCCGCGCATGCTGACGCCGTAGAGCGCGTCGGCGATCTCCATGGTCGGCTTCTGGTGGGTGATGACGATCAGCTGGCTCTTCTCCCGCAGCTGCTCGAACAGTCCGATGAGGCGGCGCAGGTTGGTGTCGTCGAGTGCGGCTTCGACCTCGTCCATCACATAGAACGGGGACGGGCGGGCACGGAAGATGGCCACCAGCAAGGCGACCGCGGTGAGTGACTTCTCGCCACCGGAGAGCAGTGACAGCCGCTTGACCTTCTTGCCGGGTGGCCGGGCCTCCACCTCGATGCCGGTGGTGAGCATGTCGGACGGGTCGGTGAGCAGCAGCCTGCCCTCGCCGCCGGGGAACAGCTTGGAGAACACGCCGACGAACTCCCGCTCGACGTCCTCCCACGCCTCGGTGAACACCTGCAGGATCCGGGCGTCCACTTCGGCGACCACCTCGAGGAGGTCCTTGCGCGCGTTCTTGACGTCTTCGAGCTGGGTGGCCAGGAAGTTGTAGCGCTCCTCGAGTGCGGCGAATTCTTCCAGCGCAAGCGGATTCACCTTGCCGAGGGTGGCGAGGTCCTTCTCGGCGCGTTTGGCGCGGCGTTCCTGGGTCGGCCGGTCGTACGGCATCGGCGCGGGCGCGGTGACCTGCTCACCGCGCTCCTTGGCCTGCTCGTACTCCTGCCACTCCAGGTCCGACGGCGGCAGCGGCACGTCGGGTCCGTACTCGGCGATCAGATCGTTGAGGGCGATGCCGAACTGCTCGGAGATGGTCGTCTCGAGCTGCTCGATGCGCAGCGCCGCTTGGGCTTTCGCCACTTCGTCGCGGTGCACCGCGTCGGTGAGCTGGGCCAGCTGGGTGGACAGCGCGCGTACCCGCTCCTTGACCTGCTCGACCTGGGCGGCGGCTTCGCCACGGCGGCGGACCAGATCGTCGCGCCGGGTACCGGCCTCGGCGACCACCTTTTCCAGTTCCGCGGCGATCTTGGCCCCGGATTCCGCGACGGCGGCGGCGACTTCGGCGGCTTTCTTGCGCGAGGCCTGGGCACGTTCGGCGCGGGCCCGCGTCTCGCGTTCGGCACGCGCCGCCCGGCGCAGCGAATCCGCCTTGCCGCGAACCGATTCCGCGCGTTCCTCGGCGGTGCGCACGGACAGGCGCGCCTCCACCTCCATCGACCGCGCCTCGGCCAGCGCGGCCGCGGCCTCCTCGCGTTCGCGCCCCGCGGACTCGGTGCCCGCAGTGGCGCCGTCGGAGTCGATCTCGGTTTGTTCGAGCTCGGCGTTGCGCAGCCGGTCCTCGATCTCGGCGAGCGAGGTGAGTGCATCCTCCCGGGCCGTCTCGGTCTCCGTGCGCTGCGCGAGCAGCCGCTCGCTGTCGGCCTGCGCGGTGCGGGCGGCGTGGCCGAGCCTGCCGAGCCGGTCGTAGATGGCGACCAGTGACTGGTCGGATTCGTGCAGGGCGAGCAGCGCCTGGTCGACGGCGTCCTTGCGATCGGCCTGTTCGGCGAGCGCGCCGGACAGCGCCGCCTCGAGTTCTTCGGCCCGCCGCTGTGCCGCGATGAGATCGGCTTTGGCGTTGTCGATGTCGGCCTGGATCTCCAGCTGACTCGGTGCGCGATCGGATCCGCCGAGCAGCCAACCGGTTCCGGTGAGGTCGCCGTCGCGGGTGACCACCCGCACGTCCGGTCGGGCCGCGACCACCGACCTGGCGGTGGCCAGGTCGTCGGCGACGGCGATACCGGCGGTCAATGCGGTGATCGCGCCGCGCACGCTGTCCGGGCACTCCACCACGTCGGTGAGCCAGCGCGCCGCGCCCGGCAACGGGCCGAGCTGCGGACGGGAAACGCCATCGGCACCGAATACCAGTGCGGCGCGCCCACCGTCGGCGTCCTTCAACGCGCGGATGGCGTCGTGCGCCGACTCGCCGGTGTCCGCCGCGACGGCGTCCGCGAGCGGACCGAGCGCGGCGGCGACCGCGGCCTCGAACCCGCCGTGCACCCGGAGCAGTCCGGACAGCGGCCCGAGCAGACCCTGCGACCGATGCTCCACCAGCCAGGCGGCACCGTCCCGACGAGCCAGGCCCATGCCGAGTGCTTCGATCCGCGCCGTCAGGGACGCGACCCGCTTGCTCGCCTCGCGGTCCTGTTCGCGCAGTTCGGTCACCCGCTGATCGGCCAGCGCGAGCGCCTGCACCGCGTGCTCGTGCTGGGCGTCCAGGCCTGCCTCGCCGGCGTCCAGCTCGCTGAGTTCGGCCTGTACCGCATCGAATTCGGTCTGTGCGGCCTCGCCGCGGTTCCT
>NZ_BJXA01000166.1 GCF_007990755.1 Nocardia ninae NBRC 108245 | reverse complement strand
ATTATCAGCTGACCGCTGGCAACTACCGGGGGCACGGGCGTACCTCCCGACGGCGTTGGCGCGTCGGCGGTACCGCACGCCCGTGTCCGAACTTCCCTGAGCCACGCCCGCGGCCACCGCGTGCACGGCATCGTCGATGCTCATACCGTTGCGGCCGTGCAACTGCGGGGCGAATCGCACTTCCCCATACACGACACCATCTGCATGCCAGTCCTGAACCAACTCCCTGGCGGTGTGGGTCAGCGTGTCAGGAGTTTGCAGAACTTGGAGAGGGAAAATCGATGGAGCGAGCCCAAGAAAGTCTTCAAGCAATTGCCGCGCGACGGGGCGCCCATCAGCTGCTCGACTGGCTTGTCCAGCGCAATACCCTGCTCGCGCGCGAGCGCGGCGACGGTGGCAGGACCGTCGAAGTGACAGTGCAACTCATAGCGAGGGATCTTGATCGTGGCCTCCTCAGAGCCGTCCCGATCCGCACCGGCCGACGAGTCCTCGATAAAATCGGCGTACAAACCCACGCCCAACACCGCGCCAGCCATCGCCGAGTAACGAAGCACCGACCGGCGGTTCGGCGTCGCGCCCGGCACACGATGCGGCGATGTCATGGTACAGAAGCTAAATCAGCTCCATTTCCATCGGTTTGCGGTAAGATTGAAACTGCCAACAGCCTGTTGCCTTCAACAATGATGTTGGTATATACAACGAGATTTGCCCCCGGATGAATCCCTCAGCGGTTATTGTTGAGCAACTTGATCTCGACTGCTTTACCAACACTGGTTCGCTAACGACAAGAATGGTATCGGCAATGGTAAGTTTCAACGATTTGGTCCACGATCGCCTTCCCTCGATGCCGTCGTCGTTCTCGGCGGATGTGACGTTCGGCGACGCTACGGCGAGCTGGAATTACCAGTCTCGGCGGCCGGGACGGGCGCACGCTGGTGGTGATCGATATGATCGCGATGGACGACATCAGCATCGACCGCGGCGCCAAGACCGCGACCGTCGATGGTGGCATGTTGACCGGCAACTTGTTGGTGGCGGCCTTCCAGCAGGGTAGATTCATGGCCCACCGGGGAATGCGTCACGGTCGGGATGGGCGGCCAGGTCCAGTGCGGTGGTTACAGCACCACGACCTTCGAAGCGGCCTCCAGGCGAGGCTCACCGCGATCGGAGACCGTAACGATGACTGTCGACCATATCGCCGGAAACATCTGGTTTCCCGCTGGATCGAAGCCAGTGGCGAAACAGTCGTGCCGGTCGTCGATTTCGACAACAAAAGCTCTACGCATACGTGACGGTGGACGGTCAACTCAGCAATTCGGTCTTCACCCTCACCAGCCTCGACCGAGCCATGCCTTCATCTGGGAGCGGGGCGAGGGTGGCGCCGCACATCATCGAAAGATCGGATGGGCGCCGCAGACTGCCATCCGCTGATCACCTTCTGGCGCCATCTATGACCTCTCGGCGAAATCGGAGCACTGATCTCGGAAATAGTTGATCCGTCCGATCGTGCACTTTGAGAGGCGTGACGATACTCGCGCGATAGGTGAGAACCGAACGAACGACTTAAGGCGACCCGCTCCCGGTGTGACATCGAAAAGTCATTGTTCGCAGCACCACTGACGTTCTGGAGAAATGATGACTGATCGCAAGCGCTTTTATCATAGGTTCTCAACGGCGTCGATCGGAGTTATAGTGTGTGCCGCGATACTGCACTCCGGTGTCCCGGCCGCGGCCGATCCGCCGAGGCAATCGGTTCCGGTAGCCCCGGTGTTGCCGTTTCCGATTCCTCCAGTGCCGCCCGAGCTCGATCCCGGCTTCTACGCCCCCGAGCCAGCGGTGGTGGCATCGAAACAACCGGGTGAGATCATCGCCGCCCGCGAGGTGCACCTGGCGTTCTATTCGATCATCCCGTTCAACGTCGACGCCTGGCAGTTGTCCTATCGCTCCACCAACACCCGCGACGAGCCGATCGCGGCGGTGACCACGGTGATGAAGCCGCGCGGTGACAATGCCGGTCAACCGCGAAACCTGTTGACGTATCAGTTCTCCGAGGATTCCAACGCACAGTACTGCGCTCCGTCGTACGCGCTGCAGCAGGCCTCGATCCCCGGGGTCTACACCACCCAATATGTCATTCCCTACGAATTTATCCTGCCGATCTCCGCGCTCGGCGCCGGATGGGCGGTGTCGATGCCCGACCACGAGGGTCCGCGCTCGGCATTCGGCGACGGGCCGCTGGGTGCCCGGATCACGATGGACGGCATCCGGGCGGCGGAAAATTTCACGCCGATGGGTTTGGGGCGCGAGACGAAGGTGGGTGCGGCGGGATATTCCGGTGGTGCCCTGCCGACCGGTCATCTCGCCGAAACCCACGACGCCTACGCTCCGGAGCTGAATATCGTCGGCGCCGCCGAGGGGGGCAATCTGCCCGACCTGCGTGCGGCGATGGACCTGGCCAACGGCAACCTCGCCTCCGGTCTGATCGCGGGCGGCATCCTGGGCATCGCGCGCGAGGAACCCGAACTCGACGCCTTCATCGCCGGGCACGTGAACCCCTTCGCGCGCGGGCTGATCCCGATCAAGAACGCGCTGTGCTGGTCCTCGGCCGCGATACTTCCCTTCCTCGATATCAAAGGCCAGTTCGACGTAGCGAATCTCTACGACCAACCACCGGTCGCTCGCGTGCTCGAGCGCATGCGCCAAGGCCACAACACACCCGACATGCCGATGTTCATTTACCACTCGAACCCAGACTGGGTAGCACCCGTCGGGGCGGTGAATCAATTGGTGGACCATTACTGCGACGATCCGAAGGCGCGAGTGCAGTATGTGCGCGACCACTTCAGCGAACACCTTTCGCTCCAGATCGGCGGCATGGCACGCGTACTGTTGTGGCTCAAAGACCGATTCGACGCCGTACCGGTCGCAGACGACTGCACCGTGCACGACGAAGGCGCGATGAACCTCGACCCCGACACCTGGCCGGAATGGTTACGCGGAGCGGGCGTGCTGCTCGCCGGGCTACTGCAGCAACCGATCGGCACCCGGTGACAGACACATCGAGGCGGACGTGGGAGATCCAACGGAAGTTGAGATAAACATGAGCGAACCCCGGCCTTTTCCAACCCCGGCGGTGGCGATGGTCCGCATGGGCAGGTGTCCGGCAACCTCCCAGCCTCACGGTTGGTCTTCATAGCGCGGCTGGTGTCTGTCGGCGGCCCTGAGACCGGCTTACGGGCAACGAGTTCGCTGACCTCGCGGCGCGGGGCCACGGGTTGTTCTCGTCGGGTATCGGCATCGTGCAGGGCCGGTGCCCTCGTCACGGTCGGGACGGCGCTCAGCCGCCATGGACTTCGAGCCGGATGTGTGGGCGGATGAACGCCGGGCAGGCCTCTTCAACAGGGGCCCGATAGTCCTGGGGTGCAACTATCGGCTTGAA
>NZ_BJXA01000165.1 GCF_007990755.1 Nocardia ninae NBRC 108245 | reverse complement strand
CTCTTGGCCTGGGGACGTAGTCCGACCGGCGACCGGGGCGTGACGGGTTTGCGTCTGGTCCTGATCGGCGTCGGCATGAACGCCCTGCTGCTGGCCGGCATCAGCTGGTTGCTCACCCGCGCCACACTCCAAGACGCTCAGCGAGCCCAGTTGTGGCTCAACGGATCTCTGAACAATGCCGATCGATCCGGTTTGCTCCCAGCTACATTGGCGCTGGCCGTGGTGGTGGTCGTCGCGCTCGGCTCGGCCCGCACCTTGGCCGCGCTGCGGCTCGGCGCCGACACCACCCGGTCGCTGGGTGTGCGCATCCAAACCCAGCAGGCCGTCCTGATCGGCGCGGCGGTGGTCGGGGCCTCGGTGGCGACCGCAGCTGTCGGGCCGGTGAGTTTCGTCGCGCTGTCCGCGCCGCAGATCGCCCGGCGGCTGCTGCGCACCCCCGGCGAACCGCTGATCGGGTCGGCGCTCACCGGTGCCATCCTGGTGGTCGGCGCGGATGTCGCGTCGCGCTCGCTCTTCCCGGCCGACCTGCCGGTGGGCATCGTGACCGCGGCCTTCGGCGGACCGTTCCTGCTCTACCTGCTCGTGCGAATGAACCGGAAGGCGACGCTGTCATGACCACAGACGCTGCGACCACCGCGGAATCGGTGCCCACCCGGCTCGCCGCCGACGACGTCACGCTCGCCTACGGCGACCGGGTGATCATCGACGGACTGACCCTCGACATCGCGCCCGGCGTGATCACCACCGTGATCGGGCCCAACGGCTGCGGCAAATCCACCCTGCTGCGCTCGCTCGGCCGGCTGCTCCGCCCGCAGGAAGGCCGAGTGTTGTTGGACGGCAAGGCCATTTCGACGATGAAGACCAAGGACGTGGCCAGGGTGCTCGGCATGCTGCCGCAGTCGCCGGTCGCACCGGAAGGACTGACCGTCGCCGATCTGGTCGCGCGCGGCCGGCATCCGCATCAGTCGTGGTTCCGGCAGTGGTCGGCCGCCGACGAGGACGAGGTGATGACCGCGCTCGCGCAGACCGGCATCGCCGATCTGGCCGACCGCGCGCTCGACGAGCTCTCCGGCGGACAACGCCAGCGGGCCTGGATCTCCATGGCGCTGGCCCAGGGCACCGACATCCTGCTGCTCGACGAGCCGACCACCTATCTCGACCTCGCGCACGCAGTCGACGTGCTCGACCTGGTCGACCGGTTGCACGCCGAGCTCGGCCGCACCGTGGTGATGGTGTTGCACGACCTGAATCTGGCGATCCGCTACAGCGATGAGCTGATCGTCATGCGCGAAGGCCGGATCGTCGCGCAGGGCAGGCCCGCCGACATCATCGACGTCGCTTTGCTGCGCGAAGTTTTCGACCTCGACGCCTCGGTTCTGGAGGATCCGGTGTCCGGTCGGCCGATGGTGGTGCCGATCGGAACACGCCATGTTCTCGGCAAGGCAGGCGGGCCCGTCATGCCCGAATCCACCGCCGTATGACAAATACCACACCAGCTATTCCATAGTTACGACACCCTGTAGTACGCATGCGCGTCGTTGAGTCCGTAAAATTGTGGAATGGCAGGACTTGGTGAACTCGAGAAAGCGGTCATGGACCAGTTGTGGTCGACCGATGAACCGCAGACAGTCCGGCAGGTGCACGAGGCATTGGCCGCACGCCGCGAGCTCGCGTACACCACGGTGATGACGGTGCTGCAACGACTCGCGAAGAAGAACCTCGTGGTCCAGCAGCGCGACGACCGTGCTCATCGCTACGCGCCCGTGCACAGCAGGGACGAATTGGTCGCCAGCCTCATGGTGGACGCACTACAACAGGCCGACGCCGCGGGCAGCCGCGCCGCCGCGCTGGTGCACTTCGTGGAACAGGTCGGAAAGGATGAGGCTGCCGCACTTCGCGAAGCACTCGCTAAGCTCGAAGCGAACGAGGACACACCGCCCCCGCAGTAGACTCCTCGCGACCTTGCCCCCAACGCAGTGAGCTGAGTCGATGAACGCAACCGCGCCGGTATTCGCCGGACTCGCATTGCTTCTCGCGGGGCCTGCCCCGGCCTTGCTCAGCCGGGCGACCTGGACATACCGGACGCCCCGCGCCGCACTCGTGCTCTGGCAGGCCATCGCGCTCGCCGCCGTGCTCAGCGCATTCGGCTCCGGTTTGGCCATCGCCGCCGAACTGCTGGTGCCCGGACCCGACGGTAGGCCGACCACCGCACCCACCCGCGAGATCGACGCGCTCGGGTTACCACTGTGGCTGGCCTACGTTTTCGTGTTCGCGCTGACACTGCTGGTCGGCGCGCGGCTCTGTTACGCGATCGTCCGGGTCGGGGTGCACACGCGGCGCAGGCGAGCCAGGCACCGGATGCTGGTCGACCTGCTCGATCAGAGCGGTCCGCGTCGCCGCGCCTCCGATATCCGGGTGCTCGCCGCGACCGAACCGATCGCCTACTGCCTGCCCGGTCTGCGCCAGCGCGTGGTGATCAGCGAAGGCACCCTGACCAACCTGGACGACGCGGAGATCACCGCGATCGTCAGCCACGAACGCTCGCACCTGCGCGCCAGACACGACCTGGTGCTCGAGGCGTTCACCGCTGTGCACGAAGCGTTTCCGCGTTTTGTGCGCAGCAAAGCCGCGCTCGGCTCGGTGAAACTGCTCATCGAACTGCTCGCCGACGACTCCGCGGTGAAGGTGACCGGCCCGAAACCGCTGGCGCGCGCGCTCGTCGCCTGCTCGAAGTCCACCGCGCCCCAGGGTGCGCTCGCCGCGGGCGGGCCGACCACCCTGATTCGGATCCAGCGCCTCACCGGGCGGATCGGCGACGTTCGGGTCGCCACCGCCGCGTATCTCGGCTCGGCCGCCATTCTCGTCGTACCGACCATGGCCGTCGCGGTGCCCTGGCTGGTGGAGCTCGAACGGCTGTTCCGCGGCTAGCGGATCGTAGGACGTATCCTGGACACTTGGCCTGCTACTCGGCCGGCCGCATCGTCTCTTCGCGCTGCTGTTCTCTCGCAGCGCGCCGCCCCACCTGCAACGCGTTTTCCGAGCACGAGCGCGTCCTACGAAAGGCACACAGCACCCGTGACCCCCTCGACACCCGTCGCCGCGGCGCCCTCCGTGACCTTCATGGACCTGGGCCTGCCCGCCGTGCTCGTGCAGGCACTGCGCAACGACGGCATCGAGGCACCGTTTCCCATCCAAGCCGCGACGGTGCCGGATGCGTTGGCGGGCAAGGATGTGCTCGGCCGCGGCCCGACCGGGTCCGGCAAGACCCTCGCGTTCGGGCTGCCCATGCTGGCCCGGCTGGCCAGCGGGTCGACCAAGCCGGGGCGGCCGCGCGGACTGGTGCTGGTGCCCACCCGCGAACTGGCCGCGCAAATCGAACGCGCGCTGGACGGACCCGCGCTCGCGATGGGCCTGCGGGTCGCGTCGGTGGTCGGCGGCGCGCCGATCCGGCGGCAGGCCGACCGGCTCGCGCGCGGTGTCGATCTGCTCATCGCCACACCCGGACGACTCTCCGATCTGATCGCACAGGG
>NZ_BJXA01000164.1 GCF_007990755.1 Nocardia ninae NBRC 108245 | reverse complement strand
ATGTTCGAGAGGTTCACCGACCGCGCGAGGCGTGTCGTTGTCCTGGCCCAAGAAGAGGCCCGGATGCTCAACCACAACTACATCGGTACCGAGCACATCCTGCTGGGGCTGATTCATGAGGGTGAGGGTGTCGCGGCGAAGTCGCTGGAGTCGCTCGGCATTTCGTTGGAGGGCGTGCGTAGCCAGGTGGAGGAGATCATCGGGCAGGGCCAGCAGGCCCCGTCGGGTCATATCCCGTTCACGCCGCGTGCCAAGAAAGTGCTGGAGCTGAGTCTGCGCGAAGCGCTGCAGCTGGGCCATAACTACATCGGTACCGAGCACATTCTGCTGGGTCTCATCCGTGAGGGTGAGGGTGTGGCCGCGCAGGTGCTCGTGAAACTGGGCGCTGATTTGAACCGGGTGCGCCAGCAGGTCATCCAGCTGTTGTCGGGGTATCAGGGCAAGGAACCGGTCGAGTCGGGTTCGCGTGGTGAGGCGGGTACTCCGTCGACGTCGCTGGTGCTCGATCAGTTCGGCCGTAACCTGACCCAGGCCGCGCTGGAGGGCAAGCTCGACCCGGTCATCGGGCGCTCGAAGGAGATCGAGCGGGTGATGCAGGTGTTGAGCCGGCGCACCAAGAACAACCCGGTGCTGATCGGCGAGCCCGGTGTCGGTAAAACGGCCGTCGTCGAGGGCCTGGCCCAAGCCATCGTCAATGGTGAGGTGCCCGAGACGCTCAAGGACAAGCAGCTCTACACCCTGGATCTGGGGTCGCTGGTGGCGGGCAGCCGTTACCGGGGTGATTTCGAAGAGCGCCTGAAGAAGGTGCTCAAGGAGATCAACACCCGTGGTGACATCATCTTGTTCATCGATGAGCTGCACACCTTGGTGGGTGCGGGTGCCGCCGAGGGCGCGATCGACGCGGCCTCGATTCTGAAGCCGAAGCTGGCCCGTGGTGAGTTGCAGACCATCGGCGCGACCACTCTCGATGAGTACCGCAAGTACATCGAGAAGGACGCGGCGTTGGAGCGCCGGTTCCAGCCGGTGCAGGTCGGTGAGCCGACGGTCGAGCACACCATCAACATTTTGAAGGGTCTGCGGGATCGTTACGAGGCCCATCACCGGGTCTCGATCACCGATGGTGCGCTGGTGGCCGCGGCCACGTTGGCCGATCGCTACATCAATGACCGGTTCTTGCCGGACAAGGCGATCGACTTGATCGACGAGGCGGGTGCGCGGATGCGGATCCGTCGGATGACCGCTCCGCCGGATCTGCGTGAGTTCGATGACAAGATCGCTGATGCGCGCCGGGAGAAGGAAAGCGCGATCGACGCGCAGGATTTCGAGAAGGCGGCACGGCTCCGCGACAAGGAGAAGCAGCTCGTCGCCAAGCGTGCTGAGCGGGAGAAGCAGTGGCGTTCCGGTGATCTGGATGTGGTCGCCGAGGTCGATGATGAGCAGATCGCGGAGGTGCTGGCCAACTGGACCGGTATCCCGGTGTTCAAGCTGACCGAGGAGGAGACCACCCGTCTGCTGCGGATGGAGGATGAGCTGCACAAGCGGATCATCGGCCAGGAAGACGCGGTCAAGGCCGTGTCCAAGGCGATCCGCCGCACCCGTGCGGGGTTGAAGGATCCCAAGCGTCCGTCGGGGTCGTTCATCTTCGCCGGGCCGTCGGGTGTGGGTAAGACCGAGCTGGCCAAGTCGCTGGCGAACTTCCTCTTCGGTGATGATGACGCGCTGATCCAGATCGACATGGGCGAGTTCCATGACCGGTTCACCGCCTCCCGGCTCTTCGGTGCCCCTCCCGGCTATGTCGGGTATGAGGAGGGTGGGCAGCTGACCGAGAAGGTGCGGCGTAAGCCGTTCTCGGTGGTGTTGTTCGACGAGATCGAGAAAGCACACCAGGAGATCTACAACACCCTGCTGCAGGTGTTGGAGGACGGTCGTCTCACCGACGGCCAGGGCCGGACCGTGGACTTCAAGAACACGGTACTGATCTTCACCTCCAACCTCGGTACCTCCGATATTTCCAAGGCGGTCGGGCTCGGGTTCACTCAGTCCAACATTCAGGGTTCGAACTACGAGCGGATGAAGCTCAAGGTCAACGACGAGCTGAAGAAGCATTTCCGGCCCGAGTTCCTCAACCGGATCGACGACGTCATCGTCTTCCACCAGCTCACCACCGATCAGATCGTGCAGATGGTGGATTTGATGATCGGCCGGGTCGGTGTCCAGTTGAAGAACAAGGACATGTCGATGGAGCTGTCCGAGCAAGGCAAAGCCCTGCTCGCCAAGCGTGGCTTCGACCCCGTGCTCGGTGCCCGGCCCCTGCGCCGGACCATCCAACGCGAGATCGAAGACCAACTCTCGGAGAAGATCCTCTTCGGCGAGATCGGCCCCGGCCAAACCGTCTACGTCGACGTCGAAGGCTGGGACGGCGAAGGCTCCGGCGAGGACGCCAAGTTCACCTTTGTCGGCAAGACGAAGCTGACCAAGGCGGACAAGGACGAGGACAAGCCCGAGGTCGTGCTGACCGGTGCCGCTGAAGGCACCGCGGAAGCCGCAGGCGAGTAAAAAGCACTACGCGAAAGGCCCGCTCCCTTTTGGGGGCGGGCCTTTTCGTTTCCCCTCGGCGCGCCCACGGAACAGGCGCCGAGCGAGCAGCGCCACGGTGAGGACGACGACCCAGCACAGCAGTGGGACAATCCAGAGGAACGGCCAGGGATCCCAGTCGGGGATGTTCATGGCAAAAGCCTGCGCCGGACACCTGCCGCCGGACATCGGGCGCGCGTCGGCACTCGTCGTACGCCTCGATGCGTATACGGGCGTACTTTGGATGGGGTTCGTAGAACCGATCCGGGGGTGCCATGACAAATCCAGACCTGACACTGATCGCCGTACTACTCGACCGCTCGGGGTCGATGCAGTCGATCAAATCCGACACCGAGGGCGGCTTCAGCGCCTTCATCGAGGAACAGCGCAAGCTGCCCAAGACGATCGAGGTGACGCTGGCGCAGTTCGACACCGAGTACGAATGCGTCTACGCGAACCGCCCGGTCGCGCAGGTACCGCCGCTCGACCTACAGCCGCGCGGGATGACCGCACTGTACGACGCGGTCGGCAGGCTGGTCACCGACGTCGGGGCGGAACTGGCGAAACGGCCCGAACACGAACGCCCGGGCACGGTGATCGTCGTGGTGCTCACCGACGGTCACGAGAACTCGAGCAAGGAGTGGACCCATACCGCGGTGAAATCGCTGATCACCCAGCAGCAGGACGTCTACAGCTGGAATTTCCTGTTCCTCGGCGCGAATATGGACGCCGTCGCGATCGGCACCGGAATGGGTTTCGACCCGAGCAACTCGATCACCTATGCCGCCGCACCGCAGGGTGTTTCGGGAGTTTTCCGCGCCGCGTCGGCCAGCTCGGCCCGGCTGCAGACCGCACCGCCCGGCGCGCCACGCGGCGGGTTCACCGCCGCCGAGCGCGAACAGTCGAATCCCGGTAGCGCCTAATCACTGCCACCCCGGCCGCACCACGCCGGATTCATAAGCCAGCACGACCAATTGGGTGCGGTCGCGGGCGCCGAGTTTCATCAGAATGCGGCTGACGTGCGTGCGGGCGGTGGCGGGGCTCATGAAGAGCCGCTCGCCGATCTCCGCGTTGGTGAGTCCCTCGGCGACCAGGACCAGCACCTCGCGTTCGCGGTCGGTGAGCTCGGAAAGTGTCGCCGGTGGCGGAGTTTTGGCGTGCGCGGAGAATTCGGCGATCAGGCGGCGGGTGACACCGGGGGAGAGCAGCGCGTCACCGGCCGCGACCACCCGCACGGCGCGCACCAGATCGGCCGGCTCGGTGTGCTTGACCAGGAAACCCGTTGCACCGGAGCGCATTGCCTCGAAGACGTACTCGTCGAGCTCGAAGGTGGTCAGCACGACCACCTTCACCTCGGCCAGCTCGGCGTCCTCGGCGATCATCCTGGTGGCGGCGAGGCCGTCCAGGATGGGCATCCTGATGTCCATCAGCACCACGTCCGGGGTGAGACTGCGGGTCATCCGCACGGCCTGTTCGCCGTTGTCCGCCTCGCCCACCACCTCGATGCCGTCCTGCGCCTCGAGCAGCGCGACGAAGCCGCCGCGCACCAGCGCCTGATCATCGGCCACCAGGACCCGAATAGCCATTGGTGTCTCCTACAGTGCAGGCCCGGGTGCGCTGTGCTGCTGCGCCTTGTCGTCCGGCCGGATCGGCCGCACATTGTCGGGCCGGGCCGCG
>NZ_BJXA01000163.1 GCF_007990755.1 Nocardia ninae NBRC 108245 | reverse complement strand
TTCCCGATGACCGTTGACAGTAGTGCGAAACACTCTGTTAGCCAACGACGCGCCCGGTTCGACCCGGTCGTTGCTCGACAAGATGGTCTGCGACGGCGCCCGGCGGTTGCTCTCGGCCGCGTTGGAGGCCGAGGTCGCTGCCTATGTCGCCAGTTCGCCGGCAGCTCAACGAGAACGGCCCCGTTTGATGGTGCGGAATGAAGACCACGTCCAAAGAGAGGTTTTCACCCGGGGGGGGGTGCGGTGAGGGTGACGGCGCCGGCGGGTCAACGACAAACATGTGGACCCTGCATCTGGTGCGCGGCAGCGGTTTCTCCGGCCATCCTGCCCGCGTGGGCGCGTAAGTCGCCGCGGGTTGCCGAGGTTCTGGCGCGCTCACCACAACTCGATTGCGTGAAGCGGTGCACGGACCCCGCGGGGATGACGAAGCGATGCACCACGCGTAGTCGCACGTCGTCGACGCCTTTCTCGGCGTTGAATTGGTTTTCCGTTTCGGTAGGGGCGTCGGATTGTTGGAGCTACCCGGTTCGTAGCCCCATGCGCAGGTGGGTGAGCAGTGGCCGGGGGAGGTAGGTTCTGTGCCCGTTGTCGATCGCGACGTCGCCGCCGGCCCATTCGGGGTCGGTCGGTGAGGGTGCCTGCACGTCACCGTGTGCGGCGGTGCCCTCGCGCTGGGTGGTCAATGATCGTCGAATAGCGTCGTCGATGCCCAGAAATTTTCGACTGTCGGCGAGGTCGCGTCTCGCGTCGTCGTTTCCAGTGATCAGATCATGGGCCAAACTCTGCGCCAAAGCGGTCACGGTGCTGCCCGGCACACCGGTAATGGCGGCGACGAGCCGTCCTACCAGCCAGGTGGGTACCAGTGGGAGGGCGATCTGAGTGCGTCGCAGACCGGCGACGCGGGCGTATCGTTGCAAAAGTTCGGGGTAGGTGAGGATTTCGTCACCGCCGATATCGTAGGCCCGGTTGCGTGGCTTGTCGGTCACGCTCGCGCACAACAGATACACGACGTCTTCGACGGCGATCGGCTGCACTCGCCTGTACATCCAGCTCGGAATCGGTGTGAGCGGGACGCGCTCGGTCATTTTGCGCACGATCTCGAAGGATGTCGATCCCGCACCGATGACGATCGCGGCGCGCAGCACGATTGTGGGAACGGCGCAGTTCAAAAAGATATCTTCG
Organism: Nocardia ninae NBRC 108245; assembly: GCF_007990755.1. Classification (GTDB taxonomy): domain Bacteria; phylum Actinomycetota; class Actinomycetes; order Mycobacteriales; family Mycobacteriaceae; genus Nocardia; species Nocardia ninae. The sequence goes on along the minus strand of NZ_BJXA01000163.1, from coordinate 3,593 downwards.
ACCATCTGCCGCGAACGCAGATGGTCGGACAAGTCGTCATCGCCTGGTATGAGCCCGGACAAATAGACAATGCGCCCCACGGCGTTTTCCGTGGCCGCAGCGGCGACGGCGTGGGCCGCTTCGGCGTCCTTGCGGACGAAGTCGCCGCTTTCCATGGAATGGACGAGATAGACGATCGTATCGATGCCGCGTGTGGCGGTATCGATAGTGGTGGGGTCCTCGACGTCGAATGCGCGTGCCTCGACCGCAACTCCCCAATCGAACCGGCGACAAGACTCGGGATCTCGCATGGCCGCGACGACCGTATGGCCTTCGGTGAGCAGGGCCGGGATCAAGCGCGAACCCACATATCCCGAAGCGCCGGTCACGAGGATGCGCATAACGTCTCCTTTGTCGCGCCTTACCGCTGAATGTGGTGTTACGCCGCGCCGGCCTCTCCATCGGTTCGATTTAGTGATTGTGTGGCTAACTGAGAGTATGCAGGTGATGCAGGATTAGCCGAGCCAACCGATGTCGTAGAGCTAATATTCAGCATGACACGCTGGGGGTGGTCTGTCGACTACGTCGCATGATCGCCAACGCGGACACGCTCGCTCGAACGGGGGCCGGGAAGCGGCCATAAGATCGCGGCCCGTAGCGAAATCGTCGGGCGCGGCTAATTGCGTTGCGGTAACCGACCATCAGCGAGGGCGGATCGACGAATTCTCCTGCGCGCTGGCCGAGCCACGAGTTCGATGGTTGGGCAACGATCGGCACCGCGCCGGGCTCCGTGTTTATAAGCCTTGCGCTCGACGGCCGCGCGCCCGAGCGGGCCGTTTCGGGCCTGTGATCATCGCCCTTTTTCCGGACGGATCGGTAGTCACAGCCGGTGCCGCAGGTAGGCCATGCCCGCCTGCGGCACCGAGCCGACGTCGTATGAGCAGCTCAAAACTTGACGCGGGTCAAGGCGCGACGCAGCTACTTGAAAGCGTCCTTGACCTTGTCGACGGTGTCCTCGATCGCATCTTTGACGTTCTCGACCGCGCCCTTCACCCCGGCTTTGGCCTGGTCGGCTTTGCCTTCTCCGCGCAGCGAGTCGTCACCGCTCATCTGCCCTGCGGCTTCTTTGGCCTTGCCACCGAGATCCTCGGCCTTGTTGCTGATCTTGTCACTCAGAGACATCAGTTACCTCCGAATCGGTCGAGCACACCCAGGCGGGCGCATGCGATTAACCTTACAGCTATCGGCCAGCGAACGCCGGTGTGGCGGCCGAGGCGCTAGCGCTCTCCGCACCGAGACCACGCGGAAGTCCCCGCGAACATCCGACGCTGTCCGCGGTACCACGAATCGAGTTTGGATACCGGTGCAGGTCGACACGTTTCACCGTGGTTCGAGCGCCCCTTCCTCCCAAGAGTTCCGTGGCGTGGGGTTGCGATACCCGGCAGGGAACAGTCGCGGGCGAGACTGGCAGGACGTACCGTAACGCGCGGCACCGACACGGCGTCCTCGGCGTGGCAACGGGGTCAGCCCGATTAGAACCACCACGAATGCAGTCGCCTTTCCGGTCCCAAATGCAGGGCGGTGACGTGCTCGTTCACCGTTCCCACCTGCCCGCCAGCGCTGCAGCAGCTCTCGGTTGCTTCGCATCCGCTTGGCGGCGTGCTGGAAATCGGCGCGAGCAGCGTTGAGGATCCGATCGAACTCGGTGCGGCTGTAGGCCAGCGTCCGGGGACGCGGCCGTCGCGGACTGGGTTCGGTGAGCTTGGCAGCGAAAGCCGACGAGATACCAGGCAGCTTCCGCAGATCGAGCTTCAACTCGACCAACTCCGTGGACGCCCCGAATCGTGTCTCTAGGGAGCCCCATCCTTGCAGGTCAGCGCCATACGGCTGTACGTCGCAGCCGTAACCGAAGGTTGCCAGCTCCGGGGCGGTTCCGAACAGTACTGCGCCGCTGAATCTAGCTGCTGGAGCTCGGGATTGATGGTTCCGAGGGGTTGGGTCCGGATGGACGCCAGTGCTGTGGCCAGCGGAAACGCAGGTGCCTAGAGACACGATCGCTTGAGTCAGATTCCGCCACACACGTAGATCAGCGTAGATTTCGTCGCTCTAGTGGTGTCGAATTCTGCGGAACACGGGATTGAGTGCGCCCGGCTGGCTCACAGCAGCTGGCAGGGGGCTGGGATCAGCCGTGGCAGCGCCGCGGTGCCGGTCGAGGACGGTACTCACCTGGGAGAGCGCCGTCGTCCCCGGGATATAGAAGGCGGCCTGCCCGGTCGGTATCTCGCGCGTGTGGAACGTGGTAATCCCGACAGAGGTCCGGACATCGAAGTTGATGTGCGGTAGGTCGACTGTGAGGAAAGCTGAACTCTCCGAGGGGGATTGGGATGACCCGAGAAGCCAACGCCGGTGGCCGAAATGCAACGGGAAACCAAACGGTAGTCACTGGCCCCGCCGCTGGTGCGTGGTGGATAACCGGCCGGATGCCGGACCTCGAGTGTCCAGAACTGATCAGGGTGCCGACGCGGGCCAGGTGGGCCTATGGAGCAAGAGGGTGGCCAAGACGCTGGAATCGACGGGCAAGTTAGACGCCGGGTAACCGGTGAACGGACCACAGGATGAGCGTGTTCGACCGTGCCGCTGCGGGATCAGCGGCATCAAGAGACCACGCCTGTACGGCGACGACGCACGGCACCTGACCTCCACAGGCTTGCTTGAGCCGGATGCATAGCAATGTGGACGTTTCATCGGTCGAGAATCCAATGCAGCAGGCGGGCGAGGTCGGCGCGGTAAGCCTGGACCGGGTCGAGGTCGGGGCGGGCGAGCAGGGGCAGCCGCAGCCCGGTAAGGGTCGATTGGAGCAGGGTGGCGGACGAGGCGGGCTGCTCGGCGCCGGTCTCGGTGAGCACAGTGGTCGCGATTTCGCGGATGTCGTCCACCCACTGGGTCGCGACGGTGGCGAGTTCGGGTTGACGGACGATCTCGAGATAGAAGCTGAGCATCGGCATCCCCGGGCCTTGGCGGTCGGCCACCAGCTTCAAAAACCACTCGGCCAGCTCGTCGATAGGGATAGTACGCAGGTCGGTGTTGGCGCGCAGGTCGTCGGTCGCCTGCCGCAGCATCGCGAGGTCCTGCTGCATGGCTTCGACGCAAGTGGCTTGGACGAGGTCGACGCGCGTGGGGAAGTGGTAAACGATAGAGGCCGGCGAAACTTCCGCCGCGGCGGCCAGGTTCCGAGCGTGCAGCGCCGGCAAGCCCCGCAGGCGCACGAGATCGACCGCAGTGGCCAGGAGCAGTTCCTGGCGCTGCCGCCCCCGTGCTCGTCGCCCATCGATCGGCTTGTCCGGCTGTGCCACGCCGCGATCCCTGCCCTTTCGGTCCGGCGCCCGGTGGGGTCTATGGGCTGCCTCACAAATCCCCAACAAACTATGCAAACAATTATACAGTTTGTTTCAGCGGATGTGGCAACCATTTAGCGATCGATCAGTGTCAGCGATACCAGTTCGTCACCCTCGCACATCACAGGGCATGGCCAGGGGCATATCCATCCGGCGGGCAGCGTCCCACCTGATCCGCTGTATATCCAAGGCAAATCGACAGCACCTCATCGACTCATC
>NZ_BJXA01000162.1 GCF_007990755.1 Nocardia ninae NBRC 108245 | reverse complement strand
GGGTTCGGCGTTGGTGCCCGCGAAGACGCTGCGCCAGTCGGTTTGCCCGCCAGCGCAGAACAGACTCGCGGCGGAGGCGAGGAAACGTTGCATCCCGCCTTCCTCGCGTCGCAAGGTCTGGCCGATGAAGTTCGGCTCCGGGTCGGCTCGAGCGTCGAAGATCTCTTCGAGGCTTACTGTCAGTACAGGGTGCGGGCTGATCTCGATGAAGAAGCGGGCGCCGTCGGCGTAGGCCGCGTCGACCGCGCGGTCGAACTGCACCGTTTCGCGGAGGTTCTGATACCAGTACTGCTCGTCCAGGGCATCGGTGTCGATCAGTCCGCCCACTGTCGAGGAATAGAAGTCGATGTTGGAACCGACGCCCCGAATCTCCGTCAGAGCAATCAGTTCGTTGCGCAAATCCTCCACGGACCGTGAGTGCGAAGCGAAGTCGACCGGAATCCGCCGAGCACGGACACCGGCTTCTTCGTACTCCTCTACCAGGCGCGTGACCGCGGCGACGCTTCCCGAGACCACGGTCGATACCGGGCTGTTCGTCGCGGCAATTTCGATCCGGTCAGTCCAGTCACGGGTCTTTTGGAGAATGTCAGCGGTTGGAACTGCGACGGTTGCCATCGTTCCCTCCCCCGCGATCCGCCGGATTGCTTTACTCCGGTAGGCGATCAGATGGGCGGCGTCGCGAAGGGTAAGCGCGCCGGCGATATGAGCAGCTGCTACTTCTCCCTGGGAATGGCCGATGACGGCATCGGGGTGAACGCCCATTGATTGCCACAGCCGCGCCAGGGAAACCATCACCGCGAAGAGCGCGGGTTGCACGACGTCGACCCGCTCCAACGTCGGCGCGCCGGGTACGCCGCGAAGCACATCGGTAAGCCGCCAGTCGACGAACTCGGTCAGAACTCGTTCACATTCGATCAGGTGTACGGCGAAGACCGTTGAAGTATCGAATAGTTCGACACCCATCTGCGCCCACTGCGAACCCTGGCCCGGAAAAACGAAAACAGTCTTACCCTCGACACCTGCACGCCCGTGGAGGACCGCCCCATCGATCGAGGGGGCAGAACCATCGGCCAAGGCTCGGAGACCGGAAAGGAGTTCCGCGCGGTCGGCACCGAGGACCACCGCCCGGTAGCCGAATAGAGTCCGATTGGTCAAAGACAGACCCACATCGAGAATGTCCACATCAGTATCACCGTCCACTCGGGCCCACAACCGGCTCGCCTGCTGCTCGAGGGCGTCACCTGTGCGGCCCGACAGCGTCCACGGGATCGTCGCAGGCCACATCGGAACGGGGTTCACTTCAACGGGTTTCATCGTCGGCGCTTCTTCGACGATGACGTGCGCGTTGGTACCGCTGATACCGAACGAGGACACCCCGGCTCGCCGCACGTGATTCGGATCCCGTGGCCATGCCCGGCTGGATGTCAGTAGCTCCACCTGGCCGCTCGACCAATCGATCTGTGCTGAGGGTCGGTCGACATGCAACGTCGCGGGCAACATCTCGTGCCGCAACGCCATCACCATCTTGATCACGCCGGCCACACCTGCCGCCGCAGACGTGTGGCCGATGTTCGACTTGATCGATCCCAGCCACAAGGGCTGCGCCCCCTCAGCGCGAGCGCCGTAGGTTGCCATCAACGCTTGAGCTTCGATGGGATCACCGAGCTGTGTCCCGGTCCCGTGGGCTTCAACGGCATCGAGATCAGCCGGTGAAACCCGTGCGTTCGCCAGTGCTGCGCGGATGACGCGTTGCTGGGCAGGCCCGTTAGGAGCCGACAACCCGTTGCTCGCCCCATCCTGATTCACCGCCGAACCACGCACCACCGCCAACACCCGATGCCCCAACCGCACCGCATCCGACAACCGCTCCACCACCAACACACCGACACCCTCCGAAGGCACGAAACCATCCGCACCCTCAGCAAACGCCTTACACCGACCATCCGCAGCCAAGCCCCGCAGCTGCGAGAACTCCACAAACGCCGACGGTGTCGGCATGACGGTCACGCCGCTCACCAGCGCCATATCGCACTCGCCCAACCGCAATCCCTGTACCGCAAGGTGCAATGCGACCAATGAGGAGGAGCATGCGGTGTCCACCGACACGGCAGGTCCTTCCAGGCCAAGGACATAGGACACTCGGCCCGACGCGACACTGGAGGTGTTGCCGGTCAGCCGGTATCCGTCAAGTCCGGGTGTGGAGGCGGCGCTGTCGACGCTGTAGTTGCTCGTTCCGAGCACGCCGGTGTAGACGCCGGTGTTGGACCCCTTCAACCGACGCGGATCAATACCCGCCGACTCCACCGCCTCCCACGACACCTCCAACAACAACCGCTGCTGCGGATCCATCGCCAACGCCTCACGAGGACTGATCCCGAAGAACCCCGCATCGAACTCCGCCGCACCATCGAGAAAACCACCCTCACGCACATACGACCGACCCGGCGTCCCCGGCACCGGATCGAACACACCCTCAACATCCCAACCACGATCGACAGGGAAACCCGAGATCACATCCCGCTCCCCCACCACCACATCCCACAACCCAGCAGGCGAAGACACACCACCAGGAAAACGACACCCCATACCCACAATCACCACCGGATCCGAGGCGACGCCCTCGGATGCGGGCTTGCTGTTCGCGGCAGGTGCCGGTTGTGCGGGCTTACGAGTCAATTCCTCGTTGATGTATCCGGCAAGGTCCCCCGGTGTCGGATAGTCGAAGACGACGGTCGCGGGCAGTTTGATTCCCGTGGTGTTCTGCAGCCGGTTGCGGAAATCCACCGCACTGAGCGAGTCGAACCCGAGGTCGCGGAAGGTGTTGGCCACCCGCACGTCGGCGACTGTGCTGTGGCCGAGGGTCGCGGCCACCTGTGCTTTGACGATCGACAAAATGAAGGCACGCTGACCAGCAGCATCGAGAGTCGCGAGTTTCTCGGTCAGGTCGGCATTCGACGACACGCCCGTGTTTCGGGCAGACCCGTGCTTTGAACTCGAGCTCGGCTGTCCCGCCGCGGATGCGGGCGACATGTCGATACGCGCCGCGATCGGTGCGGGCTGCGCCGTCGAGATCGCCTCATCGAACAGGCGCATCCCCTCGTCTGCCGAAATCGGGAGAACACCGGCGCGACGCAGCCGGGCCCGATCCGATTCGGTGAGATGACCGGTCATGCCCGTTCCGGGCGCCCAGAGCCCCCACACGATGGAGGTGCCGGGAAGCCCTCGGTTGTTTCGATGCTGGATCAGGGAGTCGACGAAGGAGTTCGCGGCCGCGTAGTTGGCTTGCCCGGGCGAACCGAACTGGCCAGCGATCGAGGAGAACATCACGAATATCGACAGGTCGATGTCTTTGGTTAGTTCATGGAGATTCCATGCCACATCTACCTTCGATTCGAAGACTCGATCGAAATGCTGTGGCTGCAGCGCGGCGAAGACAGAATCGTCGAGGGCGCCTGCCGAGTGGACCACCGCCGTCAATGGCCGGTGGTCGGGGATCGTCGAAATGACCTCGGCCAGTTGCTGTTTGTCGGCTGCGTCGCATCGCCTGATGTCCACCGCGGTGCCGAGCTCGGCCAGCTCGGTCACTATCGGATCGGTGTCGCCCGCTTCGGCCCCGGTTCGGCTCAGTAGCAGGATGTGCCGCACGCCGTGCCTGGTGGCGAAGTGACGGGCGACTTGCCTGCCGATCTGGCCTGTGCCGCCGACGATGAGGACAGTGCCTTCCTTATTGAGCGGGGAAGGGATCGTCAGGACATTCTTGCCGATGTGTTTGGCCTGACTCATGTCGCGAAAGACCGTCGGTGTCAGTCGCACATCCGTGGCGGTGGTGGGAATCAGTCGGAAGCTGCCGGCGGCGAAAGCCGCCATGATGGCGGCCAGCATCCGCTGGATCAGCGCCGGTTCCACCGCTCCGAGAGTGAAGGCGGCATAGCTGACACCATCGGGCGCCTGCCGCGGGTCGCGGATGTCCGTCTTCCCCATCTCGATGTAGGCGCCACCCGGGGTGACCAGGCGCAGCGAGGCATCGACCTGTTCGCCGGCCAAGGAACCGAGGACGACGTCCATCGCCCGTTCGTCGGACTGCGAGGAAAACTTGCTTTCGAACTCCAGTGAACGCGAATCGGCGATGCGCTCATCGGTCAGGCCGAGTACGCGCACTGCCGACCATTTTCCGGCGCTGGCGGTCGCGAAGACCTCGGCACCCAGGTGCTGCGCGATCTGCACCGCGGCCATCCCGACGCCGCCGGCGGCGGCGTGCACCAGCAGTTTCTGTCCCTGCTGAAGATCGGCGAGGTGCACCAGCGCGTAATAGGCCGTCAGGAAGGCGACAGGTACGCCAGCGGCTTCGGCGAACGACCACCCATCGGGAACGGGAACCAGCAGCCGGTGGTCGGTAACCGCGACCGACCCGACGGCGGGAATCACGCCCATCACATGGTCACCGACGACGAAGCTCCGCACGTCATCGGCGACGCCGATGACGACGCCGGCACCTTCGCTGCCGATCAGCGCGCCCTGGTCACTGACCATTCCCAACGTCGTCACGACGTCGCGGAAGTTCACGCCGGTCGCGCGTACGGCGATGCGGACCTCACCGGGGGCTAGGGAAGCCTCAGCTTCGGCTGCGACGGCGAGGAAGTTTTCGCCGTCGAGAGTCTGTCGGTCGCCGATCTGGAGTCGCCAGCTGGATTCGAGAACACGGTCAGAGCCGGTGATCGGTGTCGGTCCGCCTGCAATCAGGCGGGGCGCGAGGATCTGGCCGCGGCGCAACGCAATCTGAGGAGCGGCCGACCGGGTGGCCGCGGAAACGGCGTCGCCCACCTGTGTCCAGTCGTCGATGTCGATAAGGACCAGACGGTTGGGGTTCTCGTTTTGCGCTGATCGCAGCAGACCCCAAACCGGTGCGTGGGCCAGATCTACGACATCGTCGCGCGGGCCGACCGCGGTTGCCCTGCAGGTCACCACCACGAGTCGCTTGCTCGACTCGTGAGTGAGCCATTGCTGCACAGCTTCGGTAACTCGGATCGTCTCGGCTCGGACGTGCGTCGGCCAGTCTCCGCTCTCAGGCGAGGTTTCCCGGAGAATGAGGACAGGATGGGTCTCGCTCCCCACGGCGGCCTTGCTGTCCGCAGTGGAATCGATCTCGGTCCAAGCAGGGTCCTCCCCCGTCTCTGGCGCGCGTTGATCGGTCACCGGCTCCCAGTCGAGCGAGTACAGCGCGGGTGCGGCGGTGGAGGTGCTGAGCGCGAGCTGGTCGAGAGAGGCGGCA
>NZ_BJXA01000161.1 GCF_007990755.1 Nocardia ninae NBRC 108245 | reverse complement strand
CGCCGACGCCGAGCACCTGCGCGAGTCCATCGAGGCCGCGTCGCGCGAGGCCGAGTCGGCGTTCGGCGACCCCACCGTCTTCCTCGAGCAGGCCGTGGTGAACCCGCGCCACATCGAGGTGCAGATCCTGGCCGACCAGCAGGGCAATGTGATGCACCTGTTCGAGCGCGACTGTTCGGTGCAGCGCAGGCACCAGAAGGTGATCGAGCTCGCGCCCGCGCCGAACCTGGATCCCGCACTGCGCGACCGCATCTGCGCCGACGCGGTGGCCTTCGCCAAGGAGATCGGCTACAGCTGCGCGGGCACCGTCGAGTTCCTGCTCGACGAGCGCGGCAACCACGTCTTCATCGAGATGAACCCGCGCATCCAGGTCGAGCACACGGTGACCGAGGAGATCACCGACGTAGACCTGGTGCAGGCGCAGCTGCGCATCGCGGCGGGCGAGACCCTCGAACAGCTCGGCCTCAGCCAGGAGACCGTCAGCATCCGCGGCGCCGCGATGCAGTGCCGGATCACCACCGAGGACCCGGCCAACGGGTTCCGCCCCGACACCGGCCGGATCACCGCCTACCGGACCCCGGGCGGCGCGGGCATCCGGCTCGACGGCGGCGCCAACCTCGGCGCGGAGATCGGCGCCTACTTCGACTCGATGCTGGTGAAGCTCACCTGCCGCGGCCGCGATTTCGGCGCGGCGGTGTCGCGGGCCCAGCGTGCGCTCGCCGAGTTCCGCATTCGCGGCGTCACCACCAACATTCCGTTCCTGCTCGCGGTGCTCGACGACCCGGACTTCCAGGCGGGCCGGGTCACCACCTCGTTCATCGACGAGCGCCCGCAGCTGCTCAACCAGCGTGGTTCGGCCGACCGCGGCACCAAGATCCTCACCTACCTGGCCGACATCACCGTCAACAAGCCGCACGGCGAGCGGCCGACCACGGTGTACCCGCACGACAAGCTGCCACCGATCGACCTGACCGTCGCGCCGCCGGACGGTTCCCGGCAGCGCCTGCTCCGGCTCGGCCCGGAGGGCTTCGCGCAGGACCTGCGCGCGCAGAAAGCAGTCGGCGTCACCGACACCACCTTCCGCGACGCCCACCAGTCGCTGCTGGCCACCCGGGTGCGCACCAACGGCCTGCTCGGCGTCGCCGGGCACGTGGCCAGGCTGACCCCGCAGCTGCTGTCCATCGAGGCCTGGGGCGGCGCGACTTACGATGTGGCGCTGCGCTTTCTGTACGAGGACCCGTGGGAGCGTCTCGCCGCGCTGCGCGAGGCGGTGCCGAACATCTGCCTGCAGATGCTGCTGCGCGGTCGCAACACCGTCGGCTACACGCCCTACCCGGAGCAGGTGACCCGCGCGTTCGTCTCCGAGGCGACCGCCACCGGCATCGACATCTTCCGCATCTTCGACGCGCTCAACAATGTCGACCAGATGCGCCCGGCCATCGACGCGGTGCGCGAAACCGGCACGGCCATCGCGGAAGTCGCGATGAGCTACACCGGTGACCTGTCCAACCCGGACGAAACGCTCTACACGCTGGACTATTACCTCAAGCTGGCCGAGCAGATGGTGGACGCGGGCGCGCACGTGCTCGCCATCAAGGACATGGCCGGGCTGCTGCGCGCCCCCGCGGCCGCCACCCTGGTTACCGCGCTGCGCAGCAACTTCGACCTGCCGGTGCACGTGCACACCCACGACACCCCCGGCGGTCAGCTGGCCACCTACCTGGCCGCCTGGCAGGCGGGCGCCGACGCGGTGGACGGCGCGAGCGCCGCGATGGCCGGAACCACCAGTCAGCCTGCGCTTTCCGCGATCGTCGCGGCCGCCGCGCACAGCGAGTACGACACCAGCCTGAACCTGCAGCACGTGTGCGATCTGGAGCCGTACTGGGAAGCACTGCGAAAGGTGTACGCGCCCTTCGAGTCCGGGCTGCCCGCCCCGACCGGCCGGGTCTACACCCATGAGATCCCCGGCGGCCAGCTGTCGAACCTGCGCCAGCAGGCCATCGCCCTCGGCCTCGGCGATCGGTTCGAGGAAGTGGAAGCGAAATACGCTGCGGCGGACCGGCTGCTGGGCCGCCTGGTGAAGGTGACCCCGTCGTCCAAGGTGGTCGGCGACCTGGCGCTGGCCCTGGTCGGCACCGGCGTAGACATCGAGGACTTCGCCGCCGACCCCGGCCGCTACGACATCCCCGACTCGGTAATCGGTTTCCTGCGTGGCGAACTCGGCACCCCGGCGGGTGGCTGGCCGGAGCCGTTCCGCAGCCGTGCGCTGGCCGGGCGCGGCGAGGCGAAGCCGGAGACCCCGCTCACCGCCGAGGACGAAGCCGGGCTCGCGGGCACCTCGGACGAGCGCCGCGCGACGCTGAACCGGCTGCTCTTCCCCGGCCCCACCGCCGAATTCAACGCGCATCGGGATAAGTACGGCGACACCATGGGCCTGTCGGCGAACCAGTTCTTCTACGGGCTGCGCCAGGGCGAGGAACACCGGGTGCAGCTGGAGAAGGGCGTCACCCTGCTCATCGGCCTGGAGGCCATCTCCGAGCCGGACGAGCGCGGCATCCGCACGGTGATGTGCATCCTCAACGGCCAGTTGCGCCCCGTCGCTATCCGCGACCGGTCGATCGCCAGTGAGGTCCCGGCCGCGGAGAAGGCCGACAAGGGCAACGCGGGTCATATCGCCGCGCCGTTCGCCGGTGTAGTGACCCTGGCGGTGTCCGAAGGTGACGCGATCGCGGCCGGAGACACCGTCGGCACCATCGAGGCGATGAAGATGGAGGCCGCGATCACCGCACCGCGGGCCGGCACCGTCGGCCGGGTCGCGATCGGTCCGGTGCAGCAGGTCGAGGGTGGCGATCTGCTGATCGAGCTGGCCGTGCGCGAGTCCGCGGGCGAATGACCAGGATCGTCGCCGGAACGGCGGGCGGGCGGCGGCTGCGAGTGCCGCCGGCCGGCACCCGCCCGACCTCCGACCGGGTGCGGGAGGCGCTGTTCAGCGCGCTCGACGCGCGGATCGACTTCGACGGTGTCCGGGTGCTCGACCTCTACGCGGGGTCGGGCGCGCTCGGGCTGGAGGCGTTGTCCCGTGGCGCCGCGCACGCACTGCTGGTCGAGTCCGACCGCAAGGCGGCGGCGGTGCTGCGCGGCAATATCGCCGATCTCGGGCTGCCCGGCGCCGAACTGCGCGTCGGCACGGTGGCGAGCGTGCTGCAACTGGGTGGCGCGGGTGAATTCGATCTGGTGCTGTCCGACCCGCCGTACGCGGTCGACGCCGACGCCGTGCTCGCCGATCTGCGGGCGCTGGCCGGCGGCTGGCTGCGGCCGGACGCGCTCGTCGTGGTGGAGCGATCCAGCCGATCGCCGGAAATCGAATGGCCCGTGGGTTATTCGGCGATGAAGCCGCGTAAGTACGGCGAAACGCGCATCGAGATGGCGACTTTCGACTAGCGATGTGGTCTTGTGCACCCTCTGTGGTGCCCGCCGGTCCCGCACGATAGCGTCTGACCATGGCAGGAGCATTGTGCCCCGGGTCCTTCGACCCCGTGACCCACGGTCACATCGACGTCTTCAACCGGGCCGCGGCCCAGTTCGACGAGGTCGTTGTCACCGTCATGATCAACAAGAACAAGCAGGGCATGTTCAGCGTCGATGAGCGCATGGAGATGCTGCGCGAGGCGACCGCTCACCTGCCCAATGTCCGCGTGGAGTCGTGGTACGGCCTGTTGGTGGACTTCGCCAAGCAGCAGGGTGTCACGGCCATCGTCAAGGGCCTGCGCGACGCGACCGACTTCGGTTACGAGCTGCAGATGGCCCAGATGAACCGGAAGCTCTCCGGCGTGGACACCTTCTTCATCGCCACCAACCCCACCTTCAGCTTCTTGTCCAGCTCGCTGGTCAAGGAGGTGGCGTCCTTCGGCGGCGACGTCGTCGACATGCTGCCCCCGTCCGTGCACAAGCGTCTGCTCGACCGCCTGGCCGAACGCAAAGGCTGAGAACGCAAATCAGCCCCGGTCCCGAAAGCCTTGGGACCGGGGCTGATTCCCCTCACTCGACAGGGTTCAGAAGACCAGACCCCGCAATGCCAGGAAGCGCATGCCGCCGACGGCTGCGGTGATGCCGAGGATGGCGGTGGCCTCTGCCGGTCCGCCGATGGTAGGTGCCCAGACGTCCAGGGCGGCCAGGCACGCGGTGGTGATGGCGAGTCCGACCAGCGCCAGCCCGCCGCCTTCCCACTGTGCGGTGAACCAGCCGACTCGGCCGCTCGCGTGGAAGGTGAGTTGGCGGTGCAGCTCGTTGGCGATCACGGTGCTGACGATCGAGCCGACCACGTTGGCGAGCAGCGGCCCGACGCCGTGCATCGCGAAGAACAGCAGCACGTAGGCGATATTGCTGGACCCACCGACCAGGGCGAAGCGGATCAGCTGAGCGAAGGCCCGGTCGCCGCGCAGGTACGCCATCGCCTGCTCGAACCGCGCCGACGCCGGAGCCGTCTGCAACGCAGGGTATGGGCCTACCCACGGCATGAAGTAGCTGGTGGTGCTAACTCCCGCCGATCTCTGTAGATCCAGAACAGTCATGGGCTTTCCGATCGAACATGAGCCTTCGATGGGGACAACAGCGACGGTTGTCGCTTCCTTCCCACCGACTCTTGATAGGTCCCGCTTGTGCGATGTGTTCAGCATGTACTGAACAGTCGGAACCTGTCAACACTCGGCGGATCGGTCGGCCCTTCCCTTCGGCTTCCGCAATCCCGCAGTCCCGGTGGGGCCTGCGCTCGTCTGAAGACCTTGTCGATCTTCGTATCGACGATAACACGAAGCGGAGACAGATCCTCCACTTGATTTGTGTGGCGTGCAAGACACTGCGACGACACACCGGAGGGTGACTCGGCACAGGCCGTGATGAGGGGCACACTGGGGCTCGGCGGACAGTTCGCCGAAGAGTCGTAGGAGAGTGGGGTCAGTCAGCATGTATCGCGTATTCGAAGCCCTCGACGAGCTGGTCGCCATCGTCGAGGAGGCGCGCGGCATCCCGCCGACCCGCAGCTGCATCGTGCCGCGCGGTGACGTGCTCGAACTGCTCGACGACGTGCGCGACGCACTGCCGGGCGAGCTCGACGACGCCCAGGACGTGCTCGACATCCGGGACAAGATCGTCTCGGACGCCCGATCCGCCGCCGAGGTCACCGTCACCAGCGCCAATGAACAGGCCGCGCACACCATCGGCTCGGCCCGCGAGGAGGCCGACCGCATCCTCGCCGACGCCAAGGCGCACGCCGACCGGATGGTCGCCGAGGCCAGCGCGCACGCCGACCACCTCGTCGCCACC
>NZ_BJXA01000160.1 GCF_007990755.1 Nocardia ninae NBRC 108245 | reverse complement strand
TGTCCTCTGCCAGTTGACCTGATGTATTGCCAGCGTTCTGACGTAAGTGCTGGGTTCCTGCCACTAACCTGATGCGGGTTGATCGTTCCGACTGTTTGCTCGGGGGTTCGGGTCGTGGGTGTTGTCGTCGCCGTTGCCGGTGGCGATGAGTGCTGGGTGGAGTTCGTCGATCCGGATGTTGGTGGTCGTTGTCGGTTGCCTCTGATGGCTTGTGCGGCAGTGCGTTTCGACAGAGTCGAACCGGCACGGAGGTTCCCTTCGTTCCGTGGTCAAAAGAACTTCTCGGGATTGTGGTGGTCGGCGACGACGGGTTCGCATATCGGCTACGAATCCTGGGTGGAGCGCGATTGGCTGATGATGTTCGATTCGTCGCCGGAGGTGAGCGGCGTCGGCTCTCAGCCTTTCCGGTTGTCTTGGCGGGCAGGCGGATCGGTGAAACAGCATGTCCCGGACTACTTTCTGCGGCTCCGCGACGGCGCGTCGGTGGTGGTTGATGTTCGCCCGGACGCACGGATCGACACCGATGATCAGGTGACGTTCGATCGAACGGCGGCATTGTGTGATTCGGTGGGGTGGGAATATCGCCGACTTGGTGAAATGACACCGGTCCGGGCAGCGAATCTGAGGTGGTTGTCGGGCTATCGGCATCCTCGTTGTCGTCGCCCTGGCGTGGTCGCGGAGTTCGCCGAGGTTTTCGCGACTGCCCGTTCGCTGGCGGACGGGGTCGGTGAGGTCGGCGACCCGATTGTGGTGTTGCCGACGCTGTTTCATTTGCTGTGGTGCCAGGAACTGGCTGTCGATATGGAGACGATGCTGCTGGGCCCGGACACGATCATCGGGGGTGGGCGGTGATGACCAGCCGAGTCGACATCTTGGCAAGGGAGAGCCGATTCCGTTGCGGAGGAAGCGAATATGCGGTCGTCGAGGTGATCGGCTCGGAGATCAGGATCCGGGACGTCACTGGCATCGAAACGGTTGTCGCGGTGTCGCGGATCCTCACCGACGCCAGCTTCGAATTGTTGACCGGACGGCAGCAGCCGCCGTTTCCGCCGTCGGAGCGGATCGCTGATCTGCCTGCCGACGTCGCTGAGCTGGCACAGTGGTGGGAAATTCATGTCGTCGAGCTGCTCACCGGTCGTCGCCCCGACTCGGCGCCGGCGACGCCGATCCACAGCGACTACGACCCGTCTACGACGACGATGCGGCAGCGCGAACAGTCGAAGGTTCGCGAACTGGCCGCGGCCGGGCGCCCGGTCAGTTTGAGCACGGTGCAGCGGATGCGCAGCGCCTACGAGCGAGATGGCCTCTGGGGCTTGGTCGATGGCCGATTCGCTCGGCGGGCATCGGCGACCGGACGGATCGACGCGCGGGTGGTCGCGGCGACCGCTGCCGCTATCGCGGAGGAAACGGATCGATCGACGGGCACCATCACCCGGCTGCGGCGACGAGTGGGGCAATTGCTGGTTGAGTTGCACGGCCTGGCGGCACCGCCGTTGCCGCCGGAGCGCACGTTCTATCGGCTGGTGGCGCGTCTGTCCGAAGGCCGACACACCTTCGGATCGGCCCGCACCCGCCGGTCGCTGGCCAAACAACCCGAGGGTCCGTTCAGCACGGTCATCGCAGCCAGGCCGGGGGAGGTCGTGCAGATCGATTCCACGCCGTTGGATGTTCGGGTCGTGCTCGACGACGGCACGATCGATTCGGTCGAATTGACCGGGATGGTCGACTTGGCGACCCGCACGGTTCCCGCGGCGGTGCTGCGGCCGTCCACGAAAGCGGTCGACGCGGCCCTGCTGCTGGCACGGGCATTGACACCGGAGCCGATGCGTCCGGGCTGGAGCGACGCGCTGCGGATGTCACGATCGGTGCTGCCGCACCACACGCTCACCGAACTCGACCAGCGCCTGGCCGACGCGGCGGCGCGTCCAGTGATCGCACCGGAGACGATCGTGGTCGATCACGGCAAAGCCTTTCTCTCCCAAGCATTCCGATCAGCCTGCCGGTCGCTGGGCATCAGCCTGCAACCCGCGCATCCGGACACACCCACCGACAAGCCGGTCATCGAACGCACGTTGGGATCGGTGGGCACGTTGTTCGCCCAATACGTCGCCGGCTACGTCGGATCCTCGGTCGAACGCCGCGGCCGCAAAGCCGAACAGGCCGCGGTCTGGTCGATGATCGAGTTGCAGGCACTACTGGACGAATGGCTGGTCGCGGTCTGGGCCAACCGCCCACACGAGGGCCTGCGCGATCCGATCACCCCGGACACGGCACTGACGCCGAACGAGAAATACGCGGCCCTGGTTCGTCTGGCCGGATATGTTCCGGTTCCGTTGTCGGCCGACGACTACATCGAGCTGCTGCCCGCGACCTGGCGGGTGATCAATTCCTACGGCATCCGGATCAACCGCCGCACCTACGATGATGCCCGGTTGAATCCCTACCGCCGCCAGCATTCCGGTGTTACCGCGCATAACGGGCGTTGGGAGATCCACCACGACCCCTACGACGTTTCCCGCATCTGGGTTCGCAACCATCGCGACGGTGGCTGGATCACCGCGACCTGGACACACCTGCGCACCGCGCCGGTTCCGTTCGGGGAACTGGCCTGGCAGCACGCCCGCGAAATTCTCACCCAACGCGGCCGCGACGCGGCCACCGAAGCCGAAATAGCTGCCACCGCAGCCGAACTGCTCGACCGCGCCGAACGCGGTCCCACACCCGACACCGCCCGCTCACGCCGTGACCGCAAAGTCGCTGGACGCACCAAAGCCACCCGCGTCGCGTCGTCGGCAACGACGCGACGCGAGAGCGACACCGCCGACCAGGCTGATCCTGACGAACCCGAGACGACGGCGAAGGTGATCCCGTTGGGGATCTTCGATCCCTTCGAGGAAGCGAGCAAACGCTGGTGACAACGACCGACGGCGATCCGGTCACCGAACCCAGCCGCCAGCTGACCACGCTGACCGGCTGGCGGCAATTCACTCTCGACCACCCGAAGATCCCGGATCTGCTGGCGCCGGGCGACTGGGAAGTTCTCGACCCGCAATCTCGTCGCCGCGACGACGAGATCCGCATCGACTACCACACCCGGTTGACGGTGATCGCGACATCGACAGTGAAAGCTGTTGCGCAGAAAGGCCGTCGGCTGACGTTGCTGAATCGGCACGCGATCAGCGCCCGGCGCGGTCTGATCTTGTCCGGGGCCGCGGGCACCGGCAAGACCACCGCGATCACCCAGTTCGGCAAGATGCACGAGGTCGCCGACCGGCAACGGCACCCCCATTCCGCCGACCGCATTCCGGTTCTCTATGTCACCGTCCCACCGGCCGCGACCCCGCGCATGCTGGCCGCGGAATTCGCTCGCTTCCTCGGCCTGCCGGTCACCCAGCGCGCGAATCTGACCGACATCATCGAAGCCGTCTGCGGGGTCTGCTGCGATTGCGGCACCAGGGTCGTGATCTGCGATGAGCTGCACAACATTTCATTGACCACCCGCGCGGGCGCGGAAGTCTCCGACACTTTGAAATACTTCTCCGAGCGGATCCCGGCGACCTTTGTCTATTCCGGGATCAACGTCGAACGCGAAGGACTGTTCACCGGCACCCGCGGCGAGCAGATCGCTGGACGCCACACCCTGCTCCGCACCGTCGGATTCCCCTATACCGACGACTGGCACGGCGTCGTCGCCTCCATCGAGAACACCCTGCGTCTGCATGAACACCGCCCAGGGACACTCACCGGTCTCGCCCGCTACCTGCACCACCGCACCGCCGGAATGATCGGCAGTCTCTCGGCGCTCATCCGCGAAGCTGCGTTGGAAGCCATCCTCACCGGCACCGAAACCATCACCAAAGCCAGCCTCGACACCATCGACCTCGACCACGCCGCCCACACCAAATCCACCTAGACACAACCACATCCACCGCATCTATGACCAGCGACAACCGCCCCATCGCATTGCCGATCCGGCTGCGGCCCAATCCCGGCGAAACCGCGGAATCGTTCGTGGTCCGCCTCGCCCTGGCCAATCACCTCAAACCCAGCTACCTGCGCCGCCACATCACTCCCGGCCGACAGGGAATGGGACCGATCGACCCGGACAAGCTCGCCCTCGTCAGCGGCCGCACCACACCGGTCGTCCTGCGCATATTCCCCGAACTCGACGCCCGCAGGCAGCCGCCCCGACGGCCGGGAATCGTCGCCGAACACCGAAAACGCAAGCAGCACAACGACGAAGCCAAAAGGCAGCGCTACGCGGCCATCCGCCGCGACGCCCTGGCCGGCATGTCGGCCAGGGCGATCGAACGCAAGCACAACGTCGGCTGGCGCACCGTCCACGCCGCGCTCGAATCACCAAAACCGGCCGCGCGCAAGAAGTATCCCGCCCGCGAACGACCCGGCCTGCACGGGCTCATCCCACACATCGATGCTCTGCTCACCGCCACACCCACCATCCCCGTCCGCGAGATCTGGGAACGCCTACTCGATGACCACCACGCCGCGATCACCTACGAATCGGTCCGCAACTACGTCACCGGCCGCCGCGGCCCGGCACCCCGCCCACCCCTGCCGGTCACAGGCCACACCGTCACCATGGAGGACATGCCCAGCCTCTCCAGCCCCATTGCGGCCCTCGACGTTCCCGGCGAAATTGCACCTGGCCAGGTCATTCTCCTCAACGGCGTCTCGAGTTCGGGCAAGTCGAGCATCGCGCGTCAGCTGCTGATCGATCTCGACCGACCCTTCTTCCACATGGGCGTCGACATGATCGGCGCAATGCGTTCGGAAACCCGCACCCACGAACTCGACGCGGCCGCGCTCGCCGAGATCCTCCGGCGAACCCGCGCTGGTTTCCACCGAGCCGTCGCGGCAATGGCCTTGGCCGGCAACGACATCGTCATGGACCACGTCCTCAGTGAACCCTGGCGGCTGCGTGACTGCCTGAGCGTCATGACCGGCATCGACGTCGTGTTCGTCGGAGTCCACTGCTCGATCGACGAACTACAACGCCGCGAACAGCAGCGCGGCGACCGCCCCGTCGGCACCGCAGCCAGTCAGATCGAACCAGTCCACGCCCACGGAATCTATGACCTCACCATCGACACCGGCGCAGACACCATCGAGGATTGCTCCGTCCAGATCAAAGCTTTCCTCGACCAAGGCCCATCACATCGAGCATTCGATCATCTCCGCGCCACGTCGAAACCCTGATTTGCGTCAACAATCTGGCAGAAGACACACCTTGGGCTCTGCCACATACCTGACGCAGCCCTGCTCACGACCCACGACCTACGTCACCTCAACTGGCAGAGGACAG
>NZ_BJXA01000159.1 GCF_007990755.1 Nocardia ninae NBRC 108245 | reverse complement strand
CGACCACGGCGCCCGCCGCCCACTTCGGCCTGTCCGACCGCGGCACGATCGCACCGGGCATGCGCGCCGATCTCGTGCTGCTCGACGGCGACCCGCTGTCCGACATCCACGCCACCCGCGCCATCACCCAAGTTTGGTGTGGAGGCGTTTCACACGCGATGAGTTAGGTGCGAGCCGTCGGGGTGCCGCCCCACTGCCTGGGCGGCACCCCCACGACTCCCGCTCTCAGAGCGACATGACCCCCTGCGACCGCAGCAGCCTCGTGAGATTGGCGCTCACCAGCCCCGCCGTGCGCACCACCGCCTCGGCCAGCGCGGGCAGCCGGTTCAGCTCGCCCACCGTCGCCGCCAGCGCGGCGACCACCTCGCCGCCCGGACCGCGCACCGGCGCCGCGACGCAGGCCAGCCCGAATCGGCTCAGGTCGGTGTCGTAGGCGAGTCCCCGCTCCCGGGCCAGGGTGACCTGACGGCTCCACTCGCGGGGCGAAAACCCCTCGGGTGGCTGGTGATTCGGATGACCGATGGCCAGCACCTGCTCGGCGGCGGTGCCCGAGGGCAGCAGCGTCCCCGCCCGCAGCGGGAAGACCGCATCGATCTCCCGCCCGATGCCGCCGATCAGCATCGTGTGCCCCCGATCGGTCACCGAGAGACTGAAGCCGCCCCGATCCGATGTCGCCGTCAGTTGCCCGAGCGGCCGGGCCGAGGCAGCCCGCAGCAACCGCGCCGGTTGCCAGGTCTGCCCGAGCCGAAACACCCGGGGTCCGATCTGATAGCGCCCGCTGCGGCGCTGCACTGCTCCTTCCGCGACCAGTTGATTGAGTAACCGATAGGCCGTTGCCTTCGGTAGTCCTGCCGCCGACGCGAGCCGGGTCAAGCCCAGCTCGTCCCCGTGCGCGAGTGCTTCCAGCAGGGCGAATGCCCCCTCGAGCACACCACGGCCCCCCAAGGCCGCCTTTTCCATCGTCGCTTCGTTCACTCTCTGTCCTCCCGTGCAGATACTGCAACGAACCGAGCACGTGCTGCATATCGTTCGCGGTCCGACAAATGGAACGCTCGGTTCGCTCATCAGACCGACAACTACCCCGTCCCGCCGGTCGGCTACAGCATTGGCTCCGTCGCGCTGAACGGGCACCGGCGGTTCTTGCTACAGGGAAGAGTCTCCGGTCCGCGCCCTTCACTCACGTTTCATCGACGTCTCACGGGGTCGAGATGCGGGGTAATCGGCGGTGCGACGACCACTCGGGGGAAATTTCGGGCAGACGAAATCGAGGGAGATCCAATGGTCGACACTTTTTTCGCGGACGTGTCATATTTCCAGGTCCCGGTGGACGATTCCTATCCGCACGCGATACTCAGCTTCCGGTCCAACGATGGCGACTTCCGCGATGCCAACTTCGCCGCGAACTACGAATGGGCGTGCCGGGCAGTCGATTCGGGACGTCTGGCGTGCTTCATCGTCTATTTCTACTGGCGGCCGAACTGGCTGGAGACCGTCGAAACGCACCGCGACATGGTCGCGCGAATGGGCGGCCCGCACCCGCGGATGATCAGCATGATCGACGTCGAATCGGGCGGTAATCCCGGTGGCGACCAGTCCGACGGCATCAACGCGTCGTACTGGAATCTGGTCGATTGGCTCGGCGACCGGCGGCGGGTGATCGCCTACGCGAACCGCGGCGACTTCTTCGACATGTGGGCCAACCGCCCCGAAGGAGTACGCATGGTCGGTGCGGGCTACGGCCGAAACCCGAATCTGCCCGGCCAGCTGGCCCACCAATACACCGACGGTCAGGGCTTCGGCGGCGGCCTGCCCGAGGGTTGCCCGCCGTTCGGCGACTGCGACATGAACATCGCCTACGACATGTCGCCCCAGAACTTCGCCGCGGCGTGCGGCGTCGGAATAGAGGAGGAATTCATGTCCGCATTGAACGAAACGGAACAGCGCGAGCTGCTGGACAAGACCCGAGAGATCTGGATCCAGCTGCACGGTCCTCAGGGCTCCGGCTGGCCGCAGCTCGGCCAGAACGAGAAGGGTCAGAACCGCACCCCGGTCGACGCGCTCGCGGCCGTGGAGGACGCGCTGCAAAGCCCCCGGAAGAAGGTCAGCTAGCTCGTCAAGCCTTGTGCGGCAAGATGTTCAGCACAACGACGAGGCCGACCAGGATGGCGGCGCACGCGACGACGGTCGCGACGACGGACTGTGTCATGGCGGCGACGCCGATGGTCAAGGCCAGGCAGGTGGCCGCGGCCAGCAGTGCGGTGCCCGGTTCGACACCGGCGATTCTGGTCGGTCGATGATCAATCACAGTCATACCCTTGTTCGAGCCGGGCGGCGTGCGGCCGGATCAGCGGCCGCACGCTACCCGGGCCGGGCTACTTGCCCAGCGCGTTCTTTGCTTTGTCCACCGCGTCGCCGACGGCGTCCTTGACGTTCTCCACCGCGCCCTTGACCGCGGACTCGACCTGGTCCGCCTTGCCTTCGGCGCGCAGATCGTCGTCGCCGGTCGCGTTGCCCGCGGCTTCCTTGGCCTTGCCACCGAACTCGTCGACCTTGTTGCCGATCTTGTCGCTCAGAGACATCGAAACCTCCGCTGTGTCGCGGTACATCCGGGTTGGATGCACACGCTGTATAGACACGGCCCCCCGGCGAAGCGCACGCAGCAACCATTGAGACAACGATCACGTCATACTGGACGTGACGCTTTCCGATCCCCGGTGTCTACCTGATGAGCGGTGGAGGAGGTGCTGTGACCACGACAGAAACGGTTGCCGAGACCGCGCCTGATGATGCGACCCTGGTGAGCAGGGCGCGTGACGGCGACATGAGGGCCTATGAGCAGCTAGTGCTGCGCTATCAAGGACAGATGTTTCGCCTCGCGGTCAAGATGCTCGCCGACCGCTCCGACGCCGAAGACGTCGTCCAGGAAGTATTCCTCGGCGCGTGGCGCAGGCTGCCACAGCTCAACGATGACGCCGCCTTCGTCGGCTGGCTTTATCGGATGACCACCAACCGCTGTTTGAATGTGATCCGGGCGCGGCGGCCGACGGTCGAGGTCGACCCGGAGACCACCGAATCGCCCCGCTCGGATACCCAACCCGAGCATGCCGTTCAGGTGAGCACCCAACTGGAGGCGCTGAACGCGGCGCTCCAACTGCTCACGCCCGAACAGCGCGCCTGCTGGCTGTTGCGCGAGGTGCACGGGCTGACCTACGAGGAGATCGGCGACATCGTCGAAGTGAACACGACGGCGGTGCGCGGCCGGATAGCCCGAGCACGAGCCCATTTGTCCGAGGTGATGAAACCATGGCGGTGAACGGAACGACAGAACAGGACTACCGGCTGCCCTGCGGCCGCGAGATCGAACATGTCTGGGACCGGCTCGACGCGGTCGAGGCGGGACTCGGCGACGAACACGAGAAGACCTGCCCGCACTGCCGGTCGGCCAGGGACAGCTTGCTGGCCCTGCGCGCGGCGACCAAGGAACTGATCGATGAACCGGACCCGCCACCGCCCGACCTGACCGGGCGCATCATGTCCGCGGTGCGCGCGGAGGCCCGCCGCGGCAGGACCCTGGTACTGCCCACCCCCGCGCCGGGCACGGTCGAGGTGAGCGAACAGGCCGTCGCCACCGTGCTGCGTTATGCCGCGGATTCGGTGCCCGGCGTGCGTGCCAGGCAGTGCCGGGTGCGCCGCGTCGGCATGGGGATGGACGGCGAGACAGAGGTGGCGGTCGAGCTGTCGGTGGCTATCCGGTTCGGGCACACCACGGTCGGCGACGCGCTGCCTTTGGTGCGTGAGCGGGTCACCGCCGCACTCGCCGCGCAGGTCGGTCTCGTGCTCACCATGCTCGATCTGGTGGTCGCCGACATCTATGAGGACGACGAGACGGGGGACGCGCAGCGATGACGACCGATGCTGTTTCCGAGGTGCGGATCGAGGCCCCGGTCGTCGCCGCGGTGGCCGCGCAGGCGGCGTGCGCGACGCCGGGCGTCGTCCGCCTCGAACCCGGTGTGCGCGGGCTGGTCTCGTCGCTGGTGCGGGTCGGCAAGCAGCGCCTGACGAGCGCCGACCCTGCGGCGTCGGAGGGCGTGCGGGTGCGCCGCAGCGCCTCGGGTGCGCTGAGTGTGCAAGTGGACGTAGTGATCTCGGCCGAGCGCGCCGCGGCGGTGATCGGTCACGCGGTGCAACAGGAGGTTTCGCGGGTGGTGTTCGAGCAGACCGGGCAGACGGTCGACGAGGTCTCGGTGTCGATTCTCGATATCGAGCCGGAACGGTCGTGAGCGGCGTGCGTCCTTCGCTGAACCGAGCAGATATAAGGGCGGTGCCGTGACTTCTACCAGCGACCTCATCGCCGTGATCCTGGGCGCGCTGGACACGATCGACGGTATACGGCCCGCCACACCCCTGGGCGGAGAGAGCCCGGCCTGGTGGCCATGGGATGCACGAGGTTTCGCGATCGACGTCGGCCCGGGCCGGGTGGAGGTGCGGGTCGCCGCAGCCGAATTGCCATTGACGCCGCTGTTGGAGAAGGCGACCGAAGCCGTGCGCGCCGCACTCGCCGGCACCGACTGGGCCGACGCCCGCCTGCGCCTGGTGGTGGCCGAACTCGACGCCGGTGCCTTCGGCAGTGAGGGGGTTACCTAGCTCACACCTCATCGCCCGTGACGTTCCGGACCGGACAGGTGTCGATGTACATGAGGCCGATATCCGATGTACCGCAAGGGAAATCAGGAGGAGCAGCAATGAGCGCGACGACAACTACCGACAAGAGCACGGACAACAAGGCAGCTGCGGACAACAAGGCGCCGACGAACCGGGCTTCCGCCGGATCGTCGGACAAGGACAGCAAGCTGGTCAGCGACCAGGGCACCACCTCCATCGCCGACATCGTCGTGCAGAAGGTCGCCGGGCTCGCGGCCCGCGAGGTGCGCGGCGTACACGCGCTGGGCGGCGGGGCCGCACGGGCGTTCGGTGCCATTCGGGATCGCATCCCCGGCGCGTCCACCAATGTCGGCCAAGGAGTTTCGGTCGAGGTCGGCGAGACGCAGGCCGCCGTCGACCTGGAGCTCGTCGTCGAATACGGCGTCGCCATCGCCGAATTGGCGCGGGCGGTGCGCCGCAACGTGATCAACGCGATCGAGCAGATGACCGGGCTGGACGTGGTCGAGGTCAACATCAACGTCAACGACGTCTACATCCCGGGTGACGACGATGAACCCGAGCAGAGCAGCCGGGTGCAGTAGATGAGCGCCACAGCGATCTGCCTCGCGGTCGGTCTCGCGCTGGGCTTCGCCGGTGCGTTCGGCGGCTTCGGCGCCTTCACCATCGTGCTGCTGTTCGCCGTGCTCGGCCTGCTGGTCGGCCGCTGGCTCGACGGCGAGCTCGACCTGGCCGGGTTGCTCCAATCGGCGCAGGGCAAGGGCAGACGATGACCACCGTTGTCGGCACGGACGAGTATCCCGGCGCG
>NZ_BJXA01000158.1 GCF_007990755.1 Nocardia ninae NBRC 108245 | reverse complement strand
CCCGCCGCGACGAACAGCACGTGCGTGAAGTCCCGCAGCGTGTCCGAGATGACCGCGCGGTCGTAGGCCTGCGGCAGCGACGCCGTGTGCGGGTCGCCGTCGGTCAGGTCCGGCGTGCGCACCGAATCCTGGTCGATGCCAAGGGCTTCCGCGAGCCGCGCCGGGAAGTCCGGGCTCGGTGTCGACGCGATGAGCGCCGTGCCGGCCAGGTCGCTGTGCCCGGCGTCGGCGAGCGCCGCCCGAGCCGCCTCGGTGGCCACGCTCAGCAGGCGGTCCGCGAAGCCGGGTTCCCGGTCGACGGTCATCAGGCCGCGGCCGACGGTGCCCATGGTGGCCGTGTCGACGTACGCCTCGACCGCCGGGGTGCCGTCACCGTTCACCGTGTGCACCCGGCCGAAGCCGTCCGGCTCGTCGGTGTGCTCGAGCAGCAGCGCGGCTCCCGAAGTGGCATAGGGGAAGTCGTCGGTGGCCGCCGATCGGGTCATCGACGGGTGACCGTCACCGGCGACGATGAGCACGTGCTCGGCGCTGCCGGTCGCCAGGATGGCGGTGGCGACCTGGACCGCGTTGAGCACGCCGGTCGCGCCGTTCATCAGGTCGAACGAGAAGGTCCGCGGATCGTCCTTCGCGTATTCCAGGCCGATGCCCGCCGCCTTCTGGATCAGCGCGGAGACGGCCGGTTCGACGGTGTTGGAGTCGCGGAAGACACCCGCGTTGATCAGCACACCGACCTGGTCGGGGCGGACACCGGCCCGCTCGAGGCTTTGCTTCGCGGCCAGGCCGCTGTTCTGCACACTGCTCTGCGTGTCGCGGCCGATGCCGATGGATTTGATGCGAACGCCCATGGCTGACCTCAGACCTTCAGAGACGAGATGGTGGTGGACAGGAAGCCGGTCACGATGCCGGACGCGGCGGGAATCATCAGCAGCTTCGAGCCCGCCGGGATGTTCTGGTCGCTGAGCTGATCGTGCAGGACGATGAAATGCGAAGTGGTGGAGGTGTTTCCGTATTTCTCGATGACCCGCAGATCCGGCGGCATCGGGGCGCCGAACTCGCGCTCGCAGATGGCGTTCATCCACGGGATCGCGGCCGCGCCGAACTGGTGGTGGATGACGTAATCGAACTTCTCGTCGGCGAAGGTGCGCCCGCGCGCCTGGAGGTAGTTGATCTGGCTGTCGGTGCCCAAAAGAAAGCGGTCTTCGTTGTGCATTTTGCGGTTATCGGTGTACAGCGCAACACCCTGGCTCTTGTCGCTCGGCATGCCGAGGCACAGCTCGGAGTACTCCGCTGCCGTCATCATCTCGATGTAGTGGATCTTGTCGTTGTCGTCGACCGCCTCGTCGAGCACGACCGCGGCGCCCGAGTCGCCCACCGACAGCGACGCGAACTGCAGATCGTATTTTTCGGAAATCTCGGCCACCGCGGTGTCGGCGATGGGAGTAATGGCCTCACCGCTCACCACCAGGCCGTTGCGCACGGCGCCGGAGCGGATCATCCGGTCGAGAATGTAGGTGCCGGTGAGCATCCCGGCGCAGGCGTTCGACACGTCGAAGGTAATCGCGTTCTTCGCCCCGATAAGGCGGCTTATCGAACCGGCGAAGGACGGCTCCATGTAGATGCGGCTGCCGTGGTTGCTTCGGGTGATCGAGGTGGAGATGATCACGTCGAGCTCGGCTGCATCGTATCGCGACCTGGACAAACAGTCTTCCGCCGCCTTCATGGCGATCGCGAAGGAGTCCTCGTAGCTGTCCGGGTTCGTGTCGTGCACCCGGCGCTCTTTGACGCCGGTGATTTTCTCGAGATCGAAAGACGGCGGTTCCTTCAACCGGGAGAGCAGCTCCTGGGTGGTAACGATATTCGAAGGCAGATAGGCGCCGATGGATTCGAATCGTGAATGCGACACGCGCGCTCCTGGAAATCGTGGAAAGAAACGGTTCCGGATCGTCTCTGATCTTCGGTGCGACGGACACTACCCGACGGTAACTACGAATGCCTATGGCTGAGAAGTCAGGGCCGATCACTGTGCAGAAGTACATGTTTCGTGAAGTATCACTAACTGGTGACCGACTGGCTATGGAGGGCTGGCGGGGTGGATGCGGGGCGAATAGTGCGGGTTGCCAATGGTTTCCGGGGCTGGTGCGGCGACGCGGAACGGGGCTGTGCATCGCGTCGTCGCCACAGGTCGGCTAACAAGCGGCTACCCTCGTGTTCTGGTGGAACTATGGGTGGCGTGCCAGGGCGATGTGAGTGACTTCACTGCGAGTCGTACAGTTGAATACCCCGCTCGGCACACGCTAGGTCGTACAAGACTCAACTATGTTGCGGCCGAACAGAACCCGCACAGGGCAGCATTCGCAGTGATAAAGGGGTGCCCGAGTCGTTCGCCGAGGCACGCGGGAATACTGTCCGGGTCGTTAGGCTGGGGCATTCCGCCGACTAGTCGAGGAGATAGCGATGACCACCGCTACTGAGCACGTCGATGTGCTCATTGTCGGAGCCGGACTGTCCGGCATCGGCGCGGCCTATCACCTGCAGCGGGCTTTCCCGCAACGGTCCTACGCGATCCTGGAGGGCCGCGACGCGATCGGCGGCACCTGGGATCTGTTCCGCTATCCCGGAATTCGCTCCGATTCCGACATGTACACCCTGGGCTACCGATTCAAGCCGTGGCTGGGTGACAAGTCGATCGCCGACGGCGATTCCATCCTCGACTACGTGCGCGACACCGCCGCGGAGAACGGCATCGACCGGCACATCCGCTTCGGGCATCGGGTGCTGCGCGCCGAATGGTCGTCGGCGGACAACCGCTGGACGGTGCAGGCAGAACGGACCGGCAGCCACGAGACGGTCACGTTCACCGCAGGCTTCCTGCTCTCCTGCTCCGGCTACTACAGCTACGACGAGGCCTACACCCCGGACTTTCCCGGCGTCGAGCGCTTCGCCGGACCTGTTGTGCACCCGCAGTTCTGGCCCGAAGACCTGGATTACGCGAACAAGAAGGTGGTGCTGATCGGCAGCGGCGCCACCGCGGTCACGCTGGGTCCCACGCTCACCGAGCAGGGCGCGCACGTGACCATGTTGCAGCGCAGCCCGAGCTATATCGTCTCCCGGCCCGCCCGCGACGCCCTAGCGATGAAGCTGCGCCGCCGTTTGCCGCCGCGCGCCGCCTACGCGCTGATCCGAGCCAAGAACGTGGCGCTGGCCACGACGGTTTACCAACTGAGCCAACGCTATCCGGCGTGGGTGCGCGAACGAATCCGCGGCTACCAGGAACGCTGGCTGCCACCGGGCTACGACATCGACACGCACTTCACCCCGAGCTACAACCCGTGGGATCAGCGACTCTGCTTGGCTCCCAACAACGATTTCTTCCGCGCCATCCGCAAGGGCAAACTGGACATCGTCACCGATCGGATCGAAACGTTCACCGAGACCGGTGTGCGGCTGGCCTCCGGTGCGACGCTGGACGCCGACATCGTCGTCACCGCAACAGGATTGAACCTGCTCGCCTTCGGCGGCATCGACCTCGGGGTGGACGGGCGGCCGGTGACCCTGTCCGACAGCATGGCCTACAAGGCGATGATGCTGTCGGATGTACCGAACTTCGCCTACATCATCGGCTACACCAACGCCTCGTGGACGCTGAAGGCTGATCTGGTGTCGGAGTATCTCGTTCGGTTGCTCCGGCACATGGACGCGCGCGGCTATGCGCGCTGCACGCCGGTTCGTGACCCGTCGGTCGGTGCGGAATCGTTGTTCCTCAACTTCAATCCCGGATATGTGCAGCGGGCCGCGAGCCACTTCCCGATCCAGGGCGACCGCGCGCCGTGGCGATTACGGATGAACTATCTGCGCGACATGATCACGTTGCGGCACGGGTCGATCGCGGACGACGCGCTGCTGTTCGAGCGGGCGGAGCGGACCGAGCCGGTGGCGGTGCGGGACTGAGTCGAACGCTAGGCCTCGGTGATCACCGAAGACCGCGCCCGCGCAATCTGTTCCAGCACGGTCGCGGCGTGCTCGTCGAATCGAGCCCGGGAGACCGGGATCTCGCCGTCCAGCCAGGGTCGGTAGAGGTAGGCGAGCGCGCCGAAGATGGCGCTCGCGTTGAGTGCGTTGTCGTACTCGTCCGGTGCGGACTGGGAGTAGTCGCCGGCGCCGATCGTCAGGGCGATCGGCGCCGTGAATAAGCCGATCAGCTCGTTCGCTCGCGGCATCAGCACCGGGGTGGCCTGCGATTCGACGAACATGATCCGGCCGCGCCGGCGATCTTCCACGAGGTAGTCGGTGAATATGCCGACCAAGTGACGGAACATGGCGTCCCGCTCGATCGGCGCGGAGGGTAGCGCGTCGAGTAGTCGGTCGCGGGCGCCGAGCACGACGGTGTCGAGCACCGTGGTGAGCAGCGCGTCCAGGTTCGGGAAGCTCTCGTAGAAATAGCGCTCGGTCAGCCCGGCCTGCCTGCACACCCCGCGCATCGAGGTCTCGGCGGCGCCGACGGTGCCCATCAGTTCGGTGCACGCCTCGATGAGCTGCTCGCGGCGGCCGGCGACCCGATCGGCGGGTGACCGTCCGCGCCAGCGGCGCATGCCCGGGATCGACCCGTCGTCTTCGGCGACCATGGCGCCATCCTCTCACACCGCCTTGTAGACATCGGATGATGTTGACAGCAGCTGATGTCAGCAATAGATTGCCAGCATGCTGGGCCGAAATCCCAGGCTCGGGCTTCGCCGATCAGAGATGAGGATGCGAGATGGGCCCCACCGTCTATGCCGATCAGGCGCACGCGATCAATGCACGCGAGGTGACCTTCGACTTCGACACGGTGCCGATGCACTACATCCCCGGCGAGGTGATGGCGACCCACATCATCAACGTGATGCACCTGGTGTTACCCGAGGGCGAGCGGGCCATGGCGCAGGCACTGGCCGAGGCCCTGCCGCTGATCGACGACGAGCGGCTGCGCGAAGAAGTGCGCGGGTTCATCGGGCAGGAGGCCATGCACGCGAGTTCGCACGAGCTGGCCCGCAAGCAGCTCGAGCGGCTCGGTCTCGACGTGCGCCCGATGGTGGAACGCGTTGCGTGGCTTGTCGATCGGGTGCTCGGCGACCACGGGCTGTCCGGTCGCGCCAAGCACGCGTGGCTTTGTGAGCGGCTGGCGTTGTTCGCCGGGATGGAGCACTACACCGCCGTGATCGGCGAATGGCTGCTGACCAACGACACTCTCGTGCGGAAGGGGATGCATCCGGCGATGCTGGATCTCATCCGGTGGCACGGCGCGGAAGAGGTCGAGCACCGCAGCGTGGTCTACGACGCGTACATGTACGTCGACGGTGGCTACGGCCGCAAGGCGCGGCAAGCGGTGATCGCGAGCGCGGGATTGCTTGTGCTGTTCGCCATTTCGGGCGGCTACCTGTTCCACAAGGACCCCTCGCCACGCAAGGGAAGATTCTGGCCACTACAGCTGGCCAGTGCCTCGGTGCGCGGCGTCGTGCCGAGCTTCACCACCTTCTTCACCGAGATTCCCCGCTATCTGCGGCCGGGCTTCCACCCGTCGCAGCTCGGGCCGATGGACAACGCGCTGCGCTACCTCGCCCAGTCGCCCGCGGCTCGGGCGGCCGTCGCATGACGGCCGTCGAGGAGGGGCATCGG
>NZ_BJXA01000157.1 GCF_007990755.1 Nocardia ninae NBRC 108245 | reverse complement strand
GCTGCGTGGGCGCAGACCGGACAGGCGCGCGAGCGCGTCCTCACCGACTGCCGCCGCGGTGGCCCGGACCTGAGCGCCGCCGGAGGCGGCCGAGCGCAGGGCGCCGCCGGTATCGGCCGCCTCCAGCGAAGCGGCATCATCGAGGTCGAGCACCGGTGTTCCAGCGATCATCGGGCGTCCCACCTCCCCTCATCGCGCTGAGTCGTTATCGCCTTCGCTCGCACCCGGGTCAGCTGCCACGCCGGGCCCGAGTCGGGCGAATTCAAGGCCTGTGATTCCACTATTCCAGTCAGGACCGGACGATGCTCAGGATCTCTGTTACGAGTGCGTCTACATCTTCGGTTGATCGGGCCTCGACGTTGAGCCGAAGCAGCGGTTCGGTGTTCGACGCGCGCAGGTTGAACCAGGCGTCGTCGGCCAATTGCACGGTCACGCCGTCCAGCCTATCCACCGAGATCGTCCGATCCGCGAAGGCCTCCACCACGGCCAGCGTCCGCTCCTGCGCGTCCGGCACGGTGGAGTTGATCTCGCCGGAGGCCGCATACGTTTCGTAGGCCGACATCAGCTCCGAGACCGGCCGATCTTTCTCGCCGAGGGCGGCGAGCACGTGCAGCGCGGCGAGCATGCCGGAGTCGGCGCCCCAGAAGTCACGGAAGTAGTAGTGCGCGGAGTGTTCGCCGCCGAAGACCGCACCGGTCGAGGCCATCTGCTGCTTGATGAACGAGTGGCCGACCCGGGTGCGCACCGGGGTGCCGCCGAGCGCGGTGACGAGCTCGGGCACCGCATGCGAGGTGATCAGGTTGTGGATGATGACCGCGCCGGGCTCCTTGATGAGCTCGCGCTCGGCGACCAGCGCGGTGATGGTGGACGGCGACACCGGGTCGCCCTTCTCGTCCACCACGAAGCAGCGGTCGGCGTCGCCGTCGAAGGCGAGACCGATGTCGGCGCCCGACTTGACCACCAGGTCCTGCAGGTCCACCAGGTTCTTGGGATCGAGCGGGTTCGCCTCGTGGTTGGGGAAGGAACCGTCGAGCTCGAAGTACAGCGGAACGATGGTCACCTGCGGCAGCGCGTCGAACACGGCGGGCACGGTGTGGCCACCCATGCCGTTGCCCGCGTCCACCGCGATGGTGAGCGGGCGCATCTCGCCGAGATCGACCAGGTCGCGCAGGAATGCCGCGTAGTCGGCGAGCAGGTCGGTTCTGGTCTCGGTGCCGCGCGGCCCGTCGTAGCCGGGCACGCCCTCGGCGACCTCGGTCTTGATGGTGGACAGGCCCGTGTCCTGGCCCACCGGAATGGCTTTCGCGCGGCACATCTTGATGCCGTTGTAGCGCGCCGGATTGTGGCTCGCGGTGAACATGGCACCAGGGCAGTCCAGGCTGCCGGAGGCGAAGTAGAGCTGATCGGTGGACGCGAGCCCGATGTGCACCACGTCGAGGCCCTGGGCCAGCACGCCGTCGGCGAAAGCTGCCGACAGACCGGGGGAGGACTCGCGCATGTCGTGTCCGATGACGGCCCGCGTCGCGCCTTCGGCACGCATCAGCCTGGCGAACGATGCGCCGATGTCCCTGACGAATTCGGCGTCGATCTGTTCACCGACCACACCGCGAACGTCGTAAGCCTTGATCACCGCGTTTACGAATTCGGCAGAGCGGGCGACTGTCATGCCCACCACCCTAGGGGATGGCGGTCGGCGGAGCTGACGGGGTGGCTCGAGCGCCCGGGATGGCAGTCGGCGACGGTTGCGCACGGCGGAAGGCGGGCGGCGAAGCCGACGGGAAGGGTTGAACACAGGAGCTGGCAGACAGCGGAGCTGACGGGGCGGGTCGAGCACACCGGCTGCGCGGCAAGGGAAGACCCGGGCCGGATTTGTTCAGGACGGCGGGTCGGGGAGCACCCGCAGATGTCCGCGGCGCCCGGTGCGGGTGGTGCGCTGCGGCGGCGGGGCGTAGTCGCGGTAGCCGCGCTGTTCCTGTTCCGGCGGGCGGCGGCGTAGTCCGGCCTCGCGGACCGCTTCGGCGAGCGCGGTCAGATCGTCGTCATCCGGTGTGCTGGAGGAGAACCCGCCTTCGTGGCGGACCATTTCCCAGCCCTTCGGGGCGGTGATGCGGGAGCCGTGCGTTTCGCAGAGATCCCAGGAGTGTGGTTCGGCGACGGTCGCGAGGGGTCCGACTACGGCGGTCGAGTCCGAGTACACATAGGTGAGCGTCGCGACGGCCGGATTCTTGCAACCTGGACGGCAGCAACGACGCATGGGGATCACGCCGATGAGAGTAACCCTCCTGGCGGTCCGATGTGGATAGACACGCTCATGATTCGGGCAAAAACTCCCGCCACGCGGCGGCTGCCGCAGGCGGGCGCGGGGCGTCGGGCCGGGGACGGCCCGAGCCCGTGTCGGTGCGCGGTCTGCGGGCCGCGCACGCGGTGTCGGTAATCAGTTATCGCCGCTCGCAACAACATTCGTTACCGAGACGGCGTCGGCTCGGTGTGACTGCTACTCGGGTTCCGGATCGATGATGTCCGGATCGACGCCGAGGTAGGTGGCGATCTGCTGGACCAGCACCTCGCGCAGCAGGTCGACCAGGTCGTCTGGGTCGCTGGCGCGCAGCTCGAGCGGTTTGCGGAACAGCACCACCCTGGCGCGGGTCGCGGTGCCGTGCCGGTCGACGCCTGCCGGGATGAGCCGGGACAGCGGCACCGGTCCGTCGGCGACCACCTCGTCCGGCCAGGTGACCGAATCAGGGTGCAGCGGACGGATTTTCGGCACGTCGTCGACCGCGATATCGAGTTTGGTGAGCCGGTCGTGCCAGCGGGTGTCCAGCGGTGCGAACGCCTCGAGCACCAGCCGATCGAACTTCTGTCCCCGGGTGCGCCAGGCAGGCACCGTGGGCGGCAACATCGGCCCACGTACCCCGCGACCACGGCGGATCACCGACCGGGCGGTCGGCGGACGACGATTACGGGAACGTGCCATGGGTAAAACCTAGCCAGCCCGCACCCGGCCCGTGCATCCAGTGCTACTTCGGCCGGTCGGCGGGCGTGCCGCCGGGGCTCGGGCGTACCCCCGGAGCTACCCGTATGTTCGCGAGAACCGTTGTCGCCGTAGCGAGTTGTCGCGCGTGCGGATAACTCGGGGGTCAACCCAAGTCGGCTAGCCGATGCCGCGCTTCAGGCGGCGGCGCTCCCGTTCGGAGAGGCCACCCCAGATGCCGAAGCGTTCATCGTGGGCGAGTGCGTATTCCAGGCACTCGTCGCGTACTTCGCAGCCCATGCAGATCCGTTTCGCCTCGCGAGTCGAGCCGCCCTTCTCAGGGAAGAACGCCTCCGGATCGGTCTGTGCGCACAGGGCACGCTCCTGCCACTGCTCTTCGATGGATTCGAACATCTCGTCGAAGCCCGTGACGACCAGGCTGAGCCGGGGCGCCGAGACTTCGTCGCCCGAGCCGAGCACGGTCGCCGAGACTTCGTCACCCCCCTCGCGATCCTTCCAGCCGTTGTCTGCGCAGACGCCACGTGCTGCGCCTGCTGTGGAATCGGTCGGCGAGACCATCTCATTGGCCATCGCTCCGCCTCCTCACTGTGTGTTAGCGCAGAATGATTCGTTCCGTCGGACCAACACGCATACCGACGGCCATACCCCGCGACGTTGTCCCGCGGACGTCCCCGAGCTCGTCATCTCGATGCGAACATCTGTTCGAAAAGCCGTTCGCGCCTTGCACTCTCGCGCGAACCCGAAATGACATGACTGTGATTAGACACGCCGGACGTGTCGATGGTCAAGCGGCCGTCGCTATTCCGTTACTATCCGCGAACGCTTTCGAAGATGATCTTGAGTCGGAGTAGGGCAAATGACCAGCAACTATAGCCCGAACATCGCCCGGTCCGACAGCGCATAGGCTGTGCGGATGTGACTTCCCTTCAAGCGGACAGCGACTCCCTCGGCGGCCCGAGGATTGCCGTACTGGTCGGGGGTGTCGGCGGCGCCCGCTTCCTCCAGGGCGTCCGGGAACTGCTGCCCGATGCCGATGTCTCCGCGATCGTGAACGTCGGCGACGACGTCTGGATGCATGGCCTCCGAATCTGTCCTGACCTCGATACCTGCATGTACACCCTCGGCGGCGGCATTGATACCGAGCGCGGCTGGGGCAGGCTCGACGAGACCTGGCACGCCAAGGAAGAGCTGGCGAAGTATCACGCGCAGCCGGACTGGTTCGGGCTGGGCGATCGCGACCTCGCCACGCATCTGGTGCGCAGCGAGATGCTGCGCGCCGGGTACCCGCTCTCCGCGGTCACCGAGGCCCTCTGCAACAGGTGGCAGCCGGGCGTGAAATTGATCCCGGCAACCGACGATCGTTGTGAAACGCATGTGGTTGTGACCGACCCGGACGACCCTGGCGAACGTCGCGCGATCCATTTTCAAGAGTGGTGGGTTCGCTATCGCGCGAACATCCAGACCCATGGATTCGCCACAATTGGGGCCGAGGACGCCAAACCAGCCCCGAATGTGATCGAGATCATAGAGTCCGCGGATGTGGTCTTGCTCGCTCCGTCGAACCCCGTGGTGAGCATCGGCGCCATCTTGGCGGTGCCTGGCATCCGCGGCGCGCTGCGCACAACTGCGGCCAAAGTTATTGGTATATCCGGTGTGATCGACGGCAAACCTCTGCGCGGCATGGCCGACGAGTGTCTGTCGGTGATCGGGGTCGAGACGACCGCCGAGGCGATCGGCCGTTACTACGGCGCCCGCTCGGCCACCGGCATCCTGGACGGCTGGCTGATCCACACCACCGACACCGCCGACGTGCCCGGCGTGGAAGTGCGCAGCGTCCCGCTGCTGATGACCGATCCGCCGACCACCGCCGAGATGGTGCGGGAGGCTCTGGACCTTGCGGGGGTGAGCGAGCGGAGCGAGCGAGCCATAAGCACAGCGCCGCGCAAGGCGGAAGCGAGCGTCAGCGAGCTGAAGCCTTGAGCGAGGATGAGTATGTGAATGACCATGCCGCAGGGGAACTGCGCATCCTGCCGATCACCGGTCTGCCGGAGTTCCGGCCCGGTGACGATCTCGCGGCGCACATCGCGGAACGCGCGCCCTGGCTGACCGACGGTGACGTGCTCGTGGTGACGAGCAAGATCGTCGCCAAGGTCGAAGGCCGCCTCGTCGACGTGCCGCTGGATCCAGAGGAACGCGACGCCGCGCGGCGCGCCCTGGTCGAGCAGGAGGCGGTGCGGGTGCTCGCGCGCAAGGGCCGCACCCTGATCACCGAGAACAAGCTCGGCATCGTGCAGGCCGCGTCCGGCATCGACGGCTCCAATGTCGAACAGGGCGAACTGGTTCTGCTGCCCGCCGATCCCGACGCGAGCGCCAAGGCCTTGCGTTCGGCGCTCGCCGAGCGGCTCGGCGTGCAGGTCGCCGTGGTCGTCACCGACACCATGGGCCGAGCCTGGCGCAACGGGCAGACCGACGCGGCTATCGGCGCCGCCGGCCTGCGAGTGCTGCACGACTATGCCGGTGCCGTCGACGGACAGGGCAACGAGTTGCACGTCACCCAGGTGGCGATCGCGGACGAGCTGGCCGCCGCGGCGGATCTGGTGAAGGGCAAGCTCGGCGGCGTGCCGGTCGCGGTGGTGCGCGGGCTGCCGGTCACCGACGACGGGTCCAGCGCCGCCGATCTGTTGCGCGGCGGCACCGACGACCTGTTCTGGCTCGGCACCGCCGAGGCGATCGAGCAGGGGCGCCGCGAGGCGGTGCTGCTGCGCCGCTCGATCCGGCAGTTCGCCGACGCACC
>NZ_BJXA01000156.1 GCF_007990755.1 Nocardia ninae NBRC 108245 | reverse complement strand
TGCGGCGGGCGCTGCCGCCGGAGCAGCCGTGCTGGGCGGTGCCGCTGCGGCGGTCGGCGCGGTAGCCGGTGGCACGGTGGGGGCGGGGTTCGGTGCGGGCGTGGGGGTCGGGCAACCATGACTCGCACGACGAACAACCGTAGGCGTGTATACCTGGCCATCGCGGTGGCTAGCGCACTCGGCACCGCTGGCGCGATGAGCGCGATGACCCCGAGCGCTTCGGCAGCGCCGACCAATGGATGCCCGGCTCTGCATCTTCTCGGAGTACAAGGCACCGGAGAGTCCTCCCCGGGCGCGTCGCCGACCGCCGATACCGGGATGCTCGGATTTCTGCTCGGCCCGGTGGTGGCCGCTGTGCCGGATCTGGTGGCGCGCACCTACATTGCGTACCCGGCTGGGTTCGGGGGCGCTGTGGGTACCGGTGGCGGCACCGACTCCTACGCGGTGTCGGTGGGCGAGGGCTTGGCCGCACTCACCGCTACCGCTGACCAGATCGCCACCAGCTGCCCCGGCACCGCCCTGGCGGTGGTCGGGTTCTCCCAGGGCGCGCAGGTGGTCTCGGAATTCGCGCGCGTCGTCGGCGCGGGCGGGGGACCCGTCGCACCCGAGCGGGTGGCGGGTGTCGCCCTGTACTCCGATCCCGATCGCAGCGCGGACTCGCCCGTCATCCCGGGCCGCCCCGGCCAACTCACTCCCGACCCCGCCCCGGGCACCGCCGGGGCGGCGGTATCGGGGGTGGTGATCGCCACCGCGCCGACCTCTGGTGGCGGCATCGCTGCGGGTGAGGGTGTCGACTACGGTGCGCTGACCGGCCGGGTAGCCCAGTTCTGCGTTGAGGGTGACCTGAGTTGCGCGGCACCCGAACACGCCGCGTTGTTGCGGATTGCCGCCGAGATCGCCGCCCAGGCCGACCTGCGTGATCCCCTAGCAGCGCTCGGCTCGATCCATGCGCTGATGTCAGGTGTGCTCGGTGACGCCTGGAGCACCGTGGTGAACCGCGACTTTCGTGTGGGTCCCGGGTTCGTCGATTACGCGCCCGCGGCGAGTCTGGCCCAGCGGCTCACCGACGCCGCCGATCCCCGCACCCCGCCTGTGAGCCCGCAGGAGGGGGCCGCTGCGACGGCTCGGTGGGGACAGATCACCGGGGTCGTGGCCGCCGACCCGTTCGGGCAGCTACCGAAACTGGCCGGGCAGCTCTCGACGGCGTGGGGGCAG
Source organism: Nocardia ninae NBRC 108245 (assembly GCF_007990755.1). GTDB lineage: Bacteria > Actinomycetota > Actinomycetes > Mycobacteriales > Mycobacteriaceae > Nocardia > Nocardia ninae. The sequence goes on along the minus strand of NZ_BJXA01000156.1, from coordinate 4,984 downwards.
TTGGTCGCCGATAACGCCGACCTGACGAATCCGGCTGTGTGGCTTCGCTACGCCGACATCCATGGCCGCCACACCGGTTACGCCACCACCGGCCAACTCGCCAGCGGGGTCGCGTGGATGACCGCCCTGGCCCACGACCTCGCCGGGAGCCACCAGTGAACATCACCGAGTTCTATCAAACCCCGATCCTGCGCGAGGGCCTGCGTCCTGGGGAACTCGTGCGCACGCGTCCGGTCTTCACCGCCCAACTCGCCGGGGCGGCCGGAGCATGGCAGATCGTCTATGTCTCCACCGATTCGCACTCCCAACGGATCCCGGCCTCGGCGATCGTGCTGATCCCCGAGCAGGTCGCCGAGCCCGGTGCGACCGCGATCCTGTTGTACTGCCCGCCCTTTCGCGGACTGGGCGGGGTGTGCGCGCCCTCGCAACTGTTGGCGATCGGCACCGAACCCGACACCGCCGCGATCGAGGCTGCCTTGCAGCGCGGGTGGGTGGTGGCCGTCCCCGATGGCCGAGGACTCGGTGTCGGCACCGGACCGCACACCTTCCTCGCTGCCCGCGCCGGTGCCAAGCTCGTGCTCGACCTCGCGCGGGCCGTGTATCGGGGCGCGAATCTCGATCTGCCGGTGGCTCCGGTGGTGGCCTGGGGATACGCAGACGGCGGGCGGGTCGTCGCCGCTGCGGGGGAACTACAGCCGTGGTGTGCGCCCGAGGTGGACCTACGCGGTATCGCCGCCGGAGCCGTCGCCTCGGACCTGGCGGCGTTGGTACCGGTGATCAGCCGAGGTCCGGGCGCGGGGCTGGGACTGGCCGGGCTGATCGGGCTCGCACGCGCCTACGACCAGCTCCCGTTACGTCACGTGTTGAACGAGTACGGATTGGCAGCCGCCGCCGAGGCACAGCACCTCACCGCTAGCGAACTGCTGCAACAGTTCCCGCAGCCGCTGGCGCACTGGTCTCGACACCCCGACCCCTGGAACGATCCCTGGTGGCGGCGGGTGCTCGCGCTCGAGACCCTCGCCCACACCAAGGCCGCGATGCCGCTGCACCTCTATCACGGCGAGCGCGACACCGTCGTGCCCGTGCGTGCCGGTCGGCAAACACTGATCGCCTACCGGCAACGCGGCACGATCGTGTCCTGGCGCGAGTACGAGGCCGATCACCGCGCTACCGCGGACCTCGCGCTCGGTGATGTCCTCGCCCGCCTCGGCGAGGACATCACGACTCGGCCGGCGCCAACCCACCCCAGCCAAGCCGAGAACGAGCACACCGAGCACACCAGCCACCCATGACCCCTCCGGGGAAACCTGCCCGCACCCCGCAACCCCCCTCCCGGGGTGCGGGCAGGCCCGGGAGAAACAACCGATCCGAAATCGACTGTCTAGGAGGCGAGAGGAATGAGGTCCCGCGACACACCCGATGACAAAGACCCCTTCTCCTGGCTGCAAGAGCCACGCTCCACACCGCAGCTGCACATCATCCCCGGACCCGGTCCCGGCGACGAGCTCGAAGCGCCCGAATCCCCGCCACGAGAAGGCCGCTGGCTGGTCGCGCTGCCCGACACCTCCGACACCGCCGACACCGGCGTCTACCCCCCATGGTGGGCCGCGTTGCGGCACCGGTTGCCGGGCGGGGCCTGGGCCGCGCTGGCGGTCACCGTCGCCGCCATCCTGACCGGTGCGGTAGTGGTAGCGGCCATTGACTCCGGTGAGACAGGAGAGGCGGTCGGTGCTACGGCGGCACCGCCGAGCGCGACCTCCACCGCCGAAGGCGCGTGCACTGGGCTGTCAGGCACCGTGGTCACCGACCGTGACGGTGACACCACGACCGTGGCCGGGCTGATCGCCTCCTTCCAAGCCGCCTACTACATCCACCGCAGCGCCGAGGCGGCGCTGCGGCTGCTCGCACCGGAGTCCGGGATCGCCGCCGAAGGACTCGCCGCGGGCATCGCATCCATTCCCTTAGGCACCACGCACTGCGTATCGATCACACCGATCTCGGCGAGCACCGCGAATGTCCACGTCAGCGAGGTACACCCCGACCGCACGCGCACCGACTACCTCCAACTCGTCAACACCCGCCCCGGCGAGGCCGGTGCCCTGCTCATCAGCAACATCCAGGAACAGGGATGACCAATAGCCACCAACGTGGCACCACCAACCTCGCCCCGGCACTCACCGACTCGCAAACGCCGATAATGATCGCGGTAGCCGGTATCGGGCCGCGCGTCGGAACCACCACAACCACCCTGGCCCTGGCCCAAATGTGGCCGGGTCCAGAGCCCTCGCTGGTAGTGGAAGCCGACCCCGCAGGCGGGCAGCTCGCCGAAATGAGCGGCGCTGACCCGTATCTGGGTCTGGCGAGCCTGGCCCGCACGATCACCGCCGAGGAACCGGTCGAGCCCGACCGGCTCGCCGATCACGTGCAATTCCTGCCCGGTGGCGTGGCGTTGCTGGCAGCGCCACCAGGCCGCGATGCCGCCACGGTCCCGGCCACATCACTGCTGCTCGGTGCTCACGCGAGCTGGCGCTCGCTGGGCGTAACGGTGTTCGCCGATTGCGGTGCCCCCGAGCCGAATTCGGATCTGACCCCGGTCCTGGCCGCCGCCGACGCCTGCCTGGTCGTCGTCGCGGCCGGGCGCAGCGACCCGGAACTGGTGGCCCGCCGCATCCACACACTGACCCAGCACAGCCGCAGACGCGGCGTCGTCCTCATCGGCGCGACCGCGCGTAGCGAGTTCGCCGCGGCGCTAGCCCTACCACTGCTGGGCACCCTTCCCCGCGCCCGCGCGAGCGCCGAGGCACTGCTGGCTGGCTCGCCAAGCCCGCGCCGCCGCCCGCACCTGCTCCCGGCCGCACGCCTCATCGCGGCGGCCGTGCTCCACCAGCTCCGCCCGCCCACCCACACCACGAGTCCGGGACAACCGCCCACACGACCCTCGGCCCGCCATCATCGCCGGACCCGCCACCAGCTCAGCACGCCCACGATCTACCGCCTCGACCACACGCCAGCGGTCTCACCCAGCCCGCCCACACCCCCGACTCCGGTAATGAAGCCTCCCAGCCCCGTCACGGTGCCACCCGGACCCGAGCCTGCCCTCGCCGACCCGGGCGAGGATGCCGGCCCGCACGTCGAGGGCGAGCTCGCGCGGCCCCCCGAGCCCGCGGACCTCGCGCTCACCGACCCGCCCCAGCAGGGCACACCCGCCCTGACCGTACGGGTCTTCGGGCCGACCCGGATTCTGTGGCGCGCACCCGAAACCGTGGAGAGCGTGGATATCACGACTCGGTTGCAGCCCCGCAGCCGCGAGGTTCTGGCCGTACTGGCCTTGCACCCGCACGGGGTGAGCCGATCGAGGGTGATCGACATGGTCTGGGGTGAACGTCCACCGGAACGAGCCACCGGCGCACTCACCAACACCTTGAGCCGACTGCGCACCGCCGTCGCCGCCGCCACCGGCGGCCAGATCACCGAACTGCTCACCGACGACCGACTGCACTACCGCCTGTCCGAGGCAACGATCACCGTCGACTACTGGGACTTCAACGCCGCCGTGGCCGCGCGCCGACGCGCCAGCAGCGACGCCGACCAAGCCCACGCGTGCCGACTGATCGCCGATCTCGCGACCGCCGAACTGGCCCCCGACCTCACCGGCACCTGGGCCGAACCGCTGCGCGAGTCCGCGCGCCGCGACGCTCTCAACGCGATGAGCTGGCTGGCCACCCGCAACTCCGAAAACGACCCCCGCGCCACTCTAGGTCTGCTCGAGACAACCGCCGAGGCCGACCCTTACAACGAAACTGTGTGGCAAGACATTCTCCGTCTGCACGCCCGCCTCGGCGAATACGCAGCCCTCGACCGGACCTACTCACTCCTGGCCCGCAAACTCGCCGAAGTCGGCCACGCCCCGAGTCAGGAGACACGCCATCTCCTGGAACAGCTCCGACGTTCCGAGAGATAGAGCCACATTCGGCAGCCCCCGCGCCCGATGCAGTCGGACAAGAGGAAATAAGCAATCGGCAAATTGCGGCACTATGGGCGAATTAAGTATGCTGATAACCTATTCGATAGCACTGGATGGCACCATCCGAAATCGTTCAGTGTGGCATCAATGCATCCTCGAATAACGCCGGTATCGGGTGAATTCGCGGCGGTTCCGGGCGGGTCGATGATCCGCGTTCCTTGCGTAGGCAATGGGTGTGGCATTCGGGAGGGTCTTGCGTGGGGTGCCGCGTGGGACGGTCAAGACGCCGCACCTGGGCGCGTCATATCGCCAGCTCAGGGCGCATATCTCCGGCGGGGTGTCATCCAGGATTGTCTATACACAAAGCCGTATAGACATGCCTCACCGGCACCACACTGCCCTCCTCTCGCTATCGCCCCGCTGATCCTGTTGTTTCTTCGCGCCCTTCCCGTGTTCGTCTTTCCTCTTTTCATTCGTATCCCTCCCTTTCCTTTGTCTTCGATTCGCTTGCCGTCCCGTGGTCTCGATCGGACAATGGTGTGCGCATTTCATTTCATTCTTGCTTTGTCGAGTTTCGGGGACTCGGGAGAAATTTCCGGAATTCCGCGCTTTTGGGATTGCGGGCTCGTTGGCAGTCGAGCTAGCGTCGTTCCGTTCCCGGAATTCGACGGGAAATCGCAGAAATCCCATTGGCGGCCTCGCCACACGTATGTCACTATCCCCCGTGGCGGCGCGTTCATTGGGTCTGAAATTCAGGAGATGAAATGGCGAAGAAGGCTACCCCGGCACCCGTGCCCGCTGGACGTTTGCAAAATGGTGAATTGCGGCGCATGGTGGCCGCTGAACTAGCAGACAACCCGGGCCGCGACCTTTCCCCCCGCGAAATCGCGAAAACCCTCGTACGTTCTTCCGGTGCTGTCGGCAACGCGCTCGAGGCACTGACAACCGCCGGGCACGCCGACCGCACTTGCGCCGCACCACGGCGCTACCGCGCCAATGCCAACACCGCCGCCGCTGCCG
>NZ_BJXA01000155.1 GCF_007990755.1 Nocardia ninae NBRC 108245 | reverse complement strand
CCGCCCGCCTACCCGACGCAGCCGCCGCCTACCACACCGGCGTACCCGGCCCAGGATCCGCAGTACGCGCCGACCGGTGGTTACCCGCCGCCCGGCCCCGGCTATCCGCCGCCCGGTCCTGGTTACCCGCCGCCGGGCCAGGGTTACCCGCCGCCGCCCGGACCGGGCGGCGCACCCGGCCAGGGCGCGTATCCGCCGCCGGGACAACCGGTTCCGCCGCAGCAGCCGCCCGCCGAGGTGAGCCTGAGCAAGGACCGTCCGGTCAGCCTGGTGAAGGGCCAGCGCGTCACCCTCCGCAAGGAGGGCGGCGCCGCGCTGACCTTCGTCAAGATGGGTCTGGGCTGGGATCCGGTGAAGAGCCGCGGCATGTTCGGCAACCGCACCGTCGATGTGGACCTCGACGCGTCGGTGGTCATGTTCGCCGACACGAACCCGGTGGATGTCGCCTACTACGGCCAGCTGACCTCCAAGGACGGTTCGATCCGGCACCAGGGCGACAACCTCACCGGTGAGGGCGAGGGCGACGACGAGGTGATCCTGGTCGATCTCACCCGCATCCCGGCGCACGTGTCCACGCTGGTGTTCATCGTGACCTCCTACAAGGGGCACACGTTCGAGCAGGTGCAGAATGCGTTCTGCCGCTTGGTCGACGGCACCAACAATGCCGAATTGGCCAGGTACACCCTGGCCGGCGGCATGCCCTTCACCGCGATGGCGATGTCGAAGGTCTTCCGGGTCGGCAACGACTGGAAGATGCAGGCACTCGGCGAAGGCTTCGCGGCCAAGCATCCCGGTGAGGCAGTACCCCATCTCGGCCGGTTCCTGCAGCACGGTTGATCGGGGCGGCGCGAACAGCAAGGCAGACAAGGTGATTCAACTGAAGGCCGGTCAGAACACGCCACTGACCGGCAATGTCGTCCGATTCCGGGCGAAAGCCGATGCGGCACTGGACGTTTCGGCGCTGGTGGTGGCGGAGAACCTCAAGGTCTTCGCCCCCGAGGATTTCGTGTTCTACAACCAGCCGACCGCCGCGGGGGTGCGGCTGGACGGGGACGAGGTGACCGTCACGCTGCCCGAGGTGCGCGGTGACGCCAAGGCGGTGCTGCTGGTGGTCAGCGCCGACCCGGCCGTGCCCGCCAGTCCGGGCGGGCTCGGCACGGTGACCGCGACGCTGTCCGAGAACGACCGAACCGCAGCGGAATTCGTGGTCACGCCATCGGCAGGCGAGGCGGCACTGATCTGCCTCGAGGTGTACCGCCGCGGCACCGACTGGCGGCTGCGCGCCGTCGGGCAGGGCTACTCCGGTGGCCTCGGCGTGCTGCTGACCGCGCACGGCGTCGAGGTCGAGGACGACCCGGCCGATCCTGCCGCGCAAACCGGCTCGGCGGCACAGGTCGGTGCGGTGCCCCATCCGACCGCGGCCCACCAGTCCGGGCCGGGCGTACACACCATGGCCGGTCCGATGGCCAGCGAAGCCCGCTCCGCGGCGGCGGCGCCACTGGAGGTCGGGCACGGCCTGGAACGCCTGTGGATGATCTTCGAGGATGCCGCTCGTTCGGCCGCCGCGCTGCTGTCCGCCCGTGACTACGCGGCCAAGCGGCTGGACCAGGAACTGTCGGTCGCGGTCGCGGATCCGGAGACCAGGAACACCCCGGTCGCCGACGCCGCGCGCCGGGCGGCGCAGCAACGCAACGACGAACTGATCGCCACCGCAGAGAGCAACCATCAGCGCGACAGCGCGCAGCTCGTGCGCGAGCTCGCCGACGCCGATCTGATGCTGCCACCCGCGCTGGCGTCCTGGGACTCGCCGGTCTGGGAGAAGCCGGTCACGCCGAGCGACGGCATCCGGCTCGGCGAGCTGTACGCGCTCGAACGCGGGACGCTGCGGGTGCCGTATTGCGTTCCGGTGCCGTTGAATCGGCCGCTGTGGATCGACACCGAGTCCACCCGCGCGGTCGCGCCGGTGGTGAGCGCGCTGCTCGCGCGGCTGCTCACCGCGGCGCCCGGGCGGCGCACGCTGGTCGACATCATCGATCTGACCGGTGCGTTCAGCGGTTTCACCGACCAGCTCGCGCCGGTGCTCAACGGGCCGCCGATCACCGACCACAGTGAGATCTCGGCGCGGCTGCAGGCGCTGGTTCAGGCCGCCGAACTGGCCGAGCTGGCCTTCACCAGCGGCATGGGCAGTCCGCCCGAGGAACACCGAATCCTGATCGCGGCCGACTTCCCGCACGGTTACCAGAGCTCGGACGCGCAGCGCATCGGTTCGCTGATGGTGCGCGGCGAGCTGATCGGGCTGTCGATCGTGATCATCGGCAGCGACGAATCCGAGTCGAGCGATACCACCGTGGCGATGCTGTCCCAGTCGTGTAGGCACCTGCCGACGATCGCAGGCGCACCGCTGTTCGATCCGTGGACCGGCAGCCCCTGGCAGCTCGACCTGGATACGCTGCCCGAGGATCCGGTGCTGCTGTCGCGTTACCTGCGCACCCACTGAGCCGAGTCGCCGACCTGCGAGTGCCACTCGCGGGTCGGCGCCACCCGGGGCCGCAGCAGCTCGGGCAGCCAGGGCAGCAACGGATCCGGGGCCCGGTCGACGATGCCGCCGATCGGGTCGTCGACATAATCGCGGCGCACCAGGTCCTCTTCGGGCCGGTAGATCTGCCGAACGATCAAGGCGCACAACCCGAGTACCGCGAGATCGCGCACGACGACCGTGCCGGTGAACCACTGCTCCGGCAGGCCCTTCTTGTCCAGGCCGAGGTAGTAGAACATGCGCGGCGCCCAGACGAGCGCGTCGATTGTCATCCAGGCCAACAGGATTCGCCGATGCGGCAGCGCCAGCACGGCCAGCGGCACCAGCCACAGCGAATACTGCGGGCTCCACACCTTGTTCGTCACCAGGAACGCGGCAACCACCAGGAAGCACAGCTGCGCGAGCCGGGGGCGTTGTGGCGCGGTCAGTGCGATGTAGCCGATCGCCACGCACGCGGCGACGAACGCCAGCAGGGACACCGCGTTCAGGATGACCGGCGGTTCCCCGTGGCTGAGCGTGCCGTCGAAGCCGCTCCAGCCGGTGAACGAGGTGATCACGTTGTAGATCGAGTCCGGGTCGGCGTGCCGGGTGGTGTTGAGCCGGAAGAACTCCCGCCAGCCGTTCGGGTACAGCGCGGCGATGGGCAGGTTCACCACCACCCAGGTGCCGAGCGCGGCGGCGACCGCGACGGCCGCGGCGCCGAGCGGCCGCAGGCTGAACAGGTGGATGCGATACGGGGTTTCGCGCACCCAGTCCTGCGCCGCCGACCAGCTGTCGATATCGCGGAAGCGCAGCCCGAGCTGAGTGCTCGGCAGCCGCTGCATCGGGTCGGCGCGCAGGCACAGCACCACGATCGGGCCGAGCAGCAGCAGCGGATACAGCTTGGCGGCGCCACCGAGGCCCAGCAGCAGGCCCGCGAGGGCCGGGCGTCTGCGCGCCCAGGCCAGCAGGCCGGTCGCGGCGAAAGCCGTTGCCAGGGCATCGAAATTGGTGAAGATGTGCACGATCACCAGCGGCGAGCAGGCGATCAGCGCGGCATCCCACACCCGGCGCCCGGCCAGCTGCGCGCTCGCCCACACGGTGATCAGCCAGGCCAGCGCGAGGCCGAAGGCGACGACGTTGAAGTAGATCACCACCTGCAGCGCGCCGGGCAGCGGCGCGGCATCCCAGGCCTTGGCGATCCGCATCGAAAGGTATTGGTACAGACCGGACAACACCGGATACTCCATGTACCGGGTTTCCTGGCCGCCGTCCGGGGTCTTCTCGGTCCAATCCTTCTTGTACGGGAAAGCGCCCTCGTTCAACCGCTCCGCGCCGTACAGCGGAACCGTGTCCGAGTAGCACATCGCCACGTACTGGCGCCCGTTGTTCCAATCGAGGGTCAGCGATCCCTCGCCGGCGCCGGTCTGCTGGATGCAGCCCGCCTTGCTGAACCAGCCGAAGGCCAGGAACACCACCGTGAAGGCCAGCAGCACCCGCATCGGCGTCCAGAACCGGGCCCGCCCGATCAGCGCGTGTTCACCGACCGGGCCGCCGACGACGGTCGACAGCTGTGCGGTGAGTGAATCGTTGCGACTGGGCCGATCCCGGGCGTCCGCGGACCGCAGATCCGGCGCGAGCGGGCCGGGCGCGACGTAGTACGCGCCACCGGAAGGTGCCCCATCGGCCTGCGGCACGCTCCCGTTCGTCCGCTGGTCCACCAGTTCCTGATCGGTCACGGCCCCCGACGCTACCTTGAGTTCGACTATTGCTTCGGATCGAGTCGTCCCCACTCAACAGGCTGAGCGGACTCCTCGCAGTGTGGAACCTGCGGCACCACGGCGTATTACGCCGGGTGCCGCAGGTTCGCCACTACCGGCTGCGCGTGGTGGGTTGAGTCCCCGTGCTTTCGTTCTGCCCGTTGCCCGCCCGCGGCGAGGCAGTCGCGGTCGGCGACGAGCCGTCGGTGGGTGCCACCGGCTGCCCGGGCAACGGACCAGGACCTTCCTCGCGTTGCGGCTGTTGCTGCTGCTGCGGGCGCTGTTGCGGCTGTTGCTGCGGCTGCGCGCCGGGCAGGCCGGGGATGACGATGCCGGGCAGGATCTCGATCGGGCCCGAGGGGATCTGGATCGGCGGCAGGAACGGGACCTCGGTGGTCGGCGGCGGCGTGTACGGCGCCGACCATTCCGGCACGCCGGCTTGGCCCTTGATGGGTGCGGGCTTGGGGAAGGTCTCGTTCTTGGTGCCTTCCAGCGCACCGTCCATGGTGGCCTTCCAGATGTCGGACGGCAGGCCGGAACCGTAGATCATGCCGCCCTGGTAGTTGCGCAGCGCCGTGCTGTCGACGGCACCCACCCACACCGCGGTGGACAGCGACGGCGTGTAGCCGACCATCCAGGCGTCCTTGTTCTCACCGGTGTCACCGAGCTGGGCGGTGCCGGTCTTGCTGGCCGACTCGCGCCCGCCGGCCAGGTTGTGGTTGCGTGACCACGCCGCGATCGGCTTCATCGCCGCCGTCACGTTGTCGGCCACCGCCGCCTCGACCCGCTTCTCGCCGGGCACCTCGCCGCGATCGAGCAGCACGGTGCCGTCGGCGGTGACGACCTTCTGCACGAAGTGCGGCTTGTGGTAGACCCCCGAGGCCGCCAAAGTGGCGTAGGCGGACGCCATGTCGAGTGCGCGGGCGTCGTACTGGCCGAGCACGATGCCGTTGTTCGGGCCGCTGCCGTCCGGCTCGGTGAGCGAGGGGCCGACGCCGGGAATGGTCTCCGGGATGCCGAGCTTGTGCGCCATGTCGGCGATCTTCCTCGGCCCGTTGCCCATGTCGATCTGCATCCGGTAGAAGCTGGTGTTCAGCGAGCGCTTCAACGCCTCGGCGATGGTGCACATGCCGCAGCCCTCACCCTCGACGTTGGTGATCTTGATGCCGTTGACGGTGATCGGCGAGCTGTCGTACATCTGCGAGAGCGGCACGCCCTGTTCGAGATTGGCCGCGAGGCCGAACACCTTGAACGAGGAGCCCGGCTGCAGGCCTGCGTTGGCGTAGTCCCAGCCCTTACCGTCGTCACCGCCGTAGTAGGCCCGCACCGCACCGGTCTTCGGATCCACCGAGACGACCGCGGCACGCAGCTTCTCCGGCTCGCCCTGCAGCTTCTTCTGCGCCGCGTCCACGGCCGCCTGCTGCGCCTTCGAATCGATCGTGGTGGTGATCGACAGACCCGCGGTGTTGAGCTGCTGCTCGCTGATGCCCTCGGCGGACAACTCCTTGAGCACCTGCTGCTTGATCAGGCCCTCCGGGCCCGAGTCCAGGGTCTTGTCCTCGGTGTTCGACACCGGGGCCACGCGGGGGTACTGCATGCTCTGCCGCTCGGCCGCGGGCAGGTTGCCACCGGAGACCATCCCGTCGAGCACATAGTTCCAGCGGGTCTTCGCGCCCTCGGGGTTCTTCTCCGGGTCGAGGCCGGACGGCTGCTGGATGGTGGCGGCGAGCACCGCGCCCTCGGCGGCGGTCAGCTCCGTCACCGGCTTCTCGAAGTAGGCCTTGGCGGCGGCGTCGATACCGTAGGCGCCGCGACCGAAGTAGATGGTGTTCAGGTAGGCCGCGAGGATCTCGTCCTTGCTCCACTGCCGCGCCATCTTGGCTGAGATGACCAGCTCACGCATCTTTCGGGTGAGTGAGCGTTCGTCACCGACCAGCGCGTTCTTCACGTACTGCTGGGTGATCGTGGAACCACCACCGGCGCTCTCCTTGCCCAGCACGTTGTCCCGGGCGGCGCGCGCGAAGCCGGAGATCGAGAAGCCGGGGTTGGAGTAGAAGTCCCGGTCCTCGGCGGCGATCACCGCGTTGCGGACGTGCGCCGGGATCTGCTCGATCGTCACATCGGTCCGGTTGCCTTCCGGCGGAACACGTCTGCTGATCACCGTTTCACCGTCGGCGGCGAAGATGGTCGCGACCTGATTGGTTTTGAGGTCGCCCGGCTGGGGTACCGAAACGGTGGTGTAGGCGATCAGGAACACGCCGCTGGGTATCAGGATGGCCATGGCCATCATCACGTAGATGACCCGGCGCACGATCCGCCACGGCGATTTCTTCTTCTGGCCGGGCCTGCGCTTACCCGATCCGCCGGAGCCGTCGCCGCCGCTGCCGCCGTTGCGGCGCGGGGGTGGGCCGGACGGC
>NZ_BJXA01000154.1 GCF_007990755.1 Nocardia ninae NBRC 108245 | reverse complement strand
GGCCAGGGCGGCGACACCGAGCACGCCGAGCAGCGGCACCGCCCAGCGGCGCGGCGAACGATTCCGCTTGGACCGATCGATCAGCCCACTGAACTCGTCTTCGAAATAATCGGGTTCGTAATCCGGCTCCGGTTCCGGCGCGGGCTGCCGGTCCACCCAGTCGGAGTAAGTACCTTGGTACCGGTCATCCGGTGCGTACCGTTGTTCCGGCACACCAGGTTTCATCATTTGCGGCCCCCGCCCATAGTCGTATCCGGGCTGTGAGCCCATCTCCGGTCGATCCATCGCCCCGCCTTCGTCAGGTCATATCGCCAGGTTATCCGCACCGTTCCCGAAATGCAGCAACGTATAGACGCGTATGTCCAGCCGACTTCGCCGTCGCTCCGGGCAGAATACTGCCCGTTTGCTGCCCAAGGGGTACGGCCGGGTGGTATCCGGGTGGGATTGGCTAGCAGGTGGCGGAATCGAGGGTGGCCAGCAGGTCTCGCAGGGTTTCGCGCTGGTCGGGGGTGAGGGTGGCGAAGAGTTCCTCGGCGGCCTCGCGGCGGGCGTCGGCCATCCTCGCGAGGGTGGCCTGGCCGGCGGGCGTCAGGGTGACCAGGGTGGCGCGGCGATTGCCCGGGTCCGGGGCGCGGGTGACCAGGTCGGCGGCGGCGAGGGCGTCGACGACGGTGGTGGCCGAGCGGGGCACGATGCCGAGGCGGTCGGCCAGGTCGGTCATCCGCAACGGTTCCCGCTGGTGCCCGATGATGCGCAGGGCGCGGGCCTGAGCAGGGGTGAGGCCGAGCGGGGCGAGCTTGCCCACCTGGTTGCGGCGGATGCGTTTGGCCGCGCGCAGGAACAGTTCGGGCAGGTCGGTGTCGGCGGACTCCATGATTCTGAGCATAACTCATTGTTTCGGGAACAATTATGAGTCATGCTCAGTTTCATCACGTAGTTCCTCGGAAGGAGGCGCCTTTGCAGCCCCCGCATCAGCTTCGCCGGATCGTCCGGCTGTTCCGGCCCTACCGGGCCCGGCTGGCCCTCGTGGCCGCCCTCGTTTGTCTCTCCTCGGTCGTCGCGCTCGCCTCGCCGTTCATGCTGCGCGCGGTGCTCGACGACGCGCTGCCGCACGGGCGCACCGGACTGCTCACCCTGCTCGCCGCAGGAATGGTCGCGGTCGCCGCGCTGACCAGTGTGTTCGGTGTGTTGCAGACCTATATTTCGACCACCGTCGGCCAGGACGTCATGCACGACCTGCGGTCCGCGGTGTACGCGCAGTTGCAGCGAATGCCGTTGTCCTTCTTCACCAAAACCCGCACCGGGGAGGTGCAGTCGCGCATCGCCAACGACATCGGCGGCATGCAGTCGACCGTCACCTCCACCGCGACGTCACTGGTCTCGAACTTCACCACGGTGGTCGCGGCGGTGATCGCGATGATCGTGCTCGACTGGCGGCTCACCATGGTGTCGCTGGTCATGCTGCCGTTCTTCGTCTGGATCAGCAGGCGGGTCGGCAGTGAACGCCGCAAGATCACCGGTCAGCGCCAGGAAAAGATGGCGGGGATGTCGGCGATCGTGGAGGAGTCGCTGTCGGTGAGCGGCATCCTGCTCGGGCGCACGATGGGCCGCTCGCCCGCGCTGGTCGACAGTTTCGCGCGGGAATCGCGCGGGCTGGTCGATCTGGAGATTCGCGCGAGCATGGCCGGGCGGTGGCGGCAGTCGACCATCACGATCGTCATGTCGGCGATGCCCGCGGTGATCTACTGGGCGGCGGGGCTGGCTGTCACCACCGGGAAGCCGCTGGTGTCGATCGGCACGCTGGTCGCATTCACCACGTTGCAGACCACGTTGCTGCGGCCGATGGTGCAGTTGCTGTCGACCGGGGTCGAGGTGCAGAGCTCGATGGCGTTGTTCGGCAGGATCTTCGAGTATCTGGATCTGAAACCCGATATCGAGGAGCCTGTTCGGCCTGTCGCGCTCGGGAAGGTCAGCGGGGCGGTGCGGTTCGAGCAGGTCGGGTTCTCGTATGGCGCGGAGAGCCGGGATGTGCTGAGCGACATCGACATCACCGTTCCGGCCGGGTCGAGTTTGGCCATTGTCGGCGAAACCGGCTCCGGGAAGACCACTCTCGGTTACCTCGTGGCCCGGCTATACGACGTGAGTTCTGGGCGGATCACGATCGACGGGAAAGACGTGCGGGACTTGTCCTTCGCTGATCTCGCCGCCGCGGTCGGTGTGGTGTCCCAGGAGACGTACCTGTTGCATGCGACGGTCGCGGACAATCTGCGCTTCGCCAAACCCGATGCGACAGAACAGGAACTACACCAGGCGGCGCGTGCCGCGCAGATCCACGAGCACATCATGAGCCTGCCCGACGGGTACGACACCCTGGTCGGCGAGCGCGGTTACCGGTTCTCCGGTGGAGAGAAGCAGCGACTCGCCGTCGCCCGCGCCGTGCTGCGCAACCCGCCGATCCTGGTGCTGGACGAGGCCACCAGTGCGCTCGATACCCGCACCGAGCTGGAAGTTCAGCAGGCCATCGACGCGCTGTCGGTCGACCGCACCACCATCACCATCGCGCACCGGTTGTCCACCATTCGCGATGCCGATCAGATCGTCGTGCTCGACCATGGGCGCGTGATCGAACGTGGATCGCATGACGAGTTGATGGAGCTCGATGGCCGTTATGCGGCGTTGGCCTCCCGCGACGACGCATTGAGCCCTGTGGCTTAGCGGAATCGCGCTGGCCGCCGCGTCGAGCGCGGCAGCCCAGTCGGTCCGCCTTCAGCTCGGGCGCAGGTGCTCGACCAAGAAGGTGGTCTCGTCGGCGACCACCTTGTCGAAGTCGGGGGAGACGTAGATGTCGAAGTGGCCTGCCGAGTACTCGTGCACTTCGACATTGGGTCCGGCGGCTGCCGCGTAGCGCAGGGTTCGGCGGGCGGGGGCGACGGTGTCGTTCAGGCAGACGCCCAGGAACACCGGAACCTCGATTTTGCGCAGGCTGCGGCCGGGGCGATACAGGGGCAGGGTCAGCCCGAGCCGGGCTGCGGCGGCGTTGGGGTGAGTGAAGTTCGGCGGCACCAGGCCGGTGTAGCCGGGAGCCGCGTCCGGTGCGTTCATGAACGCGGTCCGGCCCGGTTCGCCGGTGAGCGGCACGGTGACCGGCGGCCTGCGCAATGCCGCGGCGGCAAGATCCAAGCCTGCGCGCGCGGCGATGGCGAGCAGTGGTCGGAATCCGACGGTGGGCGCCGAGGCGAGACCATCGGTGAACGGGCACTGCGAGACCACGGCGGCGACGCGCTTGTCTTGTGCCGCAACGCGCAACACGTGCCCGCCGCTGAAAGATGTTCCGAACAAAGCGATTCGAGCCGGATCGATACCGTCGAGGGCCGCCGCGCAATCGATCGCCGCCGACCAATCGGCCAGCTGCCGGCGAATGCTCAACAGCTGCCGGGGTTCCCCGTCACTCGCGCCGAAATGCCGGTAGTCGAACACCACCACGGCGAATCCGGCAGCCGCGAACCGCTCGGCGAAGGCATCGAGCCGCATCTCCTTGACGGCACCGAGCCCATGCGCCATGACCACCACGGGAACCGCGCCACTCGCGGTCGCCGGCCGATACAGCCACCCCCGAACCGTGCTGCCGTCCGACTGGAATTCGATATCCGAGCGTGGTGCGATCGTCATCTGTCAACTCCTGCGAGGTCCGTTGAGTGAGACTATGTGTCCCAGTCATCAGATCATGTCATGAGCGGCAGCCATGCGTGGGTTGGGTGCTGACGGTCCACGTAGGTCCTGAGCGTGGTGCGCTGAGCGTCGTTCAGCTTCGGCCAGGTGCGTTCCAGATCTGTCCGATCCTTGGGGCGGGCGTGTTTCACCTTGAAGATGAGGACCAGTTCGGGGTTCAGGTAGCGGATGCCCGCTGCGTCGACCCAGGTGGCCTGGTCGAGCGGGGCGACCCACGAGTCGTCGCGTTTGTTGACCCAGGCACCGTCTCGATCGGGGGTGAGGAGTACGTCGAGCACCCAGGGCGACGTGGCGTCCTGGCGGAGCCACACTTGCTCTGCGTTGTCCGGCATTTCGGGGAAGCGCTCGTCCAGTGGGCGGATTCCGTCCGGCCCGGCGGACCAGATGTGCAGGTGTCCGTCGAGGGCCTTGCGTAGGGCGGGTAGATCGGCCCGGAACATCGCGACGTCGATATCGCTATGTACGCGTGAGGAATCGGTGAACGCATCGATGGCCCAGCCGCCGCAAACCCACCATGGCGCGGTGAACCCGCTCAGAATCGAAGCGACGGCTGTCGGGGTGACCAGCGCCCACGGTCCCCACAGGCGATGGAACTCGGCTTCCTCTGCGTCGCAGGGGGTTTGGATGCGGAAATTGGGCATTGGTGGTGTCCTCACACTCGTGACCGGCGCATCGCCGACGGTATCTTGCGGGGGCGGTGCGCCGGGTGGCGGGTGCGAGGCGTGTTTACCAGTGCAGGGTTACCGGGTCACCGGGGCTGATGGTGTGGAACACCCATTCGGCGTTCTCGGGGGCCAGGTTGATGCAGCCGTGGCTGACGTTCGCGTTGCCCTGATCGCCGACCGACCACGGGGCGGAGTGGATGTAGACGCCACCCCAGGTAAGACGTACGGCCCACTCGCCATTGATGACATAGCCCTCGGGCGAGCTCAGCGGGATGCCGATGGTCCGGGAATCGAACACGACGGCCTCATCCTTTTCCAGTACGGGGAAAGTGCCGGACGGGGTCTGGAAGCCCGGCTTGCCGTACGACGCGGGCATCGTCCGCGGGATGCCGCCGACGGTCAGCGTGAACGTGTGATCCGACATGTTGCCGTCACCGAAAACGCCTGCGTTGGTATTGAATTCGGTGCGGGTGTTACCCACGCCGACAGTGATGCGGGAGTTGGCGGGCAGGAACCCGGTGGGCGTCCATACCGCTTCCCGATCGCTGGTCCACGCGAATGTGCCGTTCAGCGGCTGCGTCGCCCTGATGTCGACCGCGCGCTCTGCG
Source organism: Nocardia ninae NBRC 108245 (assembly GCF_007990755.1). Taxonomy (GTDB): domain Bacteria; phylum Actinomycetota; class Actinomycetes; order Mycobacteriales; family Mycobacteriaceae; genus Nocardia; species Nocardia ninae. The sequence continues at coordinate 1,931 of NZ_BJXA01000154.1, read as the reverse complement.
GCGGCGCGGTCGGCGACTGCCTCGCCGAATCGAATGGTCACCGGGTGTGCGACACCCACCACTTCGCCGTTCGACGGTCCGATGGATTCCACCGAATTGGTGTGCGGTGTCCCGGCCAGCGTTGCCGTCGCGGGTCCGGACGCGAACGCGCCCAGCACAACGACCAAGATCGCTAAGAAAAGATGTTGTATTGCGTGCCTCATGGCTCCACCCCTTCGAGATGGTGTGGGTAGGCAGGTTTTCAGTCACCAAGACCTGTTCTGTAGTCGTAACCGACCACCATTGCCTTCTCTATGCTGCCTACCCCCGCCACCTCTGAACAAACCAGACGAAACACCCATCGCACGACCGTTCGTGCAGATCAGCCGCACCCCGGAGCCGTGGGGTGCGGCTGTCAAAGGGCTACGTGCCCGGTAGAAATCGAGCTCAGCGAGGGGTGAGCTCGCGCAAGCGGGGTTCGAGCTCCTGCTGGAAGAAGTCGATGAAACCGTCGGGGTCCGGGCCGGCGTTCTGCATAACCAGGTGGTCGAAGCCTGCGTCGACGAACTGCTGGGCCACCTCGACATAACGGGCCGGATCAGGCCCGCAGGCGAACTGCTCGAGCACGTCATCGATGCGCACGGTCTTGGAGGCGGCGTCGAAGTTGACCGGGTTGGGCAGTTCGCTCATCACCTTCCAGCCGGTCAATGCCCAGCGCGACGTTTCGAGCACGGCCTTGGCGGCGGTCTGCTCGTCGGGCGCCCAGGCCATCGGAACCTCCGCGTACCGCGGTCCCTTGCCGCCTGCTTCCTGGTAGCGCTCGATGATCTCGGATTTGGGCTCGGTGGCGAACAGTCCGTCGCCGAGTTCGGCGGCGATGCGCGCGGAGGGCGGACCACTGGCGGCGACGGCGATCACCGGCAGCTCGTCGGGCAAATCGAAGACTCGCGCGTCCGACAAGGACAGATAGCGGCCGTCGTAGGACTGATAGCCGCCCCGCCACAGCAAGCGGATGATCTCCAGCGCTTCCCGCAGCATCTCCTGCCGCTTGCGCGCGTCGGGGAATTCCCGCGCGACGACGTGCTCGTTCAACCGCTCACCGGAACCGACGCCGAGGGTGAACCGGCCATCGGACACCAGCGCCAGCGTCGCCGCGGCCTGCGCGATGATCGCCGGGTGGTAGCGGACGGTCGGGCAGGTCACCCCGGTCGCCAACCCGATCCGTTCGGTCTGCGCGGCGATCGCGCCCAGCACCGTCCACGCGAACGGTGAATGCCCCTGGACGTCGAGCCAGGGATGGTAGTGATCACTCATCTCGACGAAGTCGAATCCCGCGGACTCCGCCCGAACCGCTTGGCGCATCAGCTCTTTCGGCCCGAATGCCTCCGCGGCCAGCTTGTATCCGATCTGCACGGCTACCTCCTCGGCTCTGTCGGCTGTCTTCGCCGACATACCCGGCCGTGCGGTACGGAAACGCGTTGTCAGCCGCGAACCGCGTGCACCACGTCGGCGTGCAGACCGTCGGCGCGGGCGACGATTTCTTCGATGCGCAGCAATACGGCGGCGAACCGATCGCCGTCCGCGGCGGGCAGCGAGGCGACGTTGATCTCGATATTGAGCTGAGAACTCGCGACTGCCGCGCGGCACGCGTCGGCCGCGGCACCGATGTCGGTGACCACGTTGGGGTTGCCGATCGGGAACAGCTCGGTGGCCAGTGACAGCACCTCGTCCGCCTCGTCGACCACGGTCGCGGGCACGCGGGCGGCCTCGATCAGCGCCGCGTTGATGGCCGCGGTGCGGGCGGCCTCTTCCTCCGGCGTGGTCTTCGGCAGCTTGTAGGCGGCACCGACGGCGGTGAACGCGGCGGCGTCGGCATCGGCGAGGGCGAGCGAACGCGCGCGGGCGGCGTCGGCGGCCTCGATGATCCGGTCGACCACCGGGCGGTTCTCGGC
>NZ_BJXA01000153.1 GCF_007990755.1 Nocardia ninae NBRC 108245 | reverse complement strand
CCTCCGTGCCGACCTCGCGCGAGACCCGGGTGACCTCGTCGGCGAACGACGAGAGCTGGTCGACCATCGTGTTGATGGTGTTCTTGAGTTCCAGGATCTCGCCACGGGCGCTCACCGTGATCTTCTGGCTCAGATCGCCACCCGCCACCGCTGTCGTGACCTGGGCGATGTTGCGGACCTGCGCGGTCAAGTTGCCCGCCATGAAGTTCACCGAGTCGGTGAGATCGCGCCACACGCCGCCGACTCCCGGCACCTGGGCTTGGCCGCCGAGCTGGCCTTCCGATCCCACCTCCCGTGCCATCCGGGTGACCTCGTCGGCGAAGGCGGACAACTGGTCCACCATGGTGTTGACGGTGCTCTTGAGCTCCAGGATTTCTCCGCGCGCATCCACGTCGATCTTCTGGGACAGATCGCCGCGGGCCACAGCTGTCGCGACCTGCGCGATATCGCGCACCTGGCTGGTCAGGTTGCCGGCCATCGCATTCACCGAATCGGTGAGGTCCTTCCACGTGCCAGAGACCCCCGGCACCTCGGCCTGCCCACCCAATCGCCCGTCCGTGCCGACCTCGCGCGCCACGCGGGTGACCTCCGAGGTGAACAGCGAGAGCTGATCGACCATGCCGTTGAACACCGTGGCGATCTCGCCGAGCAGCCCGTCACCGTCCATCGGCAACCGAGTACCGAAATCGCCGTCACGCACCGCGGTCAAACCCGCGAGTAGCTGGCGCAACTCGACCTGGTCCGTAGCAGCGGGCGTGTACTTACGTGCAGCCGAGGCAGCAGCCACCGTGTCCGTCATCCTCGTCCTCAGATCTGGTCGATTCGACGCCGATAGGCACGGCGGCTCCCGCCATGTCGTGCCCGAAGGAATCGTCAACAAGTAGTGGGTGCTAGCTGCTGAACACCCACTGACCGATGACCTTAGCCGCTGCGCGATCGCCGAGACTCGTTTGCCCCCAGCCGATCAGGCGAACACGGATCGACTTCGACATCATCACGGCGACACAAGGGTTTCCGGTGGTGACCGGCGGGTAGTTCGGGTGCACTCGAACAATGACGTGAAAGGGGTGAGTCGTGACGACACCGCTGGTGGACAATCTCCACCGCGCCGATGCCCTGGATCTGGATCTCGACCTCATTACGCTCGCACAGGCGCGGGCGCAGGTGCGAGAGTTACTGGCATCGTTGGAAGGGGAGCTCATCGAGGACGCGGTCCAAGTATTCGACGAGCTCGCCAGCAACGCCCACCGTCACGGCCAGCCTCCGCGCCGAGCCCGAATATCACTGCGCCGCCACCGATTACGCATCGAAGTAGACGACACCGGCCCCGGCCGTCCGCAGCCGCGTACCCCGGACCGCGCCGGCGGTCGCGGCCTGATCCTCATCGAGCGCCTCGCCACAGCCTGGGCAACTGTTCGCCACCACGGCCACAAAACCGTATGGGCCGAGATCGGACCGGACCGGTTCATCCACTAAGCGTGAACGTCCGGATCAGCTGACGGTCCGCCTCATGCTCGGGCCGGCGCGGCGAACGGTCCCGGCGCGGAGCCGACGACATTTATCGCCGATAGAGCAGTAAGTACATTGTGAAATTCTACGATTGTGCTCGAAATCTGCCGTGGGTCAGTCGAAATCGCTGCGAACAGTGCGGCAATCGCGGCGGGCCTCTGGTCTGATGGGGCCGTCCCCGAACCCGGGGAGCGCAATATAACAACACCGAGGATCGCTATATGAACTCCAGAATTATCCGTCCGATCATTGTTGCCGGTCTGATGATGTCCGCCAGTGTATTCGGTACCGGCATTGCCAATGCTGACTCCGCCGCTCCCATCTCGGGCTCGGTGGAGGTCTGCCTTCCGATTCCATTGGGCCCGTTGGAGTTCAATCTCTGCCTGTAAACGGCCGCATCGAGTTCTCCTGGCGGCAGCGAGACAACGCTGGTAGTCGAACTGAAAGACTTGTGGGACCAGGTGGGTCGGTCGGGGACGCACCTGGTCCCACTGTCATCTGTCACTATCTCCAAACCCTCAGGGCATTCGTTCTTTCTTGTCACAAACGGTGAGGTGGGTCGCCGAGCCCTACTCGGCGGTAGCGTTGGGGTTCTGCCCAATGTGCTGTGCAGGAAAGGAATTACGATGTCTGCCGCAACCTCTTCCGAGCCGTTTCTGTCCTCGTCGGGTCAGCCGGTATCGAGCCCTTTGAAGGATGTGCGGACCATTTCTCGCCAGATGGTTGGTCATTTCATCGAGAATGTGGTGCCGTGTGCGACGTTGCCCGGGGAAGCGCTCAATGGAGATGTGACGACAATAACCCGAGTGTGTTTGGAATTGACCCGTAGCATGCTCGACGGACGAGACCTTCCCGGGCGTGCCGAGCGAGTGCGGTCGGCTGCGGCGGGCTGGGCGCGTGAAGGAATTCCGATCGACACCATCCATCACGCGATCCACGAAGGTTTCAAACTCGGATTCGATCTCATTCTGGCGAATGGCATAACCCAGGACCACGAAACGGTCGCGGGGGTCGCGTTGCGGTTGATGGAGGCTCTGGACATGATCACCTCGGCGGTGTCGGTGGGTTATGTGCGTGATTTGCGTTCGGTAGTCAGTGAGCACCACACCGCAGTGCATACCTTGACCTCGGCCCTGCTGGGCGGGCAGAGCACATCGACGATGGCCCGCGAATGCGGCATCGAGGTCGCCGACCGATACCATGTCGTGGCGCTGGAGCTTCCGCCGCATCCGGAGGAGCTGGACTCCGCGCTGGACGGGAATGTGGTGGCCCGCCGCAAGTTACGGCGGGTGCAGGCGGAGCTGGCCAATCGGTGCGGGGGAAAAGTGCTCTCGCTGTTGAGCGTCGATGGCGGCACGCTGCTGCTGCCCGTTCCGACATTCTCCGAGCGGGATCTGGACGAATTGATCGTCTACTTGTCGGCGGCAGCGCAAGTGCCGATCAGAGCGGTAGCGATGGCGGCGGCTCCGGCGGAGATCCCGCAGGTGGCCGAGCAGGTCCATGAGCTCGTCGACATCGTCCATCGGCTCGGCGGTGAAAGTAAGGTCTACCGCCCGCACGAGCTGGCGTTCGAATATCAGTTGACCCGCCCCGGCCCCGCCCGCGACCACCTGAGTTCGGTGCTCGATTCCCTCGAAGCACACCCGGATCTGCTGCTGACACTCGAAGTGCATATGGCAACGAACATGCAGCGCAACCGGACGGCTCGCAGACTGCACGTGCACGCGAACACCGTCGACTACCGGTTGAAACGGATCGCAGAGATCACCGGGTTCGACCCGACAGATCTCACCGGCCTCTGTCATTTGCGCGCGGCGCTGCTGATCCGGTCACATCGCGGACGCAGTGCCGCACGGACTCGCCGTTCGCAGCATGCCAATCCCTTGGCGGGGTAGTGCGCATGTGCCTCATTCACTCCCGGAGGGAGAACACTGCCACCAGGAAGTCGGACTCGTCGGTGAAGGGGCGTAGGTCCCACGTCGAAAGGCGCAAATCCACTGTGAGTCCGGCAGCTTCGGCGTCGGTCAGGAATTGTGGGAATTCGTAACCGCGATCGGCGCCGAACCCCACCACCACCCGACCGGCCGGCGCGAGATGGTGGGCGAACCCGGCCAGTACCGCCTGCCGGGTGGATGGCGCCAAGAAGGTCATGACGTTGCCCGCGCACACGACGACATCGAAGTCGGCGGAGATACCACGGCTCGGCAAGTCCAACTCGGCGAGATCACCGACGATCCAGGTCGGACCGGGATAGTCCTGCTCCGCCGCGGCGATCAACACCGGATCGACGTCGACGCCGACCACGATATGGCCGGCACGGTGTAGATAGCCACCAACGCGTCCCGGACCGCATCCCGCATCCAGGACTCGGCTTTCGCGCCCGAGCATTGCGTCGACCAGCCGCGCTTCCCCGAAAATGTCGGTGCCGTCGGCCGCCAGCGTGCGGAATCGCTCCACGTACCACGTCGAATGCGCAGGGTCGGCAGCGGTGAGCCCCTCCCACTGGCTGGGGATACGTCCGCTCATCGTCGGTTCCTCCTCGCTCGGGCCTGTCCCTGTTCACTGTGCCACCGTCGTGCTGATCGGTAGCGCCCGGCTCGATCACAGGGCTGTTCATCGGTGGCTCAACGGCTGCTCGAGCACAGGGCACAAGATCGGATCGCACACAGCGTTTCCTGTCCGATCGGAGCATCACCGCATGACGAACCCGCTCGTTACCCCCGTCGGCAACGGCATCAAATCGATTGATGTCATTGCGAATCCGTGCTCGGCGTGGGGGCGGGGGATGCGTAGGGCAGTCGCGACGAGTCACTACTTCGCTGATCGCGGCATTCGGGTACGTCAGTGGCGTGGTACCTCGCCGGAAGGCACGGTCGATCTGCTGCAACAACGTCTGAGCAGGCGCGATCGCCCGGACGCGGTTGTCTGCGTCGGCGGTGATGATCTGATATCGACAGTGCTACAGGTGATCACCCACACCGGCATACCGCTGGGCGTGGTACCGGCCGGACCCAGTGACGATCTCGCCATCGCATTAGGCATTCCGCTGGACGATCCACGAGCCGCCGCCGATATCGTGTTAGCGGGAAAACGCCGCGATATCGACCTCGGAGTCATCGAAACGACCTCCGGTGCACAGTGTTCGGTCGGTCGCACCTGGTTCGCTACGGTCGCGTGTACCGGATCCGACGCCCGGATCCTCGATCGCGTCAGCCGAACCCGACTCCCGTCCGGGCGTACGTCGCTGGCCGAGATCGCCACGGGCACCGCCCGCCCTTTCCGTATCGAATTATCCGGCGGTAACGAATATTCCACGCCACTGGTGATCGACACCGAGGCGCTGCTGGTCACGGTGGGCAATTCCCGCAGTGCCGCCGGAAAGCCGATCTGCCCGATCGCACTGCTCGACGACGGTCTCCTCGATGTGACCGTGATCGGGGCGGCGATGGGCTGCTTGGAGGCGATGTACTTGTTCGCCAAACTGGCCGCAGGGCTACCCATCGCCCATCCTGCTGTCACCTACTACCGGGCCCCCGCAGTGTCACTGCACAGCCCCGGGATGCATGCCGTAGTGGACGGCGCACGAGTCGGCGAATTGCCTGTGACCGTGCGGGCCGTATCAGCAGCTCAGGCCGTCCTGGTGCCGTGAGCGCCGCTCTTGCTGCGCCGACGAAAGCAAACCCTATGCCGGGCACGGGAACTCGTGCGCGCGAACAGATGAGGAGTAAACAGTGAAGTATCGGATGGGCACAATCGATCAGTGCTTCGTACCGTCGAAAAAGACCGTGGTTTATACGGCCACCTGCGTCGGCGAAGTCGATGCGACACTGCTGCGGCGAGCATTCGAGTTGATGTGCCGACGGTATCCGATGCTCGCCGGCACTATCGAAAACGCCGATGATGAGTGCTTCCCGCACATCCGCGAGCATGGCTTCGACAGCGCCGACGTACAGGTGATTCACGGTCGGGTTGCCGACTGGCTCGCGCACGGCGCAAGCGCCCTCGATCCTGCGCTCGGCCTGGCGAAGTTGGAGGTGGTACGCGAAGGCGAGATCACGGCTGTCGCGCTGCACGTGTCCCATGTAATCAACGATGCCCATATGGGATTCGCGCTGCTCGACTACTTCTGGCGGACGGTCGCTGTGCTCGGTGCGGACACGGCGGTGCCCAAGCCGGCACCGCTCTTTCCGCGCAGGCTCGAAGATTTGCTCGCCGAACGAGGGGTTGCCGTCCCGGAACCGGTCTTGCCCGATCTGAACGGCCTGCACAGCTTCGCTCCTACGGAAACGCTCGACGAATCAGGTCTGCGACTCGGTGAACGGATCACGCTGTCCTGCCACCACACCGATACACTTCTTCGACGCGCGAGGGCGCAAGGAACGACGGTGCACGCGCTTCTCAGCGCCGCGATCATCCGCGCCGAACGGGTGATGATCGCCGAATTATCCGGCACGCCAACCGAAAGCGAGCTACCGATGATCATCGGTCACGCCGTCGACCTGCGCCCACATCTGCAACCGCCCGCGCAACCGTCCGACGCCACCAACGGCCTCGGATACGCACCGACCATCATCAGCTGCGGGCCCGATTCCGACCTGCTCACCCTGGGCAAAGAGGCCAAGGCACAGATCGTGCACGGCATCGAAAGCGGGGCGGCGCTGACAACCATGTTCGCGGCTGCGCGCATCGTCGAAAGCAACGGCCCGCGAGACAGTGTCGTGAATACCGTCACCAACTGGGGCGTGGTGCCGTCGCTGGACTCTCCACACGGTATGCGAATAGTAGACTTCCGCGGATTTGTCACCGGTGCTTCCACGCCGGAAATAAGTTACATTGTCTATACATTCCTGGGGCGACTGAATGTCGAGTTCGCATTCTCCGAGCGGTACCACCGACCCGATCGGATCATCCAGCTGCGCCAAGTCGTAGCCGCCAATCTGAACCTCCTGATCCCCGATTCTGCCGACGAGCTCTGACCATTCACAACGACGGTAACGCCGTCCACAGCCGGGGCGGCGTTACCTGTGCGGTTCAGCTGTCGGGTCTTGACCGACCGCCCGCTCTGCGGTCTGCCACGCCGTCAGGTGAAACGCGCGTACCCGACCGGATTCAACACACGGAGTCGCGGATAGAGTCCGCAGCTCCGGCTATGCGTAGGAACGCGGGGCAGGCGACATCGGACCAGATCTCGACCTTCACTGGGCCGACTCCGCGCCGACCTGCGCGGTCAGCTGCAGCAGTTCCTCGACGTGGTAGATCTCGGTGATCTTGTCGTCGAGGACGCGAACGATGTCGGTTCCGTTGAACGCCAGGGGCTTTCCGCTTGCGGTCAACCCGAAGGCGTCACCGGTATGGGTTCCGGTCATTTGCCAGTGATTGACCACCCATCCATCGCGCAGTTGCTGTTGGAACAGGATTCGGTGCTCGGTCCCGGTGAATCCATCGCGCACTGCGGCGATCAGCATCCGCATGCCCTCGATGCCGGATTCTGCACCCGCTACCGGGTTGTGGTCGACGAGGTCGACAGCGAAGACCTCGTCCACGCCGGCGACATCGCCGGTGTCGTACAGCTCGTAGTTGCGGCTGGCTATCCGCAATGCGGCCGTCGGCGCGGACTCCACCATCTCGCGGGCGGTCTTCGCGGTGACCGGGGTTGCGATCGTCGTGCTCATGATTGC
>NZ_BJXA01000152.1 GCF_007990755.1 Nocardia ninae NBRC 108245 | reverse complement strand
GAAGGTGTTTGGCAGGTAAGGATGACACCGCTATAGTTCCCCCAGGGAACCAGTAGCCTCAAGTGAACTAATGGACCTGCCCGCTGTGATCCGGCTTACGTGTCTCGCGCGGGCGGTCAGCCGCCGGGAGTGATGAACGATGAGCGAGACCAGCCGAGCCTGCCCAATAGGTATCTTCGTCAGCGTTATCGATGGGCCATGGGCGACGCTGATTGTGCGGGAACTGCTGTCCGGGCCCAAAAGATTCGGCGATCTCAGGACGGCGCTGCCCGGCATCAGTCCGAAAACCCTCACCGCGCGGCTGAACCGATTCACCAGCCTCGGACTGGCCACTCGGACTGCCTACCCAGAAATCCCGCCGCGCGTGGTCTACGAACTCACCGATCGGGGTCGCGGACTGCGCCCGGTGCTAGACGCGATGGCGCACTGGGCTGAGGCAAACCTCCCCATCCCGGATGAGGTGTCGGAGCACTCGGCGGGCAGCGTCGAGAAAATGTTGCCTATGTCACGATAGTGCGGCCTATTAGTTCACTTGAGGTAACTGATTCCTTGAGGGAACCATAGTGCTCATGACTAACTTTGTAGTGCATGGAGCCACCGGGGCGCAGGGTCGCCCGGTGATGTCGGCTTTGGACCGGGCCGGGCATCGGGTCATCGGTCTCGCTCGAGACGCGGCCGGTGCCGTGGTGCGCGCTGATCTCGATGAGCCCGACGTACCGTGATCTCCACCCGGTTCTACCTGGAAAACCTGCTTCTCCCACCAGTCCTCGCCGGCATCCGGGACCAATCGCAGCTGCGATACCCGATCGGTCCCGACATCGCCATCGCGTGGACCACCCACCTCGACGTCGCCGACACGGCCGCGGCCGCGTTCCAACGCGGGCCCATGGCGCCCGATCTCGTCACGGTCGGTCACCTGCCGCCACTGCGCGGAAAAGACCTGGCACATGGCTTTTCGCAGCACGAAGGACGCACTATCGAATTCCAGCCGATCACCCCTACCGAGTTCGGCACGGCCATCGAGCCCATCATCGGCGCTGCGGCCGCACTGGCGGTCACCGCGTTGTACGCCTCCCTCGCGGACGTCCCCGAGATCTCGTTCGACACGACCGATTCCGCCCAGCAACAGCTCGGCTTGTCACCCCGTAGCGTCGAGCGCTGGCTATCCGATCTGCGGGTGTGACCGGTTCCGCCATACCTGACGCGCCCGCCCGGCACCGACCGAGCATGCTGGGGGATGAGAACAGCAGACACATAAGATCGGGTGATCCCATGTTCCACTGAGAGAAGCCGATGGACGCTGCCGAACTGAGCTTTACGGTGCTGGGCCGTGTCACGGTGCAGCGTGGTGCGCTGACGTTGGAGTCGGGGCGCCTGCGGACCCAGGCGGTGCTCGCCGCGTTGTTGTTCGCGGCCGGGCGACCGCTGACCGCAGCACAACTGGTGGATGCGGTGTGGGGTGATGAGCTTCCCGGTGACCCAGTCGCCGCGCTGCGGTCCCATGTGCTGCTGTTGCGCAAACTCGTCGAACCCGGCCGTGCACCGCGAGGCGCTGCTTCCGTGCTTGTTTCGGTCGGCGACGGATACGAACTGCGAGTGCCTCGCGGCTCGGTCGACGCTTTTCAAGCACAGGCGTTGGTTGCCGCTGCCGACGAGGCCAGAACCGCAGGCGGTTTCGAGCAGGCGCGGACACTGCTCAGTGAAGCGCTGTCGTTATGGCGCGGCGAGGTGCTGGCGGGCGTACCCGGCCCGCTGGCCGCAGATCAACGACGGCACTTCTCGGAGTTGCGGGCGACCGTACTGGAGGCACGGCTCACCGTCGACCTACAGCTGGGGCGTCATGAACAGGTGATCGGCGAATTGGCTACCACCAGCGATGAATTCCCGTTGCGAGAGCGCCTCCGAGGGCTGCGCATGGCGGCGTTGTATCGGTGCGGTCGACGCAGCGAGGCGCTGGCGGTATACACCGACACCCGTCGGCTGCTCATCGAGGAGCTCGGCATCGAACCCGGCCCGGAACTGGCTGAACTGCATCAGCGCATTCTCGATGACGATTTGCCCGCGCCGATCGCCCAGCCCAGCCGGGCCATGCCGGGTCACGGCCTACGTGAGAGTGTCCGGCCAGCTCAACTGCCCAGGGGCATAGCCGATTTCACCGGTCGCGAGGCGGTGGTCCGGGAACTGTGTGCGGCGTTGACTCCTGCCGGGCTCGCTCCACCCATCGTGGTGATCACCGGCATGGGTGGCGTCGGCAAGACGACGCTGGCCACTCATGTCGCGCGCGAGATCAGCGAGCAATTCCCGGACGGTCAGCTCTACGCCGATCTGCATGGCATGGACGATCGCCCCGCCGAGCCGGTCGGAGTGCTGGGGGCTTTTCTGCGCGCGTTGGCAATCGCCGACAGCGACATGCCGCCCACCGAGCCCGAACGGGCAGCCCTGCTGCGCAGCGTGCTCGCCGACCAGCGCATGCTCATGGTGCTCGACAACGTGGGCACGCTCGATCAGGTGCGACCATTGCTGCCGAGCGGCCCCGGCTGCGCGGTCTTGGTCACCAGCCGGGCGGTGCTGCCGTTGCCCGACGCGACGTACCGGCCGTTGGGTGTACTTTCCGCCGTCGAAGCACGAAATCTATTGGGGCGCATCATCGGTGTGCAGCGGACCGCCGCAGAACCCGAGGCCACCGATGCGGTCGTCGTCGCCTGCGGGCTACTGCCGCTGGCGATCCGGATAATCGGCGCACGACTGGTGGCCCGACCGCACTGGAGTATCGCCGCGGTGGCACAACGACTGACCGGCGAACGTCATCGCCTCTCGGAGCTGCGCTGCGGCGATCTGACCATGGAGGCCTGCTTCACCTTCGGTTACCGGCAACTTCCGGTGGCGACCGCACGGACGTTCGTGGCGCTGGCAGTGCCCGCGGTCCCGGATCTTTCGGTGGCCGCGGCCGCGTCGATTCTCGGTGTCGATGCCGCAGTGGCGGCGCACAGCTGTGAGTCCCTTGTCGATCTCGGGCTACTGCAATCCGTCGGCGCGGACCGTTACAGCTACCACGACCTGTTACGGCTGTTCGCCCACACCGTGGATGCGGACGTCGACCGCGAACAGGTGCTGTCGCGACTGCTGGACTATTACCTGGCGACGGCGAAAAACATTGTCCAGCACCGTTATCCGGGCCACCGACTCGACTATGTTCCGACCACCACGCACCCTGGCGAGACGATCGACACCGAGACCGACGCCCACACCTGGCTGGATATCGAACGCACTACGCTGATCGCGCTGCACCGCCAAATAGCCGCAGACCACCCGGTGCTCGTGCCTACCAGCGTGGACGTGGCAATGCTGATCAGCGAAAGCATCGACCCCTCGGCCCAATCCGGGCAGTTGGCCGATGCGCTGCGGCGGTTACTCACCGTCGCTGAAGGATTCGTCGACCGGGATGCCGAGCTTCGAGCCCGCGCTACGCTCGGTGTCGTCCTCGCGCTGGATCTGAGCAGCGGAGACGAGGCCGTCGCCGTGCTCGAACCCGCCCGAAAAATTTTGGCGCCGAACGGAAGCAGCCTGCTACTGGCTTTCGTCGAACACGTGCTGGGAGCCGCTGCGCTGAGCGTCGGACGTGCGGCCGAGGCCATCACTCACATGGCGGCCGCAGTCGCGATCTTCGCTGATCTGGACGACCCGGCGTGGGAAGGGTGGGCCTGTGCCACCCTCGCCGACCGGTACGGCGAGGTCGCGCAGTGGGACCAAGCCGCCGAATACGCTGAGCGTGCATTGCAATTGGCTGCTCAGCTGGGTGGCGCGGCCTTCGAGCCGCTGGCATGGTGTCAGCTGGCCCGGGTCGTCTTGATGCGCGACAACGATCCGGAACGGGCGGTGTCGATCTCTACCGACGCCGTGCGTGCGGCGCGGGCGCACGGGCGCCGACTCATGCTGGGATGGGTGTTGTGCAGGCAGGCGGAAGTGAGCCTGCACGGCCAGCGTCCCGACATTGCCGAAACCGCTGCCGCCGAGTCGGTTTCGGTTCTCACCATGGCAGCAGACCCGATGCGGCGCTGGGAGGCACTGGACTGTCGGGTGCGGGCGCTGGTCGCGCTGGGACGTGGCACCGAAGCGCAGCAGGTACGCGCGCAGATCGACGAATTGGCCCTCCGGATCGGTCGAAAACCCGCACCCGCCGCCGGACACGCTGCCGAGGGCGCTCGCCATGCCGCTGCCGCCGCGGGGTCCTGACCGGTAGCCGGATCGGAGGATCGTCGACGGCAAACGGCTGTACATGGGATACGGCACATCTACGACGAGGACGACAACCCACTCGGCTGGTGGGCAGCGACTGAACCGTCCCCGATGGTCGGTAAACGGCAGTTCGGGACATTCGCCAGGCGGCCTGGCCGACCGCTGATCATGGTCGTCCGAACCCGCGACCCGCGGCATAGGGGTGTTCGAAAACCGGTGGACTCCTGGCATCGCGCCGAGCGCAGCTTCGAGATCCTTCTGGAAGAGAGTCGTTGGGTCATCGATGGTCAGGAGTGTCGCGCCGGTGCAGGAGGAGAGGCAGACGCCGACCAGTGCGAGCACTGCCCATTTGAACCGAGGTCGCCCCCCGACGTCCAGCGCGGTAGGTGACCGCTGCGGTCACGATCAGTGTGATGCCGACGCCGACACGATCACCCGCACTGCGAAGGCCAAGGGCACCAACATTTCTCGGCACCCCAGATCCGAACAGGCGTTCCCGTACGGCACTGTCAGCGGCACGAGAAGACTGATCGCGGCGGGCAAACGCGCCGGACTGGGCTTGGAAATGCGAGTGGCACCCTGAGCCAGGCGTGACATCGGAGGTTCGGGAAGAGACGTCGGGGGTGTGGGTTCGGCCGAGCCAGTGTCGAAAACGTCCTGTATCGCCGCTGGTCCCGCTGTTCGACTGTGCGCCGCTCGGCGCCATTTCCGAGCGGCTCACGCGACCTGAACCGCGCGTCGACATCGACGGAGAAGACCCGGCGATGTCGCCTACGACTGGCGCCGCTGCGAAAGCTGGCCGAACAGCGGAGCCGCTAGCGGGCGCAGCCGATCACACGGGCATCCTGGAGCGGAACACCGTGCCTGTTCACACAGTCGATTGCGTCGTCGACCCCATCAGGCGCCATCCCACCGGTGCGGTGTATTTGAACATGTAGACGACCGGGTGCAGGGTGCCTTTCGGTTGGCTCTGCGCCGTCGCGTAGTTCCCGCTGCACCGCGGATTCTGGAGATCAGCCAAGGGATACTCGGGCGATGCCGTCATTCGCAGCGTGGTGATGAGGTATTCGCGGGTAACCACCGCGCAAGGTGCGGCCGTGGTCGGTGCGGCCGTGGTCGCCGGCGCTGACGAGGTTACCGGCTCCTCAACAGCAGGTGCTGTGGTCTCCACATCAGGCGCCGTGGCGTCGGTCGTCGGCGCGACGGTTCCAGGGGCGGTGGCTGTGCCTCGAGCGGATGTGGAAACGGTGCTCGATGCCGAAGGGGCCGCTTCGGTGGCGCCCTCGCCACCACACGCCGTGAGGGCCAACGCGAGGGTGGCCGCCGCGGTCGCGAGCAAAACAGATCGGGTCATACTTCCTCCGCAGTAGACGCCACCCAACTGGCGGTCGCTTCCAGATCATCTGAGCGCGTGGAGATTTCATTACGGTCGTGAACTATGGCGGTACTCACGGGCCGAATCCGAAACGCCACCGCCTCGCCCACCGAGTCCCCGCGCTTCCAAGGGATCTGCCCTTCACTACCCCGAGCGGCCGCCCTATACCCCGCGGCAAGCCCGCCACCAACCCCGATGACCTGATCGACTGGGTTGGCAACGGCGATATCATCCATCCTTTCCCCGCCCACGTGCTTTACCACTGGGGAGTGACACACGTCCGCTGGATTCCCATCACCGATATGCCGCCGCTGCCCTATGCGCTGGTTTGGCGCACCGAGAGCGAGCCGGTACGCGCGCTCGCGAAAGTGATCGACGATCTGAGCGACGCTCCATAGCCCACGGCCCGGGAGCAAGCCCGTCAGACGATCTGACGGGCTCGTTCCCTTGATGCGAGCCGATCAGCGGTAGGAACCGGTGGTCAGGTCCGCTATGACGTTGAGGCCCTTGGGCTCCCAGTTCAGCTGGTCGATGCCGGCCCGACCGGTAACGGTCTGACTGAGGGCCAGGGCGTCGGCGAAGAGCTCGCCCAGCTCGGCTCGGGCCTGGTCGAGGGGCCAGACCTTGGTTTCACCGGAGACACCGGCCACCCGGCCGGCGGCTGCGGCCAGGTCGGCAACCCGGACTGCGGGCTCACTGATGGCATGCCAGACCGAACCCGCCGGAGCAGCGTCGACGACCTTGGCGAAAAGGTCTGCCAGGTCGTCGATGTGGACCATGGGCCACACGACCGAGGGGTCGGCGACTACCACGGGAGCCTCGTGCTTGCGGGCCAGATCAACCAGGAGAGCGGGGATTCCGCCGCCCCGGCCGTGGACGATGCCGGGGCGGATGACCGCCGCGCGAACGCCCGCGTCGGCGAGGGCGAGGACCTGACGCTCGACGTCGGGGCGATACCCGACGATGGGAATCGGGTTGGTCGGCGTGGTTTCGTCGGCGCGGTCGGGCGCTGGAGCTGTCGTCCTGCGGGCTCGGTATGTCACCTTCAGCGCGACGGCCATCATCCCGGCTTCGCCGTGATAAACGTTGTGGCAGTGCATCATTCACTGTCCGGGGTTGCCGGTGCCGAGTCGCGGCAGTGCGCGGCTACCGAGAACGCCGGTGGCATGAAGGAAAAACTGTTATGGACATCGAGGTGTTGGGCACTCCCGGCAAACCCGGCGACGTCGAAGCGATCGTGGCATTGGTCGCCGCTGTCGAACACGCCCAGCAAAACGAGTTGCCCGCCGACTTCATGCGGTTGTTCCGAACCACCGATCCGGTGTGGACAACAGCCCACGGACAGCGACTGTCGGGCTGGGAGACGATCAACGAATTCACCCACCGGATGCTGCCCGGCGCGACCGCGCACGGCACCGCCACCTACGAGGTAGCCCGCATCCTGTTCATCCGTCCGGACATAGCCGCGGTCAATGTCCATCAGCGGCCGATCCGCCTGGACGGCACCCCCAGGGCCGACTACCCCGAAGGCAGACCCTTCTACATCTTGGCCGACGACGGCGAGGGCTGGAAGATCGCGGCCGCCCAGAACACTCAGGTAGCTGGATGAGCCGCCGCATTGTCTACGACATCGGCGAATCCAGCCGCCAGCGTGTGAGTCACCCAGCGCGTAGCGCTGGGTGACTCCCTGTATTCAGTTGCGGGTACCTGCCTCAGCAGAGGCCGCTGCCACTGCCGTCGGTGCCGGGAGCGCCTGCGACCAGGCCCGCGCCACCGTTGCCGCCGCTGCCGCACGCACCGAGGGTGCCGGTGCCGGTCTTGGCGCCACCGTTGCCGCCGTTACCGCCCGGACAGTTCTTGGCA
>NZ_BJXA01000151.1 GCF_007990755.1 Nocardia ninae NBRC 108245 | reverse complement strand
GCGCGGGCTGCTGGACCGCAGCCCGATCGACCCGGGCAACGTCGACGACGTGATCGTCGGCTGTGTCGACAACATCGGCCCGCAGGCCGGAAACGTCGGCCGCACCGCATGGTTGGCCGCGGGTTATCCGGAGGAGGTGCCCGGCGTCACCGTCGACCGGCAGTGCGGATCCAGCCAGCAGGCCATCAATTTCGGCGCACAGGCCATCATGAGTGGCACCGCCGAGGTGATCGTCGCGGGCGGGCTGCAGAACATGAGTGCCATCCCGATCTCGTCGGCCATGCTGGCGGGCAAGGAGTACGGCTTCGACTCGCCGTTCGTCGGCTCCGCAGGCTGGGACCACCGCTACGGCACCGCCGAGGTCACCCAGTTCCGCGCCGCGCAGCTGATCGCCGAGAAGTGGAACATCAGCCGAGAAGACATGGAGCGCTGGGCTTTGCGCAGCCACGAGCGGGCCCGCGACGCCATCAAGAACGGCCGCTTCGATCGGGAGATCGTGCCGGTCGGCGACTTCTGGATCGATCAGGGACCGCGCGAGACCAGCCTGGAGAAGATGGCCTCGCTGCCGCCGCTGGCCGAGGGCAGCCCGCTGACCGCGGCCGTCGCCAGCCAGATCTCCGACGGCGCGAGCGCCACCCTGCTCGCCTCCGAATGGGCCGTCGAGGCTTACGGATTGACGCCGCGGGCGCGCATCCACCACGTCAGCGCGCGCGGCGCCGACCCCATCTTCATGCTCACCGCGCCGATCCCGGCGACCAAGTGGGCGCTGGAGAAGACCGGCCTGACCATCGATGACATCGACGTGGTGGAGATCAACGAAGCCTTCGCCCCGGTGGTACTCGCCTGGTTGAAGGAGACCGGCGCGGACCCGGAGCGGGTCAATGTCAACGGTGGCGCGATCGCCCTCGGCCACCCGCTCGGCGCCACCGGCGCAAAGCTTTTCGCCTCGCTGCTCAACGAACTCGAGCGCGTCGGCGGCCGGTACGGCCTGCTCACCATCTGCGAGGGTGGCGGCACCGCCAACGCCACCATCATCGAGCGGCTCGGCAGCTGACTCGCGGCTAGACAGCCAGACGTGCGGTGAGGTCGGCGGCGAGCCGGCCGAACCGCGCGTCGTCGGCGCGCCAGAGTAATGCGGTGCTGACCTCGAGGTTCAGGTCTTCGACCGGCAGGAAACGGAATTCGGTGCGGTCGACGGCGGACAGGCCCTCGGAGTCGACGGGGGCGAGCAGGAAGGCGCGGGTCCGGCGCAGCATCATGAGCAGGCCGTCGATGGTCTTGAAGCGGTCTGTGCTTTCGTCGATGCCCTTGCCGGACAAGGCGGTTCGGGTGTCATGGGTCAGTTCCCAGTGTTCGGGTCCTCGAATGTGAGTGAAGCCATCCAGGTCCGCTAGTCGGATCGAGGTACGTCCGGTGAACAGGGTGGCGTCGACGAGTACGCCCATCGGTTCGGTGGCGATGATGACGGAGTCGACTTCCGCACCGGCGGACGGGATATGTGAAAGCGCCAGGTCGATGTGGTTGCCGTGCAGGCTCGCCGCCATGTCGGCCGAGCGCAGGTGCTCGAGGGTGCAGGTGTAGTCGGACGCGAGATCGGCCAGCGCGGCGGTGAGCCGGTCGTCGATGTCGGAACCGAGCAGTTCCGGGACGGCGACGCGGACGGCGATCGGCTGATCGTCAGCGAGTTGGTCGCGCAGTGCGTCCACGTCGCTGACGATCGAGAATGCCTGCGGCACAAGCCGTTCGCCAGCCGGTGTCAGCCGGACGTACCGGGCGGAGCGGTCGAAAAGTGGTGCACCGACTTCGGTTTCGAGTACTTCGATGCGCTGACGCAGCGCTGGTACGGACATCTGCAACGCCTGCGCGGCCTTGGTGAAGTCGAGTTCGCTGGCGACTGCCAGGAAGCAGCGTAGGTGATAGATCTCCATTTGCGACATGGTAGCTATTTGACTAGAGGGTGCTCCACTTGACTGTGTCGGACATTTACAGCAAAGCGAATTGTGCGCTGATATCGCAGGTAGAGTGGTATTGATGGTCGCGGATCAGCCTGAAAGGATGGGTTAGCTGGTCGATTGACCAGCTATTGCGTCGATCGGCCCGAGTGGACGGCGAGCACCCGAAGCGGCGTAGCGCTGCGCGCTCGAGGCGAACGCGCGAAATGCCCCGCCCCTGGGCAGGGCGGGGCACGTACGCCGGTGACTCAGAGGTTCTTCTGCAACCCTTCGATCCGGGCGATCGCGTCGGCGACGATGCGATCGATCAGCTCCTGACAGGTCGGCAAATCCTCGATGATGCCGGTGACCTGCCCGGCGGCGAGCACTCCCGCCTGGGTATTGCCCTCGACCAGACCGGCGCGCAACAACATCGGCGTATTGGCCGCCATGACCACCTGAGACCAGGTGAGGTCCTTGGTCTTTCGCATGGCGAGTCCGTCACGCACCAGGGTGGACCATTTCATGCCGGTCATACTCTTGAACTTGGCGGCATTGGCCACCGCGGCGGCCAGGCCACGGGTCCGGCCCGAATGCTCCAGGCGCTGCACCAGTTCGGTGTTCAGGACCCGGTGCGGCATGCCGTCGACCTTGGTGGATACCACGGTGTCCTGCAACTGCCTGCGCAGGTACTCCTGCTTGACCGCCTCGGGCACGGTGCTCTCCCGCGTCAGCAGAAAGCGGGTGCCCATCGCGACGCCCGCCGCGCCGTAGGCCAGCGCGGCCGCCAAGCCGCGGCCGTCGAAGAACCCGCCCGCGGCGACCACCGGTATGTCGACCGCGTCCAGCACCGACGGCAGCAGCAGCGTGGTGGCCACCGGGCCGGTGTGCCCGCCGCCCTCGCCGCCCTGCACGATCACCGCGTCGGCGCCCCAGGACGCGACCTTCACCGCGTGCTTGGCCGCGCCGATCGACGGAATCACCACCACGCCCGCGTCTTTCAGCTTGGCGATGAGGTCCTGCTTGGGTGCGAGCGCGAACGAGGCGACGGCCACCTTTTCGCGGATCAGCAGATCGATCCGCTCGGGTGCGTCGGTGGCATCGGCGCGGATGTTCACGCCGAACGGTTTCCCGGTGTGCGCCTTGGTCTTCGCGACCGCCGCTTCGAGCTCCGGGTAGGTCATGGTGGCCGAGGCGAGGATGCCGAGACCGCCCGCCTCGGCGGTGGCCGCGACCAGGCTCGGGCCCGCGACCCAGCCCATGCCGGTCTGCACGATGGGATGTTCGACGCCGACCAGGTCGGTCAGCGCGGTGCGCAGCCGGCCGGTCATGACGGCACCTCGGTGTCCCGGATGTTCTTGGGATCGAGGACATCCCGGATCAGGCGCAGTTCCTCGGCGGTGGGCAGCCGAGTCTCCTCGGCGTCGGCCAGTCCGTGGATCTCGAACGAGGTGTTCTCGGCGACCTCGGCGGCGGTGACGCCGGGGTGCAGGCTGCGCGCCCGCATGGTGTGGCCGGGCCCGGCGAAGTCGAAGACGCCCAGGTTGCTGACCACCCGGTGCAGGTGATGGAACCGGAAGGCCGGGTTGTCCGGGTCCACCTTGTCGTAGCCGACGCCGGCGACGATATCGACCTGATCGGTGAAGACTCGGCTGGTGTGCCGCGAAACCCAGTAGCTGGTCGCGTGATTGATCGTGTTGCCCGGTGCGCCGCGGACCCCGAACATCTGCCGGGTCGGCCGCTGCAGCGGACCGAACGCGGACAGGTTCTGATTGCCGAAACGGTCGATCTGATTGGCGCCCATCACCACGTGCCGTCGCCCGGAGGCCACCACATCGAACACCCGGCGAAACGGTATCCACCCCTCGATCGGCGCCTTGCCGCCCAGCGGGGGAGTGTCGGCGAACAGCAGCGCCTCGCCGTCGGAGAGCAGCAGATCGGGTTCGGTGGTCAGCTTGGCCAGCCGCGCGCCGATGATCGACATCGGTGACATCGGGCTCGCCATGATTTCCCCTGCGCCGCTGAAGATCTCCGCGCAGGCGACCGCGCAGACCTCGGCGCGGGTGATCGTCTCGGTCGAGCTCATTTCTTCGCCTCCTGTGCGAACTCGCGGACGGCGGCCTGGTACTCGTCCTCGGAGACGGCCAGATACGTGTCGACGAACCGCTGCCACGCCTCGGGCGTCTTGGCCGATTGCACGTAATGCTTCTGGAACTTCTCGTCCCGGCCGTAGCTGTCACCGGCCAGGGTGAAGTGCGCACCGTTGGGTGCCTCGACCACCCCGTCCACCATCATTCGATTGAGCAGCAGCGATTGCAGCGGCACGGTTTTCACCAGCTCGTCGGTCTCCACGATCCGCTCGACCGACACGTACCGGCGCTCTGCCGCCAGGCAGTACAGGTCGTCGAAGTACGGATCGACTCCGGTGTAGGCGGCATTGCCGTGCCGGTCACCGATGTTCAGATGCACCAGCGCCGCGTCGAGATTCAGGGCGGGCATCGCCATCAGGGTCTCGGTCCGGCCGTCGGCATCGGGATAGGGCGAGGCGACCGTGCGCATTTCGCCGTCCCAGAAGTTCGGCACATCAGAGCCGAGCCCGGCCCGGATCGGCAGGAACGGCAACCGCGCCGCGGCCGCCTCCAGCCCGCACTTGAGCATGCCCTCGTCCATCTCGCGCGCCACCAGCGCGCCCGAGGTCCGGGCGTGCGCGAACCATGGGTCGTAGAACGGCGCCGAATCCAGTGACACGAAGCCGTAGTACGCCTTGCGCACCTTGCCCGCCGAACACAACAGACCGAGGTCGGGCCCGCCGTAACTGACCACCGTCAGGTCGGTGAGGTCCGACCGCAGGATGGCCCGCACCAGCGCCATCGGCTTGCGCCGCGACCCCCAGCCGCCGAGGCCGATGGTCATTCCGCTGCGCAACTCGCCGACGACCTCGTCGAGCGACATTCGCTTGTCTCGCATGACTTTCCGATCTCCTACTGCTCGGCCTTGCGCGCGGCCAGATCGTCGTCGAACCGGGCGCGGATCTCGTCGGCGACGCCGGCGAGATTGAGTTCGAAGGTGAATCCCTGCTCGTACCGGTAACTGCGGTGCACGTCCTGGGTATCAATGCCGTTGAGCGCCCGCTTCGCCGCGCGGATCACCCGCCCGTCCTTGGCGGCGATGTTCTTGGCGACTTCCATTGCCGCGGCATCGAGTTCGGCGCGCGGCACCACCTGGTACACCGACCCGAAGTGGTGCAGCTGCTGCGCGGTGATGGTGCTCGCGGTGTAGAACAGCGCCCGCATCAGATGCTGCGGCACCAGCCGGGACAGGTGGGTGGCCGCGCCGAGCGCGCCGCGGTCCACCTCGGGCAGCCCGAAAGTGGCGTCGTCCGAGGCGATCACGACGTCCGCATTGCCGACCAGCCCGATCCCGCCGCCGAGGCAGAAGCCCTGCACCACCGCGATCACCGGCACCGGGCAGTCGTAGACCGCCGCGAACGCCTCGAAGCAGCCGTGATTCGCGTCGATCAGCGCCTGATGTCCGGGCTTGCTCTGGATCTCCTTGATATCGACACCGGCGTTGAAGCCGCGATTCTCGGCGCGCAGCACCACGACTCGCGTCTCCTTGTCCCGCCCCGCCTCCCGGATCGCGTCGGCGATGTCGAACCAGCCTGCCGTCGGTATGGCGTTGACCGGTGGGTAGTCCACCGTGACCACGGTGATGCCGGTTGATTCGGAGTGACGGTTGATCCCCATCGCCTATCCCTTCGTGAAGGCCCCAGCCCATCGTGGGACCCGGCTCGGCCGCGGCCCAGCGTTGGCAAAGCAAGCAGTTGCTTGGTAGGTTAGCACGGTGGCACTCGAAATCGATCTGGCCGACCGCGTCGTTCTGGTGACCGGCGGCGTCCGCGGCGTGGGTGCCGGTGTGAGCAGGGCCTTCCTCGAAGCGGGCGCGACAGTGATCGCCTGTGCCCGCCGTCCCGCCGACGCACCGGTCGAGGCCGACGGCCGCGCGATCGAGTTCCTGGCCTGTGACATTCGCGACGCCGACGCGGTGCGCGAGCTGATCGACACCGTCGTCGCGCGACACGGCCGACTCGATCACCTGGTCAACAACGCGGGCGGCGCCCCGTTCGCACTCGCCGCCACCGCGAGCAAGAACTTCCACGCCAAGATCGTCGAGCTGAACCTGCTTGCGCCGCTGCTGGTTTCGCAGGCGGCCAACGCGGTGATGCAGCAGCAGCCGGACGGCGGCACGATCGTCAACATCTCCAGCGTCAGCGGCCACCGCGCCTCACCGGGCACCGCCGCCTACGGCGCCGCGAAGGCGGGCATGGACAGCTTGACCGCCTCGCTGGCCGTCGAGTGGGCGCCCAAGGTGCGGGTGAACTCGCTCGTCGTCGGCCCGGTCGACACCGAGCTCAGCCGGCTGCACTACGGCGACCAGGACGGCATCGACGCGGTGGGCCAGACCATTCCGCTCGGCCGGATGGCCGCCCCGGAGGATGTCGGCCGCTGCGCCGTCTTCCTCGCCTCCCCGCTGGCCTGCTACGTCAGCGGCGCCGCCCTGCTGGTGCACGGTGGTGGCGAGCGCCCCGCCTTCCTGGCCGCGTCCACCGCGGCGGCCGGTCGGCAACAGTCCTGAAGACAACGGACCCCACGAAGAGGACACAGGTATGGACACCGAGCAGATCTGCGCAGGCCGCACCGTCATCGTCACCGGCGCGGGCCGCGGCATCGGCCGCGCGCACGCACTCGCCTTCGCCGCGGCCGGTGCGAAGGTGGTGGTCAACGATCTCGGCTCGGCCCTCGACGGCGCCGCGACCGCCGAGACGCCGGCCGAACAGGTGGTGGCGGAGATCACCGCGCTCGGCGGCACCGCAGTGGCCAACGGCGACGACGTCGCGGATTGGCAAGGCGGTCAACGGCTTATCCGGCAGGCGGTGGATACCTTCGGCGGCCTCGACGTGCTCGTCAACAACGCCGGATTCGTTCGCGATCGGATGCTGGTCAACCTCGGTGAGGACGAGTGGGACGCGGTGATCCGCGTGCACCTCAAGGGCCACTTCGTCACCATGCGGCACGCGATCGAGTACTGGCGCGGCGAGTCCAAAGCCGGTCGCCCGGTCGACGGCCGCATCATCAACACCAGCTCCGGCGCGGGCCTGCAGGGCAGCGTCGGTCAGGGCAACTACGGCGCGGCCAAAGCCGGCATTGCGGGACTTACGCTGACGGCCGCCGCGGAGTTCGCTCGCTACGGCGTCACTGTGAATTCCATCGCACCTGCGGCCCGGACCAGGATGACCGAAACGGTGTTTGCCGAGACCATGGCGCGGCCGGAAGACGGCTTCGACGCGATGGCTCCGGCGAACATTTCGCCGCTGGTCGTCTGGCTCGGCAGCCCAGAATCCGCATCGGTCACCGGGCGCATGTTCGAGGTCGAGGGCGGGAAAATCGCACTTGCGGACGGGTGGCGCCACGGTGCCGCGGTGGATCGCGGTGCCAGGTGGTCGCCTGCCGAGCTCGGCCCGGTGGTAGCTGACCTGATTGCCAAGGGGATGCCGCCCGAACCGGTGTACGGGGCCTGAGCGGGCTTCCGACCTTCTTCCTGCGCACGTAACGATAGGGGTTTACTATGGCCCCCATCCGTTGAAAGTCCCGTGTGAGAGTCGCGACCGGGTGAGATCTGCGCTTTACGAATGAGGGGAAGGCTCGGCGCATGGCCGTTGGTCGCACGTTCCGTGTGGTTGCAGTAGCTGGAGCTGTGGCCGGCTTTGCGCTACTCGGCCCGGTTGCGGCGGTAGCCCAGCCCTCAGGTCAGTGCCCGCAGTGCGCTGCCGACCCCGCACCGCCGCCGTACGACGGCGGAGAGACC
Organism: Nocardia ninae NBRC 108245; assembly: GCF_007990755.1. Classification (GTDB taxonomy): domain Bacteria; phylum Actinomycetota; class Actinomycetes; order Mycobacteriales; family Mycobacteriaceae; genus Nocardia; species Nocardia ninae. Next base: position 125 of record NZ_BJXA01000151.1, on the reverse strand, counting down.
TGGTTACCGCTGTCGGTGCCCGGGCAGCCGACAGACGTCAGTGCGGTGCCCACCAATCCCGCCATCGGTTCGGGCTCGGCAGCCGCCGGTTCGGCCGCGGCGGGCTCGGCTGCGGCCGGTGGCTC
>NZ_BJXA01000150.1 GCF_007990755.1 Nocardia ninae NBRC 108245 | reverse complement strand
CGGCGCGGCTCAGTGGATGTGTGCTTGCCAGTCCGCGGGGACCCGGTCGCGCGGGCCGGGCACACCCTGATCGGCGGGGTGACTGTGCGGCGGAGTGAGTTCCGGCCCGTCGCCGTACATCTCCTCGGTCCGGAAGTTCCAGTACCAGTCCTCGCCCGGCTCGAAGCTCTGCACGAACGGGTGGCCGGTGTCTTTCGCGTGCTGGCTGGCGTGCTGGTCCGGCGAGCTGTCGCAGCAGCCGACGTGCCCGCACTGGGCACAGCGGCGCAGATGCACCCACCAACCCTGCGACGCTTCGCATTCCACACAACCGGTACCGGTGGGCGGCACCGCCGTATCGATGCCCTCGAACTCCTGCGTCATCGTTGACCTCCTACGGTGGATTCGGGTTCGGCATTCTCCGCCGCCGGCTCGTCCGGCGTGCGATGCAGCGGCAGCCAGACGGTGAATCGGGTGTTGCCCGGTTCGGAGTCGACCTGGATGTCACCCTCGTGCTTGTTCACCACGATCCGGAACGAGATGTCCAGGCCGAGGCCGGTGCCCTCGCCCATCGGCTTGGTGGTGAAGAACGGCTCGAAGATCCGGCTGCGCACCTCCTCCGGAATCCCGGGACCGGAGTCACCGATTTCGATGACGGCACAGTCGTTTTCATGCCTGGTGCGGATGGTGAGCGTGCCCCGGCCGTTCATCGCGTACACCGCGTTGTCGATCAGGTTGGTCCACACCTGATTTAATTCCGCTGCGTAGCAAGGCACTTCGGGCAGCGCGCGGTCGTAATCCTTGACCACCTCGACCCCGTCGCCGATCTTGCGGCTGAGCATCACCAGGGTGCTGTCGAGCAGGTCGTGGATGTCCACCACCTGGAACGGCGCCCGATCCATCTGGGAGTACTGCTTGGCCGCGTTGACCAGCGACGAGATGCGCGTCGTGGAGTCGGCGATCTCGTTCATCAGCAGCTCGGTCTCGATGGTGTAGTTGAGCCAGCGGATCGCGCCCTGGAGCACCTGCTCGGTGCAGCCTTCCAGGGTTGCCGACACCCGTTCGAGCCAGTCGACGTCGAAACCGGCCTGCACGAAGTTCGGCGCAAGATTCCAGCCGTCGCTGATGCCGTGCTCTTCCAGCCACTCGCCGAGCACGTCTTCGCGGTCGGCGGCCTCCATCGGCGTCAGCTCCGGCGCCTTGGCCACCTGGGCCGCCGCCTCCTCCTGTAGCCGCACGAGCGCGCCGAGCGACGCGGTATCGAACTTGCCGTCGGCCATCATGGCCAGCTTGTGCCGCATACCGGCGACCCGTTCGCGCAGACCGGACGTCGCGCGCGCCGCGGCCGCGGCCGGATTGTTCAGCTCGTGCGTGAGCCCCGCGGACAGCGAGCCGAGGGCGAGCAGCCGCTCTCGCTGGCCGACGCGCGCGTTGGCATTCCGGTTGCCGAAGAAAGCGCCCTCCAACAGGTGCACCGCCATCGGGAACCACTCGTGCATCATGTCGGCGAAAATCGCGGCGTCGAGCACGAAGAACCGGGACGGGCGCGTCACCTTCATCGTGCCGTTGTAGGTCTGGTCGACCTTGTCGCCGATGTAGGCCATCCAGGCGCCCGAGTAGGCGCCGTGGTGCTGGGTGCGGACCAGTTCGATCTCGGTGCCGCCGGACAGCTTGGTCAGCACGATCTCGCCGTCTATCAGCACGTAGAAGCAGGTGGCCGGCTCGCCCTCGTGGAAAACCACGCCGGGCTCGATGGTTTCGATCCGCCCGTCCCGGCACAGCCGGTCCAGCTGTGCGTCGTCGAGCTTCTCGAACAGGAAAAGGGTGCGCAATTCCGCTGGGTCGCAGACCGATCGGCTGCTGCGCCCGGCCGTCTCATTCGAATTCACTTGCCAGCCTCCTGTTTCAGGCGAGGTACCGGTGCACGAGCATGACGGCCATCGCGCCCTCGCCGACCGCCGACGCGACGCGCTTGGCCGAGTCGGCGTGCACGTCACCCGCCACGAAGACGCCGGGCACGTTCGTCTCCAGATGATGCGGCGGGCGCGGCAATTCCCAACCGGCCGGTCGCGCGCCGTCGACGAGCAGATCGGGGCCGGCCAGCACGTAGCCCGCCTCGTCGCGCTTGACCACGCCGTCGAGCCAGTCGGTTTGCGGTGCGGCGCCGATGAACAGGAACAGCCGCTCCGCCTCGGCCTTCTCCTCGACACCGGACACGTTGTCGCGCAACACGATCTGCTGCAGGTGGTCGTCGCCGTCGGCGGCGGTGACCTCGGTGTTGGTGTGCACCTGGATGTTCGGAATCTGAGCGATCTGCTGGACCAGGTAGTGCGACATCGAGTTGTCCAGCGAGCCGGACCGGACGACCAGGTGGACCGTTTTCGCGTTGCGCGACAGGAACACCGCCGCCTGCCCCGCGGAGTTCGCGCCGCCGACGATGTACACATCGCGGTCGGCGCACTCCGAGGCCTCGGTCATCGCGGACCCGTAATACACACCGCGCCCGGTGAAGTCGTCCACGCCGCGGGCCGGATGGCGGCGGTAGTCGACGCCGGTCGCGATGATCACCGTGTGCGCGCAGAGCCTGCCGCCGTCGGCGAACCGCACCGTGCGCGCGGAACCGTTCACCTCGAGCCCGACCACCTCGCGGGTGGTGATCACCTCCGCGCCGAACTTAGCGGCCTGCCGCCGCGCCCGATCCGCCAGCTGACCACCGGACACCCCATCCGGAAACCCGAGGTAGTTCTCGATGCGCGAGCTCTGCCCGGCCTGCCCGCCGGTCGCGGTGCGCTCCACCAGTACCGTGCGCAGGCCCTCGGAGGCGCCGTACACCGCGGCGCCCAGACCCGCGGGCCCGCCGCCGACCACGATCAGGTCGTAGAAGTCGCCGGTCGCGTTGACGGTGAGCCCGACGTTCTCCGCGAGCAGGCTGTCCGACGGCTGCACCAGCGCCTCGCCCGTCGCGGTGATCACCACCGGACAGCGCTCGGGATCGGCGCCCGCCGCCTCCAGCAGTCGCGCGCCCTCCGGCTCGTCGGCCAGGTACCAGCGGTAGGGCAGTTGATTGCGGGCCAGGAATTCGCGCACCTCCGAGGAGCGCGGCGACCAGCGGTTGCCGACCACCTTGGTCTCGGTGATCGGCCGGTGCTCGCTGCTGCGCCAGGCGTCGAGCAGGGCGTCCAGCACCGGGTACAGCTTCTCCTCCGGCGGGTCCCACGGCTTGAGCAGGTAGTGGTCCAGGTCGATCACGTTGATCGCGTCGATCGCGGCGTTGGTGTCGGCGTAGGCGGTCAGCAGTACCCGGCGCGCGTAGGGATGCAGGTCCATCGCCTGCTCGAGGAATTCGATGCCGTCCATGCCGGGCATCCGGTAGTCGGCGATCAAGACGGCGACCGGCTGGCCGCGCAGTTTCATCTCACGCAGCGCGTCGAGCGCCTGGGCGCCCGATTCCGCGCGCAGAATCCGGTAGTCGGCGCCGTAGCGGCGCCGCAGGTCGCGCACGACCGCTCGGGAAACCCCAGGATCGTCGTCGACGCTCAAGATGGCCGGTTTCGTGGCAGCGGGTGAAGTCACCTAACGAGTATGAACGTCGGTACAAACCGTGTCGTCGGCTTTCACTGCCGGCGGACAGCCGGGCCGGTCCGCGTCACCATTTGTGGTGGCGAATCAGGTCGAGTTCGGTGGGGGTGAGCAGTCGCTCGAGGGTCTCGGCGGACGAGTCGCGGGCGGGTGGGCCGCCGTCGGGCTCGATGGCGGGTAGCAGCGGGACATTGTTCGCATGCCGGCGATGTAAGAGGGAGCGCAGGTTCACGGCCGATCACCTCACTTTTGGCGGGAAAGCTGGAGGCAGTGTCTTTGCTTCTTCTATCCGGCATTGTGCGCTGGCCATTACCAAGATCAGCGGACAACATGCTGAATGTGACCCAACTGTCTTCCCGATTAAAATGTGTATTACCCATCAAGCGCGCTCGGCCGGACTCCCTGTCGGTTCGTTCGCATGGATCCCGGAGGCAGCGTTGCCGAAGAACCTCGAAGTCGCCATAGATATCGCCGCGCCGCCGGACCGAGTGTGGGCGGTGGTCTCGGATCTGAAGCGGATGCCGGAGTTCAGCCCGCAGTGCGTGCGGATGCTGCCGCTCGGTAAGCCCAAGGCGGGCACCTGGGTGCTCAACCTCAACACCGACGGCAAGAAATATTGGCCGACCACCGCGCGCATCGTGCGGTACGAGGCGAACCAGGCGTTCGCCTTCAAGATCAACGAGAACCGCGCGATCTGGAGCTACACGCTGGAGCCGACCGAGCCGGGCACCCGGCTGATCGAGCGCCGCGACTTCCCCAACGGCACCACCTGGTTCTCCCGCAAGTCGATCAACGCCGCGCTCGGCGGCGAGGCGCCGTTCGAGGAAGACCTGGTCCGCGGCATGCACGAGACGCTGGACAAGATCAAGAAGGCCGCCGAGACGCACGGGTAGTCGGCGTGTTCGGGCTCCGCGCGGCCGCTTGGGTGCGTAAGTTGCCGAGTATGCGACGAATGACGCGCTGGTCCGCGGCCGGGGCGGCGATGGCAATCGGCGCCGTGCTGGTGACGGGTTGCGGCACCGACGACGCGGGACCCGAACGGCACGTCACCGTCGTCGGCAGCGGCCAGGTACGCGGCGCTCCGGACATCCTGAACGCCGACCTCGGCGTCGAGGTGACCGCCGAGACCGTATCCGCCGCCATCGCCCGCGCCAACGACAAAGCCAAGGCGATGACCGACGCCGTCGTCGGCGCGGGTGCCACCCGGGAAGACGTGCGCACCACCGACGTCTCGATCCAGCCCCAGTACTCGGGCGGACCGAACGGCGGCGACACCGTCATCGGCTACCGCGCCACCAACTCGGTCCGCGTCGTGGTGCGGGATCTGACCAAGGCCTCCGGCGTGCTGGACAGCGCGATCAAGGCGGGCGGCAACGAAACCAGGCTGCGCTCGGTGTCTTTCGCCATCGACGACAACTCGCAATTGCTCGCCGACGCTCGGGCCCGGGCGTTCGCCGACGCGAAGGCGCGCGCCGAGCAGTACGCGGTGCTCGCCGGGGTGCAGTTGACCGAGGTCGACACCATTACCGAGGCGAGCAGCCACGACGACGACAGCGCGAGCAAGATGTCGGCGCAAGACGCTGCGCCGCAATCGGTTCCGCTGGAACCGGGCACGCAAACGGTGACCTTCACGGTGAAGGTCACCTGGGGGCTGCGCTGAATTCGCGCCGGGGCGCGATGCTGATGCGCGCCCGGCACGAATCCGAACGTGTGGGTTCTGCGGTTTACACCGTGATCGCGAACTTGGGCAGCGTCACTACCTGTGCGGCGTAGGAAAGTCCGGCGCCGAACGCGATGAGCAGCGCGGTATCGCCAGGCTTGGACTCGCCCTTGCGCAGCATCGCCTCCATGGCCAGCGGGATGGACGCGGCCGAGGTGTTGCCGGTCTCCTCGATGTCGTTGGCCAGCGCACAGTCTTCCGGCAGCTTCAGCACCCGCGCCATGATCTCGATGATCCGGCCGTTGGCCTGGTGCGGGATCATCGCGTTCAGGTCGTCGGTGGACAGCCCGGCCCGGTCGATGGCGTCGCGGCAGACCTTCTCCAGCGAGTGTGCGGCCCACCGGAATACGGCCGTGCCCTCCATCGCCAGGTAGGGGCGCACCGCGTCGGTGCCCTTCTCCTCGATCTCGCGGAAGAACTCGACCCAGTCCTTGTCCTGGCGGATCGCGTGGTGCTGGGTGCCGTCGGAGCCCCACACCGTCGGGCCGATGCCCGGCTCGTCGGACGGACCGACGATCACCGCGCCAGCTCCGTCGGCGAACAAAAACGCCGTGGAGCGGTCCGTCGGGTTGATGGTGTCGGTCAGCTTCTCCACGCCGATCACCAGCACGTGGCCTGCCGTGCCGCCGCGGACCAGGTCCGAGGCCAGCGCGAGCGCGTGGCAGAAGCCGGCGCAGCCCGCGGAGACGTCGAAGGCGGCCGAGCCGTTCATGCCGAGTTCGGTCGCGATCCGCGGTGCGGCGGCCGGGGTGAGCAGTAGGTGGGTCGACGTCGCGACGATCACGCAGTCGACCTGATCGACCGCGATCCCGGACGACTCGAGCGCGCCCTTGGCCGCGGCGACGCTCATGCTCTGGACGGTTTCGGATTCTCCGGCGAAGCGCCGGGTCTTGATCCCGGACCTGGTCTGGATCCACTCGTCGCTCGAGTTGATCGGCCCCGCCACCTCGTCGTTGGTGACGACTCGGACCGGGCGGTATACGCCGAGCCCGAGGATCGCCGTGTGCTCTGCCCCGGTGGTCTGGGCGATTCGAGCAGCCATGTGCGTCTCCTATGTACCTGCGGCACCGCCGCCGGGTTGTCCCCGAAGCATCGAAAATGGATCCCTCATCAACCGCCACCTACGGAGCCGTAGACATGAGGCCCCCTCATATTAGCCGGAGATCCGGCGTTTCGCCGTGCGTATTCTCACAAACCCCGGGTATACCGCGATTAGCATGCTGATTGCTCCTGTCGGCATGCCCCAACTATGTGTGAACCGTTCCAGGTACGCATGGACGGTAGAACGCGGATTGCGAGGACACCATGCTCGGTCTCGGGATTATCGGGTGGATCATCATCGGCGGTCTTGCCGGGTGGATTGCCAGCAAGATCATGAAGACCGATGCCCAGCAGGGCATCCTGTTGAACATTGTCGTAGGCATCGTCGGTGGCCTACTCGGTGGTTTCCTACTGAAGTTGTTCGGTGTCGATGTCGAAGGCGCCGGCCTCTGGTTCAGCTTCTTCACCTGCCTCGGTGGCGCGGTGGTGCTGCTGTTCCTGGTCGGTCTGGTGATGGGACGTCGAGTCCGAAGCTGACGGCACCGGTGCCACAGGCTCCTTTCCCGTAAGGTGTGAACGCTTGCGCCGGTCCTATCGTGGAGGGCGTAATCCGACTGCATCTAGCACGAAAGAGGAGCCTGTGGCCCGCCGTCCCACGCCGCCCGGCACGCCTGAACGCACCGGAGTCGGCCACGTCGCCGATTTGGTTCGCAATGCGATCCCCCCGCTGCACCCCGCCGGGCTTCCGTTCGTCGCCGCACCCCTCGCGGTCGCTGTCCTCGGCGGCAAGCGAAAGTGGGTGCGCCGGACGGGTCTGTTCGCCGCGGCCGCGTGCGCAACCTTCTTCCGGCACCCGAACCGGGTGCCGCCGAACCGGCCCGGCGCCGTTGTCGCGCCCGCCGACGGCGAGATCGCCCTCGTCGATACCGCCGCTCCGCCTGTGGAATTGGGCCTCGGCGACCAGCCCGTGCCCCGGGTGAGCATCTTCCTTTCCGTGCTCGACGTGCACGTGCAGCGCACCCCGGTGTCCGGTGTGGTGCGCACGGTGCTGCATCAGCCGGGCCAGTTCCGTTCGGCGGATCTGCCCGAGGCCAGCGCGGTGAACGAGCGCAACACCATGGTGCTCGACACCCCGTCCGGGCATCAGGTGGTCGTGGTGCAGATCGCCGGCCTGCTCGCCCGCCGCATCGTGTGCGACGCCCAGGTCGGCGACGTGCTGACGATCGGCGACACCTACGGGCTGATCCGCTTCGGCTCCCGGGTGGACACCTACTTCCCGGCGGGCACGCAGCTGCTGGTCGAGCCGGGGCAGCGCACCATCGGCGGCGAGACCGTCCTCGCGGTGCTCGGGTCGACGCCCGCCGCTTCATGATGGAGGCGGCTGCTCCGATTCAGCGACGGCGGCGCCGCCCCATCCGGCTGTTGCCGAGCGTGGTGACCATTCTCGCGCTGTGCTCCGGGTTGTCCGCGGTGAAGTTCGGGCTGGACAACCGGCTCGACATCGCGCTGGCGATGATCGGCGCCGCGGCCGTGCTGGACACGTTGGACGGTCGGCTGGCCCGAATGCTGGACGCCACCACCGCGATCGGCGCGGAGCTGGATTCGCTGTCCGACGCCATCTCCTTCGGTGTCGCGCCCGCGCTGGTGCTCTATGTGTCGCTGCTGCACAGCGAGACTGCGGGCTGGATCGTCGCGCTGCTGTTCGCGGTGAGCATCGTGCTGCGGCTGGCTCGGTTCAACACCCTGCTGGACGACGACACCCGCCCGGAGTGGTCGCGCGAGTACTTCGTCGGCGTGCCCGCCCCGGCGGGCGCGCTCATCGCCATGGTGCCGGTCGCGCTGTTCGAGGTGTTCGGTGACGGCTGGTGGGTCGGCTTCTACGCGGTCTCGGCGTGGACCGTCTGCGCAGCGGCGTTGTGCGTCAGCACCATTCCGACGCTGGCCATGAAGTCGGTGTCGGTGGCGCCGCAGGCCGCCGCCGGGCTGCTCGTGCTCGTCGCGCTGGCCGCAGCACTGCTGGTCACCTATCCGATCGTGCTGCTGCTGATCCTGGTCGCGCTGTACCTGTGCCACATTCCGTTCGCCTGGCACTCGC
>NZ_BJXA01000149.1 GCF_007990755.1 Nocardia ninae NBRC 108245 | reverse complement strand
GATGTTTTCTCCGGACTACGACGGGTGAGTTGGTGGCGGCCGTTTGGCAGCTCTTCGATTCTACTCAAGTACTTGCCATGAAGTTAAGTAGTTGTCATGATGGTTGGCATGGATTCGAGAGATGCGCGAGAGCACTTACAGACCGCCGACGTCGCCTATCGCGCCGCGGCGATGCCGAAGCTGCCGACCTGGGTCGTCGTAGCGTGTGGGGTACTGGCCGGTGCCGCTGTGGCTTTAAGTGGCCAGCACTCCTCCGACGGACGCGTCCGGGCGCTGTTCGTGGTGGGCGCGGCTTTGATGGTGGCCGCGGGCATCGGGTTGTTCCTCTGGGCTCGCCGTCGGCAAGGGCTGGACGGAATCCGAGGCCCGGCACGCGACGATCTCGTGACGATGCTGGTATGCCTGGTGCCGGTGTTCATGGTCGCGGTGGACCCAGCACCATATTTTCGCTGGCTGTATGTAGGGGTGGGAGTCGTGGAAGGGGTGCTGATCATGGCGATGCTCGGGAGGCGGCAGTGACCGCACGACTCGAGCCGATCCTCGCGACCAGTCCCACACGCCTGATGGTGGTCAGCTACCTGTCCGGATGCGATAGGGCCGAGTTCCAAGCGGTGCAGGAGTACTGCGGGCTGACCGCGCCTCACATGTCGAAGCAAGCCACGGTGTTGGCGGATCTGGGATACGTCGAGATCCACAAGGGCTATGCCGGTAAAAGACCTCGCACGTGGCTGTCGCTGACTGCTGCGGGGCGAACTGCCCTGCAAGGGCATCTGAGCGCGCTGCAGGAGATCGCCACCAACGCCGCGGCCGCGGCAGCGGAAAGGTCGGGGTGACCGGATGGCGCACCCGACGTGGGCACGCCCGCATCGCGAAGCGGGGATCCTCGATGTGTGGGCCGGACTCGCTGAAATCCAACGAAGTCGTGAATCCGCTGGTGGCCGGTGGAATGGGTGCCGACTGGCATCGCATAGCCACCGATTTCGATGATTTCAGTCTGCTGACGGTGACCGTCCGGTATCGGCGTGTTGGTGGCCGGTTCGCGGATACGGAGTTGCAGCAGTTGCCGATTGAGGATCTTTCTGGGCAGTTCGGACGCTGGCCACCGTAGCATCGCCTCCGTGGCAGCGATACCTCTCAGGAGCCTGATCGGTGAGCTCGACCCGGAGGCGTGCAAGCTTCACTGCGCGAAGTGGAACGGCGAGGACCATCCGATCGACGCCCTTGCCCGATCCTGGGACGAGTGGGTCGGGTGGAACCGCTGGCGTGGCACCCGCGACGACTTCAACCGCCAGTTCATCTTCTCGCTCGCCCGCGACAGAAGTAATTCGACTCATTGGCTGTTTGGTGGCGTCTTCGAAGTCGTCGGGCGTCGTCCCATTCCGGGTGAAGGCTCCTACGACATCGATCTGCGAGACGACCTGATGGGCGCATTTATCAAGCGCCTCGTCGTTTTGTTCAAACCACCGGGGCGGACCGTCCGATTGAACATGGAGACCTATCTGGACCAGATGGAGGTCATGTCTGTTCTTGAGCTGCCATACGCCGGTGAGCCTTTTCCCGGTCATGATCAGATCAACCACACTCTGGATGTTTTGGAAGTCGCCGTCAAACAGGACTGGCACGACTGGCGTGGCGCGTTGCAGCACATGAAGGGCGTCTACGTTATCCACGACGAGGTGACGGGCAAGCCTTACGTCGGCTCGGCATACGGCGACACCGGGATCTGGGCACGCTTGTGCGAGTATGTTGACTCGCTGCACGGCGGCAACGTCGAACTGCGTGAATTGGTCGGCGAACAGGGCGCAGGCTATGCGCGCACGAATCTGCGCTTCGCGCTCCTGGAGTTCTGGTCGATGCGGACGGCAGACGAGCACGTGCTTGCGCGCGAGAGCTACTGGAAGAACGTGCTGTTGTCGCGGAGATTCGGGCTGAACGGGAACTAGTAGCCGATGTCAACCCCGAAACCGTCGATGTCCGGCCATCCGCATGTGTGTGCGTAGATACGCGGGAAGCCTGATCAAGGCAGCAATTGTCAACGGCACGCGAATTCACGTGCTGTCGACAGCAATCGATAGAAGGGGATGTGTCAATGTCGGAAAATCCGTTTGATGACGACGACTGAGGTTTCACACCAGACCGTCGCTACCCGGAAGTCCCTGTGTCAGGGTTGCTTACCTTCCTGTGTTCGTCATGCCCGGCCCACGGCGAGTCGCCGAAGTGCCCGTTTTATTGATGCTCGTCGCACACCGACGCCGAGTAGGCGGTCCTGGACCCGCTGCCGCCACTATGCAATACCACTGGCAGGGACGGGCAGCCGGAGAAATGGCCGCGCTGGCTGGTGTGCGACGCGATCTTCTACCTGGCCAGTCCCGCTGAGTTCTCGAGCTCAGGGGTGGCGCGCGTCGCGGAACCGCTGGAACACCTGTTGTCCGCTGGACAGCAGGATGACGGCGCCTGTCAGGGTGTAGAAGGCGTCCGGAGTGTGCAGCGAGCCGTTGAAGTCGTCCAGGACGATCGGGTCGAACAGCATGTGCTGGTAGAGGATCCAGGCCAGCGGCAGGGCGAACAGCACGTGCCCGAGCGCGTACCAACCCGCCCGCAGGGGTGTCCAGTTGCCGGCCGCGACTCGGATCAGGTCGAGAGCCACGAGCACGCCCAGGCCGATCACCACTGGCCAGATCCACCCGTTCCACAGCGAGGGCTCGAGCACCTGCATGTGCCGGACGCTCCCGTCCGCGCCGTGAAGCCGGTAGGGCATGGCGATGTGCTGCCAGACGATCACGCCGAGCAGCAGCGCCGACCACATCGCCGAGCCGAAAGCGAAGTAGCCGCTCCGATCCGTCTGGTGCGGGTCGGACACTTCGTCCGGCAAGTCCTCGGGCGCCCAGGTGTCACCACCGACGAGCGTCGCATTGCGGTACCGGGTGCGCTGGGCCACCGCGAACGCCACCGTGGGCCAGGCGATCATCTGGGAGGCGGCGGTCACAGTCACCATGGCCGCGGTGAACACCAGCTGGCGGAGACTTTTGCCGTCCACCACGTCCAGGGCGACGAACAGGGCCACCACAAGCGGCAGGACCGTCGTCAGCAGGAGCTTCATCAACCGCAGGTAGCGCGGGTAGAGCTCGGGGCCGATCAGCGCGAGCGGCCGGTCCGCGAAACGCGCGGCGAGCGGGACCGGGTCGCCCATCTCGACGAGCACCTCACGCTCGGCCGTGCTCGAGTCGGCCGCGCCGCGTGCCTCGACCATGTCGGCGATGGTGACACGCAGCTCCTCGGCGATGTCGCCGCGCTGCTCAGCCGGAAGTCGGCGGATGACCTCATGCACGTAACGCTCTGTCAGCGAGCTCTTGCTCATCAATTCCCCCTAGATCAGTCGCGAGATCGAGGCGACCAGGGCCTGCCATTCCGACGTCAGCCCCTCACGTACCCGCGAGCCCTCGGAGTTCACCCGGTAGAACTTCCGTGGCCGCGATTCATCGACGTTCCACTCGCTGGTCAGCAGGCCCTGTTTGTCCAGGCGGCGCAGCAAGGGGTACAGGGTGTTGCCCTCGACCGGAATGCCCGCCTCGTTGAGCGTTTCCAGCAGCGCGTAGCCGTACCGCGGCTCCTCCAGCAGCACCAGGCAGGCCAGCACGACAGTGCCGCGGCGCAACTCCTGGGTCTGGTTGAGGATCAGCTCTTCTGGGCTCACATCGAACACAATACTGTGTGCCACACAGTATTGTCGAGCGACGAACCGCGCGTGAGTAAGTCGAGCTACGTCGACAACGCTGTTGTGGGCCAACGTACTTCGGTCAGAGATGAAGCAAACATATTGGTAACCAACGATCTTCGCGTGAAACGTCTGGACGCACTCTCTTCGGCATACCGGGCACTCGGGTCAGATGTGGCTGGCGCCATGGTCGAGCCCGTCGCTGATGGTGCGTTCGGCTTCGGTCTGGGTGAATTGATCGGTGCCGATGTGAATGGTGGTGGCGTTGTACAGGGCTGTGTACGCGTCGTGGTGGGTGAGCAAGCCTCGGCCGACGAGTCGGCCGAGGCTGTTGGCCGCCAGCAGCAGCGTTCGATGTCGGGTGCCTGTCGATGCGGTACGTACGCGGGTGGTTTGGTTGTCGAGGGCCTTTGCCACGTAGGCGTCGAGGTCCCGTGGTGCCGCGGTGGGGATGATCGGCGGCGGGGGAGTAATCAACGCGGTGGTCAGCCAATCGGGTAAGGGTATCGGCGTCCGGGTGTCGATCAGTCGGTAGTCCCCGCATCCGAGGCTGGATCCGGCCGCGACGACGTAGCCGCCGTGGCCCCGCGTGTCGATGTGCGGTCCCAGACGCCCGATGCTGTTGCGCAACAACGGTTCTACCGGTGCCAGATAGTACAGGTGAGCACCGCCCGATGGTGTGGCGACGGTATAGGTGGGGACCGGGACGGGGTGTCCGGTTGTGTCCGCTAGTTGTTCGAGAGCGTCGCGGCCGCCGCCGATGCCGGTCTGGGGCTGCGGTGTGGTCGGGGAGTGGGCGTTGTCGAGGTCGAGGACATAGAGGTGGCTGGGACCACACGCGATCCCCACGTTTCTGGTGGAGTTCTCAGGCCACCATGCGTTGATGGTGGAGGGGTTGGTGGTGGCTTGCTGTTCCCACCGTTGGATGGCGGGCTTCTTCGAGCGGGGTCGCAGCGGAAACACGAACCAGCCGCGGCGGGCTGCGGCGAGAGCGCTGTCGCGAAGCCGAGTGTCAGACATAAGGTTTCACCTCCGAACAGATCATGCGGTCGTGGACTTTCCGGGAGAACGCAACATCGGGACGCCGAGATCGGCCAGGGTGGCGGTGGCGGGGTTGGTCAGGGTTCGGTCCAGGGCGGCGAGTTTGTCTTTGCCTTTCGCGAGGCTGTATTTCAGTCCCTGGACTTCGCCGAGCCAACCGTTCATGGTGGCTTCGGTGATGCGATCGTCGAGGTTGCGGATGATTTCGATCAGCCGGTTGCGTTGGGTCGGTGCGACCCGCAGCATCGGACAACGTAGACAGGCGTGTTCGTGCTGACAGCTGGTGCCGTAGGGGCGAGCGCAGGTACCGAGTTCGAGTTTGCGGGTGTGGAAGTGCTGCTGGAACTCTTGCCATTCCGCGGTGGTGGGTTCGCGATACTCGGTATCGGGGCGCAGAGCACGGCGGCCGTCGACGTAGGTGCGGTAGGCGCGGATGAGGTCGTCTTGGAACACCGCGAGATAGGTTTGCGTGGTGGCGATGGTGCGGTGCCCGAGCAGGCGGGCCGCGATATGAACGGGCAGTCCACCGGTCACCGCTTCGGTGGCGAACATACGGCGGAAGTCGTGCGCGGTGTAGGCAAGGACCTCACCGGCTGTATCGCGTAGCCCGGTACGGGCCACCGCGTCGTTGAGTAGTCGACGGACGACGGTGTAGCTCAACACTTTCCAGCGGTGCGCGTGACGTCGCTCGAACAGGTGAGGCAATTCCGGGCCGGTGGTGCGCTCGTGCGGATCATAACGAGCGGTCAGCGCGACGATACCGGCGTTGCCTCGGCGCAGTCGGCTGATGACGGAGGCCAGGACGCTGGCGAGCTCCGGACTGACCAGCAGCAGGCGTTCCTCATCGGTCTTGGACGGGATGATCTGCAGCAGCGGTACCAGCTCGCCGGTATCGGGCAGCCGGTAGGAAGTCAGTGCGAGGTGGGTGATTTCGAGGAGTTCTTCCAGGCGCACGCCGGTGTGGCGCAGAGTCTCTATGATCGCCCAGGTCCAGAACGCCTCGTCCTCCGCGCGTGAGAGGTTGGTCCGGATCGCGGTCTCGGTGTCTTCGACGATGACGTCGTGTGGGCGGCGTTTGTAGCCAGTCGTCTCGTTGGCGGCGGTAATTCTGCGGTAGCGGTGTCCGTCGTGGCCGAAGACCTCCCCGACACGTGTGGCGGTGGCCGCGTCGAGAGCATCGCGGCATGTGTCGCGGTGCCCAGTGGCGGTGTCGACGAGCACAGGTAGTTGCGGCAGGCGTTCGCGGACGCGTTGATGCATCGCGGCGGTGGAGCGCTGGCGAGCTTTGACGATGCCATCGGTGTCGCCTTTGCGGACCGGGCTGCGAACGGCCCACTGCACCCAGTAGGGATCGGTGTGGGCCCACTCCTGGATGTCGAGGTAGAAGGCGCGGACCTGAGTCAGGATCTCCAGCACCGAAGTACGCGGCCGGATCGTGCCTCGCTTGGTCGTACATGTGCGCAACCGATGCTTCCATGCGGTGGCGATCTCGTCGGGCAGATCGAGGTCATCGATGCCGGGATGGTGTGCTTCGATGTCGGCCCAGAACGTTCCCACCAAGCGACCGATCATCGTGCGCAAGCTGTTGTAGTCCAGTGCGGGTGCACGTTCCTGGCAATAGCGGATCAGCACTTCCCGTGCCCGCGGGCTGGTGATGCGATAGAAGTCGACCAATTCATCGACCGGGCGCTGCCCCACGCGAATGGTCTCGGCCAACGATCCCTCGACCTCGAGGACACCGACCTCGCCGAGCAGATCCCAGGCGGTGTTGATGCCCTTGTTTGCCGTGTTGTGGCCGAGGTTCCAGTCTCGCTGCTCGAAAATGTCTGTGGCGGTGAGCGCGCGGATCGTTTTCCCGGTGTGCAGTGCCGTCCTTGCGATGACGCGGACAGCGTTGCGGTGTTCGAGTGCAGTCACTTTCAACGCTGTTGCCCGTTCGGCGACGCGGTCGAACATTTCCGCATCGATCGCTGCGGGGCCGTGTTCGTAGAGGAACTGCGACCTGTTGTGGGCGAAGTAGCCGTAGCCGGGATTGATGGTGCGCCCCAGCAACAGCCAATTCATTCCCGAACGCAACTCATGGTGGTTGATCGGCCAACCCCGCGGGTCCGCGGCGCTGAGTTGACCGAGCCAGTCGTAGCCGTCATCGATACCCGAAGCCGACCAGCGTTGCTGCCAGCCGACACCGGGTGACGACTCGAGCCATGCCAGCACTCGAAGCGCACCGCGCAACCGTTGCGCCTGCACAAACGCCTTGGAATCGAACCACGTAGGTAGATCGATCAGACGACGGGCGGCCGCCTCGGCCGAAAGGCGATCCGCCGGACCTGTGGCATGTCCCGGACACAATCTCCTCAGCGGCGCAACACTATTGGCTATCGACAGAGTCGGCTCGATGGTAGTCATCGGATCCCCTCCCCGAACAAAACATTCAGGTCCGCTGCGTCGTACCCCGCCGCCGGCGCAACAGGCGGGGCAGCGGCGTCGGTTACGCGGCGCTGCAGATGTTGAAGGACTCGCTCGATCACCTCGGTCTGGTCCTCGGCCAGATAGATGTCCGCGGTGGTCGAGAGATGGGCATGGCCGAGTATGACCTGGACATCACGCATCGATAGCGCCGAATCCCTGCTCATCCGTAACGCGGCGGTGTAGCGCAGATCATGCATCGACCAGTTGGTTCCCAGCAGCGCATTGACCCGACGGAATACCGCACGCAGCGCGTCATAACTCAACGGCTGCCGAGCCAGGCCGCCACCATGGTCGCGGCGTCGAAGGGTCTGCCACAGTGGCTGATTCGGCGGCAGCGGATCGCCGAGATCAGCCAGGTACAACCGGATCCACACGAACGCTTCCGGGCTGACCGGCAGCCATTGCTCGGCGCGAGTGCCCTTGCGCACGACGCGGACCAGCTGCTCGCCCCAGTCCAGATCCACCCCGGACCGGACACCGAGCAACTCCGCGGCACGGGCACCATTGCTGACCGTGACAGCAACGATCGCCCGATCACGATTAGAACGCAGACCCGAGAACAACGTGATCCATTGCTCATCGGGAATCGCCCGTGGCGTGCGATGAGGAACTTTCGGGTTGTACCGGATACGGCCCTGCGGGCGAAAGGGTTCCAGCGGGTTGTGATGCGCGTTCGCTCGGCCCCTGCCGCGACCCAACGGCACCGGATTGACTACAGGCCCCTCACCCAACTCGCTCCAGAAACTGTAAAAGGAGCGGATCACCGCATTGCTGTGCCGGACCGTGCGCGGCTTGTACCGATCGTCGAGATAGGGCTTGCGGGTAATCGGGTTGGTTGTGCCAGCGGTGGCGGTCGAAACTGTTCGCTGCGACCTGATCGGCTTGTGTGCCAGCCGCATCCACACAACCAGATCACGAGTTTCAGCTGAAGTGGCATGCTCCCAGTCGATACCCGCAACGCGCAGCCAGCGCCACCACCGCAGCAACCCGAAGGCATAACTGCGGACCGAGGACGGACTGCTATCACGTGCAACGAGGTCCAACAGGAAGCGTCGGATCGGTTCCACTGCAACACCATTCGGATCTACCACCAGCCAGGGCGCGGCATCATTGACGGCCACCACCGCACCCCACCGTGGCAGAACGATCAAAGACAGATCGGGCCGGGCGTCGCCGTGCGGTGTCATGCAGTCTCCTGAATCGAGCGGATGCACAAGGGGTACAGGGTGATTGAAGTGAGGTGACGTTCCAGGCCGGAGTGTCGTCGGCTAGTCCGGTCAACAGGTTG
>NZ_BJXA01000148.1 GCF_007990755.1 Nocardia ninae NBRC 108245 | reverse complement strand
GGTCGCCGGTGCCGGGCCGCACCCCGCACCGCCCGACCCCCGGCTGCCCTAGCCGCGCGTTCGACATTCCCGAGAAAGGTTCCCGCCCTGATGATCTCCCGCCCCGATCGGCAAGTCGACACGCGAGCACCGCGCCCCGCCCGATCTCGAACCTCCGGCCCGGCGAGGGTCTCGCCGGTCCGTCCCCTGACCAGCCGTGACCGCTGGGTTCTGCGGATGGTGTACGAGCACCGTGTCCCGACCACCGATCAACTCGCCGAGCTGGCCTTCCCGACCGCCAAGATCGCCCGCCGCCGTCTGGCCATCCTGCACGACTATCGTCTGCTGGACCGGTTCCGGCCCTTGCGTATCCGAGGCAGTGCGCCTCATCACTGGACACTGGCACCCGCCGGAGCCACGGTCCTGGCCGCCGAGGCCGGTACCAGCGTGCGCGAGCTCGGATACAACCATCAACAGAACCTCGCCGTGGCCTACAGCCTGCACCTGAGCCACACCCTCGGGGTGAACGAATGGTTCACCACTCTCGCCACCAGTGGGCGCGCAGACGGTCAGGTGGCGCAGTGGTGGTCGCAAACTCGCTGCCAACGGCTGTGGGGCGACCTCGCTCGCCCCGATGCATTCGGCCGCTACGACCACTGCGGGGTCACGCTCGACTTCTTCCTCGAATACGACCTCGCCACCACCGCACTAACCCGCGTCGCCGCCAAGCTGCACGGGTTCGCCGAGCTGGCCCGCACGACCGGTGTTGTCAACCCGGTTCTGCTGTGGGTACCGACGACCCAGCGCGAGGCCAACGCCCGCACGGCCCTACGCCGGAGCTGGGAGCGGCTGCCCGACCCCGACGCGGTGCCGGTCGCCACCGCCGCCGCCGAGCTGCTCACCTCCGGTCCCGGGGCCAGCCCCGCAGACCAGGTGTGGCTGCCCCTCGATCCTGTCAGCGCGGCCCGTGTGAGCCTGGGTGACCTCGCCGCGGTGTGGCCTCGTCGCACAACACCACCAGCCGACACCGAGCACAGCTGGGGACCGCTGGGCGGGCAGCTCAGCCTCGCCCCGCCCCCGCCGCGCCCGCCATCTGTCGAGGACCGGTGAGACTCCGGTGCTGGTCAAAGCCCTCGGTGCGGGCTGTGCGGCGATCGTGTTCTGCGTCGTCGTGATCGCCGCCGTGGTCACCACCGTCATCGTCTACGACCAGCCGCTGCTCACGCCCACCCCCGCCACCTCGACCGGCACCGGCTCTACGCCGAGCCCCGAAGCGCGACAAGACATCCCGGCCGAGATGCTGGTGCTCTATCAGGCCGCCGCCGGGGATTGCCCCGGGCTGGACTGGTCAGTGCTCGCCGCGATCGGCAAGATCGAGACCGATCACGGCCGCTCACCCCTTCCCGGGGTGAGTGCAGGGCAGAACTCGTCGGGGGCCGGTGGGCCGATGCAGTTCCTGGCACCGACCTTCGACGCCGTCATAGCCCGGCACCGGCTGCCCGCTGGCGGAGCCGCTCCGCCCTCGCGCTACCACCCGCACGACGCCGTGCACGCTGCGGCGTTTTACCTGTGCGACTCCGGTGCCCCCGGTGATCTGCGCGCGGCGATCTTCGCCTACAACCACGCCGACTGGTACGTCGACCAAGTCCTCGACCAAGCCGCCCGCTACCGCGCCACCGATCCCTCCGGCGGAGACTGCCACACCGTGTCAGCCACGAATCCGACTGCCGCGCAAGTGATCTCTTTCGCCTGCGCTCAGCTCGGGCTGCCGTATGTGTGGGGCGGCAACGGACCCGAGGTCAACGGTGGCTGGGACTGCTCCGGACTCACCCAAGCCGCCTACCGGGCGGCCGGGATCTCCATCCCCCGCACCACCTACGACCAAGTCCACACCGGCACAACCATTTCCGAGGACCAGCTCGCCCCCGGCGATCTGCTGTTCTACGGCACTGCCGCCGACGTCCACCACGTCGGCATCTACCTGGGAGCCCGAAAAATGCTGCACGCGCCCACCTTCAACGAGCCCGTCCAGATCTCAGCCTACCGCTGGCCCGGCGACGACTACTACCAGGCCAATCGGCCCACCAGCGGCTCGCCTGGAGGTTCTCATGACTGATTGCCTCATCTCAGCGCGCCCACTCCGCGCGCTGACCCCGGCCCCGGAACGCGCCGCCTCACCACCACCGACACCTTGCCTCGCCGGTGCACCGACTCGGCCATCACCGATCCCGCGATACCCATCCGCCTGACCAGGAGACTTCTGTGCGCATCCGCAGCCATACTCACCACCAGTCCGTCCGCGCCCGCGACCGTCTCACCCGTGTGGCGCTGTGCGCCGCTGTCGCCACCGCCACGGCGTCCGGGGCCGGTATCGCCATCGCAGAACCGACATCGGACCCTGCCGCCGTGCACTGCCCACGCTGGACCGTGCTGCTGGTACCGGGCACGTTCGAGACGACTTCGGCGACCGCTGCGGCGGAGCCGAAGGGGGTGCTGGCCCCGGTCGCCGAATCCCTGAAAACCCGCTACGGCAACGACATCGAGGTCCGCATCCTCGCCCGCACCGCCGACACCGCGTACTCGGCGACCGAGGCCAACGGTGAACAAGCACTCACCGCGGCACTGTCGGGGCTGTGCTCGGGGTCGCGAGTCGTCCTCGCCGGCCATGCCGAGGGCGCCGCTACTGTCGGTGACCTCGCCGCCGCGATCGGCAACAACCACGGCCCGATCCCGGCCTCGCGGGTCGTGGCGGTTGGGCTGGTCTCCGATCCTCACCGCGACCCGGTCACCACCCAACTCGGCAACCCGGTCTCCGGTCACGGCGTCGCAGGTCCTCGCACGCAGGACTTCGCAGACCTCACCGGCCGAGTCCGCACCCTGTGCCGCGAGCGCGACCCTTACTGCTCGACCGATTCCGAGGTATCGAGCGCCCTCGCCGCGGTCGCTCGCGCCTACACCGCCACCGCGACCTCCACTGCGGCTCCGGCCGATTCCGCCCCGGTGCCGGATCGGCCCTCGATCACGGCGAGGACCACCTCCACCCCGGCACCGACACCGGCCACGAGCCCGGGGCAGGGGCAGGGGCAGGGGCAGGTATCGACCACCACGACAGCTCCGGTCACGGCCCCGACTGTCTCAGGGGTCCTCACGCAGGTGCTCACCGTGCTCAACGGGATGTCCGCCCTCGCCGCGAACGTGCCCGCCATCCTCGCCGACCTCACCGAGCTGCCCGCCCTGCTCGCCAGCGGCGATGTCCGTGGGCTGCACCGGGTCGCCGGAGACCTGAACAACCGGTTCCACTCGCTGGTCGCGATGGCCGCCGGTATCGACCTGCGCCTGGTGGCACGCGCACTGGCTCTCGCCGCGCCGCTGGACACCACCGGCGTGGCCGCCCTCGCCTCGCAGGTCCTCGGAGTCCTCGCCGGTCTCGATATCCCCCGGATCGCCACCGACATCGGCCGGGCGCAAGAGATCGCCTGGACCGCTGCCGAAGCACTCACCGCCGGTGACCCCGTGGCCGCCGTGGCGGCACTGACGGGACTGGCCCCGGTCGCCGCCGACCTGCTCGCCGCCACTGCCTCGGCGTTCACCGGCACCCAGTTTCCCTCGCTCACCCAGACCTACACCGCCACCACGACCGGTGCGGCCACCGGCAACGCCCCCAGCGGCCCGCCGCCCCGCACCGACAGCGACAGCGACACGGCCGGGTTCCCCGCCCCCGGCCACGACACCACCGCCCCGGTGCTGACGGACTGGCTCGAACAGGCCATCGACCGCACGACCTAGACCCGCACCCCACCCAGAACACCCCAGACCGCGAAACAGCCGGTAGGGCCGAGCAAGTGCTCGGCCCTACCGGCTGTTTCGGCGCGCGGGCGGACTAGAAGATCAGCCAGACACGGCGGTTGGTATCTGCGCGGCCGGGTCATCGGTGCCCGGCAACCGCCACGTCGGCACCAGGCTCACCACCTCGACCACGTCGTCCCCGTCCTCATCCGGCGGCGGGAGAGGGGACGCGGTGACGACCGCGCGGGCGGCGCTGTCGGGATCGGTGTAGGTGATGCCTCTCAGCGGTCCCGTGGTGATCCGCACGGCGGCGGTACCCGGGTCATATTCGGCATCGGTGCGCACCCGGCGATAGGAGACGAACACCGGCAACCACTGCGCGGGGGCAGCCGGTTGCGCGGGCGCGGTGAGGTGGCGGGTGGCCTCGGCGGCGATTGCCAGCCACAGCTCGAGGCTGTCGGCGGAGTGCGGGGAGCAGGCGAACACGCGATGCAGGGCCGCCGCGACACCAGCGGAACTCGGAGTGTTGTTCATGGTCGAGGAACCTTTCGGAGGAGATAAATTGGGGGGTGGTGCCGGGCTCCCCGGGGGTGAGAGCCTCGGGGATCCCGGCACCGCAGAGCACGGGTCAGGCGGGAGCGAAGGTGAATCGTTTGGGGGCCGTGCTGGTCTGGTTGGCGACGCCGCTGGTGGTGAGCTTGACCAGCGCGTTGTGGACCGCGCCGCTCGAGCGGTCGAGGGCTTTGCCGATCTGGTGCGGGCTGAAATCCTCGCCCGGGTGATCGCGCAGGTAATCCTCGACCAGCCCCCGCAACGCACCCGCAGGCAACGGCTGAGTTGACTCCGGTTGCGCCGCTGCCGTGTTGTCGTCCCCGGCCGGGGCGGGCGGGGCCACATCCGCGCGATCGTCGCCCGTGGGTGCCGCTACAGCCGTGTCCGGCTGCCCGGCGTCGGCCGGTGCGGATTCGGTGATTGCGCTCGATGCGGGCGCGGGGGCCGGTTCGGCGGCGGCCGGTTCGGTCGTGACCGATTCGGGGGCAGCCGGTTGCGGGGTTGCCGGGTCGGCCACGGTCCATGTTTTGGGCGCGCGGGGTGATTCGGGGTCGCGGTCCGAACGGGCGGCCCCGGCGCTTTCCCACCCCGACAGCACGCGCCGGGCCGTCGATACCCCGATCCCCGCCGCTTGTGCCAACGCGGCAGTGGTAGCACCCGGTTGGGCGTTCAGCGCGGCCCACAGCGCCGTGTCGTTGTCGTTGCGCAGCGCGGGCACACCGGCCCCCGACACGCCGTCCGGGGCGGCAGCGGGGGCGGCAGGCGCACGGTCAGGCGTGGCAGACGACGGCGGTGTGGTGGTGGTGGTTTTCTTCGTACGTGTGGACATGACGGGTCCCTCCAGCAATTCGGTTCGGGTGGATGTGGTCATGTCCCGGCCGGGACGGGAACCACACCGGATCGGGGCAGAATCCCCCGGGGTTCGGTGTCGTTCCCGTTCCCATTCCCGCTCGATACCCGTGCCGATGTCAAGCGATCATGGAAAAAACCTCGGTGCCCCGAATTCCCCTCGTCGGATTCCGTAATGCCAACAGCACGAGGGGAATTCGGCTCGCGCACAGCAGTTCCGACGAGGCCCACGTAACGGGTCGGTCGGGGTGGGTGAGCCGGTAGCCGATAATGCCGCCGTCGATGATCTGCGCCGTACAGAAGGCAACGGCTCGATGCAGGGCCGGGGTCGCCTTGCATCGAGCCGTTGCTCGATCGTGTGGTCAGCAGTCGGAGGGGAAGTTCCAGGATCCCGGTATGCCGTCTTCGCCCACGTAGTCAACGGTGCCGGTGGCTCCGGCGTCCTCGAGGTAGCCGAAGGCGTCGCCAGCTTCTGAGGCGCTGCGTTGGCCGGTGATCCGGATGGTCACGCTGTCGTCCGCGTTGTATTTGATCTCGGGGGCTTCGAAGGAACCGAATTCCTCGGCGAGGCTTTGGACGATCGCGGTGACGAGGTCGGCTTCGGGTTCGACCTCATCCATCCAGAAGTTCTCGGTCAGCAAGTCCGCGACGGCCGCCGCGCTACTGGCCGGGAAGGTGATCGTGGCAGTGAAATCGATAGTCTCGCTCATGGGGAACTCCCTTGTCCTGTGGGTGATTTCGTTTTGTCGGGCGAATGGGTGCTGTTGTGTGCCGGGTTGGTCAGGCGGCGCGCACGGCTGCCACGGCGGCGCGGGCGATGGCGGCGGCGGTGTCGGCGGGGTTGGTGAGTTCGTGCACGGTCGCGCCGGTCAGCGGGTTGGACCAGGGGCTGTCGGGGGTCAGCCACAGCACCGCGCATCCGCTGGCGCGCAATCGGTTCAGCCGCTGTTGGGCGGCGGCGCGGGGTTCGTCGCGGAAGGCCCCGTCGGAGATGATGACCAGCAGGCGGGTGTTCTCCGGCTGTGAGAGCCCGAGCGCGCCGTCGAGGGCGTCGAGGGCGATGTCGATGGCTTCGTACATGCCTGTCGCGGCGAAGTCGGTCACTTTCTGCGGGGCGGCCCCCGGGTAGGTGACTGGCAGCACGTTCCGCTCGAAGGTCAGGGTGGCCGTTCGGGCGGGCATGACTGCCTGGTCGGCGGCGGTAGCGATGATCCAGGCGGCCGAGGCCGCGTCGGCGGTGTAGTCGTCCATCGACCCTGACACGTCACACGCGATGCCGACCCGCAGCGGTGGCGTAGGTACGGGTTTGCGGGTGGTGCGGGTGAACGGTTGCGCGGTCGGGATCGCTCCGGCGGCGCGCTGTGCTTCCCGGGCCAGCACCCCGCGCATGCGCAACCGGCCCGGCGGCAGCGTGGAGGTGGTCTTGGTGACCGCGCGCTCACGCTGGCTGGCGGTATTCAGGGCGCGGGCCAGCACCCGCGCGGCGGCGCGTTCCGCGTCGCGGGGCGCGCGGGTGGTGCGCCCGGTGCTCCGGCCGGTGCGGGGACGTTTGCCGAACACGTCCGCCGCCCTCGTGTCGGCGCGTTCGGTGTGGTGGGCTTCATCCCGCGCGGCCTGGTCGGCGACCTCGGCGGGATCAGGTGGGAGCTGGTGCGCGGCAACGTTTTCGGCGATGTCGCCGAGGGTGCCGGTGACGGCCGTGCCCAGCGGGGAGCCTGGTTGCGGGGTGGTGTGCGGTTCGGGGCCGACGATGTCGAACCAGCGCCGCCCGAGCTCGAGCATGCCCTTGGTGTTGGTATCGGAGAGCCGGTGCGCGATGCGCCACAAGGTCCGCAATTGCCGGAGGGTGTCACGGCCGAGCACGGCCTCGATCGCGGTAGCGGCGGGCGCGCACTCGTCGGCGTCGAGTACGCCCGCATCGACGCGGGCCAGCATGAGCGCGGCGGCGTGGGCAGCGGCGTGGCGGGTGGGTGCCAGCATGGCGGCGGCGGCGGGGCCGCCGGTGTCGGCGAAGACCAGCTCGCGGGTGCTGGCCCGCAGCCAGTGCCGGTCGGTCGGGCGGCGGCGCAGTTGGGCGGCCTCGATGCGGGACTCCTCCAAAAGCATCGCCGCCCCGGCGATCTGCGGATGCGCGGTCGGTGGTGGAGTCCAGCAGGTGTGGGTGGCGTGGGCGCATTCGTGGGTGAGCGCGCCCCAGGTGGGGGCGTACCGGTTGCGGTCGGCAAAGCGCCACGGGCGGGCGGTGGCGGGGTCGATGCCCAGGTTCGCGCCCTCGATGGCGATGAGGGCCGCCTCCGGTACGAACATTGCGAGGTTCCCGTCGGCCGCGCCGGGGGCGATGACCACCCTCAGGTCGTCGCGGTCGGCGATGGCCGGGGTTTCGGCGGTCATGGCATCGGACAGGGTTTCCCATCCGGTGCGGGCGGGCGGCGCGGCGGGCGGGGCGGTGGGCGCGGTGATCACGTGCGGGGCGATGGTCATGGCGGGGAATGCCTTTCGGTGGTCTGGTGTGCCCAGGGCAGGCACCCGGGCACAGGGGCGGGTCAGGGCTTGACGCGGGCACCCAGCGCGAGGGGCTTGTACGCGGTGCCGAATTCGGTCTTGACGACCTCGGCGACGATCTCGCGGTCTTCTTCCGGCGCGGTGCCGACCAGGTTGGCGGCGGCGGTGGCGATGTCGACAGCGGCGGCGATCTTGGCGAAGGCCAGCAACTCTCGCAGTTGCGGAGCCCACCCGATCTCGCATCGAGCGACCCGCCCGGCCAGTGCTTGGGCCACGCGCACCGCTTTCGGATCGACCCCCAACTGCCCGGCGAGGTCATAGTCGCTACCCACCTGAACCTGCAACGCAAACCGCGAGGCGAGGGCATCGGACAGGATCGCGCCGTGTACTCCGGGGTTGTGCCCGGCGACCACGAAGAACCCGGGCTCGGCTTTCACGATCTCGCCGCCGTGGGCCTTGATCACGATCTCTTTGCGGCCGTCCATAGCCGGGTATACGCACGAGAGCGCACTCGGCGGGATCAGGGTGGCGTCGTCGATGAACAGCACGCGGCCCTCGCGCATGGCCCGGACCAGTGGCCCGTGCACGAAAACGAAAGTGCCGTCCGGGTTTTGGGTGTATTCGCCCACGAAGTCGGCGACCGTGGTGTCCCCGTCGCCCTGCACGGTCAGCAGGTCACCGTAGGCGGCCTCGATCAGCGAGGTCTTCCCGGTTCCGGGTGGCCCGTACAACAGCACCGGAACCTCGGCGGCGCGCATCGTCTGCAACACATCCACATCGGCACGCCCGGCCAGATTGCGCACGTGGTACTGCTGCCCGTTGGGCCGGGCCACGGTCGAACCGGCACGCGCGGGTGCCACCGGGGTGGCCGGGGCCGGGGTGGTCGCTGCCTTGCCTGCCCGGCGGGGAGCC
>NZ_BJXA01000147.1 GCF_007990755.1 Nocardia ninae NBRC 108245 | reverse complement strand
GGCGGGGTCGCCGGGGCGTCGTCCACCGAGATCCCGAAATCGGTGGCCAGACCGGCCAATCCGGCGGCGTACCCCTGCCCGACCGCACGGAACTTCCACCCACCCTGCCGCCGGTACAGCTCGCCGAGCACGAACGCGGTCTCGGTGGTCGCGCCGGTGCTGTCGAACCGCGCCACCTCCGCGCCGCTGCCCGGATCCACCAGCCGGACGTAGAGGCCGTGGAATTGGCCGAAGGTGCCGCCGTCCGCCGAGGCTGCGATCACGATGGTGTCGATCGGCGCTTCGACCCGGCTCAGGTCGGCCGACAGCACGTCGAGCACCGTCGGCCCCTGCTGCTTGCCCTCGTGCCGGACCGCGCCGGACGGATGCGCGGGTTGGTTGTAGAAGACGAAGTCGTTGTCGTTGCGCACTTTTCCGGCGGCCAGCAGCAGCGCCGAGGCGTCGGCGTCGGGCACCCCGGGTCCGCTCTGCCAGCCGAGCTCGATTCGGACGGCGGCCATGGGCACCGGGACGTTCGAGCCCTTCGTCATCGACATAGGTGCCAACGTATCCGAAACGTGCCGCGGGCGTGCCTGGTCAGCGGGTAGGCGGCGCGATCTGCCAGTGCTCTTGCAACGCGCCCGCGATCTCCGGCAGCACCGTCACCGGTATCTGCTTGCGCCGCAGCAACGCCCGGATCTCGTTCACCTGCTCGCGCTTGCGGAGGTCGTAGGCGCCGGACACCGGGCGCAGTACCGGCGGAATGGACAGCAGCACCAGCTCGCCGTGCTGTTCGTCGCCGCCGATCAGGTCGAGCGCCAGCGACCAGCGGGACCGCTCGTCCAGCGTGAAGCGCCCGGCGACCACACGGTCCCAGTCGATGCTGGACTCGGTCCACGGGGTGCGCCGGTAGATCACCCGCTCGGTGAGCACGACGGCATCCCTGGCGAACAGCGCCGCCACCACGGCGATGCCCGCCACGGCACCGGCCAGTAAGCCGGTGAATACCCGGTTCACCCCGAACAGGCCGATCACGGCCGTGCACAGTACGACGGTCACCAGGATCCCGAGGGAACTGTAGAGCGCCGCACGCTGCGTGGGCACCACACCAGCCCGCACCATCGTCATCTCACCTACCCACTTCCGGCGTGCTGCGGCACACGCTACCGCGCGTGGTGCCGCAGCACACGGGCAAGTCTCAGGCTTCGAGGGCGACCGCGGCCTCGGCGGTGTACACCAGGAACGTCAGGCTCTGCTGGAAGTACAGCTGCACCGACTCGGTGTCGTGCGCGAGGTAGCCGATCGACAGGTCCTGGCCGATCCGCAGGTCGTAGTCGCCGCCGCGGGTGGTCAGCACGAACGCGCCGTCGATGGCGGGCGCCCAGATGATCTCGCCGTCCGGGATGAGCCGCTCGATGTGCGTGCGGATCGGGTGCCCGTGATCGGAGGTCTCGCTCACCGCCGTGAACAGGTCCGCGCTCAGCAGCACCGAGTACGGCCCGTCGACGCCGGCCAGCCGCAGCGCGGTGAGCGCCTGGGTGACCGACTCCGGCACCAGCCGGGGATCACTCGGCAGCGCGATCGCCTGATTGGTCGAACTCGCCCGGATACCGGTGATATTCGCGGCCGGATAGCCCTCGAAGATCGCCCGGTCCTCGGCGAACGCAATCTTCTTCGCGGCGTCCTTCACCGGATCCAGGTCGGTGTCCATGGCGCCGCGCTCGACATTGTCGAGCTCCTCGCGCGACAGCCGGAACGGCACCCGCAGCTCGACCAGCGGCGCGACCACCCGCTGCCTGGCCTGCACGCCCTCGTCGGGTGCGCTGATCGGGGTGGTGTGGCCGGTGCCGACCGCGGCGTAATCGAGGCCGTGCGGTCCGGACAGGTCGACGACGCGGCGCCCGGCGATGTGCCGCTTGAAGGTGCGCGTCGCCTCTTCCTCGATCGCCGACCATGCCTCGGCGGTGATCGGCGCGAGTTCGCGATAGAGGTTGTTCATGCCTGCCTGCTCCTTTTCAACGTGCCGATACCGAGTGAGCCCGAGCCGATGTCGTTGGGCTGCACGTTTTCCGCCGTCACGGCGTCCGCCGGTGGCGGGGGAAGCTCATCGAAGAAGTCGAGCGACGGTGCGAAGAACGACGTGCCGGTGACCGCGATGGAGAAATCGAGGATGCGGTCGTAGGCCGCCTCCTCGGTGCCGACGAACATCCGGGTGAGCATCAACTCGGTGACGCTCGGTGTGGCCGCGTAAGCGACGTAGTACGTACCGAATTCGCCGTCCTTGACGCTGCCGAACGGCATGTTGGCGCGCAGGATCTCGCGCTCGGTGCCGTCGGCGTCCACGATGGTGTTCACCGCGACGTGCGAGTCGGCGGGCTTGTCGGCGTCGGACAGCTCGAAATCGTCGAGCTTGGTGCGCCCGATCACCTTCTCCTGCTCCTCGATCGACAGTGCCCGCCACTCCGCCAGCGGATGCAGGTACTTCTGCACGATCACGTAACTGCCGTCCCGGAACTCGGGGTCCTCGTCGCCGACCAGCGCGGCCGCGTAGGCGGACTTGCCCTCCGGGTTCTCGGTGCCGTCGACGAAGCCGAGCAGGTCACGCTGCTCGAAGTAGCGGAACCCGACGGTCTCGTCCACGATCGTGGCCGCGCCCGCCAGCCGGTCGCCGATAGTCATGGCCAGCTCGAAGCAGGCGTCCTGGTTCTCCGCCCGGATGTGGAACAGCAGGTCGCCCGGCGTCGCCGGGGCGCGATGGTGCTTGCCCACAAAACCGGGGAATTCGTGCAGCTCGGCGGGCCGTGGTCCGGCGAAGAGCCGGTCCCACGCCGCCGAGCCGATCGCGGCCACACAGGTGAGGCCCGCCCCGGGGATCCGGAACCCAACCGAGCGGCGCAAACCCTGCACGTCGGCGAGGGTATCGCGGACCACAGCCTCGCCGCCCGCGTCGATGGTGGCGACCAGGAAGATCGCAGCCGGGGTGAGCGGATCGAGGATCGGCTGCGGCTCACTCATGATCATCAGCCTAATGCTCGGCGGACTATCGCCCGCCAGGTGGCACGGCCACCGCCGCTGCTACTTCGCGACCGTCATCAGGAAGGCCACGTCGTCCACGGCCATCACGCTGTGCCTGGCCTTGGGCACCACGAGCAGGTCGCCCGCCGAGCCCTTCCATTCGTTGCTGCCGCTGATCAGGGTCAGCGTGCCGCTGAGCACCAGGAGGGTGGCCTCGCCCGCGTTGTCGTGCTCGGCGAGGCTCTGGCCGGCGCTGAGGCCGACCACCGTCTGGCGCAGCGAATTCGCGTGACCACCGTAGATCGTTTGCGAACTACGCCCGCTGCTGGCGGTGCTCGCAATCTTGAGTTGTTGTCGAGCAACCGCAGTCAGCGATTTCTTGTCCATGGACCGCCTTTCGCAAATGACAACAGCCGGTGCGGGGGCTGTTCGCACCGGCTCGGGGGCCCGGACGGACGAAGGCCCGGCCCCGCTTATTCAGGAGTATGCCCGACCGGCTGTGGCCTCGAGACCTGTTTGCACGGGCCGGGGGTTCTGTGATCGAACGGTGTTGTGCGGCCGCGACGATCGATGCGGAGAGTTTGCCGACTAGTCGGATTCGCGGCGGGTGTAGCGGCGGATCCGGTAGCGCAGACCGGAGGTCGAGTCGTGCCACGGCTCGGTGTCGTCGGTGGTCCACTCGGGTCCGATCGCGGGGGCGTACGCATCGCCCTCGACGGTGGTGTCCACCTCGGTGACGAGCAGGTCGGTCGCGAAATCCATAGCGACGCGGTAGATCTCACCACCCCCGGCGATCCACACGGTGTCCGGCTCGCTCAGCGTGAGCGCCTCGGCCACCGATCCGGCCCGCTCGGCGCCCTCGGCGGCCCAGTCCGACTGCCTGGTCACCACGATGTTGCGGCGCCCGGACAGCGGGCGGAATTTCGGCGGCAGCGAATCCCAGGTGCGCCTGCCCATCACCACGGGATGTCCCATGGTGACCGCCTTGAAATTCGCCATGTCCTCGGGCACGCGCCAGGGGATGGTGTTCTGGAAACCGATCACTCCGTCGGGAGTTTGCGCCCAGATCAACCCGATGGTGCGCGTCACGCTGCGTCCGATGCGGTGTTCACTGTTCCTCCGTTACCCGAAACTGCTTCCGTCGAGCAGAGCCGCTCACACCGCAACGGGTGCCTTGATGGCCGGATGATGCTGGTAGCCGACGACTTCCACGTCTTCGTAGGCGTAGTCGAACAGCGTTGGCGCGGGGCGCAGGTGCAGAGTGGGGAACGGGAACGGCTCGCGGGTCAGCTGCTCGCGGACCTGGTCGAGGTGGTTGTCATAGATGTGGCAGTCGCCGCCGGTCCAGATGAAATCGCCGAGCTCCAGCTCGGTCTGCTGCGCGACCATCTGAGTGAGCAGCGCGTAGCTGGCGATATTGAACGGCACGCCGAGGAACAGGTCGGCGCTGCGCTGATACAGCTGGCAGGACAGCCGGCCGTCGGCCACATAGAACTGGAAGAACGCGTGGCACGGGGCCAGCGCCATCTTGTTCAGCTCGGAGACGTTCCAGGCGGAGACGAGCATGCGCCGGGAATCGGGGTTGGTGCGCAGGGTGTGCAGCACCTCGGAGATCTGGTCGATGTGCACGCCGTCCGGCGTCGGCCAGGACCGCCACTGCACGCCGTAGACCGGGCCCAGTTCGCCGTTGGCGTCGGCCCATTCGTCCCAGATGGAGACGCCGTGCTCCTGCAGCCATTTCACGTTGGATTCGCCGCGCAGGAACCAGAGCAACTCGTAGACGATCGACTTCAGATGCACCTTTTTGGTGGTGATCAGCGGGAAGCCGGCTGAGAGGTCGTAGCGCAGCTGATGGCCGAAAATGCTGCGCGTGCCGGTGCCGGTGCGGTCCGCCTTTTTCGTGCCGGACTCCAGCACCAGCCGGAGCAGATCCTCGTACTGGGTATCGGTCGCCACGGCTGCCAACTCTAGTAGGAACGCCGCCTGGCAAGCTCGGCGCATGCGCAAGCTCTACGTGATCGGCATCGGCGCGGGCGATCCCGACCAGGTGACGGTGCAGGCCATCAAGGCCATGCGGCAGGTCGAGGTGTTCTTCGTCATCGGCAAGGGTGCGGAGAAGCGCGAGTTGGTCGAGGTGCGGACCGCGATCCTGGCCGAGCACGTCGATCGGCCGTACCGGATCGTGGAGATCGCGGACCCGCCGCGGGACCGGGCACCGGCGGACTATCAGGGTGTCGTCGAGGACTGGCACGAGCGGCGCTCCGCCGTACTGGAAGAGGCGTTCGCACAGGTCGACGGGGTCGGCGGCATTCTGGTGTGGGGTGATCCGTCGCTGTACGACAGCACCCTGCGGATGATCGAACGGGTGCTCGCGCGCGGGACGGTGCGCTTCGATTACACGGTGATCCCGGGTGTCACCAGCGTGCAGGCCCTGGCCGCGCGGCATCGGATGGTGCTGCACGGCATCGGCGAGCCGGTGCACATCACCACCGGCCGGCGGCTGCGCGAGGAAGGGCTCGCCGACGCGGCGGTGGTGATGCTGGACGGCGACTGCTCGTTCACCGAGGTGCCCGGCGCGGACGTGCACATCTGGTGGGGCGCCTACCTCGGCATGCCGGACGAAACCCTGATCGAAGGCCCGCTGCGTGAGGTGGAGCGGGAGATCGTGGACCGCCGCGCCGGGCTGCGGGCCGAGAAGGGCTGGATCATGGACATCTACCTGCTCCGTCGGACCTGACTGCCCTGCTCTTGTCGGTGCGGGCCGGTAGCCTGGGCGTGTGCCCGAACTACCTGAAGTGGAGGCGCTGGCGCAGTTTCTGCGGGAGCATGCGGTCGGCGCCGTGGTGGGGCGTGTGGATGTCGCCGCGTTGAGTGCGGTGAAGACGTTCGACCCGCCGGTGACCGCGCTGTCCGGCCGGGACGTGACCGGCGCGGGGCGCTGGGGCAAGTTTCTCGGGATGGACTGCGACGGGTTGTGGCTGATCACCCATCTGTCCCGCGGTGGCTGGCTGCGGTGGATCGACGAACCGAGTCAGACGCCGCCGAAGCCGGGCGGTAAGAGCCCGCTCGCGCTGCGAGTCCACTTCTTCACCCCCGAGGGCGCGACGCCCGCCATCGATCTCACCGAGGCGGGAACCAAGAAACGGCTCGCGGTCTACATCGTAGACAACCCGAAGTTGGTGCCCGGTATCGCACGACTCGGGCCCGACGCGCTCGAGGTGACCGAGGAACAGTTCACCGAGATCCTGCGCGGCACCTCGCAGCGGATCAAGACCGCGATCGTCGACCAGACCCTGCTGGCCGGCGTCGGCAACGCCTACTCCGACGAAATCCTGCACACCGCACGGATCTCGCCGTTCGCCAACACCAAAACCCTTGCGGCGGAGAAGGTCGGCGAGCTGTACGCTGCCATGTGCGCGGTCCTCACCGATGCCGTGCAGCGCTCGGTCGGTCAGGATGCCGCCCGCCTGAAGGGCGAGAAGCGTTCCGGCATGCAGGTACACGCGCGTACGGGTATGCCGTGCCCGGTCTGCGGCGACACGGTGCGCGAGGTGTCCTACGCCGAGCGCTCGTTCCAGTACTGCCCGACCTGTCAGACCGGCGGCAAGATCCTCGCCGACCGGCGCATGTCGCGGCTGCTCAAGTAGCCGTTCAGGTCAGCGTCGGTACTCGGACGCCTTCCCAGGCAAGGCGTTTGGTTTTGTCCGGGTCGTGCTCCAGGCGGGTGGGCGAGTCGATGATCAAGGTGGTGCGGCGGGCTTCGGTGTAGGGCGGCCAGGAGGGCAGCGGCGCGCCGGTGCGGGCGAAGGCGAGCCAGTTGTCCTGGAATTGGTCGGTGACGGACTGGAGGCCACGGCGCCCGCCTGCCGCGGTGACGGCGCGACCGAAGGGGGTATCGCCGCCGCCGAAGACCGGGATCAGGTCGGAGGCGTGGGTGGCGCCGAGGCCCGCGAGTTGCAGGGATCGCGGGGCGAAGTCGTAGCGGTAGGCGTAGGTGGGGGCGTGGCGGCTGTGACCCGCCATGACGGTGACCGAGGGTCGCCAGAAGACGAAGTCGCCGCCTGCGCGCACGGCCGCCTTGGCGTTCGGATAGCCGGGATAGACGGCGGCGATTCGGGATTCGGCGGCCTCGTCGCCCAGTGCGGCGCGCAGTCGGTCGGGGGTGGTCGGCAGCGAGTCCGCGAACTTCGCGAACAGGGTGCCCTCGTCCCGGTTCGTGCCGATGATCAGTGGGACGCGATGGGCGTTGCCGTCGGTGATCGCATCGATCGGGGACTGCGGGAGAACCACGCCGTCGACCACCGGGGCGACGGGGAACAGGCCGCGGCGTTCGCGCAGCACCCGGTTGCTGGTGCGGTCGACCGCGCGCCGAATGTCGTTGGCACTGGCGGTGCGCAGCGCCTCGGCGGCCCGGTCCGGCGTCGCGCCGAGCGCTTCGACGCAGCGGCGGGCGAAGCGGCGGGCGTCGTCGGCGGTCATCGCCCAGTCGGCCGGCGGGCTCTGCGAGATCGCCTGGTGAAAAAGGCCTTTCGCGGCAGGCGCGGCGAGCAGGCTGAGCACGGCGTGTGCTCCGGCGGATTCGCCGAAGATGGTCACGTTGCCGGGATCGCCGCCGAACGCGGCGATATTGGTGTGCACCCACTCCAGCGCGGCGACCTGATCGCGCAAACCCAGGTTCGACTCGAAAGGATGCTCCGACGTGGCGAATTCACCGAAATCGACGTAGCCGAACGCGCCGAGCCGGTAGTTCAGCGAGACCAGCACGGCGTCGCCGCGCACCGCGAGCCGCCCGCCGGAGTACAAGCCGAGCGCCGAGGTGCCGGTGAGATAGCCGCCGCCGTGGATGAACACCAGCACCGGGCGCGGCCGCTCCGACGGTGTCGCGGGCACGGTGACATTCAGTGTCAGCGAGTCCTCGTGCGTCGGCTGGTACCGGCGCGGTCCGATCCGCGCGCCCGCCCGATGCTGCATCGCGGCGAACCCGAACTCGGTGCACTCGCGCACCCCAATCCACGGCGTGACCGGCTGCGGGGCTCGAAAACGCAAGTCGCCCACCGGCGCGGCCGCGTAGGGGAGGGACCGCCAGCGCAGCACGCGGCGGCCACGACGACCGCGCACGACTCCGTCGGCGGTCTGAATGTCTGTCGATGCCACCATCCGCCAATGGTACTTACGGCCGTCGTGTCTCCAACAGGCGTAGCCAGAACTCGCTCACCGCGGGGAACGCGGGCACCGCGTGCCACAGGGTGGCCAGCGGCACCTTGCCGACCACCGCGATGGTGGCCGCGTGCAGCTGTTCGCCCACCTCCGGGCCGACGAAGGTGGCGCCGAGCAACGTGTCGGTGCCGGTGTCGATGACCAGTTTGGCGTGCCCGGCGAAGTCGTTGCGCGCCAACGCCGATCCGGCCACCGAGATATCGAGCTCGACGGTCTCGACGGCATAGCCGGCTTTGCGGGCCGCCGCCTCGGTCAGCCCGACGGACGCGACCTCCGGCGCGGTGTACACCACCTGCGGGACCTGCTCGTGGTCGGCGCTCGCGGTGAATCGGGCACCATCCAGCGGCCTGCCCTCGGCGCGGGCTGCGATCACATCGCCGCAGACCCTGGCCTGGTATTTGCCCATGTGCGTCAGGGCGGCGCGATGATTCAGATCGCCGACGCAGTACAGCCAGTCACCGTCCACCGCGGTGGCGGTCAGCTGATTGTCGACCTGCACATAGCCGTCCTTCAGCCCGACGGAGTCCAGGCCGAGGCCTTCGGTCGCCGGTGTGCGCCCGGCGGCCACGATGATCTCGTCGGCTTCGAGTTCGGTATCGCCCTCTTCGCTGTGCAGCTGCACGGTGACCGGGCCGCCGTGGACCCGGCCTTCGCCGGTGTCCTTCGCGTCGGGCCGGTGCACGCTCGTCGGTTCGGTGCCGAGCAGGACGCGCACACCGCGCTCGCGCAGCGCCGCGATCACGCGCTCGCCGGCGAACG
>NZ_BJXA01000146.1 GCF_007990755.1 Nocardia ninae NBRC 108245 | reverse complement strand
CGAAGGACCGATGCGCGCCGTCGCGGCCGGCCGGGCCGCCGTGCTGGCACCTCGGGTCCAGGTGCTCGATCACAACCGCCTGCTGCGCTTCCTGGCCGCCGGAATCGCCGTCCTGCGCGCGGTCGACCCCGCCCGCAGCGGCACGTTCGTGCCCGACCTCACCGAGCTGGCCGATGTGCTCGACGCCGAGGCGTTGCGCGCCGGACCCGGCAACGAGGTCTTCCGCAACCCGGCCAAAACCCTCGCCTCGCGCATGCATCAGCGCGGTGTGGTGCTGGCCGGCGACTCCCCCGCCGCGGCCGAGCTGGCCGAGCACGGCGCCGAGGTGCTGCTGCAGTCGGCGGGCCGGGTCGCCACCGCGGTCGACCTGGCCGAGGCGGTGGCCGCCAAGACCCGAATGGTCGAGGCCGCAGGCGAATCCGCGCCCGGCTTCGATCCGATGTTCCACGACGAGGAACTCGACGGTCCCATGCAGGTCGAGCGCATGCGCGTCTTCGTGCTCAGCATCGACCCGGACCAGTCGGCCGCGCGGCGCCGGATCGCCGTGTTCGGCGGCACCGGATCCAGCCTGGTCGACGCCGATCTGGTGAGCGCCGAGCTCGATCTGCTGCACACCGGCCTCACCGACCCCTCCCTGCCCGCCCCGCCGCGCCCCGAGGAGCCCGCTCCCGGCGCCGGTGGTGAACTCGAACAGCTCGCCGTGCTCGCGCTGCGGCTGGAAATGGCCGCCGCCTACCTACGGCTGATCGGAACCCGCGGTACCGCACCCGACAGTCGAGGGCAGTACGGGGGAAGTTACTAGTGCACGAACTCGTTGGTGCGTTGCGCTCGTATGCCTGGGGCTCGCGCACCGCGCTCGCTCAGCTGTGCGGCAGGCCGGTTCCGTCCGCGCATCCGGAGGCCGAACTGTGGTTCGGCGCGCACCCCGCCGACCCCGCGCACGTCCTGATCGACGACCGCACCCGCTCGCTGCTGGATTTCGTCGCCGAGGATCCGCAGCGCGAATTAGGCCCCGCCGCTCAGGAATTCGGCGGCAAGCTGCCGTTCCTGCTGAAGATTTTGGCCGCCGAGGAGCCGCTGTCGCTCCAGGCGCACCCGAGCACCGCGCAGGCGCGCGCCGGCTTCGAACGGGAGAACCGCACCAAGGTGCCGTTCGACTCGCCGATGCGCAACTACCGCGACGACAACCACAAGCCGGAACTGGTGGTGGCGCTGGATCGGTTCGAGGCGCTCGCCGGCTTCCGCGAGCCGCACCGCACCGTCGAACTGCTGCGCGCGCTCGACGTGGACGGACTCGCCTCGTTCGCCGATCTACTTGCCGCGCAGCCGGATTCGGACGGTCTGCGCACCCTGTTCACCACCTGGATCACGCTGCCGCAGCACGTGCTCGCGACGCTGCTGCCCGAGGTGCTCGACGGCTGCGTGCGCTACCTGTCCGGAAAAGGCAAGCGCGGGTTCACCCCCGAGGCGCGCACCACGCTCGAACTCGCCGAGGCCTACCCCGGCGACGCAGGCGTGCTCGCGGCGCTGCTGCTGAACCGGCTGACACTCGAGCCCGGCCAGGGCTTGTTCCTCGCGGCCGGCAACCTGCACGCCTACCTGCGCGGACTCGGCGTGGAGATCATGGCCAACTCCGACAACGTGCTGCGCGGCGGTCTCACGCCCAAGCACGTCGACGTGCCGGAACTGTTGCGGGTGCTCGACTTCGAGCCGATCGAGCTGCCCGTGGTGCTGCCGGAACCGGCGGGCGACGGCTCGGTGCGCTACCGCACGCCCGCGCCGGAGTTCGAGCTGCGCCGCTTCGATCTGACCGCCGGCTCGGCGCAGGTCCCGCTCACCGCGGCGGGCCCCGGCATCGTGCTGTGCACGGCGGGGTCGGTGCGGCTGCTGCACGGCGCGTCCGAGTTGACGCTGGAACGCGGTGCCGCGGCGTGGATCTCGGCCGCCGACACCGACATTAGAGCTCGTGCCCTGGACGGATCGGCCCAGCTCTTCTGCGCCTGCGTCGGCAAGGTGTGAGCCCGCGCGGTGTCGCCGCGGCCGGGTGATCACCTCCGGTATCGGGTATCCGATCTCGGCACACGCTAAGTTAGCCAGGTTCGGGCAATCGGAGAGAGGACATCCAACCCATGTCGGCTGGTGGTGGCAAGAAGGCGATTCTCGCCGCATTGACGGCGAACGCGGGGATCGCCGTAGCGAAGTTCATCGGTGCGGCGATCACCGGTTCGGCGTCGATGCTCGCCGAGGCGGTGCACTCGGTGGCCGACACCTCCAATCAGGGTCTGTTGCTACTCGGTCAGCGCCGCGCCGCACAGGAGGCCGACGAGCTGCACCCGTTCGGGTACGGGCGCAATCGCTACTTCTACTCGTTCGTCGTGGCGCTGGTGCTGTTCACCATCGGCTCGATCTACGCGGTCTACGAGGGCATCCACAAGATCCAGCACCCGGAGGATCTGACCTCGCCGATCGTCGCGATCGTCATCCTGCTGATCGCGATCGGGCTGGAGACCTACAGCTTCATGACCGCCGTCAAGGAGTCCCGGCCGCTCAAGGGAAATGCGAGCTGGTGGCGGTTCATCCGCACCTCGCGTAGCCCGGAGCTGCCGGTGGTGCTGCTGGAGGACACCGGCGCCCTGGTCGGGCTGATCTTGGCCCTCGCGGGCGTCAGCCTGACGATGCTCACCGGCGACGCGATCTGGGACGGTATCGGCACCCTGGCCATCGGCCTGCTGCTCGGCGTCATCGCCGTCATTCTGATCATCGAGATGCAGAGTCTGCTCATCGGCGAGGGCGCCACCCCCGCCGAGGACCGCGCCATTCGGGAGAACCTGGCCGACGGCGCGCGCATCGAGCGGGTGATTCATCTCAAGACCCAGTACCTCGGCCCGGAGGAGATGCTGGTCGCCGCCAAGGTGTCTTTCGTCCCCGACCTGGGTATCGCCGACATCGCGGCCGCGATCAACGACGCGGAAGCCCGCGTGCGCGCCGCCGTTCCCGCCGCCCGGGTCATCTACCTGGAGCCTGACCTCTACCGCACCGAGAGCGTTTAGGGATTACGGAGCAGCGCCAGCGGATCGGTCGTGATGCCGAACCGCTGGCGCAGCACGTGGCGGGCCGCGTGCAAGCCGGACATGCCGTGCACACCGGGACCCGGCGGGGTCGAGGCGGAGCACAGGTAGACGCCCGGAAGCGGTGTGGCGTAAGGATTCCAGCGCGGTGCGGGGCGGAAGGCCCACTGGCGCAGGGTCATCGCGCCCGCCGAGATGTCGCCGCCGATGTAATTGGCGTTGTGCGCGGGCATTTCGGCCGCGGTGTAGACGTGCTTGGCGAGGATCAGGTCCCGGAAGCCGGGGGCGAAGCGCTCGACCTGGGCGATGATCGTCTCGCTGATGTCGCGGGTCGAACCGTTCGGCACGTGCGCGTAGGTGTAGAGGGTGTGCTTGCCCGCCGGCGCGCGGGTCGAGTCGACCACACCGGGCTGGATGGTCAGCACATAGGGCCGTTCAGCATGTTGCCCCGCGGCGACCGCACGTTCGGCAGTCATCGCCTCGGCCCTGGTGCCGACCAGATGCAGGGTTCCGGCGCGGTCCAGGTCGGCGGCCTGCCAGGGCACCGGGCCCGCGAGCGCGAAATCGACCTTGCACGCGGCGCCGCCGTAGCGGAAACGCCGGAGCCGCTTGATGTATCGGTCCGGCAATCGATGGCCGGCGATGCGCAGCAACTCCGCGGGCGCGAGGTCGAGCACGACCGCGCGGGCGTCGTCGAACTGTCCGAGCGCGTCGATGCGGTGGCCGGTCCGCATCCGCCCGCCGAGGCGTTCCAGCTCGGCGATCATCGCGTCCGGAATCGCCTGGCTGCCACCGCGCGGGATCACCCAGCCGCCCGCATGCGCCAGCGTGCCGAGCATCAGCCCGGCCCCGGCGGCAGGCACGGCGCGCGGCGGGATGATCGCGTGGGTGGCGACGCCGGTCAGCAGCGCGGCCGCGGTGTCGTCGCGAAACCTGGTGTTCCACAACGGCGATCCCTGCTCGAGCGTGCGCAGGCCGAACCGCACCGCGGTCAGTAGGTCCTTGGGCGGACGGCGCATGTCCGACATCGCCAGGTCGACGATCGCCTCCCAGTGCGGCACCAGCGGACCGAACAGCGAGCGCCACGCGGCACCGTCACGGCCGAGACCGTCGACGGTCCGGTCCAGATCACGCCACGCGATGCCGGCCGTGCCGCCGTCCATCGGGTGCGCGTAAGACGCCTCCGGCGTGAGCAGTTCGACGCCGTGCGCCGCGAGATCGAACGCGCGGAAGAACGGGGAGGCCAACGCCATCGGGTGCGCGCCCGCGCACACGTCGTGCCGGTATCCGGGCAGGGTCAGCTCCGCCGTCCGCGACCCACCACCCGCCGCGTACTCGGCCTCGTACACCTCCACGGACAGTCCGGCCTTGGCCAGGATCACCGCGGCGGCGAGACCATTCGGCCCGGAGCCGACGACCACAACATCAGGCATATCCCCCACGCTACCGGCCCGCGGTCGGTGCTTCCCGGCCCGCGAAACGCGTTGCCACGCGGAACGGCGGTCGGACCTGCCGGATCGCGGCGAAGGTGTCGGCTGTCACCCGCCGTGGTCGATTCGGTCCGCGGGAACAGGATTCGCCGCGGCAGGCGCGGTAGTCGGATGCGGTCAGGCCGACGTCGCGCCGACCGCTGCCAGCCATTCGGCGACCAGGATGGCGAGGCGCTGTTCGCGCAACTCCGGGCGCAGGCGGGCGCCGCACTCCAGGGTCGCGAGGCCGTGCATCGCGCTCCAGGCCACCTCGGTGCGGGCGCCGAGCTCCGCCTCGTCGACGAACGGCCGGAACATGGCCTCCAATTCCGCGAAGGCGTCCCGCAGCGTCTGCGACGCCTCGAGGCCGAACACGAGGTCGACGTTCATCACGAACATGGCGTCGTAGCGGGCCGGGTTGGCGGCGGCGAAATCCAGGTAGGCGCGGGCGACGCGGGCCATTCGGTCGGCCGGACTCGTCGCCTCGGCGTGCGCCTGGTGCAGGTCGACGGAGAGATCGGCGATACCTTGCTCCGCGACCGCGGCCACGATGGCGGATTTGCCCGCGAAATGGCTGTACAGCACCGGCTGGCTGTATTCGATGAGCTCGGCCAGCCTGCGCACGGTCACCGCCTCCCAGCCCTGTTCTTCGGCCAGCTGACGCGCGGTATCGATGATCCGCTGACGACGTTCGGCTCGTTCACGTTCCTTGCGCGTCTGGAGAGTCATACCGAAATTCTAGCAGCGCTAGACAAGCTATCGAAGCTCAGTTACTGTTGCTCTCGAACCTAGCGCCGCTAGATATCGGAGCAGGACCGAGTACCGCACCAAGGAGCAGCACCATGACCACCTCGCGCATCGCCACCACACTGTCCCTCATCGGCGCGGCCTTCATCCTCTACATCGGCCTCAGCTACCTCATCAGCCCGGACACCATCGCCCCCGGTTTCGGCCTGCCCGCGTGGCCGAACGGTGAGGCGACCGCGTTCATGAACCTCAAGGGCGTCCGCGACACCGTCTTCGGCGTGCTCATCTTGGTGCTGCTCGCCGCGAAGCAGCGCTACGCACTCGGCATCGCCACCCTGGTCATTGCCTTGGTCCCGGTCGGCGACATGCTGACCGTCCTCGCCTGGAACGGCTCCCCCGCCGCCGCCTTCGGCATCCACGGCCTCACCGCCGCTCTGGTCTTCCTCGCCGGCGGCCTGCTGATCCGCGAGCACCAACTGACCCAGCGGTCGAACCCGCTGCCCCTCACCGTCCCCGCCTGATTCCACCGCACCCGCTGTCCGGTACCGGTTTTCGCCGGTGCCGGACAGTTCCGCGTTCGGACCCGCTCGCGCAGACCAGAATTCGCACGCACCCGTGA
This sequence comes from Nocardia ninae NBRC 108245, assembly GCF_007990755.1. GTDB lineage: Bacteria > Actinomycetota > Actinomycetes > Mycobacteriales > Mycobacteriaceae > Nocardia > Nocardia ninae. The sequence goes on along the minus strand of NZ_BJXA01000146.1, from coordinate 3,644 downwards.
TCCGGCACACAAACCACCCGCGCTCGATGAATTTCCCGAAGCGCCGCCGTCGATACCACTGAACGCACGACGATCACAGGAGACGACCACCATGTCGACCAAGCCGCACGGACCCGCGTCCTACTTCCCGTCCATCGAGGCCAAGTACGGCCGCACCATCGACGAGTGGCGCACCGCGATGGGCGAGTCCGGCCTGACGTCGCACAAGCCGCTGGTCGAGTGGCTCAAGTCTGAACACGCCATGGGCCACGGTCACGCCACCGCCCTCGCCCAGTACCACCTCAACCCGGAGAAGTGGGCCTCCTGACCCCGAAATGCGCGAAGGGCCCGCAGATCCTGCGGGCCCTTCGTGTTTCACAGTGCAGCTAAGCCGGAACCAGGTCCTTGGTGTCGGGCTCCTGCTGCGGCTGCGCGCCGTGGTCGTCATCGACCATGGTTTGTTCATCGAAGGGCAGCTTGCGGTCGAGAACTTCCTTGACGCGGTCCGCGTCGATGGTCTTGGTCCAGGTGCCCAGAAGCACCGTGGCGACGGCATTGCCGGAGAAATTGGTGAGCGCGCGGGCCTCGGACATGAAGCGGTCGATACCGACGATCAGGCCGACGCCGTCGAGCAATTCGGGGCGGTGACTCTCCAGGCCGCCGGCCAGCGTGGCAAGGCCCGCGCCGGTAACACCGGCCGCCCCCTTGGACGCGACGATCATGAACAGCAACAGGCCGATCTGCTCGCCGAGGGTGAGCGGTTTTCCCATCGCATCAGCGATGAACAACGACGCCATTGTCAGGTAAATTGCAGTGCCATCCAGATTGAACGAATATCCGGTCGGCACAACCACACCCACAGTCGTCCGCTCGACGCCCATGTGTTCCATTTTCGCGATCAACCGAGGCAGTGCCGACTCCGAGGACGAGGTCGCCAGGATCAACAGGTACTCGCGGGCCAGATAGCGGACCAGCTTCAGCACCGACACCCGAGCCACCGCCCACAGCAGCACACCGAGCACACCGAACACGAAGATCAAGCAGGTCAGGTAGAACGCGATCATCAACGTTGCCAACTTCAGCACCGCGTCCAGTCCACTCTTGCCGACCAGGTTGGCGATCGCGCCGAACGCACCGATCGGCGCCAGCCACAGAATCATCACCAGGATGCGGAACACCAGCTTCTGCAGCAACGCCACGCCGCGCAGAATCGGCTCGCCGGTCTTGCCCATGGCCTGCACCGCGAAACCGACCAGCAGCGCGACGAACAAGGCCTGCAGCGTGCTGCCCTCGGTCAGCGAGGACAGCAGCGACTTCGGGACGATGCTGTTGAAGAAGTCCCACGTCCCGCCCGCCTTGTGCGCGGTGTCGGTGAGCGACTTGACCGCTTTCGCGTTCTCGCCGACATTCAACCCGGTACCCGGCGAGATCACATTGCCGACGACGAGCCCGATGATCAGCGCGGCGGTCGACATGATCATGAAGTACGCGATGGTCAGCCCGCCGACCTTGCCGACGGTCGCCGCCGAGCGGATCGAGCCGATGCCGAGCACGATGGTGCAGAAGATGACCGGTGCGATCATCATCTTGATCAGGTTGACGAAGATGCTGCCGAGCGGAGCAACCGACACCCCGAAACCGGGCGCCAGCCAACCCACCAGAATGCCCGCGATGACCGCGATGATGACGGCTATATACAGCCAGTGGGTGCGGTCGCGCTTGCGTGGGGGTGCTGCTGGTGTTGCTTGGCTCATACCGAGTGATGTCCTCCGAAGTGGTGCCGACGTGAAGTGCCTCACGCCTTCCAGGCAGAATGATGACGGCCCTGGTGACGCCGGTCACGGTTTGGTGCATTACGTTCAGCGGAGGAAAACAGCTAGTGAGACGCGGTCGGCTATCCCTGGCCGGTCAGGCCTTCGCACTCCAGCTGATCGTGTTGACCCTGATGGTTGCTGTCGGCGCGGTCCTCGCGGTGGTCGACGCGCGGCGCCACAGCGACGTCACGACCACCCGCGAAGTGAGAGATGTCGCGGTGAGTGTCGCTGAAGCCCCGTCCACCCTGTCCGCCGTCTACACGATCAATCCCACGGCTCTGCTGCAACCGGTGACCGAGCGCATCCGCAATGCGACCGGCATGGACTTCATCGTCGTGATGGCGCCGGATCGCACCCGCTACACGCACACCAATCAGAACATGATCGGCAAGCCGTTCAGCGGAAACATCGACCGCGCCCTGTCCGGGGAAACCTTCACCGAAACCTTCACCGGCACCCTCGGGCCGTCGATCCGCGCGGTGGCACCGGTCTACGACGGCGGGAAGGTGGTCGCGCTGGTGTCGGCCGGGGTGACCCGCGCCAAGATCGGTGATCAGGTCGCCGCGCAACTGCCGTTGATCCTCGGCATCGCAGCGGCAGGCCTCGCGGTCTCCGGCAGCGGGTCGTTCCTGCTGAGCCGCCGCCTGCGCAGGCAGACCCATGGGCTCGCACCCGACGAACTACGGGCCATGTACGAACAGCACGACGCCGTCCTGCACTCGATCCACGAGGGACTGGTGGTCTTCGGCATGGCGGGCGAGCTGGCCGAGGTGGTCAACGACGAGGCGCGCAGGCTGCTCGAACTGCCCGACGGTGAGGTGCGCCGCAGCGACCTGCCGACCTCGATGCAGCAGATGAGCTGGGGCGTGGTCCGCGACGAGATGCACGTGACCGGCGACCGGATCCTGCTCATCAACCAGGACATCGTCAGCTGGGAGGGCAGGCCGATCGGCACCGTCATGACGATCCGCGACCACACCGAATTACGCGCGGTGATGGGCGAACTCGACTCGGTGCGCAGTTTCGCCGAGTCGCTGCACGCCCAGGCGCACGAATCCGCCAACCGGCTGCACACCGTGGTCACCATGGTCGAACTGGGCCGGTATCAGGAGGCGGTGGACTTCGCCACCTCGGAACTGCAACTGTCCCAAGCCCTCATCGATCGGCTGCTGAACGCGGTCGGGTCGCCTGCGCTGGCGGCGTTGCTGCTCGGCAAGGTGAACCAGGCGGCCGAGCGCAGCATCGAACTGACCATCACCGAGGACACCGCGCTCGACTCGATCGAGCCGCTGACCCCGCAGGAGATGGTCACGCTGGTCGGCAATCTCATCGACAACGCCATCGACGCCGCCGCCGAGAGCCCGTCGGGCTGGGTGGAGGTCACCGTGCGGCACCGCGGCGACAATCCCGAAGGTGTTCGCGCCGAACCGGCTTCGGCGTTGTACGTGCGCGTCGCTGACAGCGGGCCCGGCATGTCCGAGGAGACGTTCGCGCGGGCGTCGCAGCGCGGCTATTCGACCAAGGCCGACCATCACGGGCTCGGCCTCGCCCTGGTCCACCGCCTGGTGGCCAGGCACGGGGGAACCATTCGTACCGAACTAGATCCGGAAAGCGCGGTAACCGTGACGATTCCGCGAAAGGACGCACAGTGATCCGAGTGCTGATCGTCGAGGACGAACCACTCATCGCCGAGGCACACCGCGCCTATGTGGACCGCATCGAGGGCTTCACGCCCGTCGGGGTGGCGCACACCGGCCGCGAGGCGATGCGGGCGGCCGCCGAGGCCGCGGCCGAGGGCACGCCGATCGACCTGGTGCTGATGGATATCGGGCTACCCGATGCCAGCGGCTT
>NZ_BJXA01000145.1 GCF_007990755.1 Nocardia ninae NBRC 108245 | reverse complement strand
GCGACGCTGGGGCGGGCCCAGCGGCAGCGGCGCCTCCCCGCGCCACACCCTGACCTCGCCTAATACCTGGAACTGCAACAATCGACCTCCCGAACGCTGGGAGTGTAGCGCCGTGGTCACGTGCGGTGGCGCGCACCGTCGCGGCGCACTGCGGTCGGTGTGCTGCCCCACCATCGTCGGCAGCAGCGGGTGAAGGTCGACTGCTCGGACAGTCCGAGGACGGAGGCGACCTGGCTCATCGGCATGTCGGTGGTGGTGAGGTAGCGCAGGGCTTCGTCGCGGCGCACGTCGTCGAGGATGGCGGCGAACGAGGTGCCCTCCGCGGCGAGCCTGCGCTGCAGGGTGCGCGGATGCACGGTCAATAGTCGTGCGACGGAACCGATCTCGGGCGCGAGGGTGCCGAGTAGTTGTTGCACGGTGGCGCGCACCTTGGGCACGATCGAGGCGTCGATGCCGCCCGCCTGTTCCGCCAGGAACGCCATCGCCAATCGGTGCAGATTATGATCGCCCCCGCTCAGTGGCAGGTTCGGCAGATTTCGCGGCACACGCAGCGCGGCGTACGGGCGGTTCGTCCGTACGGGTGCGTCGAAGAATTCTTCGTAGCGGGCGATCGGCACCGTCGGACGGTAGGGCAGCTCGACCGAGAGCAATCCATAGCAGTCGTCGACCAGCCGCTGAACGGCGTGGTGTACGAAGGCAAGTCCGAGATCGGTGGCCTGAATTGGCGAGGGCAACCCCGGCTCGACGCCGTACCGCAGCGCGATCACGCCGCGATCTCCGTACGGGTCCGGCTCCGTGGTCAGGGTGAGTGAACGGGCGTGCAGGAACAGGTAGCGCGCCGAGCATTCCAGCACGTGGGTCAGCGACGGTGAGTTCCGGATGGCCAAGGCGAGCGGGCCGAGCATGTCGAGGTCTTGCCTGCGCGAGATGCGCAAGCCGAGGTCAGGGCAGTCCAGGCGCTGCGCGGCCAGGTCCAGCACCGCGGCCAGCGCTTGGTCGGGGACGAGGAGATCGTCGGTATCGAGCGCGGCGATCGGCAGGCCGCAGGCGGCGGCGAACTGCTCGGCATCGCCGCCCAGTTCCGCCACGGTCGCGCGGAAGCCGCGCAGGCCGGCCGACCGGATCACCGTCATGTCGCCCAGAATCAAATAGTTGTCGCGCAAAGTCAAGAATGCGGGTCCGCGCGGTCTCACACTTGAGTTATGAACGAGACCGCCGTAGCCACCGAACACCTCGATGTCGTGATCGTCGGCGCCGGACTGTCCGGCATCGGCGCCGCCTACCGGTTGCAGACCGAGTGCCGCGGCAAGACCTACGCCATCCTCGAGGCGCGCGACGCGATGGGCGGCACCTGGGATCTGTTCCGTTATCCCGGCATCCGGTCGGACTCCGACATGTTCACCCTCGGCTACCCGTTCAAGCCGTGGCGCGAGGCGAAATCGATCGCCGACGGGCCGTCGATTCTCCGGTACATCAACGAGACCGCCACCGAGTTCGGCATCGACCGGCACATCCGCTACCAGACCAAGGTGGTCGCCGCCGACTGGTCGAGCGAAACCGCCCGCTGGACATTGACTTTGGCGGAGCGCGACGCGACAGGCGTGGTTTCCCAGCGCGAGCTGACTTGCGGGTTCTTGTACGCATGCGCGGGCTACTACAACTACGACCGCGGCTACACCCCCGAATTCCCCGGCCGCGCTTCGTTTTCCGGTCAGGTGGTGCATCCACAGTTCTGGCCCGAAGACCTCGATTACACCGGTAAGCGCGTTGTCGTGATCGGCAGCGGCGCCACCGCGGTCACCCTGGTGCCCTCGATGGCCGGGCAGGCCGAGCGGGTGACCATGTTGCAGCGCAGCCCGACCTGGATCAGCGCGGTCCCCGGACGCGACAAGCGCGCGGACAAGATTCGTGAGCTGCTGCCGCCGAAGCTGGCGCACCGGGTGATTCGCACCAAGAACATCCTGTTCACCATCGGCTTCTACGAATACTGCCGCCGCCGCCCGGCGGCCGCGCGCAAGCTTCTCACCGCGTTGACCACGCGAATCCTCAAGGACAAGAAGCTGGTAGCCGAGCACTTCACGCCTACCTACAACCCGTGGGACCAGCGCCTGTGCGCCGTCCCCGACGCCGACTTCTTCAAGGCGATGAAGAAGGGCAAGGCCGAGGTCGTCACCGACCACATCGATACCTTTGTGCCGGAAGGTCTTCGGCTGAAGTCCGGCCGAATCCTGGAGGCGGACATCGTCGTCACCGCCACCGGCCTGCAGATGCTGCCCTTCGGCGGCATCGTGCCGCGCGTCGACGGCAGGCCGGTCGCCCTCGCCGACCAGTTCATCTGGCAGGGCGCCATGCTGACCGGACTGCCCAACTTCGCCGTCTGCGTCGGCTACACCAATGCCTCCTGGACCTTGCGCGCCGACCTCAGCTCCCGCCTGGTCTGCAAGATCCTCAACCACATGGACCGTCGCGGTTACGCCGCCGTCGTTCCCGAGCCCGACGGCGAACTCGGCGAACAACCGCTGATCGAACTGGCCGCAGGCTATATCCAGCGCTCGATCGACGATTTCCCCCGCCAGGGTGACCGCCACCCCTGGAAAGTCCGCCAGAACTATTTGATCGATTCGGCGACCACGTTGCGCACCGACCTGAACAAAACCCTCACCGCCACCCCCAAATCGGCTGTGCGCGAGGCGGTCCCCGCCGCGGCGCGCTGACCGCTCTACCATGACCGAGTGACGGCGATTCTGGTAACTGGCATGTCCGGCACGGGTAAATCGACCGCGCTGAACCATTTGGCGCACCGTGGATACAGTGTGGTCGATACCGATTACGGCGACTGGATCGAAACCCTCCCACTACCGGACGGCACCGGCGCGGAACCCCATTGGCGCGAAGACCGCATCGATGCCTTGCTGTCCCGGCACGAAGACTCCGGCGTCCCGCTTTTCATCGGAGGCACCGTCATCAATCAGGAGGTCTTCTACCCCCGCTTCGCCGAAATAGTCCTACTCACCGCCCCCTTACTCGTAATCCTCACCCGCATAACCACCCGCACCACCAACCCCTTCGGCAAAACCCCTGAAGAGCGCGCACAAATCGAGTTGGATACTGCCGAGATAGAACCCCTGCTCCGCGCCGGGTCCACCATAGAAATCGACACCCGAAGGTCCGTCACCGAGGTGGTAGACCAACTCGCAGCACTGGTCGGCCCACCGCCGTTTCAACGTTGAAGGAGTCTCAGTCGGAGAGCTGCTGCACCGTATTACCTAGCGCGGTCGGCACCATATTGCCGAGACTTGCCGACGAGCAATACGAAATTTCCGCACGAATAATCTTGGTGCCACGGGTTTTGTATCGATGCCCTCGGGTATCAGCCACTCGCCGTGGAATTGACCGCGGTGTACCACTCCCACGAGATCATCGTTGATCGAAAGGAGAGGATTCACATGGCAACACCCAGGAAAATCGGCGTTATTTCGGCCGTCGCGGCCGCGCTTGCCGCGCCGCTGCTTGCCGCACAACCTGCGGTGGCCGACCCGATCGGCGGCTGGTGCCCCGGCGGTGAGATGCGATTCAACACCAACCCGCTCGGGATGAATACCGTGCCGGCTCGGGCGGGCTTCCAAGCCAACCTCGGCGGCTGCACGGGCACGCCCGCAGCCGACGTCGCCTTCCGCAGCGAGTTCAACGGCAACGCGAGCTGCAACGATGCCCTCGGCTTCCTGGAGGGCACCCTCGAATGGGCGAACGGCGAAGTCAGCCGTGTTTCCGGTCAATGGCACGTGCCCGGCGGTAACCCCGCCGCCGCCGTCACGAACACGCTGAACATCGTGGACGGACCGGGAGCCGGCGGCAAGCTGCACGTCGACCAAGCACCGGTGGACAGCCAGCCCCTTGTCAACGCCTGCATGAACGGGACGATGCAAGGTGGCCGGATCCCCATCAACACCCTGCACTTCAACTGAGCCACCGATAGTTGGCCCCGGCGCGAGACCGACCTTGTCGGCTCCGCCGGGGTTACCGGCCGATCGACGTATAGATCCGGGGTGTTCCCGAACACGGCCGAGTTGGGCGGTAGCCATTGGATATTCACTGTCCGTGTTGTCCGTCATCGGGCAGAATCCGGCTGGCATCGCGTCGGCAGATGGGGGATGCGCGTGGATTGGGTCGAGCCGTTTTTCGATACCGCACCGGTGTGGTGGGGTCCGCAGGTGGTGCGGGAGTCCGATCGGCAACGCGCGGCGTCGATAGTGCGCCTGGTAGGTCCCGGCGCTGAACGGATCCTCGAGCTGGGGGGCGGGTAGCGGAACAACCGCGGTGGTCATGGCAGATCTGGGCTACTCGGTGGTCGCAGTGGAACTCAGTTCCGTGCGGGCTCGACAGGCGCACGAGCGTGCGGCCGAGGTCGAGGGTCGCGACCTGCGAATCGTCGAAGGTGATTTCTACCGGGTCGAGCTCGGCGAGCAATTCGACTGTGTGGTCTATTGGAACGGATTCGGTGTTGGCAGCGACGCCGAGCAGCGCACCCTGCTGCGCCGGGTCAGTCGCGACTGGTTGCGGCCCGGCGGCGCGATGATCGTGGACGTGCTCAGTCCATGGAAGTGGGCCCGCGTGGCGGGCGAACTCGAACACGACAGGTACACCATCGATCTCGCGAATTCGAACGACTATGACCCGGTGACCAGTCGCTTCAGCGACAGATGGTGGCCGGTCGGCAAGGAATCCGAGGCGGTCGAGCAGTTCGGGCGCTGCTACACGCCCGCTGACCTGTTGCTCTTGGTCGAAGGCACCGGCCTGGCCGTCGAGCGGATGGAACTCGATGGCACGGAAATCTGGACGGACCAGCGATATTCGTCAACACATCCGCTCTGGGAAGCCTGGGAATATCGAGCGGTGCTGCGCCGAGACACCGCCTGAGGAAGCCGTGCCGAATGTGATTGTTCAGCACGGCCTCTCGTGGGTCAGGCGACGCCGATCGAGCTGAGGAGCATCGGGAGGGCGTTGCGCATGTGGACCTTCCATGCGTCCCAGTTGTGGCCTTGGGCGGGGACGTAGCGTTCGTCTACCCGGGCGCCCAGTTGTTGGAGGCGGTCGACGAAGCGGTAGTTCTGTTCGTAGGCAAGGGATTCGACGGCGTCGCCTTTGCCGTAGGAGACGAACAGCGGGATGTTGGTGAGTTCGGCGGCTTGGCTGTACGGGTTGTTGGCGACCCAGATATCGCGATGGTCCCGGTAGTCGCCCCAGACTCGTTTCCAGTCGGCGGCGCAGCCTTGGCCGGGCTTGTCGGGGTCGCCGGGTGCGCCGGAGGCGTGCAACGGGTCGACGTTTCCGCTGAAGCTGGCGGCGGAGGAGAACCAACCCTGGTGGGCGGCGGCGAATTTCATGGCGCCGAGACCGCCCATGGAATTGCCCGCGATGGCGCGGGTGGCGTTGGCGTGGTAGGTGGATTCGAGGATGGTGCGCACGTCGTCGAGGAGGTACCGCTCCCAGGCGGGCGGACCGCCACGTCCATCGTTGTACCAGTCGGAATACGCACTGCACCAGCTGGTTTCGGGCAGCACGAAGATCGCGTCCTTGCCCGCGGTGAGCGCCTCGAGGTTGCCTTTGTCGGTCCAGGATTTGTGATCGTCGAAGCCGCCGTGCAGCACCCAGACGGTGGGCCAGCTGCGCGAGGATTCTTTGGTCCAACCGGGCGGCAGCAGCAGGCGGACCACCTTCACCGACCAGTCGGGGCCTTCGAGATTGGGGGAGGAGATACCGATATCGAGGATGCGGTCGCTGACCCTGGCCTCCCAGCGCACCGTGCCTGCCGCGGCGGAGGCCGGTGCGTCGACGACGAAAGGCGCAGCGAGGCTGGCGATTACGGTGGCGATTGCCAGAATGATTCTGCTGAGTCGTGGCAACGGATGATCCTTTCCTTCGAGGATCGGCTTCGAGCGCTTCGATCCCCGAAGGTGAATCTAGAACATCGAGACACTCTACGAATAGTGTTGTTCGCAAATTAGTAGGATCTCACTATCTCCGCACGTTCGGCCGAATGGTATTGCTGGTCAGTGCATCTCGTGCGGAGGGCACCCCAACGGCCACGGCGCTGTCACCTCCGGCACAGTGTTCCGCATGCGTATAGCGGTATACCTCGCCCATCCCCGGGCCGACAGTTTCAACAGGGCCCTCTTCGATGCGGTCGTAGACGAACTGCGGACCCGGGCAGTCGAGGTCGTGCCGCACGACCTGTACGCGGAGGGCTTCGACCCGATGTCGGCGGCGGCGGAGACCGACACCGTGCACGGCACGCGGTCGGGTGACGAGCTGGTCCGGCAACACCAGAGCGAGCTGGCGGACCTCGACGCCGTGATCTTCGTGCACCCGAACTGGTGGGGCATGCCGCCGGCGATTCTGACGGGTTGGGTGCAGCGGGTGCTCACCCCTGCTGTGGCCTACCAGCTGGACGACGCGTCCGGCCGGCCGATCGGATTGCTACGGCTGCGGCGCGCGTTGGTGCTCAACACGTCCGACACCACCATCGAACGGGAGCGCGACGTCTTCGGCGACCCGTTGCAGCAGATCTGGGCGGCCTGCGTGCTGCCCTACGCCGGCGTGCACGATATCCGGCGCACGGTTTTCCGGATGGTCACCGACTCCGCCGACGACGCGCGCGCCGCCTGGCTGCGCGAAGCCCGCCAGCTGGCCGCCGCCCTGGTGACAGACGTCTAGACGACCTGTGGTCGGGCAGTACGCCGATCATGACGTGTCCTGATTGTTATCTCGAACAACAAATTGGTCGCTTGAACAGGTTGTGCTGTGGGTCACAGTCGAATATGTTGCAGCGAACAACATTCGCTCGACCTCGACCGCCCGGGCACGCCGGGGCGGTAGTTCCACGAAAGGCCCCCTCATGCGTAAGGGCATTCTCGGCGTCGCGGCCGTCTCGGTCGCCGCGCTCACTTCCTTGACTTTGACTGCTTGTGGTGACGACTCGACGGGTTCGGGCGGTGGCGGAGCCAAGATCGGGGTGATCCTGCCGGACAGCAAGACCTCGGCCCGGTGGGAGACGGCGGACCGGAAGTACCTGCAGCAGGCCTTCGATGCCGCGGGCGTCAAGGCCGACATCCAGAATGCGCAGGGTGACAAGAACGCCTTCCAGACGATCGCCGATCAGATGATGACCAACGGCGCGTCGGTGCTGCTGATGACGAACCTGGACAGTGGCACCGGCAAGGCGGTTATCCAGAAGGCGAAGGCGCAGGGTGTCACGGTCATCGACTACGACCGGCTCACGCTGGGCGGCGGCGCGCAGTTCTACGTGTCCTTCGACAACGTGAAGGTCGGCAGCCTGCTCGGCGAGGGCGTCGCGAAGTGCCTGACCGACAAGAACGCCGCCAATCCCGTGGTCGCCTACCTTAACGGCGGGCCGACGGACAACAACGCGACCCTGCTGAAGACCGGCTACGACGCGGTGCTGAAGCCGAAGTTCGACGCCGGCCAGTACACGAAGGGCCCGGATCAGGCGGTACCGGAATGGGATAACACCCAGGCGGGCACCATCTTCGAGCAGATGCTCACCAGCCAGCCGAACATCGGCGGCGTGGTGGCCGCCAACGACGGTCTCGCCAATGCCGCGATCGCCGTGCTGAAGAAGCAGAAGCTCAACGGTCAGGTTCCGGTGAGCGGCCAGGACGCCACGGTGCAGGGCCTGCAGAACGTCCTCAAGGGCGACCAGTGCATGACCGTGTACAAGGCGATCAAGAAGGAAGCCGAGGCGGCGGCGGAGCTGGCCATCGCGCTGACCAAGGGTCAGCCGGGCCAGGCGAACGGTAAAGTGCAGGACCCCGAGGCCAAGACCGACGTGCCCTCGGTGCTGCTGGAGCCCAAGCCGATCTACGCGCAGCAGGTGAAAGACGTTGTCGCGGACGGCTATGTGACCAAGGCCGAGCTGTGCACCGGCGAGATCGCGAAACTCTGCGCGGACAACGGCATCTGATCGCACCAGCCCCTTCCGCCTTCTCGATGAGGGGACGGCGGAAGGGGCACCTTCTCAGGAGCAGCACCATGAATGAAGCATCGCGCAGCGATTCGGTGGGGGGCGGTGGCCGGGAGACGGGCGGGCATACGCCGGTAGTCGAATTACGCGGCCTGGAAAAGAGTTTCGGGCCGGTCCATGTCTTGCACGACGTCGCCTTCGCCGCCTACCCGGGCGAGGTGACGGCACTGGTCGGTGACAACGGGGCCGGAAAGTCCACGCTGGTCAAGTGCATCGGCGGCACCCACCCGATCGATGCGGGCGAGTTCTTGTTCGAGGGCAAGCCCGTTCAGGTGCACAGCCCGCGCGACGCGGCCGCGCTCGGCATCGAGATCGTGTACCAGGATCTGGCGCTCTGCGACAACCTCGACATCGTCCAGAACATGTTTCTCGGCCGGGAGAAGAAGACCGGGATCGTGCTCGACGAGTACGCGATGGAGGAGCTGGCCGGAAAGACCTTGGCGAGCCTATCCGTTCGGACGGTCAAGAGCGTCCGGCAGCAGGTGTCGAGCCTGTCCGGCGGGCAGCGGCAGACGGTGGCGATCGCCAAGGCCGTGCTGTGGAACAGCAAAGTAGTGATTTTGGACGAACCGACCGCCGCGCTCGGCGTCGCGCAGACCCAGCAGGTGCTCGAGCTGGTGCGCAGGCTGGCCGATCGTGGGCTCGCGGTGGTGCTGATCTCGCACAACATGAACGACGTGTTCGCGGTCTCGGATCGCATCGCGGCGCTGTACCTCGGCCGGATGGCCGCCCAGGTCCGGACCTCCGACGTGACCCACGGGCAGGTCGTCGAACTGATTACGGCAGGCCGCAGCGGCGCACTGGGCCTGGACGCGAATGGAGCAAAAGGATGAGCGAGCGCAGCGAGCGAACAATGAGCACAGCCGCCCCGGCGGTTATGCCGGAGCCGAGCGCAAGCGAGGCGCAGGCATGAGCGCCGTTTTGACCGAAAAGCCAGCTACTGCACCGGTTTCCGACTTGGTGAATACATACGTCGGACGAGTACGCAGTGGCGACATGGGCGCGCTGCCTTCCGTGCTCGCGCTGATCATCCTGTCCTGCGTCTTCTGGGCCGCGCGCCCGGTCTTCATGTCCGAGGCCAACTTCGCGAACCTGTTCACCCAGGGCGCGGCGATCGCGGTGATCGCAATGGGCCTGATCTTCGTGCTGTTGCTCGGCGAGATCGACCTGTCGGCCGGTTTCACCAGCGGCGTCTGCGCGGCGGTGCTCGCGGTGTTGCTCACCGACCGCGGCTGGCCCTGGTACGCGGCGGTCGTGGTGTCGCTGCTCACCGGGGTGCTGATCGGGCTGACGATCGGCACCATCGTGGTGAAGGTCGGTATTCCCTCGTTCGTGGTGACGCTCGCGGCTTTCCTTGCGCTGCAAGGTGTCGCGTTGAAGATCATGGACAACGGCCGCAACATCTCCATCCGCGACGACACCATCCTCGCCGTCGCGAACAAGAACGTCCCGCCCTTGCTCGGCTGGCTGCTGTACGCCGTGCTGGTCGCGGGGTTCGCGTTCGTGCAATACCGAAAGCTGCGGGCCCGCACCAAACTCGGCCTCACCGGTGAGACCGCCCCGGTGATCGTGGCGCGGATCGTGGCGGTCGCGGTGGTGCTCGGTATCGCGGTGCTCGTGCTCAACGGCGAACGCAGCCGCAACCCGGAACTGCACTCGCTCAAGGGCATGCCGATCGTGGTCCCGCTGATCGCGATCCTGTTGCTGGTGTGGACCTTCGTGCTCAATCGCACGTCGTTCGGCAGGCACATCTACGCGGTCGGCGGCAACGCCGAGGCGGCTCGTCGCGCGGGCATCACCGTGGATCGCGTGAAAATCACTGCCTTCGTGCTGTGTTCGACCATGGCGGCGGTCGGCGGCCTGATCGCGGCCTCCCGCGCCAACTCCGTCGACCCGAACACCGGCGGCAGCAGCGTGTTGCTGCTCGCGGTCGGCGCGGCGGTCATCGGCGGCACCAGCCTGTTCGGCGGCCGCGGTCGAATGCTGGACGCGGTGCTCGGCGCCGCTGTGGTCGCGGTGATCGACAACGGCATGGGCCTGATGGGCTACAGCGCGGGCACGAAATTCGTTGTGACAGGATTCGTGCTGCTCTTGGCGGCCGGAGTAGACGCCTTGTCGCGCAAACGAACGCTACTTCGTAGATAACCCATTCCGCGGCGAAGGACGGTGAATGCGCGCAGCCCCATCTCCGGATGAGATCCGCAAGAGCAATCTGGCTGTGTTGCTCCGGCACGTCCATCGCGACGGTCCGGTCTCGCGGGCCACGCTCGCGGAGCGAATGGGGCTGAACCGCAGCACCATTCTGGCGTTGACGGCCGACCTCGCCGCAGTAGGGCTGGTGCGCGAGGAACTGCCGGGGCAGACCGGTAAAGCGGGGCGTCCGTCGTTGGTGGTCCGGCCGGAGTCGGCGCGCGTGTACGTCATCGCCCTCGACGTCGGCGCCGACCGGCTGGCCGCTGCCCGGGTCGGTTTGGGTGGGCTGGTCCTCGACCAGGTCGAAACCACCCGCCCGCGTGGCACTTTCGATCCGGAGGACGTGATCGCCACGCTGGCGGGCATGGCCCGCGACATGATCGACAAGGCGGCTCGCGACGCCGTGTGTGTCGGTGTGGGCGTGGCCTTCTGCGGGATGGTGCGCGAGGAGGACGGCGTCGTCCGGTACGGGCCGAACATCGGCTGGGTCGATGTTCCGTTCGGCGCGAGCCTGACTCGGGAACTGGACCTCGGGCTGCGGGTCGTCGTCGGCAACAACGCCAACCTCGGCGCGCTGGCCGAGCGGGAGCGCGGCGTCGCCGCGGGACTGTCGGACCTGATCTATCTGCACGGTGACGTCGGTATCGGGGCGGGCATCATCATGGGCGGCCAACTGCTCGGCGG
>NZ_BJXA01000144.1 GCF_007990755.1 Nocardia ninae NBRC 108245 | reverse complement strand
GGGCCGCCGAAGCGCAGCGGGCCGCCGCCGCGGCCGACGAAGCGAAGAAGCGCACGCGCAAGCGGGTGATGATCGGCGGTGTCGCGATCGTCGGCGTCGCCGCGCTGGTCGGCGGCGGTTACCTCGCCTACCGGGCGATCTCCGCGCCGGACAAGGTCACCGCGTCGTGTGTGAAGGTCGAGAACGGTCAGGAGATCGTGGTCGAGGACCGCTACTGCGGCGACGGACGTCCCGGTTTCGTCGGTGGCGTCAGTCCCGGCCTGATCATCCTCGGTGGCGGGCCGCAGTATCGCTACCACTACGGCGGCACATCGACCATCGGCCAGCCGCCCACGGGTGGCACCACCGTGAAACCCAAGAGTGCCGAGATAAAGACGAAGAGCGGCACCACCATTCAGCGCGGCGGGCTCGGCAGCAAGAGCACCGGCGGGGGATCGTAGTGCGGCGGATACGCAGTACGCCCCGGCCGGATTGGCAGCAGATCACCGAGAGCCAGGGCCTGGTCTATGGTGTGCCCGGTCGCGATGCCAGCGGTCAGCCGCGGCCGTACTGGGACGAGTCGGTGCACTACGAGTTCGAGATGGACGAGATCCTCGCGCTCGAAGCCGATGTCGAGCTGCTGCACTCGATGTGCCTCAACGCCGTCGAACATGTCGTGCTCACCGAGCGGTTCAAGGATTTCGGTCTGCCCGAATGGAGTTGGGCGCCGATCACCGAATCCTGGCGGCGCAACGACCCTTACGTGTACGGGCGGTTCGACCTGCGCTACGACGCGCGTCGGCCGGCGAAACTGCTGGAGTACAACGCGGATACGCCGACCTCGCTGCTCGAAGCGGCAATTGTGCAGTGGCACTGGCTGACCGCGCGCTATCCCGGCGGCGATCAATGGAATTCGTTGCACGAGAAGCTCGTCGAGCGCTGGACCGAGCTGCGCGACACCCTGCCGACCGCGCAGCTGCACTTCAGCTGGTCCGGGGCCGACGCCACCGGCGAGGACAACGTCACCACCGCCTACGTGCAGGAGACCGCGGCCGAGGCCGGGTTCGACACCATCGCGCTGCCGATCGAAGAGGTCGGATTCGACACGGAGCTGGAGCGTTTCGTCGATCTGGCCGAGGCGCCGATCGAGGCGATCTTCAAGCTCTACCCGTGGGAGTGGGCCCTCGACGACGACTTCGGCAAGCGGGTCGTCGGCAGTCTGCCGCAGACCATGTGGATCGAACCGCTGTGGAAGACGTTGCTCAGCAACAAGGCGATCCTCGCGATCCTCTGGGAGATGTATCCCGGGCATCCGAACCTGTTGCCCGCCTACCTCGATCAGCCCAACGAGCTCACCGAGTACATCCGTAAGCCGAAGCTGGGTCGCGAAGGCGCCAACATGACCATCGTCGGCGCCGGCCTGGAAACCGCCACCGGCGGTATCTACGGCGAAGAGGGTTACGTCTACCAATTGCTGGATCCGCTACCGGAGTTCGACGACATGCGCCCCGTGCTGGGTGCCTGGATGGTCGGCGACACCGCGGCGGGGCTCGGCATCCGGGAGACCGCCGGACTCATCACCGACGACGGCTCGGCCTTCGTCCCGCACCGCATCGTCACCCCGTAGCCCGCACATACTCTTCGTAGCCAACACTTTCGGAAGGATCATGATGACCGCAGTCGCCCTCGAATCGGGGTACTGGAGCTCGCTCGGCGAGGGCGTGGGAGCCATCATCCTCTACGCCCTCATCGGTCTGGTCCTGATGCTCGTCGGGTTCTACGCCATCGACCTGACCACCCCCGGCCACCTGCGCGGGCTCGTCGTCGAGGGCAAGCCCAACGCGATCATCGTCACCGCCGCAGGCATGATCAGCATGGCCTTCATCGTCGTGCTCGCCATCCTGGCGGTCGGCAGCGGCGGCAAACTCTCCGAAGGCCTCATCGCCGCCCTCGTCTACGGCCTCGTCGGCATCATCGCCCAGGTGATCTCGGTCCGCGTCCTCGAAAAAGCACTCGGCATCGACATCGGCGCCGCCCTGCACGCCGACACCTACACCACCGAAGTCCTGGTAGTAGCCGCCGCCCACTTCGCCCTCGGCCTCGTAGTAGCCTTCGCCATCCTCTGACCCGCCACATTCACCACGCCGCCGAGCACCAGCACGAATCGCACGCGCGGTAGACCTGACGTGCCCACTCGGCCCAGCGGGGGCTGCTGCCCGTGCCATCGATGCTGGTGAAGCGCTCCGTGTCGGACCCGCAACTTACCCTGCAACGTGATTCGCTCGATCAAGCCTGTTAAGGAAATCCTTGAATTGCGGACGTGGGGGAGGTACCGTCAATGGACGAGTGGGAGATCTTCATAACCGACGAGGTAGAGCAGTTCCTCGATGCTTTATGGCAGACCGACCGCGCAACGCACACCCTGGTCAACCAAGCGATCCTGCTGCTGGAGCGAAGCGGTCCCGCGCAAGGGCGGCCGCTCGTGGACAGCATCGCCGGATCGCGGATTGCGAATATGAAGGAGCTGCGGCCCGGGTCCGCAGGGAAGAGCGAGATCCGCATACTGTTCGTCTTCGACCCGTGGAGATCGGCCATTCTGCTGGTGGCGGGAGACAAATCCGGCGCGTGGCAGCTGTGGTATCGGGAAGCGATACCGCGAGCCGAAAGACTGTACGACGCTTACCTGATCGAGCGAGCTGAGGAGTCGCACCAATGACCACACATCGGCGCTGGCGCGACACCGGACACCTCGAACGCGCAATCGACGCGGCGGGCGGGCCCGAAGGCTTCGAAGAAGGTGTCGAGCACCTGCAAGATCGCGCGCGTGGCTGGCGTCTTGCGGAGCTGCGGAAGCATCGCGGCCTCAACCAGAAGCAGGTAGCGGAACAGATGGGTGTGTCCGTGGCCAGGGTGTCGCAGATCGAGCAGGGTGAGGTGTCCACTCGGGACGTGCTGGATCGGTATGTATCCGCGCTCGGCGGGGTGCTGAAGCTCGTCGCCGACTTCGGCGACGAGCAACTACGGGTGGGCTGACCTAGACACAGCCGTGAGTGGCACACCATGGTGTGGACCACTCGACGTTTGCCACCGTCATGTGCCACTTGCGGACATGGTCAGCGTGTGCTGGGCTTTTGGGTCGGGGTGAAGAGGGTGAGGGTGGTGGCGGCAGCGGATAGGGCTGCGCTGGTCCATAGGGCGGATGTGGTTGTGCCCGTCGCGGTGATAGCCAGGCCTGCGGTGGCTGGGCCGAGGGCGGCACCGATGTTGAGGGCGGCGGTGGCGAAGGCGCCGCTCAGGCGTGGGGCGGTTGGGGTTGCGGTGGTGACGATGCGGCCGATCACTGTGGAGCCGACGGCGAAGGAGGTGGCACCGCTGATTGTTGCCATGGCCAGGAGGCCGGGGAGGTAGTCGGCGATCAGGGCGGTTGTGGTCCAGATGATCAGTAGGGCAACTGATCCCGTCGAGAGAATGATGTGGGCGGATCGGTCGGCGTAGTGGCCGGCGAGTGTGACGCCGAGGAACGATCCGATTCCGAAGAGGGCAAGCATTATCGGCACCCATCCGGGTCCTGCTTCGCTGATGTTGGTGGTGATCACCGCGAGGTAGGTGAAGGTGGCGAAGGTCGCTGCGTTCACCACTGCGCCGAGTACCAGCATGATTCGCACGCGCGGCAGACCCAGCGTGCGCCACTCTCCCCACAGGGAACTTCCATCGGTCGCTTCCGCTTTCCCGGTTTCCGTTCGAACCAGCGACCAAGTGCCGACCAGGGCGGGCACACTCACGACGACGACTGCCCAGAAGGCCGATCGCCAGCCGAGTTCCTGCCCGAGGAAGGCTCCGGCGGGGACGCCGGCAATGCAGGCGAGTGTCACTCCGGACAGGATGATGGAGGTCGCTCGACCGACCCGATGCGGACCGGCGAGGGCGGGGAGCGCGGCGAGTGCGACCGCGAGGAATCCGGCGTTCGCCACCGCCGCGACCACGCGGGTGGCGAGCAGCACGCCGAAGGCGGTGGTGAGTGCGCCGACGACGTGCGCGGCGATGAACAACGACAAGCATCCGGTCAGCGCGTACCGGGCAGGCCAACGACCGGCGACCATCGCCATCAGTGGCGCGCCGACGATCATTCCGACGGCGAACAGCGACGTCAGCAACCCGGCCGAGCCGAGCGAAACTCCGACATCCGCTGCGACGGGCTCGAGCAGCCCCGACAACATGAATTCCGATGTCCCCTGAGCGAATACGGCGACACCCAACACGAAAATGACAACAGGCATGCAAAGACTCCCAGACTCTGTTCGACACCACGCCGCCCTCCGGCGCAAAAGCGGCAACGGAGGGAGGCAGAGCAGAAATCGCCCCGATGGGACGACGCTCAGGGCCGAACGACCGGGTAGGCAGGTCGATTCGCGCATGGCGAGGGACGCCACCTGGTCGTTCGACAGGTGGCTAGAGTCTGGACGCCTCGGGTGAAGTCACGCCCGGCACCATAGCAACGGCACCGTGGGTGACGGCAAGGGAATTAGTGGCCGCGGGCGATCCAGTCGGCGAGGGAAGGTTTTTCGGCGCCGATGGTGGTGGTGCCGCCGTGCCCGGTGTGCACGGTGGTCTCGTCGGGGAGGGTGAGTAGCCGGTCGCGGATCGAGGCGATGATGGTGTCGAAGTCGGAGTAGGAGCGGCCGGTGGCGCCGGGGCCGCCGGAGAACAGGGTGTCGCCGGTGAAGAGGGCGGCGGCCTCGGGCAGGTGCAGGGAGACCGAGCCGGGGGAGTGGCCGGGGGTGTGGAGAATGTCGATGTCGATGTCGCCCACGGTGATTCGGGCCGTGTCGGCCAGTGAGCGGTAGTCGACGTCGGGGTGGGTCATCCGCCAGAGCGGGTCGTCGGCGGGGTGCAGCAGGATGGGGGCGTCGAGCCGGGTGCTCAATTCCGGTGCGACGGTGACGTGGTCGTCGTGGCCGTGCGTGCACAGGATGGCGACGACGTTGCGGGTGCCGACGGCCTCGGCGATCGCGTCCGCATTGTGCGCCGCGTCGATGATGAGGACGTCGTGCTCGTCGCCGATGAGCCAGACGTTGTTGTCCACGTCCCAGGTGCCGCCGTCGAGGGAGAAGGTGCCGGAGGTGACGACGCGTTCGATGTTCGTCACAGGACCACCACCGAGCGGAGCACATCGCCGGTGTGCATCGCGGCGAACGCCGCCTCCACCTGGTCGAGTGAAATACGTTCGGTGACAAAGCGTTCCAGCGGCAGGCGGCCCTGCAGGTGCAGGTCGACCAGGGTCGGGAAGTCGCGTTCGGGCAGGCAGTCGCCGTACCAGGAGGACTTCAGCGCGCCGCCGCGGGAGAACAGGTCGATCAGCGGCATGTCCAGGGTCATGTCCGGCGTGGGGACACCGACCAGGACCACGGTGCCCGCCAGATCGCGGGCGTAGAACGCCTGCTTCCAGGTTTCCGGGCGGCCGACCGCCTCGATGACGACGTCGGCGCCGAAGCCGTCGGTGTACTCCTGGATCTTCTCGACCACGTCCTCGCTGGTCGCGTCGACGGTGTGGGTCGCGCCGAAATCGGTGGCCCAGTCCAGCTTCTGCTGGTCCCGGTCGACCGCGATGATGGTCTTAGCGCCGGCCAGCCGCGCGCCGGCGATGGCGGCGTCGCCGACACCACCGCAGCCGATCACCGCGACGGTGTCGCCGCGGGAGACGTTGCCGGTGTTCATCGCCGCGCCGATGCCCGCCATCACGCCGCAGCCGAGCAGCCCGGCGACCGCGGGGTCGGCGGCGGGATCGACCTTGGTGCACTGTCCTTCGTGCACCAGCGTCTTGTCGACGAAGGCGCCGATGCCGAGCGCGGGGCTCAGTTCGGTGCCGTCGGTGAGGGTCATCTTCTTGCTCGCGTTGTGGCTCGCGAAGCAGTACCAGGGACGGCCGCGCTTGCAGGCCCGACACTCGCCGCAGACGGCCCGCCAGTTCAGGACCACGTAATCGCCGACCTCGACGTGGGTGACCGCGTCGCCGACGGTCTCGACGATGCCCGCGGCCTCGTGCCCGAGCAGGAACGGGAACTCGTCGTTGATGCCGCCCTCGCGGTAATGCAGATCGGTGTGGCAGACGCCGCAGGCCTGCACCCGCACCACCACGTCGTGCGGGCCGGGATCGGGGATCACCACGTCGACGATCTCGACCGGCGCGCCTTTGCTGCGGGCGATGACACCGCGCACGGTTTCCGACACCTATGCCTCCTAGGAGATTTCGTCGACGCGGAACCGGTGCGCCCGCGAGCTGAGCACCGTCCATACTGCCGCGCTCGGCAGGGCGACACCACCGCCGGGTGGCATCGGACGGCCGTTGGGTTGACATTCCATAGTGGAGGGTTCATGCTTGAAGATATTCCACTGTGGAGGTTGGAACCGTCGATAAGGAAATTCGGTATGGACATATCGCCCGGTACCCGCGCCTCGAACGCCGAACGTGAGAAGGTGGTGCGCTTGCTCACCAGGCACCTGGAGGACGGCCGGATCGACCTCGCCGAGTACGACGAGCGCGCCGCGAAGGTGTACGCGACCACGACCACGGACGATCTGCAGCTGGTGCTGTCGGATCTGCCCAAGCTGCCGAAAGAGACTGCGTCGAAAGCGGACTCGGGGTCTCGCATCCCGATCTGGCAGAAAATCGAAGGCAGCAGCTGGCTCGGTGTCAGCGTGCTCGTCCTGCTGATCTGGGGTGCTATCTCGCTGAGCGTTGGCGAGTTCACCTACCCGTGGCCGATCTGGGTGATCGGGCCGTGGGGCGCGGTCCTGGTGTTCCGCATGCTGACCGGGTTCGAGTCGGGTCGGTGCTCGCGTCCCCTGCGCTGAGCACGGCCGCTCGGACTGAGCGTGCTCACCTCAGTTGAGCGGGGTCACCTGAGGTGAGCATGGTCGCCGGAGCTGAGCCAGGTCGCCTGCGTTGTTCGTGATCGCCCAGGCTGAGCCAGGCTGGCCGCAGTGAGCATGGTCGGCCCGCCTGGGCGCGGTCGCCCGAACTGGGCCTGGCCCGCTGAGTTGGGCGCGGTCGCCTGAACTGAGCCTGGTCAGCTGACGAGGGCCGTCGGCGTGTGGCACCTGTTTGCAGCGGCTAGCTCACCCTCGGTGCCGGAACCTCGGAGGTAGCGGCAGCGGTCGGAGCGGCGCGCAGAGTGAACCGGCCTACGGCCAGCGTGGGGTAGCGCTGTGTGATTGGGCGTGCCGACCGGTGCCCGCGGAATTCGGTGGCGGGCTCGACCGTCGGTGGCGGCGCGCGGGCGGCTCGTCGTACTCGGCGGGCGGCTGATCCGCCCACCCGGAGTATTCGTCGCGCTGCCGCGGTGGCGGCTCGGGCGGCGCCTGCCGCTGACGGGGCATGGATCGCGCGGGCCAGGACGGCTCGGCATCCGGCGCGGATCGTTGCCGGGATGGTGACAGCGGCTCGTAGCGCGGGGCTGCCGGATAGTCGTCCGGCAGGGGCGAACTACCTCTGCGCTGCAGCGGCAGGGGATCAGGTTCTCTGCGCCGCGAATGGTGTTGGGGCTGAGCGGCATCCCTGCGATACGGCCGCTCCGCCGGCGCCGGCGCGGGGTTCTCCAGCTGTGCCTGGATCGCGTCGAGACGCTCCCGCCGTGCCCGCGCGGCGGCCGGGTCCTCGTACGGCGACCGCGCGGGTTCGGAGTCGTGGTGCGGCCACTCGCTGTCCGGCTGCGCGTGCTGAGACCGTTTGGAGTTGCGCCGCTCGAGAGGGGGACGTGCGGTCTCGTCCCGGGTCGGCCAGTGCGGTGCGGGGTCGTCGTACGCCGCTGCGGGATTCTCGTACGCTGCGGGATTCTCGTAAGACGGTGCGGGATTCTCGTAGAGCAATGCGGGGTTGCTGTAGGACGGTGCGGGATCGCCGTAGGACGGTGCGGGATCCTCATGCCACAATGCCGCAGCCTCGTACGGAGGTGCCGCGGGCGCGAAGTCGTCACGCGGCGAATATGTCGGTGCGGCGGAAGGCCACTGTGCGCGAGCGGGTTCCGGTTCCCCGTAAGGTGACCGAGCGGCTTGGAAATCTTCGTGCGGCGGATACGCGGCGGCTCCAGGATTCCACTGTGCGCGTGCTGGTTCCGGCTGTTCGTGAGGTGGCCGGGCGGGTTCGTAGTCTTCGCGAGGCGCATACGGGGCGGCACCGAAATTCCACGGTGTGCCAGCTGGTTCCGGCAGCCCGTAAGGTGACCTGGCCGGCTCATGGTCTTCGCGGGACGGAAATGCGGCGGTCCCGGAATTCCACCGTGCGCGCGCTGGTTCCGGCTCCTCGTACCGCGGCCGGACGGGCTCGAAGTCTTCGCGTGGAGTCGGAGCCGAGGAACGCCACCGCGCGGGTTCCGCACCGGGTGTAGGCGTAATCTCGTCATACGGTGCGCTTGCTTCGGCATGCCATCGCGACTGCGCGGGCTCCGGATCCCGCTGTGGCCAGCCAGGTCCGGCGTCTTCATCCCGAAATCCAGCGGGTGCGAGAGTGTCTCGACGGGCGTGCGTCGGTGCGTCCGGCTCGATGGGGTCTTCATCGAATACCGGCGCGGCACCACGGTACTCGCGACTGGGTGGTGGCTCATTGCGGTGCACTCGCGCGGAAACGGGCACGTCGCGCCGGGGCGCCGGCTGGGGGAGACCGGGCCGCAGGACCGGCAGTTCCCGAGTTTCCTGCGTGGCGCTGACACCCTTCTCGCGATAGGTAGCCGGAATGTCGTGCGCGCGCAGCCAGGCACCGGGATCATGCCTGCCGTGCCGATCCAGTTGCGGGACAACCTCTTCGAGCAGTTCCAGGATTTCGCCTTCGTCATCACCGAGGGCGGCCCGGATCTCGGGAAAGGTATCGGGGTGGAAGATCCACATCCATTCGTAGGCGGGATAGGTGCCGCCCAGATCATGACCGTGGAAGATGAGATCGCCGGAGCGAGCGATCTTGGCGCGCATCGACCAGCCCTCCGATTCGACCAGGAACTCCCGGTTTTCGGCGCGATCCTTGCCTGTCACGGCACGACTCTTCGCTCCCGCCCGACCGTGCGCCCCCGCACGGCCCTTCGCCCCAGCACGACCTGTCGCCCCCGCAGGATCTCTGGTCGCCGCACGATCTTTGGCGTGCCCCCCGCGCATCTCCGCCCGCCCCCTACGACTTTCGGCCCGCACCGCCCGAGACTCGTCTTCCTCATCGAGATAGTCGGTCAACTTGACCTCGAACCAGGCCGCCCCCAACCCTGCGGCCAACAGCGTGCCCGCGATGGCGACCTCAACCCACTTGTCCGCCAGCAGCGCGCTCCTGCTGTTCTCACACGCGTAGAGGAACAGCAGGCTACCGAGCAGCAGCAGCGCGATGCGGGCAAGCCGGAACGCCGTACTGGTCCCGGCTGGGGCTGGCATCCTGTGGCGCTCCAAACATTCCCGCTGGCGAATCAGACTGGATCGTATGCGGCGACAACGCCGTGTGGCAGGGCGTCCGGCGAGTCGGTCGGTCTATTGGTGTAAAGGTTCCGCTGAGGTCGAACAAGATGCCCGCATTCGTTACCTGCGGGCGGCACGCGTGTCGTCTGCGCGCGCTATGGTCCCGCATGTGGTGGGCGCGTCGGTCGCGGCATCGGATCCGGTGCGGTAGACACTAGGGACGACGCGTCCGGCAAACTTCGGGCACATTGAAATACGGGATATCGCGGGATGACTCGATAACCTACGTGTGTCGCCGAACCGCCGCGCGGCCACGGGGGCCGTCCCGCGTCCGCGGTGCTCGGCACTCGATGGATACCATGACTGGTCGCCCGCCTCTGTTGATCAGGCAGAACGGGTCGGCGTGCGCGACGGGCCCGGCAACGGGCAGCTTGCGGAACCGACGAAAACGGAAAGGTCGTCGAACTTGCATCTCAAGAGCCTGACGTTGAAGGGCTTCAAGTCCTTCGCGTCCGCGACGACGCTGCGGTTGGAGCCGGGGATCACCTGTGTGGTCGGTCCGAACGGTTCCGGCAAGTCCAATGTGGTCGACGCGTTGACCTGGGTCATGGGCGAGCAGGGCGCGAAGGCGCTGCGCGGCGGCAAGATGCAGGACGTGATCTTCGCGGGCACCGCGGGCCGGGCGCCGCTCGGCCGCGCCGAGGTCACCCTCACCATCGACAACTCCGACGGCGCGCTGCCCATCGACTACGCCGAGGTGTCCATCACGCGGCGGATGTTCCGCGACGGCGCCGGCGAATACGAGATCAACGGCAGCTCCTGCCGGCTGATGGACGTGCAGGAACTGCTCAGCGACTCCGGCATCGGCCGCGAGATGCACGTCATCGTCGGCCAGGGCCAGCTCTCGGCCATTCTCGAATCGCGACCGGAAGACCGGCGCGCGTTCATCGAAGAGGCCGCGGGCGTGCTCAAGCACCGCAAGCGCAAAGAGAAGGCCGTCCGCAAGCTCGAGGCGATGCAGGCCAACCTGGCCCGCCTCACCGACCTCACCACCGAACTGCGCCGCCAGCTCAAACCACTCGGCAGGCAGGCTGAGGTGGCCCGGCGCGCGCAGACCGTGCAGGCCGACCTGCGCGATGCGCGCCTTCGCCTGGCCGCCGACGACCTGGTGACCCGCCGCGGCGAACTGGAGAGCCAGCAGAGCAAGGAAGCCTACGCGCGCGAGCAGCACATCAACGTGCAGAGCGAACTCGACGCCGCCAATGCCGCACTGGCGCAGCAGGAATTCCAGCTGTCCCGGCTGACGCCGAGCGCCGAGGCCGCCGCCCAGATCTGGTTCCAGCTCTCCGCGCTGGCCGAGCGGGTCAACGCGACCATCCGGATCGCCCAGGACCGCGCCCGCCACCTCGACACCGAGACGCCGGTCGGCAGCGGACGCGACCCGGAGCAGCTGGAGGCCGAAGCCGAGCGGGTGGAGGCCGAGGAGGCCGAGCTGCGCGAGGCGGTCGAGATCGCGACCGAGACGCTGGAGGCGGCCCGCGACGCGCTGGCCGAACGCGAGCACTCCGCCAAGGCCGCCGAGCAGGCGCACCTGGCCGCGGTGCGAGCCATCGCGGACCGGCGCGAGGGTGTCGCGCGGCTGGTCGGCAAGGTCGACACGCTGCGCACCAGGGCCCAGTCCTACGACGGCGAGATCG
>NZ_BJXA01000143.1 GCF_007990755.1 Nocardia ninae NBRC 108245 | reverse complement strand
GGGCGCCGACGCCCGAGCCGCCGCCGGAACCGCCGCGAAGAGCACCACAGCGCAACGGGTCTGCCGAGGGCGCCCTGCCCGCCTGGTCGGCGCGAAGACGCAAACCCGATGCGCCACAACGCAATGACCCGCCGCCCGAGGTCGAGGGTATTTCGACCGCCGCCTGGTCGCTGGCCAGCCAGGACCAGCAGCTCGTTTCCGGCCAGACGGTCGCGGGCGATCTGCTCAGGGACGGTGTCGAGCGGGCCGAACGCGCGGGCGCCGAACGTGCGGCCGACGCCGCCGGGCGGGGCAAACGCGGTCGCGGCAAACGCGATTCGGGCCGCGCCCCGGTCGACGAGCTCGAGATGTACGACGGCAAAACCGATTTCTTCGAGCCGGTCGACCTGGACGCCGAGCACGACCTCGACGACCTCGACGAGGACGAGCAGTCCGAGCACGCCACGCCGCGCCGGTCGGCCCGGGCGGCCAGGAAGGCCGAGTACGACGCCAACCGCCGCCAGTGGATGATCCTGGGTGGTCAGAGCACCGGCGCGGCCGTCGCGGGCATGCTGCTGTTCAAGGGTTTCGAGCGGATGTGGGAGATGCTCCCCTGGGTGGCGCTGGCCCTGGCGATGATCGTGATCCTCGGTCTGGTGGCGCTGGTACGGATCCTGCGCCGGACCGACGACGTGCTGAGCACTGTGATTGCGGTCGTTGTCGGCGTATTCGTCACGCTGGGGCCGCTAGCCTTTCTGCTCAGTACGAACTGAGGCAGGGAGCGCCAGTGGGGAAAACCGGACAGGCAGACCAGACCAGGGTGCACCGCGCCCCCGCTGCCGGGGCGCGACCCGCGGCGGTCACGCCGGGGGAGTCCGAGGGTGCGCCGGATCGGCGCCAGATCCTCGTCGGGCTCTCCACCGCGTCGGTGTACCCGCAGAACACCGAGGCGGCCTTCCGGTACGCGGCCGAGCTCGGTTACGACGGCATCGAATTGATGGTCTGGGCCGAACCGGCCAGCCAGAGCATCGCCACCGTGCAGTCCTATGTCCGCAAGTACGACGTGCCGGTGATCGCGATCCACGCGCCGTGCCTGCTGATCTCGCAGCGGGTGTGGGGCTCGGATCCGGTCGCCAAACTCGAACGCAGCGTGCGCACCGCCGAGGCGCTCGGCGCGCGCACCGTGGTGGTGCATCCGCCGTTCCGCTGGCAGCGGCGTTACGCCGAGAACTTCGCCGCCCAGGTGGCTGAGCTCGAGGAGCACAGCCCGGTCATCGTGGCGGTGGAGAACATGTTCCCGATGCGGGCCGACACCCTGTTCGGGCGCGGTGCCCGCTCGGTCAAACGGCTGGAGCGCCGGGGCGGGCCGGGCGTCGGGCTCACCGCGTTCAGTCCGTCTTATGACCCGACCGACACCGGTTTCGAGCACTACACCCTGGATCTCTCGCACACCGCGACCGCGGGCGCGGACCCCCTGGCGCTGGCCGCCCGGATGGGTCAGGGCTTGGCGCACCTGCATCTGGCCGACGGCCGCGGCGCCGCGCACGACGAGCATCTGGTCCCCGGCGAAGGCACCCAGCCGTGCGTAGAGGTGTGTGACACGTTGGTACGCAACGGTTTCGCCGGTCAGGCGGTCGCCGAGATCAACACGCAGAATGCCCGGACCACGCAGGCCCGCGCGGCCATGCTGCACCGCACCCTCGCCTTCGCGCGGCTGCATCTCAATGGACAGACCGCGCCCGCGCCGACCTCGGCCCGTCACGCCTGACCTGGCACTGTGACGCACGTCGCTGCCGTCCGGCCGAGTGGAATGCGCATGCGGAGCCCGCTCGTTCTACGCTGTACGAACGCCGCGTATCAGCAACCCTGATCGCCGACGCGGCAGCTGGACGACAGGAGTGACGATGACGACGGAGCTGGGACTGACACAGGTCACCGCGACCGATGCCCCGTTCAGCCAGGTACTCACGCTGACCGAGCTGGCCCCGAACATCCCCGATACCGGCCGCTACCTGGGCACCATCGGCAAGACCTGGACGATCGGCAAGAAGGTGCACGGCGGCACCATGGTCGCGGCCAGCGCGTCGGCGGGACTGAAATGGTTGCGCGTGACAGATCCGGCACTCGCCGGCATGGCACCGATCGTCGCCAGCTCCGACTTCCTCGGCGCACCCGATCCGGGCGACGTCGAATACGAGGTGCACATCCGCAAGATCGGCAGGCAGATCTGCCTGGCCGACGTGAACCTGATCCAGAACGGCCGCACACTGGTGCGCACCGCCCTCACCTTCGGCCACCTCGACGACGCCGAGCCCCGGTTCGCGCGCGAGCACAGCGACATGCCCGTCGAGCCACCGGCCGACGCGGTCGGCTACGAGCCGGGCTCCCCGATGGGCCGGATCGTGCACGTCGGCCAGGCCGCCGACCTCTACATCGACCGGGAGTGGGCCCGCTTCCTCGACGGCGAAACCGCCGAACCACGACTGCGCCTGTGGATGCGCCCGCGGCCCGCCGACGAGCAGGACCCGGACGTCGCCATGTTCTTCGCGATGATGGCCACCGACATCAGCCCGCCGGTGCCGTACAACCTCGGCCACTACGGCTGGTCGCCTACCGTCCAGATGGTCAGCTTCCTGCGCCGCAAGCCCGCCCCCGGCTGGCTGCGCGTCATCGCGACCACCCACGAGGTCGGCGGCCGCATGTTCGACGAAGATCAGCTGGTGCTCGACTCCACCGGCGCCGTGGTCGCACAGAGCCGCCAGCTGGCGCTGATTCCGGTTCGCTGAGGATCACGCGTACTCTCAGCCCGGCCGACGGCGTCGCTGATTCGGTTTTACGGAACGTAACATCTGATTTGGCCAGTACATGGGTAACTCCAGGGGTACGCCCAGAACTGTGCCGGATACCTGACCGGCGGCCCGCGATGTAACTAGAGCGGTACCTACGACCGGCAAAAGGCGCGGAGAGGCGGATATGCGAATTGCGGTTATCGGTGGCGGGCGCATAGGGGAGGCGCTTATTGCGGGTCTGCTCGAATCGGGGCGGCTGGCAAAGGACCTGGTTGTCGTCGAGACCTTTCCGGAGCGCGGCGCGCAGATCGCCGAGCGCTTCGGTGTGCGGGTGACCGATTCGGTGGCCGATGCCGCGGTCGGCGCGGACCTGCTGGTCGTCGCGGTCAAGCCCGCGGACGTGGACGCGGTGATGACCGCGCTGGGCAAGGCCGCCCTCAGCGACGACCCGAGCGTCGGCAACGACCGGGACCAGATCCTGGTCTCGCTGGCCGCGGGCGTGCCGACGGCGCGGTTGGAGGCGAAGCTGCCCGCCGGTTTCCCGGTGGTCCGGGTGATGCCGAATACCCCGATGCTGGTCGGCCAGGGCATGAGCGTCATCGCACCGGGGCGGCACACGCGGGCGCCACAGCTGGAGCTGGTGACCGAGGTGCTCGGCGCGGTCGGCAAGGTGGTGACCGTCGCGGAGTCGCAGATGGACGCGGTCACCGCGGTCTCCGGCTCGGGGCCCGCCTACTTTTTCCTGGTCGTCGAGGCCATGGTGGACGCGGGCGTCGGTCTCGGACTGACCCGCGAGGTGGCCACCCAGCTGGTGGTGCAGACCATGGTCGGCGCGGCGGCGCTGCTCGACGAGTCCGAGCAGAGCGCGGTGGAGTTGCGGGCCGCGGTCACCTCGCCGGCGGGCACCACCGCCGCCGCGATCCGCGAGCTCGAGCGTGGCGGGGTCCGCTCGGCCTTCCTGGAGGCGCTGCACGCCGCGAAGCAGCGTTCCGCCGAGCAGGGCACGGCCGCCGAATAAACAGCGCGCGACCGGTTGGTTTCCGAAGGGAAAAGCTGATTTCTCACTCCCGTCGCAGTAACACCACTGGTCCCGCTAAGCTTCAAGGAGCACGTGCGTGTCTGTTCCGCCGGTGGGGAAGCCGGCGGCGCGGACGTGCCGGAGGTCAATGGTGCAATGATGTCTAACAAGATGTCTGCAAGTAGCTCAGGAAGTTCGAGTGGCTCAGGTCCCTCAGGCGCCCGGGCTGGTTCCCGGACGCAAGGTGGTTCCGGGTCGCAGGGTCAACCCATGCTCGGCGGCACTCAGTTCCTCACGGTCGCCGAGGTGGCGAGCCTGATGCGAGTGTCCAAGATGACGGTGTACCGGCTTGTGCATTCCGGTGAGTTGCCCGCGGTGCGGGTGGGTCGTTCGTTCCGGGTACACGCCAAAGCGGTGCACGACTATCTGGAGACGTCCTACTTCGACGCCGGATGAACTACTGATCCGACCGCGCTCCACGGGGTGCGGCCCGCCGACGGACCGCGTCCGGCGGCGTTGGATCAGGCGGTTTCGAAGCTAGCTGGACGTGCCGGTACGATGGACCCTCGGTTCGTGTTCGCCCGCCGGTGGCATCACTTTGTGGTGTCCGGTGGTACCCGGCGGCGCGGACACTGGGCGTGAGGCTTGCCGAGCGACCGGTCAGTTGGCGTACGTGTGTAGCGTGCGCGCCGAGTAGAGAGACGCGAGGAACAACCCTATGGGTTCTGTGATCAAGAAGCGCCGCAAGCGCATGTCGAAGAAGAAGCACCGCAAGCTGCTTCGCCGCACACGCGTGCAGCGGCGCAAACTCGGCAAGTAAGCGCTGCGCGTCAGCTCGAAGGCCCGTCACCGTCAGGTGGCGGGCCTTTTTGTTTGAAATACCGAATTTTGAAACTACGCCGTGTGTCAGGTGACCGAAGTCATCGTTAGATCCTTGTTAATCCCAACGGAACCCGTGAACGCAGCGGCTACCCTAGGAACCGGGGAAATAAATGAAATGGGGGCTTGCCAAGGTGGGATGCGGTGGCTTCTGACGCTCGAGACGGACACGCGCCGAAGGTCGTGCTGGTGACCGGTGCCAGTCGCTTCTTCGGCGGGAACGTGGTCGCTCGTCTCGCGCAGGATCCCGACATCGAACGCATCATCGCCGTCGACACGATGACCCCGAGCCGAGAGTTGCAGCGGCGCATGGGCCGTGCCGAATTCGTTCGCGCGGACATCCGAAATCCGTTGATCCGCAAGGTGATCGACGGTGGCGCGGTAGACACCGTGGTGCACGCCGCGGTGCTGGCCAGGCCGCCGGCCGGCGCCGGGCGACCGGTGATGAAGGACCTCAACGTGCTCGGCGCGATGCAATTGTTCGCGGTGTGTCAGAAGGCGCCGACGGTGCGCACGGTCGTCGTGCGTTCCTCGTCGGCCGTGTACGGCTGCAGCGCGAAGGACCCCGCGAAATTCACCGAGGAAATGAGCGCGCGCACCCCGCCACGCGGTGAGTTCGCGCGCGACATGATCGACATCGAAGGTTTCCTGCGCGGGCTGGGGCGACGCCGCCCGGATATCGCCACCTCGATTCTGCGGCTGGCGCCGATCGTCGGACCGCGGCTGGCCGGCCGCGGCGTGCAGTATCTGCGTTCACCCATCACGCCGACGGTGTTCGGCCGCGACGCGCGCATCCAGCTGCTGCACGAGGAAGACGCGGTCGCCGCGCTGGCGCACGCCGCGCTGACCGGTCGCGGCGGCACCTACAACATCGCGGGCGACGGCGCGCTCGCCCTGTCCCAAGCGGTGCGGCGGGCAGGCCGGATCGAATTACCGGTGCCGTTCGCGCTGTTCCGCACCGCGGGCCGGGTGCTGATGGGGCCGGTGATGCGCGAATTCTCCGGCGAACAGCTCGACTATTTCCATTTCGGTTGTGGCCTGGACACCACCCGGATGCGGGCCGAACTCGGGTTCGTGCCGCGCTGGACCACGGTGCAGGCCTTCGACGACTTCATCGGGGGCGCAGCGTTGCGGCCCGTAGTCGATCCCGCGTGGATCGATGCCGCAGAGAAAAAACTGCTCGGCCTGCTCGGGGCCGGTACGGGAGCACAGCAATGAACGACGTAGCGAAAGTCATCCACCTCCACGACGTGCAGGACGAGGCGCGCCATCGGCCGACCGCGCGGCGCTGGCCGGAGCCGGTCCACGGCGAAGCGCCCAGCCCGGTGACCTCGCTGACCGAACGCTTGGCGGCCGCCGAACCGCCTGCGCCACAGTCGTTGTCGGATCTGGTGCGCGGCGCGATCGGCAAGCAGATCGGCAAGACCGCCGACTTCGCCCGCCGCCGGATCACCGGCGACTACCAGGTGGACGAGTTCGGTTTCGACGAGCACCTGCTCGAGTCCGTGCTGTTGCCCGCGCTGCGCCCGATGTCGGAGTTGTGGTTCCGGGTGCAGGTCAGTGGCATGGAGAACATTCCGGAGGTGGGCGGCGCGCTGATCGTGGCCAACCACGCGGGCACCATTCCGCTGGACGGGCTGATGCTGCAGCTGGCCATCCACGACCGGCACCCGAAGCAGCGGGCGCTGCGCCTGCTGGCCGCCGACCTGATCTTCGAAACCCCGGTGCTCGGTTCGCTCGCCCGCAAGGCGGGGCACACGCTGGCCTGCCGCGAGGACGCCGAACGATTGTTGCGCTCCGGCGAGCTCACCGGTGTCTTCCCGGAGGGTTTCAAGGGCGTCGGCAAGCAGTTCGCCGATCGCTACAAGCTGCAGCGGTTCGGTCGCGGCGGTTTCGTGGCCGCGGCGGTGCGCACCGGCGTGCCGATCATCCCGTGCTCCATCGTCGGGTCCGAGGAGATCTACCCCAAGCTGGCCGATCTGCAGCCGCTCGCCAGGCTGCTCGGTTTGCCGTATTTCCCGGTGACGCCGCTGTTCCCGTTGCTCGGCCCGCTGGGCGCGCTGCCGCTGCCGTCGAAGTGGTACATCGAGTTCGGCGCCCCCATCCCGACGACCGGCTACGAGCCGGAGGCGGCCGACGACCCGATGACCATGTTCGAGGTGACCGACCAGGTCCGCGAGATCATCCAGTCGACGCTCTACAAGCTGCTCACCAAGCGCCGCAACCCGTTCACCGGCTGAGGCGCTCGTGATCGTTTCGGGAACGGAGTCCACCAGCACCGGACCGTAGCGACCCCGTTGGTCCGGCGAACGCCGGGCACCAGTCGGTAAACCCCTCGGCCGCACTGGTTTCCGGCGTTCGCCGGACCGCCGGGTGCGCTACCGGACGGGTTGGTTCAGTGGTCGCGGCGGCGGGTGACCGCGGCCGCGACGGCGCCGCCGGCCGCGCCCAGCGCCAGGGCCGTCGGCACGCCGATCTTCGCGGCCTTGCGACCGGTGCGGAAGTCGCGGATCTCCCAGCCCCGGTTCTTCGCCACTTCCCGCAGATCCGAATCGGGGTTGATCGCGACCGCGGTGCCGACCAGCGACAGCATCGGCACATCGTTGTGGCTGTCCGAGTACGCGGTACAACGCTTGAGGTTCAACCCTTCTCGGATCGCCAGCGTGCGCACCGCGTGCGCCTTGCCGAGCCCGTGCAGGATGTCGCCGACCAGCCGTCCGGTGAACGTGCCGTCCACACTCTCGGCCACCGTGCCGAGCGCGCCGGTGAGCCCGAGCCGCTTGGCGATCACCTGGGCCAGCTCGACCGGGGTCGCGGTGACCAGCCAGACCTGCTGGCCCGCGTCCAGGTGCATCTGCGCGAGCGCCCTGGTGCCGGGCCAGATCTTGTCGGCGATGATCTCGTCGTAGATCTCCTCGCCGAGGGCAGCCAGTTCGGCGGTGGGGCGTCCGGCGATGAACGCGAGCGCTTTCTCCTTGCCGCTGACCATGTCCGAGCTGTTCTCGCGCCCGGTGACCCGGAATTTGACCTGCTTCCAGGCGACATCGACCAGATCGGAGGTCTTGAAGTACTTGCGCGCGGCCAGACCTCGGGCGAAATGCACGATCGACGCGCCCTGCACCATGGTGTTGTCCACATCGAAGAACGCCGCCGCGGTCAGGTCGCGCGGCACCTCGGGGCCGGTCTCGTCCGCCTCGGCCAGCGCCAATTCGGCGTCGTGCAGCGACAATGCGGCGTCCGCGCTGGCCTCACCGGCCAGGTTGGCCCGCAGCTCTTCCTCGCTGGGGCCGAAGGGGCTGCGCGGGATGCGGGCCAGCTGATCCTGCAGACCCTGACCGATCGGACCCAGATTCCACCGCGCCGGAAACTCGCCGAATCGTCCCGCGATGAATCCGGCCCTTGCCACCTTCGATCGTTCCGGCACCAGTACCTCCGCCCGTCGCGCGAACCACGTCCACAGTAACCGGGTCGGCCGACAGTCAGC
Organism: Nocardia ninae NBRC 108245; assembly: GCF_007990755.1. Lineage (GTDB taxonomy): Bacteria > Actinomycetota > Actinomycetes > Mycobacteriales > Mycobacteriaceae > Nocardia > Nocardia ninae. Next base: position 3,431 of record NZ_BJXA01000143.1, on the reverse strand, counting down.
GCAGTACCTGGCACACCGATCCCGGCGTGGCGAGGGGATTTAATATCCGCCATGACCAATCCCACACCTTCGGTGACCCTGTTGACGAGATCCGGCTGTGGCCTGTGCGCGACCGCGCTGGACCAGCTGCGGGTGATCTGCGCCGATTACGGCATCGAGCCCGCGACGGTGGATGTCGACGCGGCCGCGGCCACCGATCCCGGCCTGCGCGCGGAGTTCGGTGACCGGTTGCCGGTAGTGCTGCTCAACGGTCGTGAGCACAGCTATTTCGACGTTGACGAGGCCCGATTGCGGGCCGACCTGAGCCGCTGACCGGTAGCGATGACTGTCCGTTTCCGCCGCAGCGCTGGTCGCGGCGGAAAATGAGGCCAATTTCACCGACTTTGTGAAGGGCTGCACAAGCAGTTACGGTGGTGGCACGCGGACCCGCTTGCCGAGGCTGCGGGCCCACCGCGTAAAGACACAGCATTCCGACACTTCGACCATGGCACCGGACCGTCCCGGGTCAGAGGTCCAGCGACGAACCGTAACCCGATCGGGCCGGAACGAGGAGCCGACGACGTGACAGAGCAGCATGAGGCGCCGGGCGGCGTCTCCGGCAGGGCTCTGCAGAAGGACATCCCGCAGGCCACCGTCGCGCGACTGGCGACCTATCTCCGGGTCCTCGCCACGTTGGCCGACGAAGGTGTTGCCATCGTATCGAGTGAGGAACTCGCTGTCGCGGCGGGTGTCAATTCGGCGAAGTTGCGCAAGGACCTTTCCTTCCTCGGACCCAATGGCGTACGGGGTGTCGGCTATGACGTAGCCAGGTTGCGGGCAAGGATCGAGGATGTGCTCGGCCTGTCGCAGGGACACCGCGTGGTGCTCGTCGGCGCCGGGAATCTCGGCCGGGCGCTGGTCGGCTACGGCGGGTTCCAACGGCGTGGCTTCACCGTGGTCGGCATCTTCGACAACCACCCCGAGGTGATCGGCCTGTCGGTCGCCGGTCTGGTGGTGCGTGACGTCGCCGGGCTGGCCGAGGCGGTCGAAGCGCTCGAGCCCACCATCGCGGTCATCACCGTGCCCGACGACGCGGCCCAGGACGCCTGTGACCGGCTGGTCGCGGCGGGGCTGCAATCCATCCTGAGCTTCGCGCCCTGTGAGCTGATCGCCCCCGCGACGGTCGAACTGCGCCGGGTCGATCTCGCGGTCGAACTGCAGATGCTGTCGTTCGAGCGAGTGCGCAACGCGGACAACGCGTCCGAGGCCCGCGTGAACACCGAGACTCCGACGAACACCGAGGCCGCGCGCCCCGCCGCGGGCAGGCTCAGCCGCCGCGCGCCCACCGCGCACACCTCGGCGATCCATCAGGCACTCAAGCATTCGGCAGCCGCGCATACGGCGTCCTCGCATACGGCAACGGAGCCAAGCAGCAAGGGATCGGTGGTTACTCCATGAGTGAGCGTAGCGAGCGAATCGTGACACAGCGTGCAACGCGCGTGCCGGCGCCGAGCGCTAGCGAGGTGCTGGCATGAGTGTTCTTCTGGTCGGGATTTCGCACAGGAGTGCGCCCGTCTCGGTGCTGGAAAAGGTTGCCATCACCGACGCCGACCGACCCAAGCTGATCGACCGCATGCTCACCTCGAGTCACGTCTCCGAGGCGATGATCGTCTCCACCTGCAATCGGGTCGAGGTCTACGCCGTAGTCGACGCCTTCCACGGCGGTCTCGCCGAGGTCGGCGACCTGCTCACCAAGCATTCCGGGTTGCCGCTGCCCGATCTGACCAAGCACGCCTACGTCCGCTACAGCGAGGCCGCCGCCGAGCACTTGTTCGCGGTGGCCAGCGGCCTGGATTCGATGGTGATCGGCGAGCAGCAGGTGCTCAGCCAGATCCGCGGCGCCTACGCCTCCGCCGACGCGCAGCAGGCGGTCGGCCGGACACTGCACGAGTTGGCCCAGCACGCGCTGCGGGTCGGCAAGCGGGTGCATTCGGAGACCGGCATCGACCGGGCCGGCGCGTCGGTGGTGTCGGTGGCGCTGGATCGCGCGCAGCACGTCCTCGGTCCGCTGGCCGGGCAGACCGCGGTGGTCGTCGGCGCCGGTGCGATGGGCAGCCTTGCGGTGGCGCATCTTTCGCGGGCCGGTATCGGCAGGATCATCGTGGTGAACCGCACCATGGCGCGGGCCGCGCGGCTCGCCGAGACCGCGGGCAGTTACGGCGTCGCCGCCGAGGCGATGGAGCTGTCCAGGCTCACCGAGGCGATGGCCGTCGCCGATGTGGTCATCACCTGTACCGGCGCGGTCGGCAATGTGGTGACGCTGGCCGACACCCACCGGGCGTTGACCGAGCGCGAGCGCGGCCTCGAATCCGCCACGGGGGAGCGGCCGTTGGTGTTCTGCGACCTGGGCCTGCCCCGTGACGTCGAACACGCGGTGGCCGGACTGCCCGGCGTGACGGTCATCGACATCGAAACCCTGCAGCGCGATCCCGCCGCGGGCGCGGCCGCCGACGACACCGCCGCCGCCCGCGCGATCGTCGCCGACGAGCTCGCCAAATACCTGACCGGCCAGCGGATGGCCGAGGTCACCCCGACCGTCGCCGCGCTACGCCAGCGCGCCGCCGAGGTGGTCGAAGCCGAACTGCTGCGGCTGGATTCGCGGCTGCCCAGCCTGGCCGATCCGGAACGCGACGAGGTGGCCCGCACGGTGCGCCGGGTGGTCGACAAGCTGCTGCACGCGCCGACGGTGCGGGTCAAGCAGCTGGCCTCCACCCCGGGCGGCGACAGCTACGCCGAGGCATTGCGCGAGCTGTTCGAGCTGAAACCGGGTGCGGCGCAGGCGGTTGCCGCGCCGATGGAGATCACCGCGATCGGCGACCACGCGGGCATCCTGCTCACCGACGCCGATATCGCGCTGGCCGACGACTTCACGGCGAGCCACCGCGCCGACGAACAGGGGCACCCGGCATGAGCGCGCGGGACGAACGAACCAGCGGCACCGTGCGAAAGGCCGGGATGGCCGCGCCGAGCACCCGTGGGGTGCGGGCATGACACTCGTGCAGGAAGAGGACAACGTGACGGCAGGCAGCACCGGTGCGCCGTGGCGCATCGGTACCCGAGGCAGCTTGCTCGCGCTCACCCAGTCGGGCACCATCCGCGACGCGCTGATCGCCGCCGGACACGAGGCCGAGCTGGTCGTGGTCAAGACCGCCGGTGACCTGTCGTCGGAACCGGTGCAGCAGATCGGGGTCGGCGTGTTCACCTCGGCGCTGCGCGACGAGCTGGCCGCGGGCGCCATCGACATCGCGGTGCACTCCTACAAGGACTTGCCGACCGCCCAGGACCCGCGCTTCACCATCGCCGCCATTCCGGTCCGGGAGGATCCGCGCGACGCGCTGGTCGCCCGCGACGGCCTGGTGCTGGGCGAGCTGCCCGCGGGTGCCCGCGTCGGT
>NZ_BJXA01000142.1 GCF_007990755.1 Nocardia ninae NBRC 108245 | reverse complement strand
ACACCGCCGACCACTGCGGCCGGGATGCCCGCGAGCGCGGCACCGCCCAGTGCGCCGCCGACCGCACCGGCCGCAGTCGCGGCGGCGATCTTGTCGGAGCGGGACGGGTTGATGCCGATGGAGCGGCCGCCGGTGGCGATGGCGGCCTCGACGCCGGCGGCGGTGCCGTTGACGCCGTCGAGGAGATCGTTGGGGACCTCGTCCGGGACCGGGCTGGTGAGATCACCGATGCGCAGGGTGCGCGGCGGTGGTGCGATGGGTGCGACGGGCTCGACCGGCTCCGGGGCGTGCAACTGCTGCGGCTGGATCGGCGGCGCCGGTTCCGGCGTGGGGACCGGGCGGGCGTTCTTGAGGCTCTGCCCCTCGGCAGGGTCGGGCTTCGGGCCGACGGCACCCTGCTGATTCGGGGTGGTGACGCCGGGCTGGCTGGGCGAACGCTCGGGCACGACCGGAGTACTCGGCGTGCTCGGAGTAGTCACGCCCGGCTGCGTGGACGAGCCGGGATCGGCGACCGCCGCACCCGCGCAGGCGACCGCGATGGCCAGCGGCAGGGCGCCGACGATCGGACGCAAGCTACGCCGGGTCGCCGGAGTGTTCAGTTCTCGATACCGACGAGCCACGTCGAAGCACCACCATCAGGTTGGGTCAGCCAGCACGTCCCCGCGTACTGCGCGCTCGCACCCTATCCGTAGCTGATCGGATGCTGTCAAGTCGGAACGCGGCAGCTATTACCGCAGGTGACGAGGCAGCGCTTCGCGAAATGTCCGATTTGCAGCAAATACTTTGAACGCTGAACTCAGCGCCAGCTACGACGCCGAATAGCTGACAAGTCACTACGTGCCGTCCGACTACCCACCAAATCAAACATTTGCGCGCTAACCGTCCCGCCCGGACTGCGCTCAGCCATCCGGCTTTCGCCGGTGGCACATGTATGCGGCAACGCCCGAACAGGCTCTCCATGGTCTGCCACGCACCCGCCACGTGCGCTGAGACCGGTTCAGTTGGCGGAAGATTCGCCGCGCATCAGCGCGCCGAGGGACTCGCGGTCGGTGACATCCATCTTGATGCAGGCGCGGTAGAGGTGGCCCTCCACGGTGCGGACCGACACGGTGAGGCGGTCGGCGATCTGCCGGTTGGACAGCCCCGCCGCAACAAGATTGGCGATCTCGCGTTCGCGGGCGGTGAGCGGCAGCGGCTGAGCGGCCTGCCGCAGCGCAGGCGTGCTGGCACCACCGCAGGCCGCGGCCAGTCGGTTGGCCGCGGCGGCGGATTCCAGCAGACGGCGGCGATCACCCGCGCGCTCGTGCGCCGAGGCCGCCTGGGCGGCCGCGTCGGCGGCGGAGAGCAGCACGCCGATCCGCTCGAATTCGGCTGCGGCGGCGTCCAATCCGGGTCCGTCGTGGGCGGCGAGGGCAACGGCATGCTTGGCCTGCACCTGCACCAGCCTGCCGTCCACCTTCGCCGCGAGGTCGGCGAGCCGCCCCGCCGCGGAGTGGTCACCGAAGCGGGCTGCGGCGTGCAGCGCCATGGCCTCGATCGCGTGCTGGTTCGAGCGGGCGGCCGCGTCGGCCGCGCTCATCGCAAGGCGGATGGCCGGGGTGACGGTGCCTTCCGCGGCGGCCTGCCAGGCGCGGGCGATTTCGAGCTGCGGTTCGTAGACGGCACTGTGCCTGCCGCCGCGCGCGGTCGCTTCGCCGATCGCCTCGGCCGCTTCGGCGGGCCGACCCAGCGCCGAATACGCCTCGGCGAGACGGATTCTCGCGGGAAACATCCACGCCGCCGCGCCTTCGGCGGCGAGTGCGGCCAGCGCCTGCTCGAGATTCTCGATGCCATCCGGGAAGCGCCCCTGCGCCACGTCGACGGTGCCCTGCAAGATCTTCGACATGCCCCAGGCCAAATACTGCCCCGGCGCGGAATAGCCGAAATATGCTGCGGCACAGAGCCTGGCGGCTTCGAGATTGCCGGTCAGGATCAGCGCCAGCACCTCGGCGTGCGTCGACATGAAACGGTTCAGCCCGTCGATGTCGCTCTCCACCTCGTGGCCACGGGCCGCGTATTGCAGGGCCGCCTCGCCCCGGCCCATCAGGGTCAGCGCGAGCCCGCCGCCGAAGGACGCCCACCAGATCGCCCACGGCGGTGCGCCTTTGACCGACATCACCTTCTCCGCCTCGGTGATCGCGGCGTCGATCCGGTTCTCGTTGACCGCGCAGGCGGACGCGAGCCCGTCGATGCTGGCCGCGAACTTCGGATGCGACACCTTGCTACGGACCAGCGTCAGCACCTCGTCGGCCCGATCGGCATCCCCCATGGCCCACAACAGATTCGCCACCCGGGTGGTACCCCAGCGCGCCACCTGCACCTCGGTGAGCTCGTCGGGATCGAAGGTGGCCAGCATGCGTTCGGCCTCGATGCGATGGCCCTGCCACAGCAGAGCGCGCGCGAGCAGGTCGGCGGCCTCGACACCACCGCGCCGCTCCACCGCCGCCCTGGCGAAGCGTTCGCCCAGCGGCAGATTCGCCAGCCCGATGGCATCGGCGGCGGCCGCCTCGAACAGCTCCAGATCGGCGGATTTGTCACTGTCCAAAGCCAATTCGGCGAGCCGGATGCGGTCAGCCGCCGAATTGATCGGCCGATCCTTGAGCGAGGAGTACAGCCGTCCGCGCAGCCTGCGGGCCGAGGCGATGCCGAGCCTGCGGCGGATCACCTCGCCGAACAGCGGATGGTTGTAGCGCACGGACAGCTGGTGTGAATTCTCGACAACCCGGATCACGCCACGGGTTTCGGCGGACTCCACCGCCTCCTCGCCGGCCAGTTCGGACAGCACGTCGAGGTCGATCGGCTCGCAGAAGGTGAGCAGTTCCAGCACGTGCAGCACGTCCTCGGGCAGCTGCTCGACCCGATCCTCCAGCAGCGCGGCCAGTTCGGAGGTGACCGCGGCGCGCCCGCGCAGCTGCCACACCCCGTTCACCTGACGGAGCGAGCCCGCCTCCAGCGCACCTTCGACCAAATGCCTTAGAAACAGCGCGTTTCCGCCGGAGGACTCCCACATCAGGTTGGCCGTGAAGCCTTCGAGCTGCCCGCCGAGCATCGACTCGACCAGGTCGACACTTTGCCGCTGGGTGAACGGGTTCAGGTCGATGCGCAGCAGGTGACCGTCTTTCCACAGCGAGGTCACCGCGTCGGGCACCTGCACCCCGCTGCGCACGGTGGCCACGATGTGCGCCGCCTTGTCGATGGCCAACTGCAAGAGCAGCGTCGCCGACAACTGATCGAGCAGATGCGCGTCGTCGACACCGATGATGGTGTGCCCGTCCGCGAGCAGCGCCTCACGCGCCGCGGACATGAACGTCACCGGGTCGTGCGCCGTATAAACGCCGACCATGTGCGCGAACACTCCGAGCGGGATGCTGCGCGCCGATTCGGTGCCCGCGACCCAACGGATATTGCCGCCGACGGCGGCCGTTGCCTGTCTGGCCAGTGTTGTCTTGCCGACACCGGCATCGCCCGTGAGGACCGCGCCGACATGTTCCGTGCCGGTGAGGGCCGCGCGGATCGCCTCGAACTCGGTCACACGCTCGATCATCGGCCAGTTCCGAGCCATGACTCTTACTGTAGTTCGCGACAGACCATGATCGTAGAGATCGAACGATGAACAGCGGCAATCATTCAGCCGGACTATAACTTTCCGGTCTCAGCCGAGCACGTCGTGCCGGACGATGGTCTGATCGCGACCCGGTCCGACGCCGATGCAGGAGATGCGCGCGCCGGACAGTTCCTCCAGCCGCAGCACGTACGCCTGGGCGTTGGCGGGCAGCTCCTCGAAGGTGCGGGCCTGGGAGATGTCCTCCCACCAGCCGGGCATCTCCTCGTAGATCGGCTTCGCGTGGTGGAACCCGGTCTGCGTGGTCGGCATCTGCTCGACGCGCTCACCGTCTACGTCGTAGGCAACGCAGATCGGCACGGTCTCCAGGCTGGACAGCACGTCCAGCTTGGTGAGGAAGTAGTCGGTGATGCCGTTGACCCGGGTGGCGTAACGGGCGATGACCGCGTCGAACCAGCCGCAGCGCCGGGCCCGGCCGGTGGTGACGCCGACCTCGCCGCCGGTCTTGGCCAGGTACGCGCCGAACTCGTCGAACAGCTCGGTCGGGAAGGGGCCGGAGCCGACGCGGGTGGTGTAGCACTTGAGGATGCCGAGCACCGCGGTGATCTTGTTGGGCCCGACGCCCGCGCCGACCGCCGCGCCACCCGAGGTCGGGTTGGACGACGTCACGTACGGGTAGGTGCCGTGGTCCACATCGAGCAGCGTGCCCTGCGAACCCTCGAGCAGCACGGTCTCGCCGTTCTCCAGGGCCACGTTCAGCTTCAGCCGGGTGTCGGCGATGCGGTGCTTGAAGCCCTCGGCCTGCGCCAGCACCTCGTCCACCACCTGCTGCGGGTCCAGCGCGCGACGGTTGTAGATCTTGACCAGCACCTGGTTCTTGAACTCCAGCGCGGCCTCGACCTTCTGGGTGAGGATCTTCTCGTCGAGCACATCGGCCACTCGCACCCCGACCCTGGCGACCTTGTCCTGGTAGCAGGGGCCGATGCCGCGACCGGTGGTGCCGATCTTGTTGTTGCCGAGGAAGCGTTCGGTGACCTTATCGATGGCCACGTGGTACGGCATGATCAGGTGCGCGTCCGCGGAGAGCAGCAGGCCCGAGGTGTCGACACCGCGCTCCTCCAGTCCGGCCAGTTCGTCGAGCAGCACACCGGGATCGACCACGACGCCGTTGCCGATGACGTTCGTCACGCCCGGGGTGAGAATGCCGGACGGGATGAGGTGCAGCGCGAAATTGTCACCGCTGGGCAGCACCACGGTGTGGCCGGCGTTGTTGCCACCCTGGTATCGGACCACCCATTGCACCCGGCCACCGAGTAGATCGGTCGCTTTGCCCTTACCCTCGTCGCCCCACTGGGCGCCGATCAGGACGATTGCCGGCATTGTCTTGTCTCCTACGGTTCGACGTGCAACACCCGGGAGCTGGCAGCCGGTCGAGCCGGCGGGGCGGGTAAACACCAGTGTTGCAGCTACCTGCCGTATCGAGGCGGTGGCCGGGAGCACAGTCTAGTAGACGCGTCGTCAGCGGCGTCGGACCGGATCTCGTCGTAGTGTGATTGGCGGCGTCGAGCTCACGCCGCAGGCGCGACAACCATGTGGCCGGAGCCCGGCAGGGCTATGGTTGCAGCCGTCGGAACCGGGCTGGGGTCGGCGGAAGTGGCGAAGGGTCCGACGGCGTGTCGGCTCGAACCGAGGAGGGTGTACGGCAGTTTGAGTACCCACGTTCTCCGTTGCGACGGCGCACCGGTACCTATCGCCCTCGCGGCGCTGCCGAGCAGTTCGACGGCCGCCATCCCCGACACCACCGAGATCGACGAGCTGCTTCCCGTGCTCGCGGCCGACAGCCTGCCGCGCCTCATCGTGCTCGGTGACGACGCCGCGCTCGCCACCGTGCTGACCCACCTGATGCGCACCGAACGGCTGCACGTAGAGATCGGCTATGTGCCGGTCGACAAGACCTACGGCTCCCGCGCCTATCAGACCGGCACCGGTAATGCCGCCGCCAAGCGGGCCATCGATGGCCGGGCCACCGAGGTGCCGCTGATCCGGGACGACACCGGGCAGGTGCTGATCGGGCGGGCCAAGATCACCGGTGTCGACGCGGCGAAGCTGGAGGGCGAGGCCTACGTGGACGACGTACAACTGTTCTCCGGCAAGGTCACCGCGATGCTGGTGTCGCCGATGCTGCACCAGCCCGGCGTGCGGGCCACCACGCAGCGGGGCATGCGCAAGCGCCGCTGGATCGAGGGGCGCGCCGCCCAGCTCGGCACGCCGGGCGCGGTGGTGACGCGCGACGGTGTCCGCAGCGACCGTACGGTGCCCCGGTCGAGTTTCTATCGGCATCACGAGCCCTGGTTGCTGGTCCGATGAGCTCACCTTTCGCCGCCGACCGGCGTTCGCGCGCAGTGCGGCCGAGCCCGATCTTTCTGCTCGTCGTCGTCATCACCATCGTCGGCGGCGCACTGGCCTGGGATGCCGAGGTGGACTCCACCCGGGCCAAGGTCGGCGTGTTCGTGCTCGTGGTGTTCGGCTGGATCATCACGCTGTGCCTGCACGAATTCGCGCACGCGTTCATGGCTTGGCGCGCGGGTGACCACGAAGTCGAGTTGCGTGGGTACCTCACGCTGAATCCATTGAAGTACAGCCATCCATTGCTGTCGATCGTGCTGCCGATCGTGTTCATCGCATTGGGCGGCATAGGTTTACCGGGCGGCGCGGTGTACGTACACACGCACAACTTCTCGCCGCGCACGCAGCGGATCATCAGCGGCGCGGGCCCCGCGGTGAACGCACTCTGCGCGGTGCTGCTGTTGGTGATCGTGCAGCTGTTCGGCAGCGCCGCAGCCCATCCCGCGTTCTGGTTCGGCCTGAGCTTCCTGGCGTTCTTGCAGATCACCGCGACCCTGCTGAACCTGATCCCGCTGCCGGGACTCGACGGCTACGGGATACTCGAGCCCTCGCTCAGCTACCAGACCAGGCGTTCACTCGATCAGTTCAAACCGTTCGGCATGCTGATCTTGTTCGCGTTGCTGTTCACGCCCGCCATCAATCAGGTCTTCTTCGACGCGGTGTACGCGTTGTTCGAAGTGTCTGGGGTGCCGTCGAATTGGTCGCGCTTCGGTAGTTATCTGACGCGCTTCTGGACCTAGCCACTGGGGGCTGAACGCGCTGCGGGGATCGATTCGAGCGAGTAGGGTCCGAACTCGATGATCACTATGGGGGGAATGGGGTATTCACACGTACGAGATCGGTAGTAACCACGATCGTCGTGCAATCACTTGGCACACCACGCGATAGTGGCCGGACTGCCGTCTTCGGACCGGCGTCACCGTCGATGACCGGGTCCGGCCGAGCCGCCACCGCGCGCTGACGCGCGCGCCCGCAGCAGTGAAAACCGGCCGCAGCGTCGGGGTTTTCGGCTGCCCATGAGCGAAATGTGGGAGCAGGACCACTATGACGAACACATCGACAGCGACGGTTTTGTCCGTCGTGATACCCGCACTGAACGAAGCGAAGTGCATCGAGCGCACGCTGGACCGACTGGTCGCCCAGGACGCGATCGACGAGATAATCGTCGTCGACAACGGCAGTCAGGACGACACCCGCCAGATCGTGCGCGACTACGCGGTCGACCACCCGGAGGTCGCCCTCATCGAGGAACCGACCCGCGGCATCCCCGCCGCCCGCAACGCCGGATTCGACCGGGCCCGAGGTGATTTCCTCGCCCGCACCGACGCGGACACCTTGGTCGCGCCGAACTGGGGCGAGGTCATCCGGCACAACCTGACCGAGCATCCGGACACCGCGGCGGTCACCGGCATCACCACCTATCACGACTCGCCCATCGGCTTCTTCTTGAAATTCGGCCTGTACCTGCAGGATCGGCGCGGCAAGCTGGGCGGGCCGGTGGGCAACATGCACGGCCCGAACATGGCCATCCGCCGGTCCGCGTGGCGCACGGTACGGGCCGAGACCACGACGAGGCCGGACGTCGCCGAGGATTTGGATCTGGCGTTGTGCCTGACCAAACGCGGACTGCGCATCGACCAGCTGACGGACATGCGGGTCGAAACCTCGTCCCGCCGCCGCAGGACCGGGCCGCGCGACTGGTGGCGCTTCCAATTGACGGGGCTGCGCACCATCACCGAACAGGGTTACCAGGTGCGGCCGTTTCACCGGGCCGTCATCGTCGGCGCCTGGCTGACGCACACCGTGCAGTGGCCGATCTACCGATTCTGGGACTTCGACCGGCGCCGCTTCACGCTGCGTCCGGCGCCGGCCCGGGTCTCGGCGGTCGGCGAAACGGCAAGCGCCACCTGAGGATTTGGTGCCCCCAAGGCTTGGGGATTCTGTCTGTGCGCCAACGCAACTAGGGTGAACCAGTGATCATCGCCGGTCGGCCCAGCCGGTAATCAGCAGGCTTCCCGGTCCTGGTCGCACCGACCGTTCGGCGAACTCGCGGCACCGTTGCCGATCGAGTCCCCCTGTGTTTTCACCAATTACCACCTTGACGAGAGCGGCTGTCCCGGGCAGATAACAGACCGTTCTGTAGGAACTTCACCCGACCCAGAACTGGAGCAGTACCACCAATGAGCAGCCCCGATTCGGCGACGACCTTATCGATCGTCATCCCGGTCCTCAACGAGGCGGCGTGCATCACGCAAACCCTCGACCGCCTCGTCACCCAGGACGCGATCGACGAGGTCGTCGTGGTCGACAACGGCAGCGACGACGGCACCCGCGAACTCGTCAGCGCCTACGCGCTCGAACACCCCAAAGTCGAACTCGTCGAGGAACCCCAGCGCGGGGTGGCGCGGGCCCGCAACACCGGATTCGACAAGGCGCGTGGGGATTTCATCGGCCGGACCGACGCCGACTGCCTCGTCGCGCCCGATTGGGGCACGGTCATCCGGCAGCACCTGACCGACCACCCCGACGTCGCCGCGCTCACCGGCATCACCACCTACTACGACTCGCCGGTCGGCTTCTTGCTGAAATTCGGCTATTACCTGCAGGATCGGCGCGGCAAGCTGGGCGGCCGGGTCGGCAACATGCACGGCCCGAACATGGCGATCCGCCGCACCGCCTGGCTGGACGTGCGCGAGGACACCGTCGTGCGGCCGGACGTGATCGACGACCTCGACCTGGCGCTGTGCCTGAGCAAGCGCGGCCTGCCGATCGATCAGCTGAAGCACATGCAGGTCGAGACGTCGGCCCGGCGCAGGCGCACCAGTCCGCGCCGCTGGTGGCAGTTCCAGCTGAGCGGCCTGCGCACCATCACCAACCAGGGCTACCAGGTCCTGCCGTTCCATCGCGTCGTCATCGTCGGCGCCTGGCTGGCGCACACCGTGCAGTGGCCGATCTACCGGCTGTGGGACTTCGACCGGCGACGCTTCTCGCTGCGGCCGGGCCAGGCCAGAATGTTCCCGCTCAGCAAGGAAGAAAGCGGCAACTGACGAACACAGAGCCGCCCGGCCGGACGTCGGACCAGGCGACTCTGCTCCTCGCAACGGGCGTGCTGCCCCAACCCGCACGGCCACCACACCATATGGCCGGTGGGGCAGTTCGCTCGTGTGCGAAGTGGTCGACCGCGACACCCCTCGTTCGATCGCGGTCACTTGTTCAAGTTATGGGGTCCGGGCCGCCGGAACACGAGTAGCGGACTACCCAAAGATCAGCGAGGACGCCACGCACAGCGCCGGGTGAGCACCCAGATCCGCTGAGTAGTCGGGTCATTCCTCAGGGGTCACGAACGGTTTGGGCACCGTCGGCGGCAGCAGTGCGATCGCGGAGATGCGCTTCATGCCGCACACCTGCATCAGGTCCACCACGATCGAGCGCACCTGGGCGAACACCACGTGGGCCGAAAGCCCGGCGCCCTCAACGAGTTCCGGCCGCGCCTCCTTGGCGACGGTGCGCAGCACCCTGGCCGCCTCGGCCTGGTCGGGCTGCTCGCCGGGATCGGCCAGCATCATCCGGCGCACCACATCGATTGCCTGGCCGAGCCGTTCGACCTCGTCGATCAGGCGGGGGTCGAGTATCTCGTCGTCCTGGACCAGGGTGAGCGAACGGCGCAGCAGCACCCTGGTGTTGCGCACCGCGTTGTCGAGCGGGTCGGCGGTGGCCTTGATGCGTTCGAGGCGGGCGCGAGAGTTCCAGTACAGCGGGGAGATTCGGCTGATCTCCTTGCCGCCTTCGAGCGTGGCCCGCAAGGTATCCAGTTGCGGTTGCGTCGCCCGGACCGCCGCGAGCGCGGAACGCACCTTGTCCGGATCCTGTTCGAGCAGGCCGTCGGCGCCCTCGGTGAGCGACTTGCTCATCACCGCAAGGATTTCCGCCGCCTGCTCGCGGGCACGCCGTACCGGGTGCAGTGGAATCGACGCCACCACAACGACTCCCACCAAACCGCCGACCAGCGCGTCGATCATCCGGGAGAAACCGCCGCCCGCCGAGGGCGGCAGCAGCGTCGCGACCAACACGGCCGAACCGGCCGCCTGCATGGTGATGATGGAGCCGCCGTCGAGGAACACCGCCGCGGCCATGGCGACGGCGACCACCAGCGCGATCTGCCACACGCCGGTACCCGCGTTGGTGATGAACAGGTCACCGATGCCGATGCCGACCGCGACGCCGACCACCAGTTCCACCGAACGCCGCAGCCGGGCGCCGAAGGAGATGCCGATCGACACCACGGCCGCGGTGGGCGCGAAGAACGGCTGCGCGTGCCCGACGAGGTCACGCGCGATGAACCAGGCCAGTGCCGCGCCGAGGGCGCACTGCAGAATCGGCAACGCGGACAGGCGCAGGCGCGCCCACGACGCGCGCAGCCGATCCATGCTGCTCGCCTTGGCGACGCCGACGCGAGAGCTGGGATTGATACTGAGGTCGAGCCCACCCGCCACCCGACCGCCACCCCTCATCGAATCGCTTCGCGATCCTGCAATCATTACGACTCAGTCGAGACCGAGCTCGGACGCAGCACGCGGATCGCAGTCTTCCAACAGATCCAGGCAGCGTGCATACTCTTCCGTCTCCCCGATCACCTTCGCCGCGCGGGCCAGCGCACCGACGCTGCGCAGGAACCCGCGGTTCGGCTCATGGCTCCACGGCACCGGGCCGAAGCCCTTCCAGCCGTTGCGCCGCAGCAGATCGAGACCGCGGTGGTAGCCGGTACGGGCGAACGCGTACGCCGCGAGTATGTCGTGATTGATCGGCTCATCCTGGGCTTCGCCGCTGGTCAGCGCGGCCTCGGCCAGGTAGGCCCAGGCGATCGAGGCCGCCGGATGATCCGCGGCGACCCGGAACGGATCGGCCTTGTCGAGCAACGCTTCTTCCGCGTCGGAGATTTCGGGCAGGAGTACCGGCTGGGGGCCGAGCAGATCACCGAACGAGGTCATGGGCTTCATTGTGCACCGATGCCCCGATTCCCTGCGCATGCGCTCCGTCGGCAACCCGAACTCGCTCGAACCGCACCCCTTCGGCGTACCTCGGCATTCGCCGCGGCCATGCGCGGTCTCGAGACGGACTACCTCGGGCCTTGCCCGTTAAGCTGGCCGTCGAGTTCAACTGTTCCGCCTGACCGAGGGGTAGTGCGTGTCCGACCCGAACGACGACAAGAACCCGGCAAGCGCCGACCCGGCAACCCCGGCCGCAGCCGACGCACGCCCGGCAGACACCACGGTCCGCCACCCGATCGCCGGCCGCCCGGCGGAACCCTCGCCCGCAGCAGCCACGCGCCCCATTCCCACCGCGGGTGCGGAGAGTAAGGACGCCACGGATACTTCGGCTTCTACTGACTCCCCCGCCGCAGATTCGGCCGAGCCGGGCTCGCCCGATGCCGAGAACTCCGGTAAATCCAGCAGCGCGTCGACGGCTGCGGATGCCACCCGAAATACGGGTTCCAGCACGTCAGGCGGCTCGAACGCTGGTGCAAAGTCCGGCGATGCCGCAGCGGCAACCGCTGCCGAGCCGGGGAACGGCGCGAAGCCCGTATCTGCCGACTCGACGGCAGGCAAGGCCACCCCCGACCGGACGGCAGGGCAGAAGTCGGGCGCGACCGAGCCCGGGGCCATCCCGAAAATCAACACCCCTGCCCAGCCCGCGAAGTCGGCCGGCACGGCCCCGTCGAACAGCCCCGCGCCGGGTAAAGCAGCATCGGCCGCGGGTAGCGCCACCAATGCCGAGGCGAAGACCGAAGCAATCGCGCGCAACGACAAGCCCGACTCCGCGACACCTCCGGCCGAAGTACCTGCCGAGCAGGGCTCGAAAACCGCGGCGGTGCAAGAAGACAAGCCTGCTTCCGGCGACGTGGTCACCGACATCGCCCAGAGTGGTGCCGCTCCGAAGGCGTCGCCCGCGGCCGAAACCGAAGTGATCAAACGGGGCAGCCAGACCGCGGTCGGCTCCGCGACCGGCACGAACCGGCCGCCCGCAACCGGCACGCCCCCGCAATCAGCATCGACGGCGCAATCGAGCGCGAAACCCGCAGCCGCGCAACAGGCCAGCTCCGCGTCCGGCGGTGCCGCACCGGCCACACCCGATGCCGACCGATCCGGCGCGCCGGCGACACAACCTGGCGCGACCGCCCAACCCGGCGCTCCCGCAGTACAACCCGGCGCGACCGCCGCACAACCCGGCGACAAGGCGGCACATCCTGGTGCGCCCGCCACACAACCCGGCGCGACCGCCACACAACCCGGCGCAACGG
>NZ_BJXA01000141.1 GCF_007990755.1 Nocardia ninae NBRC 108245 | reverse complement strand
GGGCCAGGTCTCGTGCGTCGTCGGGGCTGACGGCGAACACGATCTTGTTGCGGGCATTGGCCGAGATGCCGTCGCGCAGTTCGCGGGAGAGCTGGCCGAGGTTCTGGTGCGCCAGCAGCAGCGACAGCCGCAAACCTCGGGCTTCGGCGAGCATGTCCTCGATCGGGGTCGACAGGTTGAGGAAGTTCTGCGCCTCATCCAGCACAAGAGCCGCGTCGGGCCGCTCGGCGGCGGGCACCCGCGCCCGCGCGGTGACCGCCTGCCAGGTGCGTGCCACGAGCAGAGACCCGACCAGACGCGAGGTCTCTTCTCCGAGTGAGCCTTTCGGCAGACGTGCCAGGCAGATGCCGCCGTGGTCGAGGATGTCGGCGAACTCGACCGTCGAAGGCCCGCCCGCGATGGCCGAACGCACGAACGGCCTCAACAGGAACGCGCGCAACTTGTTCAACAACGGACCGGTGAGCTGAGCGCGACCGGTGTCGGACAGCTGCTCGTAGCCGTCCCAGAACCCCCGCAGGACAGGGTCTTTGGTGGTGCGGGTGACCCGGGCGCGAAACGCTGGCTCGGTGAGCAGTCGAGGCAGATCGGCCAGGGTCGCAGTGCCGGGCTGGGCACACAGCGTGAGCAGGCTCGCGCGCATGATGTCGTCGGTGCGCGGCCCCCACCATTGGTGGAAGATCCGGTGGAACACGGTCACGAGGTTGTCGACCGCGAGATCCATTCCCGCGCGCCCGATCCGGCCGATGTCGAGGGGGTTCACACACGGCGGAGGGGCGCAAGAGTCGGCATCGAAGAGCACCACCCGATCACCCATGCGCGAGGGCAGCCGGGACAGGACGTCGGTGACGAGGTCGCCTTTGGGGTCGATCACGATCACCCCGCGCCCGGCATCGGCGTCGGCGAGGATCGTGCGTGCCAGCAGAGTCGATTTGCCGACACCGGTCGGGCCGAGGATGTGCAGGTGATGGCGGGCGTCGGAGATCTTGACCGCGACCGGGCGGCGAGTTCCGGTGTCGGCCATGCCCAGTGGTTTCGTGTAGTCCCCGCCAACGGGGATCTCTGGTGCGGGGGACAGGGCTCGGGCTCCGGCCCGTTGCAGGCCGGGCAGGCCGGTATCGGTGGGCAGATGCGCGATCGTGGCCAGCTCGGGCACCGACAGCACATCCCCACGCCCGAGACGCCGCAGCCGGATCAGGGTGGCGAGGCGGAAAGGGCGACGCCGCCGGTAGTAGTTGTGATCGGTGCAGGCCCCGAACACCGTGGCCAGCGCGTCGGCCCGCCCGCGTGCCACCACTCGTGCCCGCGCCCTCGGGTTCATGTCGTCGGGGTGCACGGAGACCGGGATCGACGCGGCATACCGCACCACGGTTTCCCAGTGCGCGCCACGCGCTTTGGCTGCCGCCGCGCGGGCGGCAGCGCTGTACTCCATCACCGCCTGCCGGTCGCTGGCCCGCCCGCCGCTCACACCACCGGCCCGGGAGGAACGGGTGCCCCGGCCGGGTGTGAGCAGGTCGAGTACCTCACGCAGCAGCCCGATCAGCACTCCCGCCGCAGCATCGGTGCTCACCGCGGTGCGGGTGGCTCGGGCGACGCGGCGGCCGGTGACCGGACGGGCGAGGATCTGCACGCACGCCGCTTGGCCGGGAGCGAGTTCATCGGCGGCGGTGATCAGGTCGCGCACGAGATCACCGGAGTGGTCGGTACTCAACGGCAGTCCCTCGCGCCGCCCGAGCCGTAGCTCGCCTCCAGCCACGATCCGCCGCACGCCTTCGGCCGGGGGTGGTAGCGGAGGCCGGGCGGGCTCGAGAGTGTCGGTATGCGCGCCGGGCCACGCCGAGGCGATCGCGCGCTCGATCAACCCGGGCGGGATCGCACCGGGCACCCAGAGCCGGATCGCGGCACCCTCCTCCGGGGTGACGGTGTACTCGAACCCGAGATGCGGCTGTCCGGCCAGCACCCGCGCCCACGCGGGTCGTAGCTGCCCGATCAGGTGCGCCCAGAACGCGAGCGCGCCTTTGGCGTCGACCTCGGGCGGTGTGAGCACGGTGATCTGGCGAGCACGCGCACTCAGCCGGCGCCGAGGCAACCGCCCGAGTACACGCACCGCGGCGAGCACCCCGCCCGCCGCGAACAGCACCCCGATCGCGGTCGAGGACGAGAAGATGTCTTGCAGCGCTGCCGCCAGATCGCGCAGGGTCGCGGCCGGGGCGAGCAGCACCCGCCCCAGCCACCCCTGCTCGGGGCTCGCGATGGTGATGCTCACGCCGCCCGCCCCTCGGGCTCGGTGCCGACATGGGCACCCAACGGCACCGACGACCACTGGGGTTCGCGCTGAAAATTCTTCACCTTCGCTGAACTCACGCTGTTTTCGGGCTTGCGCAAAATGACGACGTCCTCGTGTGCGATGAGATGCATCGGCAGCCCGGCGGCGCGCTGCTTGACGACGAAGTCACGCTGAAAGAAGCTCGAGCGCGCGACGAGCTCACCCTCGGTGAGGCGGCCCAGCAGCGCCACGCAGCGCTCGACCGGGACCAGCCCGGCCAGCTCGCCGCACGTGACGAGATGGGTGGGCAGGTTCACCAGCTCGGCGTGCTGACGCCACGGCCGCGCCGTGATCACCACATGCCCGCCCGGGGCAAGGTATTCGGCGGCACCGGCGAGGATCTTGGTGAACCCGGACAGCAAGCGGCCGAGCCCGACGTTGGCGAGGTTGCCTCGGTCGAGCACCGCGCCGTAGCGGTGATCGAACTTGCGCACCGGGGCCTTGCCATTGGCACGGACGTGGCCGTGCACGGAGTCGCCGTAGGGCGGGGAGGTGATCACCAAACTCACCTGGCCTCGCAACTCGGCCGGAACCAGGTCGGGCAGCTTGCGGGCGTCGCCGGTGTAGACGGCCGCGTCGAGATCGATGCCCGCGTCACGAGTGAGCCCGATGTTGGCGCGGGCCAGCTCGGCCCATCGGGACTCGTACTCCACACCCACCGCGCGGCGGCCCAGATGCAAGGCTTCGACGAGGGTCGTGCCGATCCCGCACATCGGGTCCAGGACGAGATCGCCGGGACGGGTGTAGGTCTGAACAGCGTGAGCCACGATTGCGGGGAACATCTTCGCCGGGTGCGCGGTGCTGTCGGGGTGATAGCGGCCCCGCCGCTGCGCGGCCGGGGCGTTCTGGGCCGTCGCCCACACCGATACCGGCAGATCGGCGGGGCCGGTGTGTGCAGCGGTCGCGGAGTCAGTGTCGGCGGCCGTGGTGGTGGGGTCCGGATTCATCAGGTGTCCCTTCGTGAGATCGAGTCGGTGCGAGAGAGGGCCGGGACACGAGTCAGCCGTGTTCGGGCTGGAGGAACACGAAGACATCGGTGTGGGCGACGGCGTGACGCGGGCGGCCGGGCGCGACCGGGTCTGCGGGCGGCGCGGCGGTGACTGTCTGGTCGGTGACCGGGGCGGCGATGATGTGCTGGAGGTAGAGCAGATCGGCGGCCTGGGCGGCGGCCACGACCGGACCGGCCGGATCCAGCAGGACACCGGAATCGCTGTGGCGGCAACGAGACAGCACGACCAGCAAACCGCCCATCGCCATCACCCCGGTCGCGAGCGAGGTGACGTGCTCGGCGGCTTCGATCGGGTCGAGGTGATCGGCCAGCAGGCTGGCGATGACCAGATCCACCGGCTCGCCGGTCCGCCTCGATGGGGTGGGGGCGTCGAGGCCGTGGCGGTTCATCTCGCCGATCGCGGTGAGGGCCTGCGAGGTGTCGGGCTCGATCACCCGCAGCGCGCCCCGGGTGATCGGGGCGGGCCAGCCGACCAACATCACCCGCGAACCGCGAACGGAGAACTCCGTGATCGCGTGGGACAGGATCGGGGCGGGCCAGCGGTCGTCTGGATCGAGGGGCTCAACACCATGCGCCCACAGGGTCGAGGGGACCCGCACCGTGGGCGTCGGGGCAGAGGTTGAGCGAGGTCGGCGAGAGCTGGCGGTCATAGCGACTCCTGACGAGAGAGCGGTGTGTACTCGCTTACTTCCGCCGAAAAGCCGATTTTTGGACAACGCTCATCGAATATTTTCTGAGAATTTCTGAACGCACGAGAATCGTGCCTACCTTTCTGTTCGGAGCTGCCGAAAACTTTTTTCGAGCTTCTTTTCGACTGTTTGCCGAGGCGGGCTGGTGTGGTATCGGGACCGCACCAGAACCGCACCCGTACCGCACCGGTGCGTACACAGCGCCTGGTAAAGGCGGTCGCATCTGGTAGGTGACCGCACGGCGATGAATGGTCGCCGAATGTTCGCCCGATCGGTGCGGGTGTGGTGTGGGTGCGCTTTGGGTGTGGTGTGGGTGTGGCGTAAATGTGTTGTGGGTGCGTTTCGGGTGTGGGTGGCCGGTGTCCTTGTGAGGTCGGAATTGTTTCCACCGAGCAGGGAGTTTCTGGTGAATTCGGAATTCGTGAAATATTCGGGATCGGGCGGTTCGCCCTTCGGGGTGGTGCGGGCGGGGTTCGAACGGCTCATTGATCAGCCGTTGCCCGCCGATCCGCGACCGGTGCCGAGTCCGGCAGCCGCCGCGAGCCCCATCGGGTCCTGGGGCGGGTTGCGTGAGCGGCTGTGGGATCCTGCGGTCCCGATCGCCGAGATCGACGCGATCTGGGTGTGGCTCATCGAACGCGCACGCACCCACGGCGAGGACGCGATGCTGGTGTGCGCGGGCCTGGCGGTGCCGATGCTGGCCAGGGCGGCTGGGAAGTACGCGGCTGTGGGCAGCAGACACCGCCACGACATCGAGTCCGAAGTGCTGACAAGTTTCCTGGCCAACCTCGGGCGCATCGCGTTGGACCGTCCCGGGGTGTGGCATCGGTTGCGGTGGGTGGCCTACCGCGCCACACGCAGGGCGGCAAACCAGCAGCACTCGGAAGCGATGTCGGCGGGCGACATCGACTGCGACCTCGGTCCGCTCGCTACGCAGGCGCGCTCGACCATCGCCGAACCCGGCCATCCCGAGGCGGTGCTCGCCCAAGCCGTCGCCGCCGGGGTCCTCACCGCGCACGCGGCCGAACTCATCGCGGTCTCACGGTGGGAAGGCCGGTCGCTGACCGCGCTGGCCGCCGAACGCGGCCAGTCGCTGTGGACGCTGCACAAACAACGCCGTCGCACCGAACTCAGGCTGGCGGCCTGGCTCACCCAACGAAACCTGGACCTGGACTCGGGCCACACCAGCACGGTCGAAGCGGCGGCGGTGACCACCCTCGCGCCCCTCGCGCGCAGCGAGTCCTCGCCGCGGCGAGGACGCCGGCCGAGACAGGACACCTCGACACCCATGCCGTCGAGCACCGGGCACGGGCAGGTGGCCGCATGAGCGCGAACCGAGGTCACCTCAGCGAAGCGCCACCGGAGTCGGATCGACCGTCTGTGCTGTGGCGACGGTGGCTGCCAATCGTCGCAGCCTCGCCCACCACAGCGGCGCTGCTGATGCTGATGGCCGGATCGGCGTCGGCCGCACCACCGGAGCCATCGGTGCTGGCGATCGCCTCGTCGCTGGATCAGGTGCTCGACAACGTGCGCAACTGGCTGATCGGGATCCTCGCCGCGCTGGCGACGGTGTGCCTGACAGTGGCCGGTGCCCGCTATCTGATCGGCGCGGGCGATCCCGCCGAGACCGAGAAGGCCAAGACCGCCTTCCGGGCCGCGTGCCTGGGATACGCGCTGGCGATGCTGGCACCGGTGATCGTGGCCGTCCTCAAATCCATCGTCGGGGCCTGAGGATGAGCGCCCCACCCCGGACACGCTGCGCGCCTGCCGCACAGCCAGGGCCATCGCGCACCCTGCGCACCACTGCGGCTGCGGCGGCAGCGGTGCTCGTGGCGGTACTGATCACCCTCACCGGCACCGGCGGTACCGCAGCACAACCCACGACACCGACCGTCCCGGTGACTCCGACACCCAGCACGCCAGCACCGACGACCACCCCGCCGACGAGATGGGTGACCCCACCCGCAACCACGACGACTGCTCCGACCACCTCATCCTCGCCCGCCCCGGGTGATACCGGCTCGCCAGGTTCTGGCCCGAGCGCTGCCGAGTGCGGGGTCAGCAACATTTCCGGATGCGTGGAGAAGGCCATCGACGGGTTCTTCCAGCGGATCGTCGACTCCGCACTCGACCCACTACTCGAGTTGCTCTCGGCGACCCTGCTCACCACCCCCGAACCCGGCGAGATACCGCAGATCGGGGTGCTGTGGAACCAGTCGTGGCAGTTGGTGAGCGGCCTGTATGTGCTCGTGGTGATGGCGGCCGGAGTGCTGCTGATGATGCGCGAGACCCTGCAGACCCGGTGGTCGATCCGCGAACTCGCACCCCGGCTGGCGGCCGGATTCATCGCCGGAGCGATGAGCATGGTGATCGCCACGACGGCGATCGGCTTCGCCAACGCCCTCGCCGCAGCTGTGGCCGGTGACGGTGTCGGCTCCGACTCAGCGGCGGCGGGCTTGAAAGAGCTGGCCACGGCCGGTCCCCAGAGCCAGAGCTTCGGGCTGGTGCTGATGCTCGCGCTGGTGGTGATGTTGGTCGTGCTGATCATCAGCTACGTGGTGCGGGTCGCGATCACGATCTTGCTGATCGTCTCGGCACCGTTGGCGTTGATGTGTCACGGACTGCCCGGAGCCGAGGCGGTAGCGAGGTGGTGGTGGCGCTCGTTCGCGGCGTGCCTGGCGATCCAGGTCGTGCAATCGCTGACGTTGGTGGTGGCGCTGCGGGTGTTCCTCACCCCGGGCGGATGGGAGGTCTTCGGCCCCAACGCGAGCGCGATCGTGAACCTGATTGTGGGACTCGCGTTGATGGGCGTGTTGATCAAAACCCCGTTCTGGCTGCTGTCGGTGATGCGCATCGGCCAGGGCCGCAGCTTCGCCGGTTCGATCGCCCGCGGCTATCTCGCCTACAAGACCCTCGGTCTACTCAAAGGCAGCTCGTCTAGGGGCGGGCGTTCCACTGCCGTCACCCCGGCCCGGTTGTCCCAGCGCGGGCGGGTCGCTACCGCATCTGGGCCACCGGACCCCTACGCGCGGGTGCGCGCCACCCGCGACGGGCAACTGATGCTGCCCCTCGGCGGGGTGCGCCGAGTCCGGCGGCAACCTAGCCCGGCCTCGGCCGCCTCGACCAGTCCGACCTCGGCCCGCGCGGCGCGAACACCGCGTGGACGGCAACTCGCGTTCGACTTCACTGCGCCCGACCCCTATCGGGGAATCCGACCCGGGGCCGGTGGCCAGTACCCGCTGCCGATCCCGGTGCGCCGGGTGAGGCCCTCGCCACCACCACAACCGGCGCGGGCACCCGCGCCACAGCGACCATCTCCTCAACGTCGGCCCGAACAGCTCGCCTTCGATCTCCAGGAACCGCTTCCGGTCGATCCCTATGCGCGGGTCCGGCCCACTCGCAGCGGTCAGTATCCGCTGCCGTTCCCGGTGACCCGGGCCAAACCCGCACCGCCGCCGACCATCTCACCCCAACCACCCGCGCCCGCGCCGGTGCGCTCGGCCGGGCGGCAACTACATCTGCCGTTACCCGACCTGCCCGTGCGCCGCCGTGCGCCGCGCGCGCCTCGAGGAGGAACACTGCGATGAGCACCATCGTCCGCATTCCCGCCGACGTCGAACGCAGCGACCGGATACTCGGCCCGTTCACCATCCGCCAGGTCGCAGTCCTGGCCGCCACCGGATTACTGCTGTACTCGGCATGGCTGGCGACCAGGGCGGTGATCGCGCCCCAGATCTTCCTGGTCGCCGCCACTCCGATCGCGGTTGTCGTCACCATCGCGATCGTGACCCGCCGCGACGGCCTCTCGGCCGATCTGCTGCTCATGGCCGCGATCCGCCACCGTCTGCGCCCTCGCCACCTCGTGACATCGCGCGGGCACGCCGAGGCACCGAGGTGGATCACCGACCGCGCCATCCGATCTCGGCCTCGGCCGCCAGCTCCGGCGGCGTTGACCGCGCAGGCGGCACGGTTGCCGGAGTCGGTCGCAGGCAGCGGTAGCGGCGGTGTCGGGGTGATCGACCTCGGCGGCGACGGGCTCGCGGTCATTGCGGTCGCTGGCACCCTCAACCTGTCGCTGCGCACCCCGGCCGAACAGGACAGCCTCGTCGGGCAACTCGCCGGATGGCTGCACACCCTGCGCCAACCCGTGCAGATCCTCGTCCGCTCGGCCCGCCTGGATCTGACCGAACACATCACCGGTCTACACATCGCCGCACAGCAGATGTCACCGGAGCTGGCCGCCGCCGCCCTCGACCACGCCGGCCACCTCGCCGAACTGGTCGCAGCGGAGAACCCGACCCACCGCCAAGTGCTGCTGGTCTGGCGCGAACCTATCGAGGGCCTGCCCGCCACCGGGGTACGGGCCAGGCTGCCCGGACGTGGCCGGGCACGGCGAGCGCTCTCGGCCGCCGCGCGCCGGGGTGCGGAGTCGCGGCTGTTTCGCCGGATGAACGAGGCTGCCGATGTGCTGGCTCCGTTGGGGGTCTCGGTCACCGCCCTCGATGACAAGCAAGCCACGGCCGTGTTAACCAGTTGCACCAACCCGCAGGGCCTCGTCTCCGCAGCCGCCGACATCGTCGCACCCTCGGCGATCATCACCACCGACCCCGACTCCGCAGTATGCGACCCGTTCACCAGCGAGACCGGCTTCGCGCCCGAATCGCTGACCATCGGCACTCGGCATCTCGAGATCGGTTCGGACTGGACCCAGACTCTCGCGGTCACCGGATACCCGAGGGAGGTGACGGCGGGCTGGCTCGCACCACTGCTCTCCCATTCGGGGCGGGTCGAGGTCGCCATCCACATCGACCCCGTGGACCCGGTCACCGCCGCGACCCGCCTGCGCCGCCAGCAGGCCCGACTGGAGTCCTCCCGGATGCACGACGTCGGGCGGGGCCGGTTGTCGGACCCGCAGGTCGATGTCGCGGTCGAAGACGCTGCTGACCTGTCGGCGCGCGTCGCTCGCGCCGAGGCGCGACTGTTCCGGGTCGGGGTGTATCTGAGCGTGCACGCCGAGTCCGAAGCCGAGCTGGCCGACGAGGTCGCCGCCGTGCGGGCCCTGGCGGCGAGCCTGCTCGCCGACACCTGCACCCTGTCCTACCGGGCCGCTCAAGCCTGGGCCACCACTCTCCCGCTCGGGATGGACTTGATTCGGGTGCAGCGCACCTTCGACACCACCGCGCTCGCCGCGGCGTTCCCGTTCGACTCCCCGCAACTACCCGCCGTCGATCCGGCGCAGGCCGCGCGCCCGCACGGGGTGCTCTACGGACGCGATGCCGCCTCGGGATTGCTGTTCGTGGACCGGTTCTCTCCCGAAGCCCACAACCACAACCTGGTGATCCTCGGGCGCAGCGGTGCGGGCAAGTCCTACCTGGTCAAAACCGAGATCCTGCGCTCGCTCTATCGCGGCATCGAACAAATCGTCATCGACCCCGAAGACGAATACCGGCGCCTCGCCGAAACCGTCGGTGGCACCCACATCCGCCTCGGAGCCCCCGGCGTGCGACTCAACCCGTTCGACCTGGAAATCCATACACGCCGCGACGGGAGCCGCAGCGCTCCACCCGATGCCCTCACCCGCCGCAAACTCTTCATCCACACCTTGATGCAGGTGTTGCTCGGCGACCAGAGCACCGCTCAGAGAACAGCATTGGACAGCGCGCTGGCCGCCACCTACACCGCTGCCGGGATCACCGACGACCCCGCCACCTGGACCCGGCCCGCCCCCACGTTGAGCGGACTGCGTGCCCAGCTCGACAGAACCGGTGCCCCCGCCGCCGCAGAGCTGGCCGCCGGACTACACCCCTACGTGGGCGAGGGAGCCTACGCCGGACTGCTCGACGGGCCGACCACCACCGACCCCGAAGGTGGCCTGATCGTCTTCTCGCTGCGGGAACTGCCGGATGAGCTGAAGACAATCGGCACCCTGCTCGTGCTGGACGCGACCTGGCGACGGGTGTCACACCCGGGCAACCGGCGTCCCCGCATGATCACCGTCGATGAAGCATGGCTGCTCATGCGCCAGCCCGCCGGAGCACAATTCCTGTTCCGAGCCGCCAAGAGCTTCCGCAAACACTGGGCCGGGCTCACCGTGGCCACCCAGGACTGCGCCGACGTGTGCTCCACCACACTCGGCAAGGCGATCGTGTCCAACGCCGCGACCCAGATCCTGCTACGCCAAGCACCCCAAGCCATCGAGGAAGTCGCCGCCGCGTTCCACCTCTCCGACGGCGAGCAGCAGTTCTTACTCTCGGCCGCGCGCGGTGCCGGTCTCCTCGCTGCCGGGGGTGATCGCGCGGTGTTCGGATCGCTGGCCTCAGTTACCGAGAACGCCATCATCACCACCGACCCCGGCGAACTCGCGGCCAGCGCCGACGAGGGCGACACCGACATCAACATCGACACTCTGGCGTCGCTGGCGGCTCTCACCGAACCAGACGACCCTGCGACCGCACAGACCCATCACGGCCAGTGCGACATCGATGCCGATGAGAAGGAAGAGGTGACGCTCGAGATGCGCGCGGCCTGAGACCCGATGCGACACTTCACCTCCGCCACCGAAGACCGTCTCGTCACACGATCGAACCAGCGACCGCGATCACCACATCCGGTTCGCGCGCCGGGCACACGAATAGGCGGATTTGCGCCCCCGCACCGGCCACTGGACACGACAACGGGCATGGTCGGCAGGCCGGGGCCGGAATCGACTGCCGCTGCGTCAGAAACATTGCGCGAGAAGGCAGTTGACGAATCGGCAGCTAGGGAGCGTTGATAGACCCGACCCACCGCCCGCGCACCGGCCACCACCAACCTACGTTCACCGTTTTCCCGGGAAAGGATCCGAATGTTCGATCACACGCCCACCGATGACACCACACACCACGACCGGCGACCGGACTGGCTTACCACCGCCGAACTAGCCCACGAATACGGATTCGCCATCGGCACCCTGCGCTACTGGCGTCATATCGGCTACGGTCCCGCCTCTTTCACCCTCGGCCGCAAAGTCCTCTATCGACGCGAAGCCGTGCAGGCATGGATCACCGAACAAGAACAACGCACCCGGCGCGGTGGCACCGCCGCCGCCTGATCGAGTTGGCCTCCGCCGGTTTGTCCCACTGTTGGTAGCAGCGGGCGGCGGAGGCCAGCACCCCTTCACCCCACAAAGGAAATAGAGGCATGAATCAGACTAAACGAGGTCGCCCGGAACTGGACCCGGGCAGCGTCCCGGAACCGAACATGAAACCGCACCCGAGCCTGGCCGGTGTCTGGACAGCCTCGGGGCGGCCCCGCGACTGGAACGGCAACTACAAGCGCATCACCCGCTCCTCACCACCGGAGACCGACAGTAGGGGCCGGGCCAAGCCGGACCGGACCGGTGAACGCGCCCGCCGCGCCTTCCTCGACGCCGCCCAGGAATGGATCGATTCCTCGGTCACCCTCGCCAGCGCTCTGAACAGACGCTCCACCCTGGCCCAAGTGTGGGCCGCCTACAAAGACGACCTGCGCAAGCGCGGACGGCTCGAGGAAACGATCAACAACTACGAACCGATGATGCGCGACACCGTGAACCCGAAATACGGACGCCGCGAGATCGGCTTGGTCAACACCGCCGTCATCGAAGACATGCTCAGCTATGTCGCCAGTGAGCGGGGCGGCAGCGCACCCCGGATCCTGAAAGAGAACATCCTGTCGGGGATGTTCCGGTATTGCATCCGCGTCGGCGCGCTCCCACCAGGCAACCCAGTCCGTGAAGCGTTGTTGCCGAAACCGGCCAACTTCACCCGCCGCCGTGGCGGTGCCGCGTTCGTGGATTCCGCGACCGTGGGCTGCATCCTGATAGACGTCTACACCTCCACCGTGCCGTGCCCCACACTCGACAAACGGACCGGAAAGCAGGCATGGAAGCAGCGGGTGCCCACGGTCGCCGGATACTGCGAAACCCACGATCTCGCCGATTGGGTGCTGTTCGTCGCCGCGACCGGTTGGCGGCTCGGCCAAACATTGGGGGTGTGTGAGTCCGATATCGATTTCGACACCGGCATCCTCACTCCGCGTGGCGTGGTCCGTACCCGTGGCGGTTCGGCGCAGGTGTGGATCGACTACACCACCGACGATGCCCAGGATCTGAGCCAGGGCAAGTTCATCAGCAAGCCCGTGCAGCTGCCGCAAGTGGTACTCGACATGTTGGCCGCCCGGATACGCCGATTGAAGAAGGTCCGGTTGGCGTTGCCCCCGCGCCCCGAAGATGCGGATTGGCCCGAGGACTTGTTGTTTTTCGATCTGGACGACGGCGGGCCGCGAAACCTCAAAAGCATGGGCCGCCGCTGGCGGCGACTGGCCGCCGCGCTGGGTCTGCCCACCGGTGTCACGCCGCACAGCTTGCGCAAACACCTTGGTACCGAAGGCATCTCGGCCGGGCTCGACGTGACCAAGATCGCCGACCAGTTGGGCAACACCTCCCGGGTACTGCGGAATTCGTACGTGCGACGCCACCAGCCACACGCCGACGTCACCGCCATGATCGGTGAAAAACTCGGCCCCGCACTCAACGAGGTCGCCCGCCGCCGCTCCGGCTAGCGCTGG
>NZ_BJXA01000140.1 GCF_007990755.1 Nocardia ninae NBRC 108245 | reverse complement strand
GCCCGCACAGTCGGCGCACCAGCCGACCCCCGCCGCCCGGCAGCCCGCGCACGAGGCGGGCAGGATCAGATCCAACAGGGTCCGCATCGACCGAGTGTGCGCCTGCCCACCGACAAGCGACCGTCTCCGCGGAGCCGGCCGCTACCGCATTCCCGTTGCCAGGGAACTGTTTACGCGTGCGCTGTCCGGGGGAATCGGTACGGATGGCTCCGCAGAAATCCGTCAGCCCGGCAGCACCGGCACGGCGTTCGCCCCCAGCCCTGGCACCTCGCGCCAGTAGGGTTCGCCACCGTCCGGATTGCTGGTCAGCTCCAGCACCGCGCGGGAATCGGCGGCGTACTGGTGCTCCGGCGAGGCACTCACCTGCCGCACCGGCGCCGTGAGGTTGCGGCTGGTCTGCGGCATCGGCTGTGAACCGTCGATCGACACGGTGCCCACCGGGTCGACATTGCCTTCTCGGGAGATGATCAACCGGTCGTTGCCGAACCAGGACAGCGACACGGCGTTCGCACTCGCGTTGACGCCCACCGGCAGCGGCGACGCCAAGGCGTATCCGCCGCCTGGCTTCGGAACCACCACCGCCACATAGACTTTGCCGTCCGCGATCAGCGCGGCCCGCACGCCGGTCCGGGAGAGCCGCAGCTCGGTGATGGGCGGCCGGAAATTCGACCCGGAGCTCGAGGTGGTGAGCGCGGAGGTATCGACATCCTGGACCGAGACGGTGTTGGTGGTCCGATCGTTGACGGCCCGGATCACCCGCTCGCCGTCGATGACGGCCCACGCGGCGGTGCCGTCGACATTCCAGGACGGCCGGGTGATCGTCGCACCCGCGGCGACCGGAATGGCGTTGCCGCCGTAGGTGCCGATCATCAGGGTGCGCGGCAGTTCCGGCGGGGGCCGTCCGGTGTCTGCCACCCCGGCGACGAGCTGACCGTCCGGCGAGAGCGACGCGGAAAGCAGGTTGTTCACGGCACCGAAGTAACCCGGCGCGGGGGTGATGACGGCGTTGTTCTCCGGCACCTGCACCAGCGCGCCACCGCGCAGCGCGTGCAGGCCGACCTGGTTGTTCCCCACAGTCGGCTGGCTGTACTGCTGGACATCGGCGGTCGACCAGCCGCTGCCGGTGAACCGGTCATCGAACGGTTTACCGTCGGCGAGCAGCACATACGGGCCGAGAATGTCCGCGCCCGCCAGGGTGAGAACCACCTGCGCGGCAAGCAACTCACGATCGCGCGGGTTGAGCGCGGACGCGCCGGCGAAGTCGATCTTCACGCCGCCGATCCCGACCCCGACCTCGTCCGGATCTCCATTGGCCTTGGTGATGGGGCCGCGCAAGGTGATCGGCGCGGCCAGTTCGTTGCGCAGCACCGGGGCGAGCGCGGGCTGGGTGCCCTCGCCGAGCATGGCGAGCAGCCGCTGGGTCAACTGCGCCTTCGGCACCGACACCCAGCGCAGATCGGGCACCACCACGCTGCTCGTCGGATCGACGAAGTAGAGCACGTAGCGCCGATACGACTTGCCGAACGCGATGGAGTCCATCACCACGCCGTCGGGCAGCTCGTCGATGCGCCACTCGTCGTTGACCTTCGTCATCTCGATCTTGTGTTCCAGCGGCGGGTCCGCCGAGGCGCGGTACGCGCCGTTGGTCTCCAGCTCGGCGACCTTGCGCGCCCGGATGCGATAGGTCGCTTTGTCACCGGTTCGCGACTCGCGCAAGGTGTCCGGCTTCTCCACGATCGTGGTGCCCGCCGCGTCGTCCCAGTGCGCGGCGGCCGACGGGGTCATGTACTGGCGGGCCGCCAGGTGCCGATTGGTCGGGTCGGCGGTAGCCAGCAGAAAGTCACGCAGCAGCAGATCGGGGTCGCGCCCGGCGACGGGCGGCGGCGGGCCCTCGGAGGTGGGCTCCCGGTCGATGGTGCCCAGCGCCTGCGGCGCCGAGGACTCCGGCAGGCTGGCACACCCGGAGAGCACGACCAAGGCCGCAAGGGCCGCCGCGGCGCACGCGAACAGCCGCCGCGTCCTCGCGGAACCGACACGCATTGCCATGAAACCCCTTCCCCCGGGACCGAGCGCTTCCGTCGTCGGGGGTGTGTATCGGAAGGCTCGCGCCGAGCGCGCACCGTGCGGGTAACGCCGAGTCATGACGGTACGTCCCCCGGTTCATGCGCCGGGTCGGTCCCCGCCGCTGACGGTGCCGCAGGCGGGGTCGACCCGTTTCCGGTGGCCGCCGCCGATGTCGCACCGGACACCGGATTCGGTTCCGGCGCAGGCGAAGCCGGGACGGCCTCCAGCTCGACCTGCCGCACGACGGCCTGCTTGCGCACCGGCTCCAGCGGCAGCGGGCTGACCCCGAGCTTCTTGCCGCGCACCAGCGGCAGGGTCAACCGGAAGCTCGCGCCGACGCCGACCTCGCCCCAGGCCTCCAGCCTGCCTTCGTGCAGGTTCGCGTCCTCCACGCTGATCGAGAGCCCGAGCCCGGTGCCGCCGGAGCGGCGCATGCGCGAGGGATCCGAGCGCCAGAACCGGTTGAAGACCAGCTTTTCCTCGCCCGGCCGCAGCCCGACGCCCTGGTCGCGCACCACCACCGAGACCGCGTTGGCGTCGACGTCGCCGCGCATCCTGATCAGCACCGGCTTGCCCTCGCTGTGGTCGATCGCGTTGGCCAGCAGGTTGCGCAGCACCCGCTCGACCCGGCGCGGATCCACCTCGGCGACCAATGGTTCCTCGGGCAGATCGATGACCACCTCGACGCCGGCGTCCTTGGCCAGGTGCCGCACCGTGGAGATCGCCGCCCGCGCGCACATCCGCACGTCCAGCGACTCGACCTGGAGTTCGGCGACGCCCGCGTCGTGGCGGCTGATCTCGAGCAGGTCGTTGAGCAGGCCCTCGAACCGGTCCAGCTCGTTGACCAGCAGCTCCGCGCTGCGGGCCAGCGCCGGATCGAGATCGTCGCTGCTGCCGTGGATCAGATCCGCGGCCATCCGCACGGTGGTCAACGGGGTGCGCAGCTCGTGGCTGACGTCGGAGGTGAAGCGGCGCTGCAGGTTTCCGAACTCCTCCAGCTGGGTGATCTGGTTGGACAGGCTCTCGGCCATCTCGTTGAAGGCCTGCGCCAGCCGCGCCATGTCGTCCTCGCCGCGCACCAGCATGCGTTCCTTGAGCCTGCCGTCGGCGAAGCGACCGGCGATGCGCGCCGCCGAACGGATCGGCAGCACCACCTGCCTGGTCACCAGCGCCGTGATGGCGGCGAGCAAGACGAGCAGCACGATGCCGCCGATCAGCATGGTGCCGCGGATCAGCGACAGGCTGCGTGCCTCGGTGGCCAGCGGGAAGATGAGATAGATCTCCAGCGTGGGGATTTCGGTGCTCGGGCTGCCGATGATCAGCGCGGGGCCGCGATAGCCGCTGGCGTCCGAGACCGTGCTGAACTGACGGCTGACCTGGCCGCGGCGCACGAAGTTGCGCAGCTCGGCGGGCACGTCCTGGATCGGGCCAGCGGCGACCTCCTGCTGGCCGCTGTCCACCATCACCAGCGCCACGTCGTAGCTGCCCGCGACCCCGGTCTGCGGGCTACCGTCGCTGGAGAGCGCGTTGCGCGCCTCGACGAGCCGATTGAGCTGGGTACCGGTGTCGTGCGTACCGACCAGCTGGCTGTGCGCCGCGTTGCGGGCGCGGACCATCTCCTCGACCGCCGCGTTGATCTTGGTGTCCAGCATCCGGTTGGTGATCTGATCGGTCAGCACCACACCGAGGATGGTGATCACGATCAGCGACAGGGTGATCGTCGAGACCGCGACCCGCAGTTGCAACGACCGCTGCCAGAGATGGCCGAGCACCGTCCCCAGCTCGGTGAATCTGGCTCCTACCGCTGCCAGTCGCCGCTCCAGTTTGTTGCTGGAGCGATCGATCACGACCGAGCCTCGTCGGCGCTCGATGCCTCCGTCCGCACGAACGCTGCCATCACTCGCTCAACGCGACGGATCACGGCGGTCCGGCCTTGTAGCCGACGCCGCGGACGGTCAGCACGATCTCCGGGTTCTCCGGATCCTTCTCGACCTTGGCGCGCAGCCGCTGCACATGCACGTTGACCAGCCGGGTATCGGCGGCATGCCGGTAGCCCCAGACCTGCTCGAGCAGCACCTCGCGGGTGAACACCTGACGCGGCTTACGGGCAAGCGCGACAAGCAGATCGAACTC
The DNA here is from genome assembly GCF_007990755.1 of Nocardia ninae NBRC 108245. Taxonomy (GTDB): domain Bacteria; phylum Actinomycetota; class Actinomycetes; order Mycobacteriales; family Mycobacteriaceae; genus Nocardia; species Nocardia ninae. The sequence goes on along the minus strand of NZ_BJXA01000140.1, from coordinate 8,888 downwards.
GAGCGGCGTCAGCGAGATCTGCGCACCGCCGCGAGTCACCTTGTGCGCGGGCACATCGATCACGATGTCGGCGATCGACAACAGCTCGGCCGGCTCGTCCTCGGTGCGCCGCAACCGGGCACGCACCCTGGCGACGAGTTCCTTCGGCTTGAACGGCTTGACGATGTAATCGTCGGCACCGGACTCCAGACCGAGCACCACGTCGACCGTGTCGGTCTTCGCGGTGAGCATCACGATCGGGACTCCGGAATCGGCCCGCAACACACGGCATACATCGATGCCGTTCATGCCGGGCAGCATCAGGTCCAGCAACACCAGATCGGGGCGGATCTCGCGAACCGCCGCCAGGGCCTGTGTGCCGTCGCCGACCACATGCGGGTCGAACCCTTCCCCGCGCAAGACGATCGTGAGCATCTCAGCGAGCGCCATATCGTCGTCGACGACCAGAATCTTCGGCTTCATAATTACTATGGTGTCATCTCCCAGGCCAGGATCGGGCTGCCACGCCAACACTGGTGTGAACCCGCCGCACATCTAACCCTAGCGGGTAATCAAATCCGCCAATCGCGCAGCCAATGTGGCTGGATCGTCACCTGATCGGAATATCCACCACGGCCCATACCAGTTGTGTTGAGCCAGCTCACGGTACACCGCGAGGGTTCGCTGCTGAAGTTGTCCGTCCCGTTCATAAGCGTCCAGCGCCCGGCTGTGGTCGAGCTCACCGCGCTTGCGCGCCCGTTCGGCCGCGAGTTCGGGCGAAACGTCCAGCAACACCTGCACCGCGGGCGTCGGCAGTGCGAACCGCTCGTACTCCAATTCGCCTATCCAGCCGACGATTTTGCCGTCGGCCTGCTCGTCGAGCCGGGCCGCGTTGTAGGCGGCGTTGGAGGCGACGTACCGGTCGAGCAGCACGATGTCGTTGTCCGCCAACAACTTCGTCAGTTCGTCGCGCGCCTGCGCCCGGTCCAGCGCGAACAGCAGCGCCATCGCGTTGACCGACGCCGCGAGGTCACCGTGCGCGCCATGCAGCGCCTCCGCCGCCAGATCGGCGTGCACCGAACGGCCGTAGCGCGGAAACGCCAGCGAGTCGATTCGCAGTCCGGCGTCCCGCAATTGGGTCGTGACGGCCTCGGTCAGCGTCCGCTTGCCTGCACCGTCGAGCCCCTCGATGACAATCAGCTCGCCCATGGCAGGCAGGGTACCGAGGGTGCACCGCGGGTCGCGCCGCGGCCGGAGAAACGCGAAGGCCGCCGGATCCCGTGGATCCGGCGGCCTGCTGTCAGCTCATGTCATCGCGCCCGAGGCATCGAGACTCAGTAGCGGTAGTGCTCCGGCTTGAACGGTCCATCGACGTCCACGCCGATGTACTCGGCCTGATCCTTGGTGAGCTTGGTCAGCTCGCCGCCGAGCGCCTCCACGTGGATCTTCGCGACCTTCTCGTCGAGGTGCTTGGGCAGGCGGTAGACCTCGTTGTCGTACTCGTCCGGCTTGGTCCACAGTTCGATCTGCGCGATCACCTGGTTGGAGAAGCTGTTGGACATGACGAACGACGGGTGGCCGGTGGCGTTGCCCAGGTTCAGCAGACGGCCCTCGGACAGCACGATGATCGACTTGCCGGAGTCCTTGAACGTCCACTCGTCGACCTGCGGCTTGATGTTGATCCTGGTCGCGCCGGAGCGCTCCAGTGCCGCCATATCGATCTCGTTGTCGAAGTGACCGATATTGCCGAGGATCGAGTGATCCTTCATCGCCTTCATGTGCTCGAGGGTGATGATGTCCTTGTTGCCGGTCGAGGTGATGACGATGTCGGCGTCGCCGATCGCCTTCTCCACGGTGACCACGTCGTAGCCGTCCATCAGCGCCTGCAGCGCGTTGATCGGGTCGATCTCGGTGACCTGCACCCGGGCGCCCTGTCCGGCAAGCGATTCCGCACAGCCCTTGCCGACGTCGCCGTAGCCACAGATCAGCACCTTCTTGCCGCCGATGAGCACATCGGTGCCGCGGTTGATGCCGTCGATCAGCGAGTGGCGGGTGCCGTACTTGTTGTCGAACTTCGACTTGGTGACCGAGTCGTTGACGTTGATCGCCGGGAACACCAGCTCGCCCGCGGCGGCGAACTGGTACAGCCGCAGCACGCCGGTGGTGGTCTCCTCGGTGACGCCCTGCACCGAATCGGCGATGGCGCTCCACTTGCCCTTGTCGGTCTCGAAGCGCTCGCGCAGCAGGTTGAGGAACACCTTGTACTCGGCGGAGTGGTTCTCGTCCTCCGGCGGCACCACGCCGGCCTTCTCGAACTGCGCGCCGCGCAGCACGAGCATGGTGGCGTCACCACCGTCGTCGAGGATCATGTTGGCCGGCTCGTCCGGCCAGGTGAGCATCTGCTCGGCGGCCCACCAGTACTCCTCCAGGCTCTCGCCCTTCCAGGCGAAGACCGGGGTGCCCTTGGGCTCGTCGATGGTGCCGTGCGGGCCGATCACGACGGCGGCCGCCGCGTGGTCCTGGGTGGAGAAGATGTTGCACGAGGCCCAGCGCACCTGCGCGCCCAGCGCGACCAAGGTCTCGATCAGCACCGCGGTCTGCACGGTCATGTGCAGCGACCCGGAGATGCGCGCACCCTGCAGCGGTAGCACCTCGGCGTACTCGCGGCGCAGCGCCATCAGGCCGGGCATCTCGTGTTCGGCCAGCCGGATCTCCTTGCGGCCGAATTCGGCCAGCCCGAGATCGGCCACCTTGAAGTCGATGCCGTTGCGCACATCGGCGGTGAGCTCGGTTCGCGCGGGAAGTTCTGAGGTCGTCATAGCCTCTATCTGCCTCTCCTGGTAAGTCGGTACCAACACGCAAGGTTAGTCGCTGGCGCGGCGGGTGGGTACACCGTACTCACCCTTGCTAGCTTGGCGCGATGCCGAACCTTCGCGCCATCGTCACGACCGCGGTCGCCGGGTCGCTCGTCCTCGGTCTGAGCACCGCGTGCGACAGCTCAGCGGACTCGTCACCGGCTACCGCGCCGCGAACAGTAGAGCTGCAGGCGCACCGCGGCGGACGCGGGCTGACCGTCGAGGAATCGCTGCCGGGCTTCAGCAAGGCGATCGAACTGGGCGTCAGCACGCTGGAGCTCGACATCGTGCTCACCAAGGACAAGATGCCGATGATCTGGCACGACCCGACGGTGCTCGCGACCAAGTGCGCGGACACCGCACCCGTCACGCCGGACGATCCGCAGTTCCCTTACGTGGGCAAGCTGGTGCACGACCTGACCTACGCCCAGACCCAGACGCTGGACTGCGGCAAGACCCTCGCCGACTACCCGGACCAGCAGGGGCTGCCCGGCAACAAGATAGCGACGCTGCCCGCCCTGTTCGATCTGGTCAAGACCTACCGGGGCGCGCAGCTGCGCTACAACATCGAGACGAAGCTGGAGGCCGAGCACCCCGAGCAGTCGGCGACGCCGCAGGAGTTCGTGGACGTCATCCTCAGCACGGTCGCCGGGGCCGGTGAGACCGGCAACGTCGATATCCAGAGCTTCGACTGGCGCGCACTTCCGCTGGTACGCAAGGCGAATCCGGCGATCCCCTTGGTCGCGCTCTACGACGACACCACCTTCGTGGCCGGCTCGAAGTGGCTCGGCCCCATCCGCTACGAGGACTACGCGGGCGATCCGCTCGGCGCGGTGAAAGCCCTCGGCGCCAACACCGCCTCACCCGGTTACTCGGTCCCCTACGGCCGCAAGGCAGGTGAGCGCGGCTTCGGCCTGGTGGCCGATCGGGCCTATGTCGAGCGCGCCCACGAGCTGGATCTGCGGGTGATCCCGTGGACGGTGAACGACAAGGCCACGATCGCCGCGCAACTCGATACCGGCGTGGACGGTGTGATCACCGACTACCCCGACCGGATGCGGGAGGTGTTGCAGGAGAAGGGTTTACCCCTGCCTCCTGCCTACCACCGCTGAGCCGGGGTGAGCCGGTGACTCAAGCCGCGCCCGACTCCCGCACGTCGGACTCCGCCGGGTTCGCCTGCGCCGAACGGGATTGCTGCGTGACCGTCTGCGCCGACGCACCCTTGGCCGAATTCTCCTGGGTCGCAGCGGTCAGCGTGGCGACGGTGCCGTAGGTCTCCAGGATCCGGCGCCGCTTGCGCGGGTGGATATTGGCCTTGGTGACGTCGCCTTCGTAGTGCTCGAGCACGCGATGGTCCATCACCGCCCGCCACAGCGGCGGCACCACGGCGAACAGGATCATCGTCGCGTAACCGGCGGGCAACTGCGGCGCCTGCATCGAACTGCGCAGCGTCTGGTACCGACGGCCCGGATTGGCGTGGTGATCGCTGTGCCGCTGCAGATGGAACAGGAAGATGTTGGTGACCAGCCGGTCACTGTTCCAGCTGTCGCGCGGTGAGCAGCGCGCGTAGTTCCCGTTCGGCTTCTTAGCCCGCAGCAACCCGTAGTGCTCGATGAAGTTCACCGTCTCCAGCAGCGACGCGCCGATCACGGCCTGCAGGATCAGCCACGGCAGCACGCCGATACCGAAGAGCGCCATGAGGCTGCCGAACAGCACCACGCTCATCGACCAGGCCTGCAGGATGTGGTTGTGCACGCTGAACCAGCGCAGGCCCTTGCGCGCCAGCCGCACCCGCTCCAGCTCGATGGCCGAGCGGAAGCTGCCGAACACGCTGCGCGGCAGGAACTCCCACAGCGTCTCGCCGAGCCGGCCGCTGGCCGGATCCTCCGGCGTCGCCACCCGCACGTGGTGACCACGGTTGTGCTCCACGAAGAAATGTCCGTAGAACGATTGCGCCAGCGCGACTTTGGCCAGCCAGCGCTCCGCGTGCTCGACCCGGTGCCCGAGCTCGTGCGCGGCGTTGATGCCGATGCCGCTGACGAAGCCCAGCGTCGCGGCCAGGCCCAGCTTGTCGATGATGCTCAGCTCGTGCCCCGCCCACATGTAGCAGGCGATGAGCAGGCCGAGCAGCTGCACAGGAAGGAACAGATAGGTGCACCACCGGTAGTACCGGTCGTTGCTCAGCAACTCGTAATCCTCATCGCGCGGGTTGGTGCCGTCCTCGCCGACAACCCAGTCCAGGACCGGGATGACGATCAACACGATGATTGGACCGATCCACCAGAACACCCTTGCGCCCGTCTGCAACACGAGTTGCGAGGGCAGGAGTGCGCTCAGTGGAGCGATCAGCCCGAAAACCCATAAGTGTCGTTTGGGATCTGAAGATACCGCCGGTTTGCCAACCGTTTGCACGTTTGCCCCGCTAAATAGGAACCCTTACTCCGATGTACGAGAATAGTTCCAGACTGTACGGCTGTTTCGCAGACTTTGACGGTTGAAACGTGATGAGCGTTACAGGTATGGGGACTAGCTTTTAAGTGGGCTCACATGTAGTTGAAGCCCTGGCTTACTCAGCGCAAACGGACCGGGGTTCTTCAGGGGTGGATCAGTGCTCGATCCGGGCAGCCAGAATCGCTTCGACATACGGACTCAGCAACGCACTCAACTCCGCGGGCGCGTCTCGGCCGGGACCGGGCGGCGTCGGGATATAGCTCAGCGCGATGCGCACCAGCGCGTGCGCGATGATGTCCGACTCGGCCGCCGTGGCCGCCACCCAGCTGTGCTGGAAAGCCAGCGACAGCCGGCGGGTGGCTTGGTCCAGCAACGGGCCGGCGTCCAGCGTGATCAACCGCAGCAGATCCAATTTCACCTCGCCCGCGAGCAGCGACTGCACCAGCGGGTCGGCCGCGGCGTCGACGAAGAAATTGGTCATGCCCTCACGGAACGCCGCGCGGACATCACCGACATTGCCGGTGATGGCCGCGTCGACGTGGTCGACCAGATCGTCGGCCAGGCGCAGTGCGTAGGACTGCGCAAGGCCACTGCGCGAACCGAACTCGTTGTAGAGCGTCTGCCTGCTGACTCCGGCCTTGCCCGCCACGTCGCCGAGGGTGATCTTGGACCAATCCCGTTCGGTGAGTAGGTCGCGCATGGCATCGAGGACCGAGGCGCGCAGGAGTTCACGCGCCGCCTCCTGATAAGGGATGCGGGTTCCGGAGCGCGGCATACCGGCGACACTGTCACGGGCGGTTGCCGCAGTCAAAATCTCACGACCGTTCGATTTCGACCATGTAGAAGTCGGCCTTCGCCGCGCCGCAGTCCGGACAGGTCCAGTCGTCGGGGATATCGTCCCAGCGGGTACCCGCGACGATCCCGTCCTCCGGCCAGCCTTTGGCTTCGTCGTATTCGAAGCCGCATTGAATGCACTGGAACAGCTTGTAATCGTTCATCGGACGGCTCCTATCGGTTCGAAGTCGATCTTTTCCCGGACGCCGCAGTCCGGACAGCACCAGTCGTCGGGAATTTTTTCCCAGCTCGTTCCCGGCGGGAAACCTTCGTGTGGCGCGCCCTTTTCTTCGTCGTACACGTATTCACAGACCGGGCAGCGAAAGCGATTCATCCCCGCACCTCGCCGATCGCCGCACCGCCCTGGTAGCGGGCGAGCACTTTGTCCCGCTTGGCGGGGTGGATGTTCGCGAGTGTGATGTCGCCGTGATAGTGCGCGAGCACCCGCTTGTCCATCACCCGGCGCCACAGCGGCGGGAAGTAGGCGAGCAGGATCATGCTGGCGTACCCGCTCGGCAGGTTCGGCGCGCCGTCCCAGCTGCGCAGCGTCTGATAGCGCCGCGTCGGGTAGGCGTGATGGTCGCTGTGCCGCTGCAGGTGGTACAGGAAGATGTTGGTGACGATGTGGTCGCTGTTCCAGCTGTGCACCGGCGCGGGCCGTTCGTAGCGGCCGGACGCGGTGCGCTGACGGACCAGACCGTAGTGCTCCAGATAGTTCACCGCCTCCAGCAGGCTGAAACCGATCACCGCCTGCAGCACGAGATAGGGCAGCAGCTCGATCCCGAACACCGCGACCAGCGCCGCGTACAGCACCGCCGACATCAGCCAGGCGCTGAGCACCTCGTTCTTCAGGCTCCACGGTTTCTTGTCGAGCCGGGCCAGGCGGGCCTTCTCCAGCCGCAGCGACGAGGTCAGGCTGCCCCACACGGTGCGCGGCCAGAAGGCCCAGAAGGACTCGCCGATCCGGGAACTCGCCGGGTCCTCCGGCGTCGCGACGCGCACATGGTGGCCGCGATTGTGCTCGATATAGAAGTGCCCGTAGAAGGACTGGGCCAGCGCGATCCGGGACAGCCACCGCTCCAGGTGCACTTTCTTGTGACCCAGTTCGTGCGCGGTGTTGATGCCGATGCCGCCGAGCATGCCGACCGTGATCGCCAGGCCGATCTTGTCGACCAGGTGCAGACCGTTGTCGAAGCCGAGCCAGCTCACCTGATCGGCGCTGATCAGATAGCAGGCCATGACCAGTGACGCGTATTGGAACGGCAGATACAGGTAGGTGAGATACCGGTAGTACTTGTCGTGCTCCAGATACTCCATCACCTCGTCCGGCGGATTATCACCGTCGGGTCCGAAGAAGATGTCCGCCAACGGAATCAGCATGTACACCAGAATCGGGCCGAGCCAGAACGGTACCTGCGCCAGCGTGTGCCAGCCGATCGCGTTGAGGGCCAGGATTATCGGGATGCCGATCGTGAAAAGGCCGGTGGGAGCGAACAACCCCCACAGCCACATGTAGCGCTTGCGATCGCGCCAGTCCGGGGTTGCCACCGGTTGCGCAGACGTGTCGGCCTCTGTCGACATCGTTGTCTCCCATCCAAAAGCGGCACGTCACGTGTGACGTGCGTTACCTCTGAAATGGACGATAGAGATCGATTTGTCGTTTGTCTAGACAAATTCGCTGATTTGTAAAGCAGAATGATCGGCTCAGACACAAACACCCCGGTCGGAGCGATCTCCGGCCGGGGTGTTCGGTGTCGAGGGGAGTTACCGCAGCAGCACTTCGGCGTTCTCGGGCAGCGCGTCGACCGGCCACCAGCGCAGGTCGGTCGACTCCGCGCTGCGCACCGGGACGGCACCCGCGGGCGCGGTGATCCGGAACAGCAGATCGAGATGCCTGGTCGGCACGCCGAGCGAGCAGGTGATCGAATGTGCCTGCGCGCCATACAGTTCCGGTTCCATCCGCAGACCGCTGATGCCCGACTCCTCGGTGGCTTCGCGCAGCGCGGCATCGGCGACCGTGTCGTCGCCCTCCTCACAGTGCCCGCCGAGCTGGATCCAGGCCCCGACCCGCGGATGCAGGGTCAGCAGGACCTCGCGTTCGTCGTGCGAGAACACCACCGCCGACGCGGTGATGTGGCCCGGCACGTGCTCACGCAGACAACCACGCGGCGCCGAGCCGAGGAACGCGAGCATCGCGTGCCGCAGCGACTGGTCGTAATCCGCGCCGGGCGACCATTTTTCGAGCAACTCGATGGCCGAGGCGTGCAGGGAATCCGCGCTCACAGCTCGACCAGTCCGAAACCGGCGCCGGGCACCGGGCGCGGCCGGAGTTCCTCAAGCGGGTGGCCGATGGCGATGGCGCCCAACGGATTCCAGTCGTCCTCGAGTCCGAGGACCGCGCGGGTGATCTCCGGCGCGAAGATGGTGGAGCCGATCCAGCAGCTGCCCAGGCCCTCGGTAGCCAGCGCCACGAGCAGGCCCTGCACCGCCGCACCGACCGCGACGGTGAACATGGTGCGCTCGTCGGCGCGGCGCCGCTCGTCCGGATAGTCGTGCGCGCCGTCCGGCACGCAGAACGGGATGATCACCTCGGGGGCGTCGAAAAGGATTCGGCCGCGGGCGATTCGGCGCTCCACCCGATCGGGCGCCAGGCCGTCCGCGGTGAGATCGGCCCGCCACTTGTCGGCCATCGCCGTCAGCAATCGAGTCCGCAGCTCCGCGTCGCGGACCCACACGAAGCGCACCGGCCGGGTGTGGTGCGGCGCGGGC
>NZ_BJXA01000139.1 GCF_007990755.1 Nocardia ninae NBRC 108245 | reverse complement strand
CCCGGTGAGGCGCCACCGCCTGCCGCGGGTGAGGTACCGGCGCCCGCGCCTGCCGACTCGGCGCCGTCCGTCGGCGCACCGGCCTCCGGCGAGGTCCCTGTCCCGCAGCCGGAGCCGGCCCCGCAGCAGCGCGTGTTCCCGGCTCAGGCACCGACGCAACCACCCGCCGATCCGAATCTGACGCCGCAGGAACTGGCGGTCAAGGAGATTCAGGACGCCAAGGCGGTCCGGCAGAGCTCCGACCCGACCGTTGCGCAGGCCGCGATGGCCGCACTGGATTGCAGCAAGCCGGATCCGTTGCAGGGCAACGACGATCCGAACCTGCCGCTGGTCGCCTGCTCCACCGACGGCCAGGAGATCCTGCTGCTCGACAAGAGCCGCATCGACGGCCAGGAGATCAAGAGCGCCACCTCGGGCATGAACACCCAGCAGGCGCGGCACGAGGTGTACCTGGAATTCAAGTCCGCGGGTAGCGACGCCTGGTCCCAGCTCACCGGCGAATACGTCAACAAGCGGGTCGCCTTCGTGCTCGACACCAAGGTGGTCAGCGCGCCGGTCGTGCAGCAGGGCCCGCAGCAGGGCGGCCGCACCCAGATCTCCGGTAACTTCACCGCCGCGTCCGCCAAGGAACTGGCGAACACCCTGAAGTACGGTTCGCTGCCGCTGTCGTTCCAGACCTCCGAGGCCGAGACGGTGTCGGCGACGCTGGGGCTGTCCTCGCTGAAGGCGGGCCTGCTCGCCGGTGCGATCGGTTTGGCCGTGGTGTTGCTGTACTGCCTCGCCTACTACCGAATGCTCGGGTTCGTCACCGGATTGTCGCTGGTGGCTTCGGGTCTCGCGGTCTACGGCATCATGGTGCTGCTCGGCAGATGGATCGGGTTCACCCTCGACCTGGCCGGTATCGCCGGTCTGATCATCGGTATCGGTATGACCGCCGACTCGTTCGTGGTGTTCTTCGAACGCATCAAGGACGAGATGCGCGAGGGCCGCAGCTTCCGTTCCGCCGCGCCACGCGGCTGGCAGCGGGCCCGCCGAACCATTCTGTCCGGCAACGCGGTCAGCTTCATCGCCGCCGCGGTGCTCTACATCCTCGCGGTCGGGCAGGTGAAGGGCTTCGCGTTCACCCTAGGCCTCACCACCATCCTCGACGTCGTCGTGGTGTTCCTGATGACCTCGCCGCTGGTGTTGCTCGCCTCGCGCACGAGCTTCTGGGCGAAACCGTCGGTGAACGGCCTCGGTGCGGTCCAGCAGATCGCGCGCGAGCGGAAGGCGGCCCAGGCCGCACTCGGGAAGGCGTGAAAACGAGATGACCAATCACACGAGCACCTCGCGCCCCGAGAACCCGGCCGAGACCACGGACGTGTTCACCGCGGTGTCCGAGCAGCCCAAGCACGGTTTCTTCAACCGGCTCTACACCGGCACCGGCGCCATCGACGTCATCGGCAAGCGCCGGATGTGGTACCTGATCACCGCCGCGATCATCCTGATCTCGTTGGGCAGCATCATCTTCCGTGGCTTCAACTTCGGCATCGACTTCGAGGGCGGCTCGCGGATCCAGTTCCCCGCCGCGGGCGCGAGCACCAGTGAGGTCGAGAACGTCTACCGCTCCGCGATCGGCACCGATCCCGTCTCGGTGCAGACCGTCGGCAGCGGCGGCAACGCCACCATCCTGATCCGGTCCGAGGCGCTGGACAAGGACCAGGTGGACAAGCTGAACAACGCGTTGTTCACCGAGTTCCAGCCCAAGGGCAAGGACGGCAACCCCAGCCGGGCCGCGATCAGCGCCTCGGACGTCAGCGAGACCTGGGGTAGCCAGATCACCCGCAAGGCGCTCATCGCGCTGGCGGTGTTCCTGGTGCTGGTCGTCATCTACATCGCCATCCGGTTCGAAACGCACATGGCGATCGCCGCACTGGCCGCGCTGATCTTCGACGTCGCGGTCACGGCCGGCGTGTACTCGCTGGTCGGCTTCGAGGTGAGCCCGGCGACCGTGATCGGCATCCTGACCATCCTCGGCTTCTCGCTCTACGACTCGGTGGTCGTGTTCGACAAGGTCGAGGAGAACACCAGGGGCATCCTGCATTTGAGCAGGCGCACCTACGGTGAGCAGGCCAACCTCGCGGTGAACCAGACCCTGATGCGGTCCATCAACACCGCTCTCATCGGCATCCTGCCGATCGTCGCCCTGATGGTCATCGCGGTGTGGATGCTCGGTGTCGGCACGCTCAAGGACCTCGCGCTGGTGCAGCTGGTCGGTCTGCTGGTCGGTACGTACTCCTCGATCTTCTTCGCGACACCGCTGCTGGTGTCGATCAAGGAACGCTGGGGTCCGGTCGCCAAGCACACCGACCGGGTCATGTCCCGCCGGGCCGGGGCCGCGAGCGCGCGGGCAGGCTACGAGGCGGAGCGCCGGGCCACCGCCGCGACCGGCCGTGGCTACGACGACGAACCGCGCAGGCCGCGGGAACCGGGGCAGGCGCCCCGACCGGGCGCGCGCCCGAGCGGGAAACGGCAGAAGCGGCGGCACTGACACAGGCAGGGGTTTCATGCGTAAGGCACGTAGCCGAGCGGTACGTCTGATCGCAGTGCTGGCCGCGGGCACCCTGGCCGCCGGACTGGCGGCCGGGTGCTCGAGCAAGAACCAGGTGCCGTCCATCGCTTACGCCGTGGACGCCACCGTCGCCAGCTACAACGGCGGTAGCACCCTCGGTGCGAGCAGCGGCGCAAACGCGGTGTTCGCCCGGGTGCTCACCGGGTTCTTCTACACCGGACCCGAGGGGCAGCAGGTCGCCGACACCGACTTCGGCACCGCCAAGGAGGTGCCCGGCGACGTCCAGACCATCCAGTACCGGCTCAACCCCGACGGTGTGTACTCCGACGGGGTACCCACCTCCTGTGACGACCTGGTGCTCGCCTGGGCGTCGCACAGCGGTCGATTCACCAAACCCGGTGACCGAGGGCCGATTCCGCTGTTCGACGCCGCGAGCACCGCGGGCTACGCCGACATCGAACGGGTGGACTGCCAGCCCGGCTCGCGCGACGCCACGGTGGTGTTCCGCCCGGATCGGCACTACTCGGCCTGGCGCAACCTGTTCACCGCGGGCGAGCTGGTGCCCGCGCACGTCGCGGCGCGGGTGGCGAACGTGCCGAATGTGGTGTCCGCCTTGCAATCCGCCGATCCGAGCGCGCTCGGGCGGATCGCCGAATTCTGGAACACCGGCTGGACCTTCGGCAGCAACCTCGACCTGACGCGGTTCCCGTCGTCCGGGCCGTACCGGATCGAATCCTTCAGCGAGAAGGACGGTTTGGTGCTGGTCGCCAACGAGCGATGGTGGGGTAACAAGCCCGCGACCGGTCGAATCCTGGTGTGGCCCAAGAACGTCGACCTGAAGTCCAAGGAGGGCGACAGTGCCCTCGGCGTCGTCGACATCGGCACCGGATCGATCAAAGACCTGAACCTGGAAGGGTTCCGGGTGCAGAACCTGCCCGGGCGGGGCGCCGAGCAGCTGGTGCTCTCGACCGGTGGGGTGTTCGGCTCGGTCGACATGCGCCGGGCATTCGCGCTGTGCGTGCCGCGCCAGGCGCTGTTCGACAAGCTCGGCAAGGTGCCGGACGCGCCCAAGAGCGGGCTCGGTGCCGGACCGCTGAACGGGCATATCGTGCAGCAGGATTCGCTGTTCTATCCGTCGGTCACCGGTGCGGCGGGCAAGTTCGGCGGCGGTGACGTGTCCGCGTCGACCCAAGCCGTCGCCGCGTCGCGGACCAACAATCCGACCATCCGCATCGGTTATCTGCGCCCCGATGAGCGCCGCGCGCAGACCGTGGCGATGATCACGGAAGCCTGTAAACCGGCGGGCATCACCGTCGTCGACGCGGGGGCGGCCGATTTCACACCGTCCCAGCTCACCGAGGGGAAAGTCGACGCTGTCCTGGCCGGTACCGCCGCCGCGCCGGGTCCCGCCGGATCGCTGACCGGGGTCGCGGCCACCAGTGCGTTGCGCACCGGTAGCGGGCTCAATTTCGGGCGATTCGGTAACGGCCGCTACGATTCGATCACCGATCAGCTTGCGGCCGACGACAACTCGACCACACAGCTGAGGCTGCTGACCGATGCCGAGAACCTGCTGTGGGCGGAGCTGCCGAGCATTCCCCTGTTCGCCACCCCGCGCACGATCGCGTTCGGCGGTGGTCTGCAGAACGGGATCGCCGCGCCCAATCAGGCGGGGTCGGGTTGGAACATGGACCGCTGGGTGTTGAAGCGGTGACAGGTGCTGTGGGCGCGGCTTCGGGTAGTTGCCCGCGCTCCTTGGTGTGATGATGGAGAGGTGTCGATGAGTAAGCACGCGGCGATCGAGTCCGATGAGTTAGCCGCCGATCGGACCGACCGGGCCGCGCACGCGGTCGAGCAGTTGACCCGCTGGCGCGACGATTTCCCCGCCCCCGGTATCCGTTTCGCCGATCTCACCCCCGTGTTCGCCGACGCCGAAGGCTTCCGCTCCGTCATCGACTGCCTCGCCGCCACTGCCCCCGACGCCGACCTGGTCGCAGGCATCGACGCCCGCGGCTTCCTGATCGGCGCGGGCGTGGCCGCCAGCCTCGGCACCGGCGTCCTCGCCGTCCGCAAGGCAGGCAAGCTGCCGCCGCCGGTCCTGCGCCGCGAATACCAGCTCGAATACGGCACCGCCGCCCTGGAGATCCCCGCCGACGGCGTAGACCTCCGCGGCCGCCGCATCCTGCTCCTCGACGACGTCCTCGCCACCGGCGGCACCCTCGCCGCCGCCGCCGACCTCTTCGCCCAAGCCGGCGCCGAAGTCGTCGCCGCCGCCGTAGTCCTGGAACTGACCTTCCTCAACGGCCGCGACCACCAGGGGGCCTACCCCCTGACCTCCATCGTCCGGGTCTGAACTGCAGGGGTAAGGATCTTCGCGATCCTTTAATCACGGCCGTCGGCATTAAGGTTTGATACCTTATCCTTTAATAGACTTGGCTTCTATCAAAGGATAACCATCGATGGCCGAGTTCCTCATCGAATACTGGGCTCCTCACTTGGGTGAGGGGCTGGCAAAGCGTGATCGGCAGGGCGGGCGGTATCGTCCCTTCGCTCCTGACCTGATCGCTGAGCGTCCGGTTCATATTCCGACGGAACTCGCCCATCGGTCCGCAACGGTCGAACGTGCTGTTAGACGGCTCAGCAGTTGCCCAGGGGCCCGTGATCTCGAGGGAATCTCGCGGTTCCTGCTGCGTTCGGAGGCGATCGCCAGTTCCATGATCGAAGGAATAGCACCTTCGCCGCAGCAGGTGGCACTGGCTGAACTCGGGCAGGAAGAAGACATCCGCGGATTCGGTGAACAGGCCCGGCTGGTGGCGAACAACATCACTGTGCTGCGCCATGCATCGACCGAGCTCGTTGAAGCCGATGCGGTCACCGTGGAGGATATCGTCGCGCTGCACCGGGGGCTGTTGCCGAAAGAACAACATCACGGCCTGCGTCAGGTGCAGAACTGGATCGGCGGGTCCCACTGGAATCCGCTCGACGCGGAATTCGTCCCTCCACCACCGGATCGAGTGCCTGCGCTCATGGAGGACCTCGTCGCCTACCTCAACGGCTCTACCCATGGGCCGCTGCTGCAGGCCGCGCTGGTGCACGCGCAGTTCGAAACCATCCACCCCTTCACCGACGGTAATGGGCGCGTGGGCCGAGCGCTGATCCACACCGTCCTTGCGCGACGGGGTATAGCGCCACGGGCACTCCTGCCGGTCAGTCTGGTTCTCGCTACTCTCAGTGACCGCTATGTCAATGGACTGACCGCTTATCGATACGCTGGAGAACCACTGTCGGAGCCCGCCCGGCGTGGGACTGCGCTGTGGCTGACGACGTTCATCGAAGCGGCCGCCACTGCTGCCGATCAAGCCGAACGCATTTCGGTCCAGATCGATGCATTGCGCCATGATTGGGCCGAGCGGCTCGGAAACTGGCGTGCGGGCAACGGCTTACGCGCTGAACCGCGCGCCGGCTCGGCGAGTGCTCGAATCGTGGGCATGCTCCCGGAAGTTCCGGTGCTGACGGCCCGCACTGTTCAGCGCATCCTGAACGTCTCTTTTCCGTCAGCTCGAGACGCCTTGGAGGAGCTGGCTGATGCGGCGATTCTGACCCGCAAGACTGTCGACAAGGGAACCACCGGGTATCTCGCCCGCGAAGTGCTGGACCTCATCGGTCTGGCTGAACGTCAGCTCGCCAGTACGCGATTCGACACGCGAACCAGTCCACCGAACCGCGGGGTGCCTGCGAATCCGCGTTGAATTCGCTTCGTCGGCTTCGCTGCTCTCTACTTGCTGGCACGATCAGGCAACTGCTCGGAGACGGGCGTTGGGTGCTGACCGCCTCAGGCGGGGATTCCGGCGAGCAAACCGTCGATGAAGTGGCCTACTGCTGACTCGGTGCGGTAGGCCTCGCGGATGGTGTTCCATTTGGGGAGCATTCGGACTGTGGTGGGGAATTCGGCCAGGACTTCGGGGGTGGCCTGGTCGGTCCAGCGGGGGCGGGGGTGGCCCGCGGTGATGGCTTCGGCGCGTTCGTCTTCGGCGCGGCGCATCATCAGTTCGCCGAGGATGAAGCGCCAGACGGCGTTGTACATGTAGCCGGCGTAGTCGTCGGTGGCGCCGAGTGTCGTTGCGGTGTCGACGAATTCGTCGAGGATCCACATGGCGGCCCGGCCGAAGGATTCGCCGCTGACGAGAATGTCGGCGACCCAGGGCATGTGGTGCAGGACGTCGATCAGATAGGTGATGATCGCGACGAGCCGGTCGCGGGGGGCCGCCGGTAGCTCCGGCCGGTCGAGCTGGTCGGCGCGGGCGCTCAGGACGGCGATCATCAAGGCCGCTTTGGTGGGGAAGTGGTGGTAGACGGCGGCCGTGCTCACGCCGAGCTCGTCGGCGAGTTTGCGCATGCTGAAGGCCTCGGCGCCGCCGCCGTCGAGCATTCGGGTGGTGGCGGCCACGACGTCTTCGCGCGGCACCCGGACGGGGCGGCCGCGGCGGCGGAGCGCGTTGCTTGTCACTCCTCTCATTGTCCGGATCAAACCTCTCGACACCCAGGTAAGGCTGTGCTAACTATAATAAACACACGCGTTACTAAATTATGGAGGTTGTCGTGACCGAGCGAACCGGCGCGGGTAAGGGATGGACGCTCGGCGTCGTGTTCCTCGTGATGTTCCTTGTCTCCGTTGATCTTTCGATCGTCAACGTGGCGTTGCCCGCGATCGACGAGTCGCTGCACTTCGGTCCGTCCGGACTGAGCTGGGTGATCAATGCGTTCCTGCTGACCTTCGCCGGGCTGATGCTGCTCGGTGGCAGACTGGCCGACCTCACCGGCCGTCGCACGCTGTTGCTCGCGAGCCTGGGCGTATTCGCCCTGGCCAGCGCGTGGGGTGGGGCCGCGCAGCACGGCTGGGAACTGCTGGCGGCGCGCGCGTTGCAGGGTGTCGGTGCGGCGGTGCTGGCACCGATGACGTTGGCGCTGGCCACGTCCGAGTTCCCGGAGGGTCCCGAGCGCACGAAGTCGATGTCGGTGTGGGGTGGGGCAGGCGCTGCGGGCGGCGCGGTGGGTGTAGTGCTGAGCGGTGTGCTGACCGACCATCTCGGCTGGCGGTCGGTGATGTGGGTGAACCTGCTGTTCGTTGCGGCGGCGGTGGTGGCGGTGTTGCGCGGCACCGACAACCGGGTGCCGCAACGCGGCGGCCGCCTCGATGTGCCCGGCGCGGTACTGGTCACCTTCGGGGTGACGGCGTTGGTGCTCGCGGTGATCTCGACCGAAAGTCATGCGTGGGGTTCGGCGCGGGTGCTCGGCTGGTTCGCCGTCGGCGCGGTGCTGCTGGCCGGGTTCGCCTGGGTCGAGACCAAGGCGGCGGATCCCTTGGTGCCGCTGGAATTTCTGCGCCGTCGCTCGCTGCTCGGCGCCACCCTCTTCGGATTCATGCTCACCTCCGCGCAGATCGCCAGCTTCTACTTCGTCGCCCAGCTCTTGCAGCGGGTGCTCGGTTACAGCCCGACGCTCACCGGCGTGGCGATCTTGCCGTTCTGCGTCGGCATCGTGATCGGACTGCGGCTGGCGATGGTGGCGACACCGCAGTGGGGTCCGCGCCCGGTGCTGCTGGTCGGCGGGCTCGTCGGCGCAGCCGGCCTGCTCTGGTTCGGTTTCGCCGATACTTCGACGACCTTCCTGACCGGGCTGCTCGGCCCGTCGCTGGTTGCCAGCATCGGCATCGGTGCGTCGGTGGTCGCGATGGGCACCGCCGCGGTGTCGGGGGTGCCGTCCGAGCAGACCGGGCTTGCTTCGGGCGTGCTCAACAGCGTGCGGCAGCTGGGCGGTTCGCTCGGACTGGCGATCCTGGTGACGGTCGCCGCCGGTGTCATCGGAACCGACACCGGGCGAGCGGCATTGGCCGATGGCTACACGACGTCGCTGCGCCTGGCCGCAGGTCTGCTTGCCGCGGGTGCCATCGTCGGCGCGTTGATCGTGCCCAAGACCGGCAAGGCCGCGGCTCCGGCCGAGACCACTGTGGCGGCCGGGCTGGAGTAGACGGCACCGGGGCTACCGCGCGCATCGGTGCGGTAGCCCCGCCGGAATTGAGGTCTCGTCTCAGACGCCCGGAATGCCGATACTTTGGATAGCTGGACGGGTGAGCTGGAGGTGCGGCAATGGTTGCTGGCGCGCCGAATCTGCTCGCGCTGTCCCGGGCCGGGGACGGGATGCGCGAAACCCACTGGTCGGCTCCACTGGGGACATCGTCGGCAGCGTTGGCGTGTCGCGGTCGGAATGTCAGGATCTGCCGGTGAGTGTTTCGCCGCCGATGCGGCAGGTCAGAGCTGACTATGATGCGGCGACCGTGGTTGTCTATCAGGCGTATTCCGCGGAGATCGCCGAAGCCGCCGTTGCCGCAGGAACTTTCGTGGCCCCGTTCAGCCGGGACCGCATGACATGGATCAAGCCGTCGTTTCTGTGGATGATGTATCGGTGCGGCTGGGGGAGTAAGCCGGGCCAGGAGCGGGTGCTCGCCGTGACGATCACCCGCAGCGGGTTCGAGTGGGCGCTATGGCAGTCCTGCCTGAGTCACTATGTGCCGGACATGTATTCGGACCAGCGGGCATGGATGGCCCGGCTGCGCACGAGTCCCGTTCGGGTGCAATGGGATCCGGAGCGCGACCTACATCACCGGCCGCTCGCGCATCGGTCGCTGCAGGTCGGTCTCGGCGGTCCGGCGGTGGGGTTGTATGTCGACCGGTGGATCACCGGGATTCGGGACGTCACCGCGGAAGCGCGGCGGATCAAGGGGCTGGTGGCCGACGGGAAACTCGACGCCGCCGCCCGTGCGCTGCCGGTCGAGCGGCCCTATCCGCTGCCTGCCGAGATCGCCCGCGTGATCGGCGCCGGCTAGTTCTCGGGCCCGAAAAGTGGCGGTGCGCAGGTGTGATCCAAATATCACTGGCACACGTTGCGGAAGTGTGGTTAATCTAGATGAGTCTTATTGCCGTTGATCGGAGCCATGCCGTTGATTTCATGAGGTAGCCACTCGGGCGGTCCGCAGTCGCGCGCCGCGTATTCTGAGCGACCTCTGGAGTCACCATGGCAAATCTGTCATTTTCCGATCTCACTTTCGCCTGGCCGGACGGCACCCCCGTGTTCGACGGGCTCGACGGTGTGCTCGGCCCCGGGCATGTCGGCCTGGTCGGCAGCAACGGCGCGGGCAAGTCCACGCTGCTACGGCTGATCGCCGGTGAGCTCACACCCGCCCGCGGTTCGATCTCGGTCACCGGTCACCTCGGCTATCTGCGGCAGGACCTCGGTCTCGCCGCAGGGCAGCGGGTCGACGCGGTGCTCGGCATCGCCGAGCTCCGGAAAGCGTTGCACCGCATCGAATCCGGCGGCGGCGCGGAGTCCGACTTCGACATCGTCGGCAACCACTGGGATGTCGAGGAACGGGCCATCGCGCTGCTCGGCCGGCTCGGACTGCACTACGTCGCCGACTCGTCCGCACAGCTGGATCGTCGGCTGGAGACCCTCTCCGGCGGCGAGACGACGCTGCTCGGGCTGGTGGCCGAACTGCTCGCCGAGCCGGAGATCCTGCTGCTGGACGAGCCGACGAACAACCTGGATCAGCTTGCCCGCGAACGGCTTTACGAGGTGGTCGGCCAGTTCTCCGGCACCGTGCTCACGGTCAGTCACGACCGCGAGCTGCTGGAGCGGATGAGCACCATCGCCGAGCTGCGGCACGGCGAACTCCGGATGTTCGGCGGCAACTTCAGCGAATATGAGCGGATCATCGAGGCCGAGCAGCAAGCGGCTCGGGCCGCAGTCCGCGACGCGCGCAGCGATGTGCGCAAGCAGGCCCGCGAACTCGTCGAGACGCGGATCAAACTGGATCGCAGGCAGCGGTACGGGCAGAAGATGTGGGACACCAAGCGTGAACCGAAAATCATTATGGCCGAACGCAAACGGCAGGCCCAGGTATCGGCGGGCAAGTTGCGCAACACCCACATCGACAAGCTGGAGACGGCCAAGGACCAGCTCCAGCACGCACAGGAGTTGCTGCGTGACGACCGGGAGATCCGGGTGGATCTACCGGACACCCGGCTCTATCCCGGCCAGGACGTGATCGACCTGGATGAGGTGGAGTTGGCTTGCGGCCCAACGGTTTCGCTGCGGATCAGCGGGCCGGAGCGGATCGCCTTGACCGGACGCAACGGCGTGGGCAAAACCACGCTGCTGCGCCGGATCGCGGCGGCCCACCCGCAGGTGCCGTGGCGGATGCTGCCGCAACGGCTCGACATCTTCGACGAGCAACGGTCGGTCTTCGAGAACGTGGCCTCGACGGCGCCGCACGCGTCGCCGGAACAGATCCGAGCCCAGTTGGCCCGCTTCCTGTTTCGCGGCAGCGACGCCGATGTCGCCGCCTCGGCGCTGTCCGGTGGTGAACGACTCAGGGCCGCACTGGCGATGCTGCTCCTGGCCGAACCTGCCCCGAAGTTGTTGCTGCTCGACGAGCCGACCAACAACCTCGACCTGCCCAGCCTCGAGCACCTCACCCAGGCGCTGGCCAGTTTTGAGGGGGCGCTGATCGTGGTGAGCCACGATCCGCGCTTTCTCGACGACATCGGGCTCACCAGGCGGGTGGAGCTCACCGCCGACGGGCTGGTCGAGACGCTGGTCCGGTAACGGAAAGCCGCACACCCCTGGATCGTTCGCGCAATTCGAGGTGCGACCGGTCAGGGGTGTGCGGTTGCGCTCAGTCGAGTTCGGCGACGAGCTTCTTCGGGGCGACCTTGCGATAGGCGTCGTGGATGATCTCGGCGAATTCGCCCCAGTCCGGGTCGATGTCGAGCCGGACACCGATCCACCCGCTGGGCCCGACGTACGGCGGAACGAAGAAGCGCTCGGGTTCGGCGTCTACCAACTCGGCTTGCACCCCTTCCGGGGCGGGACACCAGATGGTCGGGCCGGGCTCGTCATAGCCCCCGCCGATGTATTTGACGAACGAGGTCTTTTGGCGCACGAAGAAGGTGGGGCAGCCGTGGCTGAGCCGTTCGCTGCACTCCGGTAGGCCGAGACAGATCGCGCGGATCCGCGTCAACGGGTCCATGTGCGCAGTCTACGGCGCGGACGCTCCACGCATGGCGCGTCGCAGCACGCCCGGATGTTTGAGTAGCCCGGGCGCGAGCCACACGGCGAGCACGGTGAGGCTGAGCCACGGGCGCAGGTGCGGCTTCAATGTGCGGATCCGGCCGTCGTCGGCGAGTTCGAGCACCAGTGCCTCGGTGAATCGGAAGGGTCCGAGGGCAGCTTCCGCCAGTAGTACGCGGTGCGCTCCGTCCCCGATCTGCTCGGTCCATCGCAGGCCGGAGACGCCGCCGTAGGCAGCGGTCAGCAGAATACGCAGATCGTCCGCGCCGCGAAACACCAATCGTCCGGACAGCGGCGAGATCAGGGTGGCGTCGGGGGTCAGCGTCGCCTGCACCGCCTCGAAATCGCGGTCCTTCGTCGCCGCGCGGAACCTGTCCACCGCGTCTGTGGTCGTTGTTTGGTCCATCGCCGAGTCCATGACCCGAACCTAGCCGCAGTCACTTGCAAAAAGCAATGGACTAGGCTGAGGGGGTGCCCAAGGCTGCCCTGTCCGACATCGTCTGCTCGATCGCCCGCACCATCGACGCGATCGGCGAACGCTGGACGCCACTCATCCTGCGCGACCTGTTCGTCGGCGTGACCCGGTTCGAGGACATCCGCCGCGATCTCGGCATCGCGTCCAACGTGCTCGCCGCCCGCCTGGCCGCGCTGCAAGCGCACGGCATCGTGGAAGCCCGTGCCTACCAGTCGAATCCGGTGCGACACGAGTATCTACTCACCGACAAGGGCCGCGACCTGTACCCGGTGCTGACCATGCTCGTCGCCTGGGGCGACACCTGGCTGGCCGGACCCGAGGGGCCGCCCGCGCTGATCGTGCACGACGATTGCGGGAAGGCCACCGCGGGCGTGGTGGTGTGCCGGGAATGCGCAGCGCCGCTGACCGCGGACAATGTGCGATTCGTGCAGGGGCCCGGCGGATATCGAGGGCCGGGCACGATGCTCGTCGGCGACCACATGGAGCCGTCCACCTGACCGATCGGCCGAGTTTCCCTGCGTTGCTGGGCCTTACGTCTGCTCAGTGATCTGCGATCGGTTGAGCCGTGCTTCGTTCATCGACAGAATGGCGTCCCGTCTGTAGACCGAGCGGCGTCCCGTATGGTGGCAGACCCGCGTCCGTTGACCGAGCGGCGTCCCGTGTGTCGACCGGCGGATGTCCGTCAGTTCACCGAGACGGCTTCGGCGCCGGTGACCTCGCGCAACTCGTCGAAGGTAGTCGGGAAGACGGTGTGCGGGTGCCCGGCCGCAGCCCAGATCTCCGGCTGATCGGCCAGCGTCTCATCGATCAACGTCCTGATCGGCGCCGGATGACCGAGCGGCGCCACACCGCCGATGGCCTGGCCGGTATGCACCCGCACGAACTCCGCACTCGCGCGCGACAGCTTCCCGATACCCAGGTGCGCTGCGATTTTGCCGGTGTCCACCCGATGGGCACCGCTGGTGAGCACCAGTAGCGGCGCACCTTCGGCGTCGAAGATAAGACTGTTGGCGATCGCGGCGACCGGGCAGCCGAGCTGTTCGGCCGCCGCGGCCGCGGTCGGCGCGGTCTCGGGGAGCACCCGTACCCGCCGGGT
>NZ_BJXA01000138.1 GCF_007990755.1 Nocardia ninae NBRC 108245 | reverse complement strand
GACCTCGCCCGCGCTGCGCGCGCTCGCCCCGCTCATCCTGGGCCTCACCGCTGCGGTTCCGCACCGTTGGTCGCTGGCCCGCGCCGCCGCGTTCCTACGATCCGACCCTGTTGCAGGGCAAGCACTTCCGGGTCCGCAACTGCCCGCAGAGAGCATCGATCGCCTGCTGTGCGACGGACTGGTATACCTGATCGACACGATGACCCCGCACAACGGTTACCTCTGGCCGCGACCCCCCTCGTTGCCGCCGGGAGATCCGTGCAACGTACAACTGGGCGCGGCAGGCGTGCTCGCGGTCCTGGATCGCGCGGTGCGTTCCGGAAAGCACTGGGTGGCACCGGCATTGGCGACCGCGGCCGACTGGCTCGACCAGCGACTCACCAAGCCGAGCCGCAGCCTGCCCGGACTGTATTTCGGACGATCGGGCACCGTGTGGGCATTGCATTCCGCCGCAGAGACTTTGGGCGATGCCGCAGTGGCCGGACGCGCACTGGACTACGCGCTGCGCATTCCGCTCGACTGGTCCAACCCCGACATCTGCCACGGCCTGGCCGGTGCGGGCCTGGCGCAACTCCAGCTGTGGCGGGCCAGCGGTGATCAGCGGTTCGCCGAACGCGCCATGGAGTGCGCCGAACGCCTGGTGCACCTGACCAAAGCGGCGGATCGCCGGGTGGATTGGCTGGCCAGTGCGCAGTTCCGCGACGAACTCGCGGGCTCGGAGTCCTACGGCTTCGGCCACGGCGTCGCGGGCAACGCGGCGTTTCTGCTCGCCGCAGGCCGCGATCTGCACCAGCCCGATCTGATCGAGATCGCGGTCGGCGGCGGCCACGCGCTCTGCGCCGTGGCCGAACTCGACGGCGACGGCGCGCGCTGGCCCAAGGGACCGGGCAAGACCGACACTCCCGACCTGAACTTCTGGTGCAACGGCACCTCCGGCGTCGGCACCTTCCTCGTCCGGCTCTGGCAGGCGACCGGGGAACCGCGGTTCCGCGAGTTCGCCGAACGGGCCGGGCGCACGGTGTATCGAGACCGCTGGCGGCTCGCGACGGGGACCTGCCACGGCATCGCGGGCAACGCCGAATTACTGCTCGATCTCGCCGTGGCGACCGGGCAGCCCCGCTATCGGCAGTGGGCGGCGGAGATCGCCACCTGCCTGTACGTCCGGGCCGCCGAACGCGACGGCAGGCTCCTGGTCCCCGACGACACCATGCGTGCGGTGTGCGCGAGTTACAACGTCGGGCTCGCCGGCGTCCTGGACTTCCTGCTGCGCCTCGAACATGGCGGATCCCGTTCCTGGTTGGTCGACAACCGACCGACCGGCGATGGCCCACCGTGAGAAAAAGAACACCGAGAATCGCAGAGAAGGAGGCGAATCGTGGAAGCCGACGTCTTGGAGTTGCAGGACCTGCCGGAAATCGAAGAGCAGCCGATGGAGCCGCAGATGTGCTGCCGCAGCCATTACCGCAGCTTCGTCTGGGCCGACAGTTACGACTCGACGCCCGAATAGTGTGTTGCTGCCGTGCGGGAGAAGGGTAACCACTCCTGCACGGCAGCCACCGAAACCGCGCACGGTGTGCTCGATGCCCAGTTCAGGGGCCCTTAATTGGGCTTCATCCCAATCATTAAGCTTGCTGTTAAGTAGATCCCGACGCATCGGATGCTCGTCGATGTGGTGTGCGTTAGGCTCGAAATCGCGCCGCGTTATCACATGATCTCCCCGCCTTTTTTGATCTTCACCGAATAACTTCGCGAAGAATCGCGGGACAGTGGCTCGCTGGTATCGCGGCGTGCTCGCCGTCGAACCGGAGATGAGGAGCTTTTCGTGCGTGGATCCATTGTCCGGCTGTCCGTGGCCGGTCTGAGCGTGCTGGCGCTCACCGTTCTATCGACCGCCACTGCCGTCGCCGACCAGCCCAAACCAAGTGAGGGGTCGTCCGACATCGATGTCGTGCCACCGCCGCCGGGCGCGAACAACTGGTCCTGCCGTCCGAGTGCCGCGCATCCGCGCCCAGTTGTCCTGGTACACGGTACCTTCGAGAATCGCCTGGACAACTGGTTCGCCATGTCCCCGCGACTCGCGGCCGCCGGCTACTGCGTCTACGCGCTCGATTTCGGTCGCGGCCTCGGCGGCACAGTGTCCGGGATCGGCCCGATGCGAGCCTCCGCCCAAGAGATCTCAGACTTCGTCGACCGAGTACTCGCGGCCACCGGCGCAGAGCAGGTCGATATCGTCGGCCATTCCCAAGGCGGCGTGCTGCCCCGGTACTACGTGAAGAACCTCGGCGGTGCCGACAAGGTGCACACTCTTGTCGGCCTCGCCCCCGACAATCACGGCACCACGTGGGGTGTGATCGGCCTCCCGATCACCCTGATCCCCCCGACAACCGACCTGCTCTGCCCGTCCTGCCGGGAACAGCTGCCCACTTCGGAGTTCATCACCCAGCTGAACGCCGGCGGCGAAACACAACCCGGCATCCACTACACCGTCATCGTGTCCAAGTTCGACGAGTTCGCCACGCCCTACACCACCGGCTTCCTCACCGGCCCCGACGTCGACAACATCACCCTCCAAGACGTCTGCCCCACAAACCTTTCCGAGCACATGGCGATAACCTCCGACTCCACCACCATCCAGTTGGTCCTCAACGCCCTGGATCCAGACCACCAGGCCCCCGTCCCGTGCGGCGTCGGCGCCGGATCCGTACAGACGAGATAGACCCCTGCATTCAGAACGGAATGAAATTCTCCGCGCGGTTCAGTAGGAACGGTGACCCTGGCGCGATCGGCTGCCAACCTTGTGCCAGCGCCATCCGGATGCTCTCGGCAACGTGCGCCGGGCGAACCGGAACCGACCGGGCGCTCACCCAGTTGCTCGGGTGAGCGTGGCCGGTCGCGACAACCAGTGTCGCGCCGGGATACTCGGCATGCTCGACGGCGTAGGTGCACGGGGATGCCGCGAGGGCTTGGCTGTAGGTGGGCCGACCGCGCAGTCGCCACCGGTAGGTCGTCGCATCGACGACGATCCGACGTGCCCCCTTCTTACGCAGCGCCACCAGGCCTCCTCATGCCTGCACAGTAGTCAGTTCTCGGCTGCCGAGCGAAGGGATTTCGGCTCATAAAGCAACCGGCACTCGGCTTCGAAGCGAGCTGCACGAGAGCGGGTGCCGCCGCGGGGATTCGACGTTCGGCTATCGCGGCCAACACCGCGATAGCCGATCGTGGATCGAAATCCGTTGGTCAGCCCGGGATCTGGAAGTCGGCTTTGAAGCGCGGGCCCGGCGGGAGGCCGCGCAGCACGGCGCTGATCCAGGCCACGGCGGGCGGCCAGCCGGCCACCGCGTTGACGACATGTTCGGGCAGGGGCACGGTGAAGAACCGGAGATCCGCGCCGCGGTTCCAGTAGTCGTTCACCACGGGCAGCACCGCGGACGCGGGAATCAGCTCATCCCAGATACCGTGGAACCAGAAGATCGGGCTGTCCGGAATGTGCTGGCCCAGGCTCTGTTCCTGTAGCACTTGCATGACGCCGGGCGCGGTCTCCAAGCTCAGGCCGGGCTGGAAGTAGTCGCTGATCGGCCGGTACATGCCGGACAGCGCGATCGTGTACACGCAGCGGCTCTGCATGTCCTGCAGGATGGCCTGACCCTCCTTGGTCAGCAGCTTCGTCGCGTCGAACACCTCGGGGAACTCACGGGACAACCCGGCGAACCCGAGCCACATCGTGAAGTTGCTGATGCCGGTGAGTCCCGGTCGTTGCTCGGTCGCGTAGCGCGCCTGCAAGCGCAGGTCACCAGGAGTGCCGCCGATGGCGGTACCCAGCAATCGCACGTCGGGCGCGTAACTTTCGCGCATCTCGGCCGCGCGGATCGATCCGGAGCCACCACCCGAATAGCCGTACAGGGCGATACCGGAATCCGAAAGCCCCAGCGTCGCATCGTTTTTCATGGCGCGCAGGCTGTCCAACACCATCTTGCCCTCGTCGAAGGTGTTGAACGTGTTGAACTTGCCGTCGAAGTCGGGCACGTTGATCGCGAAACCCTGCGCCAGCCAACCCGTCGCCAGCGCGGCCTCTTTCATGGTGCCGACCTGCAGTGTGTACGACGGATTGCAGGCCGAGTTCGTCGAGTCGATCGCCTCCTGGAACGACACCACCGGTCGCGCGCTACCCGTCCAGGGAATCCCCGGCGTGATCACCGACGTCGCGGTGGCGATCGGATTGTCGTGAATATCGTTGCTGCGGAACAACAATTGCTTGGTGTCCACCGGGAACGGAATGCCGAGAATGCGGGTCTGCACGCTGCGCGTACGAATGATCTGCCCGGGTGCATACGAAGCCAGATCCGCCGGGTCGGCGTACCACGGGTCTTCGGCGGGCACCGGGATCGGCAGCAGATCGTAGATCTGCGGTTCAGCGGGCAACTGCGGCAACTGATTCTGATCCGGCGGGAACGTCGGATACGGATCACCGGTCGCGACGCCGGCGCTGGACACGGCCAGGCAGAGCGCCGCCAATGGCACCGCTGCCCATGTGAATCTCTCCCCGAACATGCACCCTCGTCTCGTCACGTGTGAACGGCAAACCGAACTCGAGTCAGTACACTCCCGTGCGCGTCCGTCCCGCTATCGACAAACAGACAGAGTCCCCGCCGCAGCAGTTGTGCACATCCATAGCGCCCGGAGCCGGTTACTCGCGACTCGGTCCACGAAATCAGGCCGAGAAGCCCTTCGATTCCAAGAGTTGGGCGGTTCGCGCCGCTGACAATGTCATCGCTTCCGTCGGGCGCTGCGGGTCGTATCCGGTGAGTTCGGCTATACGCGCCAACCGATAGGTAATCGTATTGCGGTGCACGAACAATAGCCGCGCCGCGGCATTCTGATTGCACTCGTTCGCGAAGAAAACGCCGAGCGTCTCCGCCAATACGGGTTGATCCGCGAGCGGCTCCAGCACCGAGGCCAGTTCGGTGCGCACCGACGCGTCGACCGCCACCGCGTACTCCATCCGCAGATCCTGCCGACGGCAGATGATGTCACTGCGCGTGGGGCAGCGACCGAGCTCCGCGACCACCCTGGCCTCCGCGAGGGCGGCTGGAATGGCCGCTCGGGTCGGCGCGGGCGAGACGCCGATCCACAGCAATGGCGGTGTCTCCCTGGCGAACCCGGGCGCCAGCCGCGCCGATAGCTGGTCGATCACCGCCGTACTGTCGCCGCCCGGATCGATCGGAATCAGCGCGGTCCATCCACTGATATCGCGGCGCAGGAACGCACCGGGCAGATCGTGGATCCGATGCCGCAGATCGGTGAGCGTGCCGGGGCCCGGGTCACCGGGGCGGATCACCGTGACCACGAACGCGTCCGCGACCGGCACCGCCGGATCGCCCATCCAATCGACCGGATCCCGCCCGGCCAGTAGGGCGTCGACAATTCCGCGCCTGCGTTCCAGCTCGTCCCACGGCCGCCGCCGGGCATCCTCGACACAGGCGACCGCGATGCGCGCCGTCATCAGCGAGAGGTACTCCGACAGCGGGCGGCCGATCTCGGCCAGCGCCGCCCGACCGGTCGGCGACGCCGTGGTCGGCAGCTGTGACCAGAGGAAGTCGACAGCCGTCCGATAGTTGCGCAGCACCTCGTCCAGTGGCATTCCGTCGTGCACCAGCGACACCGCGCGTTCGACCAGCGGCCGGGTGTCGTCCTCGGACGGCTCGTTACCGTCGAGCCAGAACTGGAAGAACAGCCGCACATTCAGCTCGGCGGCCGGGACGAAGTCCGCGTCGACCAGCGAGCTCGGCAGCCCGTCGTACACCGGCGACTGCGTGGAGAACCCGTCGACCAGCGCGAGCGCATCCGCGAGCAGCCGCTCGATGGTGCCGGACCGGCGGGTGGTGCGGTCGAACGCGGCAACGGTGCCCGCTCTGGTCACGGCAACTCCCAACGACGATGTCTGGTACCGCCCAGCAGGCGCGGTTCAATTAACCCGGTACCGCCGGTAACGAGAATTTAGCAGACCCGTCACCGCCGTCGAGCGGATTCGCCACCACCGACGCCGGGCGTCATCGCCACCGCCGGCGCCGGGTACCGCCTGGCGTCACCACCACCGTCGACGCCGAGTACTGCCGGGCGTCACCACCCCGGCCATCGCCTGCCGCAGCGCCTCGGCGAACCGCGGATCCACCGTGGCCGCCCTGCTCAGCGAACGCTCGGCCGCCGCTCTGGCCCGCGACGAGACCTCTCCGGTCCGCGCCTCGGCGATCAACCGCCCGATCGTCGGATCGGCGCCGAGCTTGCCGACCACCACATTCCACACCCGATCGACCGCGAGGTCGAGGGCCTGATCGGCGAGGCCGTTGACGCGCATCCCGGCCCGGCGCACCCGGCCCAACGACCAGGCGACGAGCATCTCGATGACGACATCCATCCCTATCGGCCGCCCTTGTCGTCGCCGTGCGGTGTTCGGTCCGAATGGTTACGCCGATAGCCGCCCTCGGCACAGAAACTGGTGGCTCCCCAGACGATCGTCGCGCCGATCGCCAGTCCGACCAGGATGACCAGCACATCCATCGAAAGTCACACTCCCCGTGGTGGTTTACCCATGCAGCCATGGTCGCCGCCGCGGGCCGAGCTCGGTATCCGCTGAACGTTCGACAGCGGCGGGCTCGGCGCCGAACCGATACAGTTCGGCCTTGTGCACACCGCGCTCTTGAGCGCCGCACACCGGTGGCCGGCGAGCTCAGCTACGGACCCGCCGGAGCGACCCGACCCGGCGACGAAACCTGCCCGGCCACCCGGTTTCCGGCGAGGAAGCCTTCATCGTGCACCGGGCTGCGGACGGTACCGTCCTGCTCACCCTGCGATCCCTGACCCGCCCGGCGCCGAGTGGACGCTGGCGAGTGGTGTTTCCGGTCCTGTTGCTCGCGCAGCGGTACTACCGACGCCGCTATTCCCGCGTAATGGCGCGCTGACGGGCCGTTAGATTGCCACGTCGCAGTAGCTGACCCGGCGACATTCGACCGACTATTTCCGCATCCGGGGCGGTCAACCGCTGATTTCCAGCGAAAACCATGTTTGACGCCGCTCCAACAGGGGAATTGCCCGGCTGTAGCTGATCGACCGTGCCATTACGCGGGCGGGAATACACTACGAATACAGGAGCGCAACGCTGATATCGCCAACCGACAGTCCGAGTTCGACCAGGACGGGATAACAGCCGGAATCAGCCTTTACCCGGGGCAATACCACCGGGAGTTTCGGGCAAGCGCGACCCTCACCACCCGTCACGTCCAGGTCGAAGGCACAGCGGCGGACCGGCCGCGCTTTGTCGGCTCGCGCATCGCACTGACGAATCGAGGAGATCATGCCTGAAATGTTGGATACCCATCGAGGAAAGAACCGGCGCCGCACGTCTCTCACGGTCAACGTGCTCGCCCTACTCGCTTCGGGGCTACTGGCCGGGACCGCAGCTCCGGCGGTAGCCGACCCGTCCGCGGACGCGGTCAATGCGATCGACGCGCACTACGCCGAGTTCGGCGGCTCGGGATCCTTCCTGGGCGCCCCGCTCGGCCCGGCCACCGATGTCGCCGGTGGTGCCGAACGCGCCTACCAGGGCGGTGTTATCTACTACTCGCCGAACACCGGAGCCAAGGCGATGTACGGCGAAATCCTCGTCAAGTACAAGTCGCTGGGCGGACCGAGCGGCCCGCTGAGCTTCCCCACCAATGATGAGTCCGGCGCGGGCGACGGCGTCGGCCGATACAACGACTTCGCCGAGCCCGGCGGCGCCGCGATCTACTGGAAGCCCGAAACGGGCGCCTGGACCCTCAAGGGCAAGGTGCTCGACGCATGGCGCGAAAGCGGCGGCGTCACCGGGCCTTTCGGTTACCCGCGCTCGGACATGACCGTCGACGACGGCGTCGCGACGGCCAACTTCGAGGGCCCCGGCGGCACCGAGATCAAGTGGTCGGAGAACAACGGGCTGGCGACCCAGCCGCCGGAGCTAGCCGCGTCCCTACCGGGATTCCGCGCGGACGCACCTGACGTCGCGGTACCGAACCCGGTCCCGAACCCCGACATCGAGGGGACGACCGACTCCGACGGGTCCGGCATCAACCGCTGGTGGGGCATCCCCATCGGTTTGGCCATCACCGCCGTCGTGGGCGGACTGCTCGCCATGCTCGGCAGGCGCCGGGCGGACACGACCACGACCATGCGCGGCACCCCCACCCCCGGGACGTCGGCAACGGCGGGTCGACAAGGGTTCACACCGTCGCGCACCGACGCGACAGCCACCGGACAGCGCGGTACCGCGAATGTCTCAGGGGCACATGACATGCACCGCGACGCGCCTACTACGCGCCGCTAGACCGGTAACACACCACCAGGGAAAGGAACGACAATGGAATGGTTGTTGGGTGTACTAGGTGGTCTGGTCGGCGGGAACATGGCCGGCGCGGGTAAAGGCTTGGGGCCCGTCGGCAATACCGCCGCGGGTGCCGTCGGTGGCGGTGTCACCGGCGCGATCATCCAGGCGGCGACCGGCTCGGGTCTGGATCTCGGGCAGGTCATCGGGCAGGTCGCGGGCGGCGGTGTCGTCGGCGCGGTACTGACCGCGGTGCTGGCGATGTTCGCGAAGAATCGGCAGACCACCGACCGGGTGGCCCGCTGATCTCGTTGTGACAGCGAAATTCCCGGCGGTGCGGCCTCTTTCCGAGGTGGCACCGCCGGGAATTCGTATGTCGGAGAACGTTACTCGTGCACGTGTTGCATCCGGTCGAACTCCTCCTTGGTCATCTCCTCCGGCGACTGCTCCGGGAGCCGCCGGGTTTCGACGGTGTCCTGACCGACGTTGCCACCGTCGTAAACCACCGAGGCCCAATTGTTCTGGGCCTGCAGCGAGGTGTAGTTCCGGTCATTGTTGACGCTGGTCCGCACGCCGGAGGTCTGGATGCTGCCGTTGCAGTTCCAGTCGATCGGCTGGTCCGCCGCACCGGTCCGCTTGCGGGTGTTGTCCGGGCAGAAGTACACCGTCCGCCAGCCCGCGGCCACCGGCCCGAGGCCCTGCCGCTCCTGCAGCGAGCTCTCGTTCAGCGCAGGCGGGTTCACGCCCGAGTAGCCGAAGTTCGAGGTGCCGTCGGTCTTGGGCACGCCCGAGAACTGGAAGCTGTAGTTCATCACGCTGAGGTAGTTCGGCTTGTAGTTGACGTGGTCGACGCCACCGTGTTTCAGGCCGAGGTTGTGCCCCAGTTCGTGGATGAACGTGCCGACGTTGCCGTCGTCACCGGGATTCCAGTTGCACTTCGGTCCGACCGAGACGATGAAGGTGTCCGCCGGGATTCCCAGCGAAATACCGCTGCTGCAACCGCCGTTGTAGGAATCCGCCCAGATCATGTAATGGAAGACCCGAGCGCGTGCCGCAGCGAAGTTGCTGCGTTTGATCGCTGCGACCTGGCTGTCCACCGGTGACAGATCGTTGTCGTAGGGCACCTGGTTGCCGCCGCCGAGATCGTAGGCGGTGCCCCTGGCGTTGCCCGCGTCCAGGTGAATGGAGATCCCGTTGCGGCCGTCGGGGTTGGTGACCGGCGCATTGGCGAAGACCGCGACGACTCGATCCAGGGCCACGGTGGTCGGCAGGCGCCCGTTCATGTAGTCCATCTCGACGAAGATGTCCTTGTGATTCGGATTCGCGCCCATCTTGGGCAGGTCCACGTCGATCGTGCCGTCGCCGTTGGCGTCGTAGCCGTTCTTCTCCCAGGTATCGGGCAATCCGTCACCGTCGGTGTCGACCGCCGCGGCGTCCGGTTGGGCAGCCACGGTGGCCGGGGTGAGGACCGTCCCCAGTCCGGCTAGCAGCGCGAGGCAAGCAATGAAAGTTCTTCTGTAAGGCGACACCTCGAACTCCTTCCGGATCGTTCGCTGGGGACGATCCTGTAATCCGGCCGATCCGAATTGCGATGGGTTATCTAGCCACCCGAGAATGTTTTTCGGATGGTTGTGCTGCGTTGGTTATTTCCAATCCACCTGCGGGGAGCGGTAGAAGTTGATGCCCTGCGCGGTCCAGATCGGGCCCTGTTTGGCGAGCCGCGCCCGATACTTGTCCCAGTTGTGTGTCGCCGCGGGCGACCAGCCGATCTCGGCGATGCCCGAAAGCCTCGGGAACGCCATGTATTCGATGTCGGCGCTGGTTCGCAGGGTCTCCGACCACAGCGGCGCCTCCACACCGGCCAGCTGGTTCTCCGTAACGCCGGGCAGGAAGGTGGCCGGATCCCAGTCGTAGGAATCCTTCACCTCGACCAGGCCCGCCCATTGCAGACCGAGCTTGGTGTCCTTGTTGTACTTCATATCCAGGTACGCCTTGTTGGCAGGCGACATCAGGATCTTGTTGCCGCGCTTGGCCGCTGCCGCGACATCGGCGTTGCTCCTGGCGGGATCCCAGTACTGCGGGATGGCCGAGGTCGGCGGGTTGGTCACCACGATGTTGTGCCAGCCCTGCGCCTTCTTGTCGTAGGTGGCCAGCATCGGGGTGACCTTGTCGAAGAAGGTCTTGTAGTCGGCGTCGGAGGTCGCGTGCGCCTCGTCACCGCCGATGTGGATGTACTTGCCGGGGGTCATCGCCGCGACCTCGCGGATGACATCCTCGACGAACTTGTAGGTGATGGGCAGACCGATGCACAGCGAGCTGTAGCCGACCTCGATATCGGTGCGTGGCGGCACCGGCTTACCGTCGCAGTTCAATTCGCCGTACGACGCCTGTGCGGCATTGGTGTGGCCCGGCATATCGATCTCGGGAATCACCGTAATGTGTCGGGACGCCGCGTAATTCACGATGTCCTTGTACTGCTCCTGGGTGTAGTAGCCACCAGGGTCACCACCCACCGCGGTCTGGCCGCCGATCTCGGCCAGCCGCGGCCAGCTCTTGATCTCGATGCGCCAGCCCTGATCGTCGGTCAGGTGCAGGTGCAGGGTGTTGATTTTGTACTGGGCGATCTGGTCGATATACCGCTTGACCTGATCCGGCTTGAAGAAATGCCGGGCCACGTCGAGCATCGCGCCGCGCTGGCGGAAACGCGGGTAGTCGAGCACTTTTCCGCCCGAGACCGTCCAATCCCGTTTCTGCACAGTCGTTTTGTTGATGTCCGCCGGGAAGAGCTGGCGCAGCGACTGCACGCCGCCGAACAGCCCGTCGGTGGTATTGGCCTTCAGCTTGACCCCATTTTTGGTCACGTGCAGCTGATAGCCCTGATCACCGACGCGGGAACCGGCGTCGCCGAGTTCCAGGGTGATCGCGGACTTCTTGCCGAGGTCGTATCGATCGACCACCGGTACTGGAAAACCTGTGGCGGGCCGGAGCAGACCGGCCAGGTAGTTCCCGACATCCTTGGCCTGATGTTCGGCGCGGATCACGGTCTCGGCGGTCAACCGGAAGTTCGAGCCGGGGTCCGGCTTGGCTTCGACGGGGACCGGCACGATATCGGTGACACCGCGTTCTGTTGCTTGTGGATTGTCGGCGGCGTTACCTGCCGAGCCGGGCATGACGAGCGTGGTCAAAGCCACTACTGCGCCGAATGCAAAGGGATATAGGAACTTCCGCATAGCGTACCTCCGGTACAACTCGAGGGGGCACACAGAAGTATGGATCAGCGTGCAAGATCTGAGTGGGGACCTTCCCAACTGGGGATATAGGGCGAATTACCATTCAATGAACACTTGATCCGGGGCGGCGGACAGTTCGTCGGCCGATAATTTCCCCACTTCTACTGGGGAGCTCCGGGTGGCTTTTTCATGCCATGATTCACCCCGGTTGTTCGGACATCGGCGGTAGGACATTTTCGCGCCCGGCAACGACTTCCGTCGATTACGGATGATCGGAACTCGCGGCGGCGGTACCGCAGGTCACCGCCGCGCTCGACCTCCCGAGGGATTGGTGCGCCGATGCGAATATCTGGACCAACTGCCGTGTCCGCGCTGGTATTGACCGGGTTGGTGCTCTCGGGGTCGGCGGCACACACCACGCCACGCACACCCGACGGCCTGCTCGCGTCGTCCATCGGCACTGCCGATCCGGGCACCGATCAATCGATCGTCATCGGACCGGAACCCACTCAGCAGCAACTGATGACACCGCCGCTCGACGAGGAATCGCTGGTCGACGGCACCGTCCCGCTGCACAACGTCGACCTGCCCAACGTGCCGACCCGCGGCATCCCCGAGGTCGCCCTCGCCGCCTACCGCAACGCCGAACTCAGTTTGCAGTCGTCGACACCCAACTGCGGGATGTCGTGGCATCTGCTGGCCGGCATCGGGAAAATCGAATCCAACCACGCGGGCAACGGGCGCACCGACGCCGAAGGCACCACCCGCGGCATCATCTACGGACCCGCGCTGGACGGCACCCTGCCCGGCAACGAAATCATCCCGGCCGCAGACGGTGGCTATGTGCGCGCCGTCGGCCCGATGCAATTCCTGCCCGGCA
Source organism: Nocardia ninae NBRC 108245 (assembly GCF_007990755.1). Taxonomy (GTDB): domain Bacteria; phylum Actinomycetota; class Actinomycetes; order Mycobacteriales; family Mycobacteriaceae; genus Nocardia; species Nocardia ninae. The sequence continues at coordinate 948 of NZ_BJXA01000138.1, read as the reverse complement.
CCTGGGCGATCTACGCCGCCGATGGCAACGGTGACCGAAACACCGACCCCAACAACATCTTCGACGCCGTACTCGGCGCGGGCAAATACCTGTGCTCCGGCGATCTGGATATGCGCGACCAGAAGCAAGAACTACGCGCGGTGTTGCGCTACAACAATTCCCTCGAGTACGCGTCCAAGGTGCTCAGCTGGTCCAACGCCTACAAGACCGGCGGCGCCCCCGCCCAAGGCGAGCTCGCCCCCATCCCGGACAGCACCCCTGACGGGGGTATGCCCGAAGGTGCCGGCTCGAGCATGAGCGTCGGCGAGACCATCGTCGCCGATCCCGCTGCGCCACCGGAGGAAACACCCGCGCCCGAAGCGACAACCGATCCCCCACCCTCGGACACACCGGACACCACCTCCACAACTGATCCCCAAACCCCACGGGCCACACTGCAACTGAAGATCCGGGTAACGATCAACATCCCCGGACGAGCACCGATCCCCTGCGGCATCTTCTGCCCGACCCCAACCCTTCCAAAGGTGCCCACCATCCCGGTGCCGACCAGCCCCCAGCCACGTCCCACCACCCAAACCACCACGCCCACAACAACTCCCAGTACAACCACTCCGACAACCACCTCGCCGACAACCCGCCCGCCCGCCCCGACGTCCTCGACGTCGGCGCAGCCCACCACCCGGCAACCGGTCGCTCCACCGCCAGCGGCCACCGAGCGAAAGCCTTCCCCCACAGCAACAACCGCCCCGCCGAAGCCGACAACGCAGGCTCCGCCGAAATCACCGGCACCTCAACAGTCCGCTCCCCCACCGCCACCGAATCAACAACAAGCCACGCCCCCACCAACCACGCCCAAGCAGCAGCCCGCCGCACCTGCCACCCCCGCACCTCAGCAACCCGCAACACCGGCACCTCAGCAACAGTCAGTCGCCCCGCCCCCGCCGCAAC
>NZ_BJXA01000137.1 GCF_007990755.1 Nocardia ninae NBRC 108245 | reverse complement strand
CAGCTGCACCTGGCTCGGGTCGACCTGATGACGGAGGTGGGTGCCCGGATCCGGGCGCTGCACACCGCGACCCGCGCCGACCTCGACCGCATGCGCCGCAGCGAGCTCGCCGGCTACCCCGAGCGCTTGCAGCACGCCACCACCGAACTGACCGGCGCGCTGGACCTCGCCATCGACCAGCGCCTCGCCGAACTCACCGCGCACATCGACAGCAGCCTCGGGCCGGGACTGCACGGCACCGGGCCGGGACTGCTCGGTGCCGCGCCTGCGCAGACCATGCCGTCGCGTCGTCGCGACCCCGCGCCGCGGGTCGGCCCCGACCCCGATCCGCGACACCGTGGTGTCGAAGATCACCTAGTGATCGCGCTCGGCGCGTCGGCGGGTGTCGGCCTCGGCAGGTTGTTGGTTTCGCCACTTTCGCTGGTCCCCGCGCTGGATTTCGCGAGCGTGCCGGTGACCCTGCTGCTCGGCGCGGGCGTGGCGGGCTGGGTGGTGCGCGCCCGCGGGCAGCTGGCCGACCGCGCGCACGTCCGGCAGTGGGTCTCCGACGCGCTCATCAATGTAAAAGCCCAGCTCGAGCAGCGGATAGCGACCGCGCTGGTGGAAACCGAGACCGTGCTGGCCGACCGGGTGGTGCAGCTGAGCGCCACCCGGATGGTGGAGACCGATCGGCGCGTCGCCGAAGTAGAAGCGCGATTACGGCGCATGGTTGCCGAACAACCCGGCCAACTCGCGGCGTGTGAACGCGATATCGCGATCCTCGACCGTTGGATCGCAGCGGGTTGATTAACTCTTAAGAATGGGTACATAGTGACGAACCCGATTCCGTTCCCGTCGTCACATCGCGTTAACCTCTAATCAGGAACTTGGGCGTCCGCTAAGTCCTCGTCCGCCGTCCAGCCGGGGCGCGCTTTCGACTGGTCGTAGCGGGTGCCTTCCCGCCAATGGTGGCGCTCGGTGTATTCGCGCTGGTCAACAGGGCCTTTGTGGCCAGGCGGCGATGCATCGTAGGGACCGCCCATCTCAGGAGAGTTTTCATGACCTCAGCGACCATTCCTGGTCTTCGTGGATCCGACGGCAAGCCGCCGACCGAGCACAGCGAACTACTCGCCTGGGTACAGGAAGTCGCAGAACTCACTCAGCCAGAGCGAGTGGTCTGGGCCGACGGTTCCGACGAAGAATGGGATCGTTTGACCACTCAGCTCGTCGAGGCGGGCACCTTCAAGCAGCTCGATCCGAAGAAGAAGCCGAATTCCTTCCTCGCGCTCTCCGATCCGTCGGACGTGGCTCGGGTCGAGTCGCGCACCTACATCTGTTCCAAGAGCGAAGCCGACGCCGGACCGACCAACAACTGGGTCGACCCCGCCGAGATGCGCGCCACCATGACCGAGCTGTACCGCGGCTCGATGAAGGGCCGCACCCTGTACGTGGTGCCGTTCTGCATGGGCCCGCTCGGTGCCGAGGACCCCAAGCTGGGCGTGGAGATCACCGACTCCGAATACGTCGTCGTCTCGATGCGCGTGATGACCAGGATGGGCAAGGCCGCGCTGGAGAAGCTCGGCACCGACCGTCCGTTCGTGAAGGCGCTGCACTCCGTCGGCGCCCCGCTCGCCGAGGGCCAGGCCGACGTGCCGTGGCCGTGCAACGACACCAAATACATCACCCACTTCCCGGAGGACCGCGAGATCTGGAGCTACGGCTCCGGCTACGGCGGCAACGCGCTGCTCGGCAAGAAGTGCTACTCGCTGCGCATCGCCTCGGCGATGGCGCACGACGAGGGCTGGCTGGCCGAGCACATGCTGATCCTCAAGCTGATCTCCCCGGAGAACAAGGCCTACTACATCGCGGCCGCCTTCCCGAGCGCCTGCGGCAAGACCAACCTCGCGATGATCCAGCCCACCGTGCCCGGCTGGCGCGCCGAAACCCTCGGTGACGACATCGCCTGGATGCGCTTCGGCAAGGACGGCCGCCTCTACGCGGTGAACCCGGAGTACGGCTTCTTCGGCGTCGCGCCGGGCACCAACCGCAGCTCGAACCCGAATGCCATGGCCACCATGGAGGCGGGTAACACCGTCTACACCAACGTCGCGCTGACCGACAACAACGACGTGTGGTGGGAAGGTCTGGAGGGCGAGCCCGATCACCTGATCGACTGGAAGGGCAACGACTGGTACCTCCGGGAGACCGAAACCCTTGCCGCCCACCCGAACTCGCGCTACTGCACGCCGATGTCGCAGTGCCCGATCCTGGCGCCCGAATGGGACGACCCGCAGGGCGTGCCGATCTCGGCGATCCTGTTCGGCGGCCGGCGCAAGACCACGGTCCCGCTGGTCACCGAGTCCTTCGACTGGCAGCACGGCGTTTTCATGGGCGCCACCCTGTCGTCGGAGCAGACCGCCGCGGCCGAGGGCAAGGTCGGCACCGTCCGCCGCGACCCGATGGCGATGATCCCGTTCATGGGCTACCACGTCGGTGACTACCTGAACCACTGGATCAACCTCGGCAAGAACGCCGACGCGAACAAGCTGCCGAAGATCTTCTACGTCAACTGGTTCCGTCGCGGCGCCGACGGCCGCTTCCTGTGGCCCGGTTTCGGTGAGAACTCCCGCGTGCTGGAGTGGATCGTCGGCCGCGTCGACGGCACGGCCGAAGCCCAGGCCACCGCCATCGGCCACGTCCCCGTCGCCGCCCACCTCGACCTCGACGGCCTGAAGGTCGACCCCGACGACGTCGACGAGGCCCTCAAGGTCGACGCCGACGAGTGGCGCAAAGAAATCCCGCTCATCGAGGAATGGTTCGAATTCGTCGGCGACAAGCTCCCCTCCGGAGTTCGCGACGAGTTCGAGGCATTGAAGGAACGCCTCGGCTGATCCGCACAACGTCGACCGCCCGCACCATTTCGATGGTGCGGGCGGTTTCGTTTCAGAGCGTTGCATCGAGCAGTGACCATCTCCGCTCCAAGTACTTCAAGTACTTGACGTACTTACGTGGGTCGGCGACCATGGTGGTACCGATTGGAAGGTGCCCAATGTCTGCGATCCACTACGACAGCTACACCGAAGCCCGCGCTCATTTGAAGGATTTGCTGGATGCCGCAGGCCAGGGGCGGGTGGCGACTGTCCGTCGTGATGCGGAGTACGCCGCTGTCGTAGATGCGGAGCGGCTGCGCTACGCGCTCGCCAAGCTGTGCCCGGCCACGGCCGAGGTGGTGGCCGAAGACGGTGGGTGGTCGGTGTTCTTGCCGGGCTTGCCCATCGCCGCTGACGGTGCCACGTTCGACGAGGCTGTCGACGAGATGATCGTCGCCCTGCGGGAATACGCTGACGACTGGCAGAGCCGGCTGAGGAACGCGCCCAACCATCGGGAAAACTGGGGCCTGGTTCAGCTGATTGCCCTCAGTAATGATGTCCAGCTTCGTGATTGGCTGGTCGGAGTAGCCAGGTGACGTGGCCGCAGCCGACCCGTGAACGGCATGAGCAGTTCTGCAAGGTCGAGGGCTGGACGCGGGTTCGAGATGCGCGCGGCCGGACCGGAACTCACCATGTCACGTATGAATTCGGGCTACTCGACGGCCGGATTCTGCGAACCCGAATCTCGCATCCGGTGAATCGAACCACCTACGGTGCCACTTTGTGGGCACATATCCTGCGTGACCAGTTGGCGGTAGGCGAGGAGGCATTCTGGCAATGCGTGCTGGACGGCACGCTGCCCGAACGGGGCATTCCCGAGGCACCGAGGGAATCGCTGCCCGCTGATCTGGTTCATCTGCTCATCAGCCGTGCCGGTCTGACGGATAGCGAGGTTGCGGCCATGTCCAAGGCCGAGGCTGTCGCCTGCCTGCAACGGTTCTGGACCGAAGGCACCTGATCTTCGTCCTGCCATCGTCCGGATCCGTTTGAGAACACATTGCTCGGGGTTGGGCGCCGAATAGCCGAAACATATTCGCGTGGTGCGGATTCCAGTCTGTAGATAACTGACCGCGTACCGAACATGGAACCCGCAAGGGTGTGCTTGCGACAAACTTGGGTACTGAATAGGTGTCGAGTGGCACATGGTGGAGAGGGCTCCTCGGCGTTTGCCGACACCGTGTGCCACTCGTCGTTTGTCTGGGTGGGTGGGGATTCTTTTGTGGGGAGGGTTATTCGGGGAAGGGGGAGTACTTGGTGAGTTGGCGTAGGGCGGTGCGGGTGTTGAGCCAGTGGGTGCGGCCGTGCGGCATTGCTGCGGCTTCGTTGGTGAGGGCGGTGACCATGTGCTTGCTGAAGTTGTGGCGGGGGTGGCGGCGCAGGAGTTCATCGACCCAGGCGGGGTCGAGGTCGGCCAGGCGGCTGCCGATTACGTCTACGGAGGCGCCTGCGTAGATGAATCTTCCTGGGTCGCTCAGGTTTTTGCCGTCGCCGGGGGTGATATGGGTGGCGATGGCGGTGCCGATGGCGTGGAGTTGGGCGGGGGTGGCGCCGGCCTCGGCGGCGAAGGCGACGGCGCGTTCGGCGCCGGTGACGGCGAAACAGCGGTTGGGTGTGGGGTGTTCGAGTTGGAGGTCGTGCAGAAGGCAGGAGACGTAGACCAATTCGTCGTCGTAGCGGGCGCCGTCGAGGTCGGCGAGGACTCGGCCGAAGAAGTAGGTGCGGTAGGAATGGCCGAGCACGTGGGGAGAGAGCGATTCGTGCGCTTCGGCTTCCGCCGCGCGGGCGAGAGTTGAATCGGGGAGGCGGAGGCCGGCGAAGTCCAGGCGGCCCGCGCCGCGGCGGCCGAGGGCGAGGCGGGCGCGATCGGAGAGGAGAGCAGGCAGTGCTCGGGTGACGGTGGCCATGAGTTGTCTGCGTTGTTTGCCGGACAGTGCGCCACCCGTCCGAGTCGCCCATTCCCAATCGATGCTGGTCGGCGTGGCCATCCAGGTTCCCCTCTCGCTCGTGAGTCGAAAATCAGTGAAGCGTGGGCGAGCAGGGCATGGCGAGTGGCAGGGATGACACTAATGCTCTGATTCATGCCAAACTGGCTGGGTGAAACAGGTCGTCGCGCTCGTCTTGGACGGTGTCATGACCTATGACCTCGCGTGCGCCGTACAGGTTTTCCGCCACGGACCAGGGAAGTTCGGCGAGCCGGCGGGGTTCCGGATGGAGACCTGTGGGTTGCGGCCCGGCCCGGTGTGGACGCCGAACGGGTTCGATCTGCGGGTCGAGCACGGGCTGGAGGCGTTGGCGACCGCCGACATCGTGGTGGTGCCGGGGATCGGACTGCCCACGCTGCCGCCGCCGGAGGAGGCGCTCGCGGCACTGCGTGCCGCGGCGGCGCGGGGCGCGACCATGGTGAGCATCTGCGTCGGCGCTTTTGTGCTCGCGCGGGCAGGGCTGCTGGACGGCCGACCCGCCACGACACACTGGGCTTACTGCGATGAATTCGCCGATCTTTTTCCCGCCGTCAAGCTGGATCCGGCCGCGCTATATGTGGACGACGGCGACGTGCTCACTTCCGCAGGACTGTCGGCAGGACTGGATTTGTGCCTGCACATCGCGCGCCGAGAACTCGGCGCGAGTCCGGCGGCGGAATTGGCACGGTGGAATGTGACGCCACCGCATCGCGCGGGCGGTCAGGCGCAATACATCCCGGACGCCTTGGCGGACAACGGCTTCCACGGCGGCTTGGCCGCGACCATGGCTTGGGCGGCGCGGAACCCGGCTGCGGCGCCGGATGTTTCGGCGCTGGCCGCGCACGCGCTGATGAGCGAGCGCACCTTCATCCGCCGCTTCAAAGCGGAGGTCGGCACTACGCCGCGGCGCTGGCTCGACGCACAGCACACCGTGCGGGCCCGCGAACTGCTCGAAACCACCGACCTGCCAGTCGAAGTGGTCGCCGCACAGTCCGGCTTCGGCAGCGTGACCGCCCTGCGCACCCATCTCCGGGCGGCGACCGGCACGACTCCGGCGGATTACCGTCGGTCATTACGACAGTGATCGGTTGATGCGCCACCCCGAGACGGAAACTCCAGGCGACGCGGCGGCACAGTAGTTTTCACGACGAGCGCCGTGAATCATGCCGCCGCGCAACCTGTCGCAACTGAGGCAGTGGCCCACCGCCGTCAGCATGACGGATCATCAGTCGTCGGTATGGCGTGTTTCCCGCCGCGCGGACCCGAAGTTGTGGTGCTATTGGTAATGGTCGGTGCGCACAGGTCACGAGCACCCAACGTTTGCGGCAGCTCGATATGGGGTAGTTGCCCGGTGTGCGAGGTTTGCGCACAAGTGGCTTATGCTTGCCGTGTTCTTGGTCTCATGACCTACCAGTCCGATTGCTAACTGTTAACTGATCGACTGAACTACTTCCCTATCGACATCGGTTTTCCGCGATGCTCGCGGCGAACGATGGGATCGACGCGCGAGAGGTGGTTGGAGCATGACCGATCTGGAGACCGGGGCGTCCATCGCCCCCTTGGTTGCCGGCTTCGAACTGGCGACCGCTAGCACGCCGCTACGCCGCGCTGCCGGGCGTTTGCAGGCGGTCCTGCCTCCGGGCTGGCGCGTCGAGATCGTCGACGCGCCGAGCCTCACGGGCCGCCACAGCGAGCCCGTCCTGCGGGTGGTCATGCCGACCGACTGATCAGCCCGTCCAGCCCATCGGCATGAGCAGTGACTTCTGTTCGCAGAATGCGTCCAGACCCTCCGGGCCGTTCTCGCGCCCGAGCCCGGAGGCTTTGTAGCCGCCGAACGGTGAGCTGGGATCGAACGCATACCAGTTGATCGCGAACGTCCCGGTGCGCACCCGCGCGGCGAGCTCGGCACCGTGCTCGACGTCCGCGGTCCACACCGAGCCGGCCAGGCCGTACACCGAGTCGTTGGCGATGGCCACCGCTTCGTCCTCGGTCTCGTAGGGGATCACCGACAGCACCGGGCCGAAGATCTCCTCTTGGGCGATGGTCGACTTGTTGTCCACGTCGGCGAAGATGGTCGGCTCGACGAACCAGCCGCGATCCAGCCCCTCGGGCCGCCCGCCGCCGAGCACGAGCCGCGCGCCCTCGGCCTTGCCCTTGGCGATGTAGCCCTCGACCCGCTCGCGCTGACGCTCCGAGATCAGCGGGCCCAGCTGCACGGTCGGATCGTTGGGGTCGCCGACCTTCATGGTCTTCACGTGCTCGACCAGTGCGTCGAGGATCTCGTCATACCTGCTGCGCGGGGCCAGGATTCGGGTCTGCGCGACGCAACCCTGTCCGCTGTTCATCAAACCGGAGAAGGCGAGCACCGGAATGCCCGCGATATCCATGTCCGGCAACAGGATTGCCGCGGACTTGCCGCCGAGCTCGAGCGAGACGCTTTTGAGCTGACCGGTGGCGATCGCGCCGATCTTCTTGCCCACCGCCGTGCTGCCGGTGAAGGTGACCTTGTCGACACCGGGGTGCGAGACCAGATACTCGGCGGCCTCGGCCTCGGCGGGCAGCACGGAGAGCACGCCCTCGGGCAGGCCCGCCTCGGTAAAGATGTCGGCCAGCATATTGGCCGTGATCGGCGTCAGCGGTGCGGGTTTGAGCACGACCGTACAGCCCGCCAGCAACGACGGCGCAAGTTTGTTGGCCGCGAGAAACAGCGGCACGTTCCACGCCGTGACGGCCGCGACGACACCGCGCGGCTCCCGGCTGACGCGCGAGGTGCCGAACATACCGGTGCGGGTCTCGGTCCACGGGAACGACTTCGCGAGCCCGGCGTAGGCGTCGAGCGCGGCGACCGCGGGAATCTGGTTGAGCGTCATTGCGATCATCTGCGGCGCGCCCATCTCGGCGGTGAGCGCGGCCATCAGATCGGCCGAGCGTTCCTCGATCAGTCGCGCGACGCGGGTGAGCACTTGGGCCCGCTCTTCGGGCGGGGTGGACGGCCATGGGCCGTGATCGAAGGCGTGCCGGGCCGCGGCGACCGCGGCGTCGACGTCGGCGCGTGCCACCGCGGGGACGCTGCCCACCGGCTCGACCGTGGCCGGCGAGATGACCTGAACGCGCTCGGTGCTGGCTGGCGCGGTCCAGCGGCCGCCGATGAACAAGCTGTCGTAATGCATGAGAACACGTTACTGTTTTGCCGCAGCGTTGTCTGTAACATGTTTCAGTTTTGTGTCCGCCCAGTCTCGCTGAGCAGGACCAATCCCGACTCGTCGGTTCGCTTTTCGTAGAACGCACTATTGCGTTCTGTTGCTGGAAAGAGGATGCTGATAGCTACTGATCAGCTCGCTCGATTCCTGAACCGATACCACATTGGGGAGCCTGAGTCATGGCGGTGCAAGTGGTCGACCGGTCGCTGATGACCAGCGATCAAACCGAGCATCAAGCGAAGAGTGTTGGTGCGGGAGGATGGGTCGTCTCCTTCCTACCGGGCCGGACGCTGACCATCGAGCAAGCGACCGCGGCCATGCAGGCCGCCGAGGCCGTCGCCGTTGTCGGAGCATTAGCTGATCAGGTCGGATTGACCACGCTGGAGACCGTGGGGCTGGCCATCCAGGAATCCCCGTGGACGCGGCCCGCGCATGAGCCGTGCGGCAGGCGTAACTGGCGGCGGGGCTGGCTCGAGCACTAGATAGAGCTACTTCTTGGTTGCCACCACGACCAAATTGCTCACCAACAACTCGCGCACCAGCGGGATGCGGACCAGCCACCACGCCCAGCGTGGGTGATACCGCGGAAAGATCGTCTGCACGTCGGCGGAAGTGCTTGCCGCCCAAAGTAGCCCGTCCGACGCGCGCACCGCGAACAGCGAAGTGCCGAATCGGTTCTTGGGTTCCTTGCCTTGCTTGCGGCGATACCGCCGCGCGGCGTACTCGCCACCGAGGTAATGCCACGGACCCGTCTCGTGCCCGCCGAACGGACCGTGCCAGACCGTGTACGACAACACGATCAGCCCGCCCGGCCGGGTCACCCGCACCATCTCGTCCGCCATCAGCCACGGCTTGGCCACATGTTCGGCGACATTCGACGAGAAACAGATATCCACCGCGTCGTCGCGGAACGGCAGTGCCATCCCCGAGCCGCGCACCGCGCCCGCCACCGACAAGCCGGCCGCGTGCATCTCCGATGGATCCGGCTCGACCGGGATGTACCGGGCACCGGTCTTGACGAACTCGTCGGCGAAATAGCCCGGCCCGCCCCCGACATCCAGGATCGTCGCCCCCGCCAGCTCCGCACCCGTGAGATCTGTGTAGAAATCGCCGAGCATTGCCGCGCTGTCCTCGGCCAGACCGCCGTAGAACACCGCCGGATCGGTCTGCTCGAACCGGAAGCTACCGAGCAACCGCAACGACCGGCGCAGCGTCGCCCGGCGCGCGAACCGGGGCGCGCGCGCTCGCGCACCGTCGGCGGGCGTCTTTTCGGCTTTCAACACGGCGCCGAGTCTCGCATAACAGGGGTGAACCACTGTCGAACCGGCCCCGGCGGACACTTTTCGCGCCCACCTGCGCGAGATGCGGGTCCGGCGCTCGAAAGTGTCCGTCCAGGCCGGGGGCCAGGGGTAACAGGGTCGATGCGGGCATGTTTGCAGGCGATGTGCCTGCGGACTGCTCGGTGATCAGCTGCTGTCGCGGAGCTCGGGTTAGGGTGTAGCGCGATATCCGATATTCCCTACCGGGACCACTTGACCGAGAGAAGCTCGACCGTGCGCGAAGTCCTCCTGCTGTGCTGGCGTGACACCGGGCACCCGCAGGGCGGCGGCAGCGAGCGGTACCTCGAACAGGTCGGCGCGCAGCTCGCCGCGCGCGGGGTCAAGGTCACCCTGCGTACCGCCCGCTACCCAGGGGCGCCGAAACGCGAACGCATCGACGGCATCGACATCAGTCGCGCAGGGGGCCGCTTCTCCGTTTATCCGCGGGCGCTGGCCGCGATGGCACTCGGCAGGCTCGGCCTCGGACCGTTGCGCGGCCTGCGGCCCGACGCGGTCATCGACACCCAGAACGGCATCCCGTTCTTCGCCACCGCCGCCACCAAAGCGCCATCCGTGGTCCTCGTGCACCACGGACACCGGGAACAGTGGCCCGTCGCCGGACGGCTGGTCGGCCGGATCGGCTGGTGGATCGAGTCGCGGCTCTCACCCCGGGTGCACCGGCGCAACCAGTACCTGACCGTCTCGCTGCCCTCGGCCGAAGAACTGGCCACCCTCGGCGTCGAACAGTCCCGGATCGCGGTGGTGCGCAACGGCGCCGAACCGGTGCCCGCCGACGCGCCGACCGGAGCCACCGCAACCCGCACCGCGAACCCGCGGATCGTGGTGCTCTCGCGCCTAGTGCCGCACAAGCAGATCGAGGACGCGCTCGCCGTGGTCGCGCGACTGCGCACTCGCATCCCCGGCCTGCACCTCGACGTGATCGGCGACGGCTGGTGGGCGGACAACCTGAAGGCCGACGCGCACGACCTCGCCATCGCGGATGCCGTCACTTTCCACGGTCACGTGGACGAGCGCCGCAAACACGAACTGCTTTCCCGCGCTTGGGTGCATGTGCTGCCCTCCCGCAAGGAAGGGTGGGGTCTCGCGGTGATCGAGGCCGCCCAGCACGGCGTGCCGACCATCGGCTACCGCAGCTCGCGCGGACTCACCGACTCCATCGTCGACGGCGTCACCGGCGTCCTGGTCGATGACGTCGCCCAATTAGCCGACGCGGTAGGCGAATTGCTCGACGAGCATGCCGCGCGCACCGTCATGGGGGAGAAGGCGCGCTCGCGGGCGCGGGAATTCTCTTGGGAGCAAACCGGAAACGGTGTGTACGACGTGCTGGCTGCTGTCGCGCGTGGGGAGCACACCTCTGGATTGATTGCCCCGCGCTCCGAACACTGAACAGTCTTGCGTTTGCGGTCCGCAGACCTGCCCACCGCGCAGTTTCAACGGCAGGACATCGCCGAGGGGCACGCGCAGGCTTGATCAGCGTTTGCGATGAGCAGGGCGCGCCACTGTTGCGATGAGCGCGCCGCCGGCCAGCAGCGTCAGCCAGAGTGCATGGGCCGCAACGACAAGAACCCGATGCATCGCCGAACCGGTGCGCTGATGGATGGTGCCCGGTACCCGGTACAGCGTGAGGTCGGCGTCGCTGTACACCGAATCCAGCTGTGCGAGTGTAGTGTTCGAATCGCCGAGCGGGCCGGGGGTGCCGTGTTCGACGAGCACCCAGCCGATGCCGCTCGCCGCCAGCTGCTGGGCCGAGCCGCCTTGCAGCAGTAGCGCTTCCACGCCGCGGGCACGGGCACCCTCACCGGACACGGTACGGCCGCGCACCGGAAGCTCGCCGGTCTGCAGCACGTCGTTGGGCAGCATGCGTGGTGCCGGGTCCAGCACCGGAGCTTTTCCGCTGTACCGGAACTTGCGGAACATGCCGCCCGGGAGAACCGCGACATCGCCGGGCCCGTCCACCTTTTCGGCGACCTGCTGCCATTCGGCCGGGTAGTGCACCGGGCGCACCGCACCGCTGACGCCCCACGCTAGATCGAGTAGGGGCAGCATCAGTAACGCGATGAAAATCGTTGCGACCGAGCGGGTAACGACTGAAGTTGTGACCGAGGCGGCGACGCTCGGCGACAAGGCACGATCGTCCGTGCCGTCCGTGCCGTCCGTGCCGTCCGTGCCGTCCGTGCCGTCCGTGCCGTCCGTGCCGTCCGTGCCGGTCGCTGGCGCGGGGATGATCCCCTGTCGTGCGATGACTTCCGCGCTCTGTGGATGATCGATCGGTGCAGCTACCGCCCCGTCCGCCGAGAACCGCTGGGCGATAACCCCGCAACCCGCCGCGGCGCACAGCGCGTAGGCGGGCATCGCCAGCGCCACGTACTTCTGTGTGTCCCGCAGCAAACCCGCACCGGGCACGTGCGCGACGAGCCACTCCAGCGCCTGCATGCCCCACGGTGTCGCGCCGAGGGCGGGCAGCAGGACGGCGAGTGCCGCGAGCACGACGAGTGCGCGACAGAGGTATCGCTGGTCCGGGTCGGTGCCGTCGGTGGCTACTGACCGCATCCCCGTCGCGACGATGACGAGCAGCAGTACGGTCCCGATCAACGCGAGAAGTGTGGTGCGTGAACCGGGTACCGCGTCACCGTTCCAGATCCCGCCGAGCCCGGCCAGGCTGCCGAGCGTGCCGAGACCAGGTTCGGCGCGAGCGGCGAACGCGGCAATGCCCGCCGGATCGGAGGGTGAGCCGCCCGCCCCGGACAGCGCGGTGGCGGCCAGCCAAGGTGCGGACGCCGCAATCAGCACGACCAGCACGGCGGCGAAATGCCGCCGTCCGACGAGCGACAGCGCGGTGATCCCGGCCAGCAGCGCACCAGTCGGTGTGAGTCCTGCTGCGGCAAGGCTTCCCACCAAACCTGCCCACGCACTCATGGAGCCGTGCCGTGCTGTGCCGCGAACCCGATACGCGGCCAAAGCAACCCACGGCAGCGCGGCATACCCGGCGAGCAGACTCCAGTGGCCTTGCAGCAGCCGCTCGGCCACGTACGGATTCCACAGCGCCACCGTCGTCGCGACCAGCTGTGCACCAACCGACACGCCCAATAATTCCCGCGCCAGCACGGCCGCCCCGTAACCCGCCGCCCACAGCGCGACGAGCAGTATCGCCTTGACGATCAACCCACCATCGATGACCGGCGACAGCCACGCCAGCAACGCGTCCTGCGGCACCGCACGCGGCGCGGCGTCCCCGAGTCCCAGCGCCGAATCCGTCGGATAGGACCGCGGTGTACTCACCGCATCCCGCAGCAACAAATACCCGGAACCGAGCAGCGGCCCGACGATGAGCAGCGCGAGCACCGCGCTGTACCCGGCGGGCACCCACGTCACCCACCGGCTCCGTCGCCCGAGACCGCTCCCACTCACGCTTGTGCACCCTACGGTCCGCCCTGCCCGCACCCGGTGCCGCCACGGTCGGAAAAGAATTCGGCAGCCGTCCGCGCCGGCCATATCCTGACTCGGTGGTGAGGAAGTCTCCGCAGGAGAAGAAGCAGCTGAGCTACGCCAAGGACCGGCGCAACACCTACGGCGAGAACGACAAGGCGTCGCGCAAGAACCTGCCACGCAAGCGAGCCAGAGTGCACCGCGCCAACCGGCACCGCGCACACCAGGATCTTCTCGGTGCGACCGGCCCGGTCGACGCCCAGGTATCGGACGCCGCCGAAACCCGGCTGCACGCGCGGCGACCCAAAGCGTTCCGCAAGCGCCCTGATATCCCACTCGGCGAGTACGTTCGCTGGAAGCTCGAGCGCCGACAGTCCCGCTGACCGGTTCGCCCGCGGCGGGGCGGGATACCAGCGGCGGCGGTCGGGTGGGACGATGGCGGGCGTGTCTGCTGTCCGTCGGTTTCCTGTGGTGGCGGATCTGACGTTGGTGACGGCGGGGGCGATGACGGCCAACGTGGCCGGGTACCTGCTGCAGCTGCTGGCCGGCCGCTGGCTCGGGGTATCCGGGTACAGCGAGTTCGCGAGCTTGCTCGCGGTGCAGTTGTTGTGTGCGGTGCCCGCGCTCGCGTTGCAGAACGTGGTGGCCAGGGAGCTGGTTCGGGGCGCGAGCGTCGCGGCGCTGCGGCGCTTGCAGTGGCGGTGCGCGGTGATCGTCGCGGTGGTCGTCGCGGTGCTGGTGCCGGTGGTGACCGCTGCGTTGAACGTCGGGGTCGCCGCGTGTGCTGCCGCGCTCGGTGCGGCGCCCGCGCTGGTGCTGCTGTCCGGTGAACAGGGAGTTCTTCAGGGTGGCAGGCGTTTTCGGGCCTTGGGCGTGGTGCTCGGTGCCGCGGGTATCCTTCGGGTCGCGCCCGCGCTG
>NZ_BJXA01000136.1 GCF_007990755.1 Nocardia ninae NBRC 108245 | reverse complement strand
AACTGCTCGGCGGGGAGGGCGGCTACGCGGGCGAGGTCGGCCACGTGATCGTCAACCGGAACGGGCGGGCCTGCGCGTGCGGGTCGCACGGCTGTCTCGAGGTCGAGGCGGGCGAGCTCGGCTTGATCGCCGCCGCGGGCCGCGCCGACCCGGCGGGCCGGGCCGCGGTCGAGGCCATCGTGGAGGCCGCGGCGCGCGGTGACTCGACGGCCAGGGACGCTCTGCACCAGGTGGGCGACTGGCTCGGCTACGGCGTGGCCAACCTGGTCAATATCTTCAACCCGTCGATGGTGGTCTTCGGCGGCGTGCTGCGCGAGATCTACCTCGCCTCGGCGGCTCAGGTGCGCAGCCGGGTAGCGGTCGACGCTTTGCTCGCGGTCCGCGAGCGGGTGCGGCTGCGCACCTCCGCGCTCGGCGGCGACGCGACCCTGATCGGTGCCGCGGAGCTGGCCTTCACCGAGGTACTCACCGACCCGGTGCAGACGCTGGCCAGAATCGCCGCGTCCCGCGCCTGAAATCGGGTGCGGCCTCGCGCATTCGCGCTCGCAAGCGCTCCGAGCGGGCCACCCGTCGTCGGCGGCGAGCTTCCCGCTGGTCACCAAACCCGACTACTATGCGCAGACCACCGTTCGGGTGATCAAGCGCACCGTGCCCGAGTGGGTCGGCCGATCCGATGGCGGTGTTCGAGCGTGAGCAATAAAGGGGTTTTCGATGGATAGGCCGGCGTGGGCGCCCGAAGGCGTGGATATGCAGCAGGCAAGCCCGGCACGGATGTATGACGCGCTGCTGGGTGGTTCGCACAATTTCGAGATCGACCGCAAGGCCGCCGAGATGGGCAAGTCGCTCGTGCCGGACCTGCCCAGGCTGGCGCTGAGCAACCGGGCGTTCCTGCGCCGCGCGGTGCGATTCCTGGCCGATTCCGGGATCCGCCAATTCCTCGATATCGGGTCGGGAATCCCGACAGCCGGAAATGTGCACGAGGTGGTGCACGCCATCGATCCCGATATCCGGGTGCTCTACGCGGATATTGATCCGGTGGCCGTCGCCCATTCGCGCGCGATTCTGCGCGGCAACAGCCGGGCCGGTGCCGTCGAGGCCGATCTGCGCAAGCCGGCCGAGCTGCTCGACAAGGCGGCCGAGACCGGCCTGATCGACTTCGACCAACCGGTCGGCCTGCTGCTGGTCGCGGTGCTGCACCTGCTCGCGGACAGTGACGAGCCCGTCGCCAAGGTGGCCGATCTGCGCGCCGCCGTCCAGCCGGGCAGCTACGTCGCCATCTCCCATCTCACCTCCGAAATGCGGCCCGAGGACGCGGGCAAGCTGGGCGCCAATGCCTCCGATAAGAATCGAATTGGTATCCATTTCCGTAATCGCGAGGGAATCGTCGCTATGTTCGAAGGATGGGACCTGATCGAGCCCGGCGTGGTCGAGTTGCCGGTCTGGCGCCCGGAGTCCGAGCGAGATCTGCACGAGGCACCGGGCCGTTCGCTCGGTCTGGCCGGCGTCGGTCGAAAGGCCTGAAGCGCGAAGACGAACCAGCAGGGGGTCCCTGAGTGGGGTCGCATGAGCTAGCGATGCGGTGGGCCGAGGCGCTGGACGGCGCGGTGGCCCCCACTCTCACGCGGACCCAGATCGAAGCCATGCTCGCCGGATTGAGTGAGGCGCTCGAAGCGGTGGTGCTCGGCACGGCCGAACTCACCGTCGCCCGCGATGCCGCCTCCGTACTGGTCGCGGCGAACTACCGCGACGCGGTGGCGGTCAGTCGGTCGGTGGTGGTCATCTGCCACGACCTGGTGGCCGACATCTGTCCGACCATGGTCGGGCCGAACTATGAGCGGATCCGCGACCGGGCGGTGCTCACCGCCGCCGAGTTCGCGGCGGGCTTCACCGCGGCCCTGCGGACCGCGGCGCTCGCTGAACAGGAAGCCACCCTGGTGGCGACCTTGGCGGCGGCGCAGGAGGCCGAGGCCAAACGCCAGCTCTCCGAGGCCAGGTTCGCCGCCGTCTTCGCGGGCGCCTCGGTCGGCATCGGCACCATCGATGTCACCGGCAAGGTGCTCGACGCGAACCTGGCGATGGCCGAAATGCTCGGTCTGCCAGTGGAACTCATGCCAGGCCGGGCCGTGGACGAACTGCTCGGCCCGGCGAACATCGGCTACGCCTTCGCGGAGCTGCAACGGCTGCTCAGCGGGGCGTCCGACCGGTTCCGGCTGGAGACCGAGCATCTGCGCCCGGACGGCGCCATCACCACCATCGACCTGTCCATGTCGGCCGTGCGCGACAGCGCCGGGCAGGTGCGGTTCCTGATCGGGGTCGCGGTCGACATCACCGAACGCAAGCAGCTGGCCGACCGACTGTGGCACGACGCCAACCACGACAGCCTCACCGGTCTGCCCAACCGCACCTTGTTCTTCGACCGGCTGGCGAACGCGAGCCCGCCGATCGGCGTGTGCTATCTCGATCTCGACGGATTCAAAGAGATCAACGATGTCTGGGGACACACGGTGGGGGACAAGGTGCTTCGGGTGGTGGGCGAGCGATTACGCGCGGCCGTCGGCCCGGTCGACGGACTGGTCGCCAGGCTCGGCGGCGACGAGTTCATCGTGCTGATCGAAAAGTGTACGGGCGCAGATAAATTGACCGAGATATCCGGCTGGTTGTCGCAGGCGCTCGTCGAGCCGATGGAGGTGGAGGGTCATCTGGTGACCGTCGCCGCCAGTATCGGCACCGTCTTCCTCGACGACGTGCCCACCGCCCCGGACCAGCTCATGCACGCGGCCGATACCGCGATGTACCGCAACAAGGCCGCGCAGACCATGCGCGAGTCGCGGTTCCGGCAGCGGAAGTAGGCGATCCACCGAAAGTGGTGGGTAGTGGTTGTCGGTGCTCGGTGGCACCGTGAGCCGATGACCGAAAATATCTGGCCGGTGGTCGAACTCAGGCAGTACACCCTGCGCCCGGGGACGCGAGACGTGCTGATCGAGCTGTTCGACGGGGAACTCGTCGAGACCCAGGAGGCCGTCGGCATGCGCATCGTGGCGCAGTTCCGCGACGAGGACGACCCCGATCGGTTCGTCTGGATGCGCGCCTTCCCCGATATGGCTGCCCGCGGCGCGGCGCTGAATGCCTTCTATATAGCGGGGGCAGCGTGGCGGACGCATGCCCCGGCGGCGCGAGCGACGATGGTCGACACCACTGATGCGCTGTTGCTGCAGCCCGCCTCGGCGACTTCTGGTTTCGTGGTGTCGGGGACTCGGCCTGGGGTGCACGCGACCGACCTGCCGGAGTCGCGGGTGCTGGCCACCGTCTACTACCTCGATACGCCGAAAGAAGAGTTCGCCGAATTCTTCGACGCCAGAGTGCGGCCGGTGCTGGCCGCAACCGGTGCGCCGCCGATCGCCTGCTACCTGACTGACCCCACGCCGAATACCTTTGCACCGCTGCCTATTCGGGAAGAGAACGTCTTCGTCTGGTTCGCTCTGTTCGACAACGCCGACCGCCGCACCGCCCATCTCGACCAGCTGGCCGCCGCCGAGGTGTGGCACACGGAAGTACAGCCGGAGCTGGCCGAGCGGCTGTCCGGCCCACCCGAGCAGCTGCGTCTCGCACCGACGGCCCGCTCGATGCTGCGCTGACCGGCCGGCCTCGTCGACATGCCCAGTGCGATTGTGCAATAGCGAAGGAACCGCCGGACCCACCACGGTGCGGGTTTCGGTTCTGTTAGAACCGAAATGACTGAGACAGTGCCCAGAACGCACTGTCGACCCGGAGTAGTCGTGCCGAGAGTGGTTGGTCGGATGAAGATCTCGTCGATATCGATGATCGGTGTCGTATTTCTCGGCACGCTGTGCGGAATGCCGGATCGCGCGGCGGCGCAGACCGGCTCGGCGGGGGCGTCGCCCGAGGTGTTCACCGTGACGACCACCGCCGACGGTGCGGCGGCGAATCCGTTCGAGGGACGGTGCCGCACCGACGCGGGGGAGTGCACGTTGCGCGCCGCCGTGCAGGCCGCGAATGTCCGGCCGGGCAGCATCATTCGGGTGCCCGAAGGCCGGTATGTGCTGACCATCCCGCCTAATTTCTGGAATACCAACGGCCCCTTCATCGATCCGGCCACCGGCGATCTCGACGTCACCGCCGACACCACCATCGAGGGCGCGGGCCAGGACCGCACCGTCATCGATGCCGGGCACCGTGATCGCGTCATGTTGACCACCGCGCGGGTCGCCCTCTCCGGACTGACCATCACCGGCGGTAATGCCGCCGAGCACGAGATTCCGCTGTTCGAGACCGGCGGCGGCGGAATCGCCAACTCCGGCAAGCTGATTCTCGACCACGTGACGGTAACGGGAAATGCCGCCGACTATGGCGGCGGCATCTTCAACATTCCCGTGGCCGACATGAAGGTCACCGACAGCATCATCACCGCCAACGCGGCGGGCGAGGCGGGCGGTGTCCGCTGCGACAACACCTGCACCTTCACCCGCACCGAGATCACCGACAACCATGTCGTCAACCCGCGCACCAAGTGGTACCGCTTCGGCGGATTCGCGGGCCGCGGCGGCGGACTCGACATCCGAGGCGTCGGCGAGGTGGTGCTCATCGACTCTTTCGTCCTGCGCAACAGCGCCGACGAAGGTGGCGGCGGCATCAATATCGCCCCCGCCTACCTCGACAGCCTGCCGTACCAGTTCACCGATGTCGTCAATCCCGGTATGGGCAAGCTGATCCTGCGCGGCTCGACCATCGCGCAGAACACCGCTGGACTCGGCGAACAGAACTGCAAGAAGGTGTTCGCCGTCATCCTGTCTACCGGTGCCAACCGCAGCAACGACTACTCCTGTGACCTGACCGCCACCGGCGACGAGGTGCGACCGGACGTGGGCGCGGGCTGAAACCCGCACAACCAGAAGGGAATCCGCGATGGGTTCGTTCAATGCAGGCGACTGGATGACGGTACTCGGTCAGGGCTTCGCCTGGGTGATGTCGATGCTCGTATCCGGTGCCACCGCAGGCTCCTCCTGATCAACCGGCCCATCGCGGTCGGTGCGGCGACCCCTAGGCGGCGCCGACTTCGCTGACCGCGTCCAGATGCGCGGCCAGCAACCGTACCCGCCGCTTCTGCTGCGCGGTCGTCTCCACCGGATGGTGGATCTCGATGCTCAGCTGGTCATCGAACGTGCTGATGATGATGGTGCCGCTGGGCTGCTGTAGTCGATGCCCGGCTTTGTCCGGCTTCGCGATCATGACCGTGCGAAAATCGTCGATCCGCAACCCGTCGGGCAACTGCGGCCGGTCGATACGCCCCCAGTTGGTGGCCAGCACGATGCCGGGCGCGCGCGGCGGTGGGCCGGACGCGATATCGGGGATGTGCAGCGGTGTCTGCTGCACGACGCCGGTCGCCAGCCCGCTGCGTAGGCCGTCGCTGATGGCACGGCCCAGTTCGACCAGGGTGGTTCCGGCGCCGACGGTGGGAACGAAGTCGGCGAAGCCGAGAACGTTCGTTCCTTCGGTGTAGCCGATCGCGGGCGTGACCCGGTTGCGCAGGTCCACGGAGTAGGTGTAGCTGAGTTCGGTCAGCGGCAGCTCGCGCAGTTCGGCCTCGGTGAGCAGGATTGCGGCCGAGGCCAGTCCGTTGATCGTCGTCCCTTCGCGGTGCGCGAGGTCGGCGAGCGCGGTGGTCTCCTGTTTGGTCAGGCGGCAGCGTGCCGTCAGCGGCAGCAGATAGGAGTCGTCGGCTGCGACGGGCGCAAGGACGCGGGGTGCTTCGGCAACCATCAAGGTTCGAGCCGACACCGGGAGTCCGGACATTTTCTCGACGCATCGGGCAAGCAGCAGGTCCTCCACCGCATCCGGAAACCGGTGCGGTTCCAGCATGGGCGCGCGCCCATGGCTGACTTCGGTGTAGCAGGACCATAACTCGGCGAGCACGGCCAGTGAATGGCACGCGTCCGCGATGCTGTGGTGGGTCACCAGCGTGACCCCGGTGCTGTCGCCGTCCCGAACCACGCACAATGCGGCCAGCGCCGTGCGCTGGTCCAGCCGCGCACCGCTGAGCAATAGTTCGGGATTCCCGTCGACGACGGTGAATTCCGGTGCGCTGCGGGGTGATTCGACGATGACGTGGCCGCGACCGTTAGCCTCGAGATGGGCGCCGAACGCCGGGTAGGCGTGCACCACCGCCTCGTACGCAGCCGAGAGCGCGGTTAAATTCAACCGACCGGACAGTCGCATCGAGTAGCCGACGAGGACTTCGCTACCGGCGAAGATCTCTTCGCTCGGTGCCAACGGCCGGATGACGGTAGCCGTGGTCATGTCGAAATACCCTCCACATGAGACTGCCCATCGAGGCTAGCTCGAATGCCGGGCACTGCACGGTCTTTCGGGGTCATCACCTCTATGTGGTGTATCGCGCATACCGAACGAGCTGTTTCCCGTCGTTGCCACAACGAGACCATGCTCGGCGACCAGCCACTGCCCGCAGAGGCAGCGCAGGTAGCGGACGTCTCCGTGTGCGGACACCAGCGTCGGGGTGGGCCAGGAACAGGAGGGGCAGGTCAGGTCCATATGCCCAGCCTGCTGTAATGACTAAGTGCATTTCAACCCTTACGGTGGCGCGGCCGCCGAACTCGCCGCCCGGCTGGTGAACGCCGGCCGTAACCAGGATCTGCGGGAACTGCTCGCCGACTCGGGCTACAAACCGCTCGGCACCGTCACGGCCGCGCAGACCGCCGAGCTGCGCCGGTGGATCGCGGAACTCGACGCGGTCTTCGACGATCCCACCGTGCACCGGCTCAACGCGTTGCTCGCTGAAACGACCAGTCAGCCTTATATCTCGACGCACGACAGCCAGCCGCCGCACCTGCACTTCGCGCAGGAGAGCGCACCCGTCGACGAACGCGTCAAGGCCTACACCGCGGTCGGTCTCGCGGCACTGTTCTGCGCCGACCCGAATCGCATCGGCCGCTGCGCCCGCGACGGATGCGCCGAGGTCTTCGTCGACACCTCGCGCAACGGCCGGCGGCGCTTCTGCTCGACGCGCTGCTCGAACCGGGTGCACGTGGCCGAGCATCGCTCGCGGCGATCGGCCTGAGCGCTCAGTACGCCTGCTTCGCCGCCACGACGCGCCCGGAGTCGATGGCGTTGCGCAACGCTCGGTGGTCGTGGTGGGTCTGGTCGGCGTAGGCGACGGCGAAGTCGATCATCGCGCGGTCGAAGGTGTCGCTCGACCCGAGGTAGGAGGCGATAGCGACGCGGTCGCCGGAGCGAGCGTGCGCACGGGCGAGGGTGTGCCCGCACAGTGCCGCGTAGTCGCGCAGATAGGCGCGCGACATCTCCTCGATGTCGGCCGAGCCCTTCATGTCGCGCAGTTGGCGCCAGTAGTAATGCCGCCCGTCCGGACCGGTCGCCCAGCCGAGAAAAATGTCGCTGGCGGCCTGAGTGAGCCGTTGCCCGTGCACGACCCGGTGCCCCTGATTGCGGAACTTGCTCGCCGCGGTGTGCGGCGCGAGTACCGACTGTTCGGCCTCCTTCACCTGCAGGAACAGCGGGCTCTTGTTCATCCGCCCGGCCAGCAGGGCGACGAAGCAACGGGTGCCGACACTGCCCACGCCGACCACCTTGACCGCCAGGTCCAGCATCTCGTGCCGGTCGAGCAGCACCCGGCGCTCCTCGGCCACGCTGCGGCGATAGTCGCCGAACACCCGCTGGATCATTTCGGCGTCCAGCTGCCCGATCGGGATCAGCAGCGGTGGACGGTGCCGGATGCGCGGGACGCCGTCGGCGTCCGGCTCGGTCAACTTGGCCAGCGCCTGCAGGTTCGTGCGGGTCCGCGCCTCGGCGAGCGCTTGCTCGATACCCTTGCGGCGCTTGGGTTTCCGAGCCAGCGCCGTCAATTGGTCGGCATCGATCTTCTCGTACCAGACGGCCAGTTCGCCGAGCTCGGCCAGCCGGATCATCGCCTCCCGATAGGCGCGGGCCGCGGCGCCGACCGCGGTTTCGGCGTCGGTATCGGCGAACCCGTTGGCCCGTGCCGCCACCGCGACGCTGGCCGCCAGCCGTTTGACGTCCCATTCGAAGGGGCCGGGCAAGGTCTCGTCGAAGTCGTTGAGGTCGAAGACCAGTGCGCGTTCCGGTGAGGCGAACAGGCCGAAGTTGGACAGGTGCGCATCACCGCACAGCTGGACGGTCAGCCCCGTGTTGGGCGAGGCGGCCAGATCGGCGGCCATGATCGCGGGCGCGCCACGCAGGAACGGAAACTGCCCGGCCGCCATCCTGGCGTACCGGATGGGTACCAGCTCGGGTACCCGGGTCGCGGCTTGGCGTTCGAG
This sequence comes from Nocardia ninae NBRC 108245, assembly GCF_007990755.1. Lineage (GTDB taxonomy): Bacteria > Actinomycetota > Actinomycetes > Mycobacteriales > Mycobacteriaceae > Nocardia > Nocardia ninae. The sequence goes on along the minus strand of NZ_BJXA01000136.1, from coordinate 5,791 downwards.
CACGCTGATCGGGTCCGCCCGATCGGCAGGCGGCTCCCACACCCCCAGCGCCCGCCGTCCGACCCGCTTGCGCGCCCGCCGCCCCAGTTCGGCCGCGCCCGGTTCAACAATCGCCAAGGTTTCCGCCATCGTGCCAGTTTGTCACTCGATGGCAACCAACGAGCAAATCTGGCGCGAGTTTCCTAGCAAATCTAGAGCGAGTCGGGCAGCGTGGCCGGAGTCTTGCGCGGTGCTGCCTGCGACCGGATCGGCGGCGCGGCAAACAGGTTCGGCGATCGGGCACCGAGCGGTTGCACATCGGCGGACTGTGATCAACAGTGGTGTCCAATGGCGGTGGAGCGACGGGAGGCCGGCATGGACCACACGGACGTGGTTGTCGTCGGTGCCGGATATGCGGGATTGGCCGCGGCGCGGGCAGTGCGGGCCGGTGGCCGCTCGGTTGTCGTGCTGGAGGCCGCCGGACGCGCCGGTGGCCGGGCATTGACCGACCGGATCGCGGACGACTGGGCTGTGGACCTCGGCGCCCAATGGATCTCCGGCGCCCACACCAGATTCGCCGCATTGGCGCAGGAATACGGCGCGGACACCTACCCGGCACCCTCCGACGGCGCGAACCTGCTGGTCGAGGGCGCGGTCCGGCAACCGTTCCGCGGGGCCCGCCCGCCGCTGCCGCCGCTCGTGCTCGTCGTTCTCGCGCAGGCGATGTGGCGGATCGAGCGGCTCGCGGCGCGCATCGACCTCGCCCGCCCGTGGACCACCCCCGGCGCCGACCGGCTCGACGCGATGACCGCGGCGACCTGGCTGCGCCGCAACCTGCCCGAGCGACGGGCCAGGCATATCGCCGAGGTGATGGTCGGCGAGGAACTGTGCGTCGACGTCGGCAGCGTCTCGATGCTCGCCCTGCTGACCACCATCCGCGCCGCGGGCGGCGTCGAGGCGGGCGTGACGGCCGAGACGGTCACCCGTTTGTTCATCGACGGCGCCGACGGCCCGGCCCGCGCGCTCGCCGCCGAGTTGGGCTCCGCGCTGCGGCTGAACGCCCCTGTTACCTCGATTAGGCAAGTGCCGGAAGGTCTTTCGGTACGCGGCGAGTTCGGCGAGGTGCGGGCCGGTCAGGTGATCGTCGCGCTGCCGCCCGCGCTGGCCGGGCGGATCGGCTACGACCCGCCGCTGCCCGCCGCCCGCGACCACCTGACCCAGCGGATGCCGATGGGGTCGGTGCTGAAGGCGTTCGCCGTCTACGAGCGTCCCTTCTGGCGCGATGATCGACTCACCGGCCAGGCGTTGAATCTGCACGATCCGGTCCCGATCACCTTCGACGCGACCCGCCCGGGCGGCCCAGGGGTACTCGGCGCCTTGGTGCCCGGTCGCGCCGCGCATCGGCTGGCCGCGCTCTCCGCCGACGAACGCCGGGCCATGATCGTCGGTTCGCTCGTGCGCGCTTTCGGGCGCGCGGCCCGCGATCCGATCGATTGGCGCGAGAAGGTCTGGGCCGACGATCCCTACGCCCGGGGCGGGTACGGGGCGTTCTTTCCGCCCGGTGTGCTGACCAGCATCGGTTCGGCGTTGCGTCAGCCGATCGGTGCGATTCATTGGGCGGGGAGCGAAACCGCTACGGAATGGGCTGGCTATATCGAGGGTGCCATCCGGTCCGGCGAACGCGCGGCGGCCGAGGTACTAGCGGCCGACGGTGTCGCTGCCGTGCGGGAATAGCCGTGTCAATTCCCATGTCAGCTCGGGAATTTCGGTCCCGGAGATAACTGGTCAAACGTCCAGTTCGCGGGATGAATGATAGATCGATTGATAATGCCCGTACATATTCGTTTACGCTTCTCTGACGCGCCCCGCCATTCCTGGAGCCAAAAAGGCGGATTCGACCTCGGGAAATGGCGAATAGTGATCTCCGTTATGTTGACTGAGATTCCATCGTGCGCGAACCATGGACCGCATGGCACATTCAGCAAACCTTCAGCAAAGGGTGGTGCGGCGCAGCCGCACGGTCCCGGCCGCGGTGTTGGTGTTGGTGTTGTGCACAGTGCTGGTCGGCGGGTGGTTCGCCGGACCCGGCTCAGCGGCCGCGGATCCGGATCTGCCCGGTTGCGCCACGGACGTCTCGGTTCCCAATGAACTGACGGTGACCTGCGACCCCGGTTCCGGAGTCGGCGAGCACGCCTTCATCCGCTGTCGCGACCTACTCGGCATGCCGCACACCCATATCGGCGCCACCATCGGACCGGATGGTGGTTGGTCCAGGGCCAATTGTGCCCCGGCCGAAACCGGTCCGGTCTGATCCGGGCGGGGCTTTGTTTCCCCGATATCGCCTTCGCGCCGGAGCCCGCGAAACGCACTACGACAGGGCCATGGGCGCATCGTAACCAGCACGTCCTACGGACGGGTTCACGGAGAGGCTCCAGTAATGCGCGTAGTCACCAAGGATCGTCAAAGAGAAACCAAAGCTTCGGCACGGCACCGCAAGACGGTGCAGAAATCCCGGCGCGGAATGTATGCCGCCGCGACTTTCGCCTCCATGGCGACCGCCATGATCGGTGCAGGCCACGCCTCGGCCGATATCGAGTTGCCCGCTCCGCCTGCCGATCTGAACGGCGTGCTGTCCGGCGCCGGTGATGTCGCGGGACAGCTGCTCGACCCGGGACAGCAGGAAGCGCTGAACAACGCACTCGGCGCTGCGAGCGCGGCAAGTGCGAACACTCCGTTCGGCGACCAGGTGAACTCGGCGATCGATACCTATCGGGGCGGTGGAGGTCCGTCGCCCGAACCAACGTGGGGTGGCGGTCCAGCCGCTCAGAACGAGCCCGGCGCGGTCGTTTCAGAGGTGGCGGGCCGTGTCCCCGCACCGGTGGCCGACCTCGCCGCTACCGTCGCGCAAATCGCCGGATCAGGCATGCAGCTCGATCAGCTGGCCACCTGGGCGGACAAGACCTTCCCCGACGGCCCGATGCGCGGACCGGTCAACGACCTGCTGGCCTTCGTGCAGCAGGCCACCGAAATGGCCGGCACCCGGCGCAGCAGCGCGACCCCGGCCATCGACGACCTGATCGACCAGGCGCGCACCCTCTTCGGCTTCCCCAAGGACGGCCCGGACCCGGTCAAGGGTCTGCGTGACCTGCTCACTCCGACTGTGGGACAACAGCTTCCGGCCGCTCAGCAGTTGCCGCCCGGTCTGCTCGCGATCGCCGCGCCGGTCATCGGCCTGTTCGCGCCGCAGTTGGCCGGCCTCGCGCCGGTGCTCGCATTCCTCGCACCGCTGCTCGCCTTGGCCTCGAACCCGGCCGCCGCGATCGGCGCGGTGTTCACCCAGATCCGCGACGCCGTGCGCGGGCTGGTGTCCGATGCCAGGCAGCCCGCGGCGCTGCCACTGCTCGCGTTGCCGGTGATCGCGCTGTTCGCGGTGGTGCCGCTGCTGTTCGCGGGCGGGATCGGGGTCGCCGCCGTACTCACCCTCGGCGCGGTGGTGCTCGGCGCGATCCTGTTGGCCCCGTTGGCGATCGGTGCGCTGGTCATCGGCGGGCTCGTGCTCGCGGTACTGGCGATTCCGGTGCTGATCGTGCTCGCGGTGATCGCGATTCCGGTGCTGCTCATCGCGATTCCGGTCGCCCTCGTAGCGTTCGCGGTATTGGCGCCGGTCATTCTGGTCGGTGGTATCGCCGCGATCGCGGTGGCCATTGTCGGTGGAATCGCCCTTGCCGTAGGCGCTTTGGCCGCCGGGCTGGCGCTGAGTGTCGTCGGGTTCGTGGTGCTGACCGCGGCCGCGCTGCTGGCCACCGTCTTCGTGCCGGTCCTCGGACTGGTGGTCGCACCGCTGTTGTTCACCGGTGCGCTGGCCTTCCTTGTCGTCAGCCTGATCGCTACCGCGGTCGCGTTCTTCGGTGTGCTCGGAGTCGCCGGACTCGCTACCGCCGCACTGTTTGTCGGCGTCGGGCTGCTTTCGCTGCTCACCCCGTTCGGGCTCATCGCCGTTCCGATGCTGATCGCACTCGCGGCGGTCGCGCTGGTGGCGTTCGGCGCGGTCGGTCTCGCGGGCGGCGTGATCCTGGCCGTGGTGGCGCTCGCCGGGTTGCTGATTCTTTCGGTGGCGGGCGGTGCCGCGGTGACCGTGCTGCTCGCGCTTGCGGTGGTAGCGACCGCGATTCAGCTCGTCGCCGCGGCGGTGTTCTGGGCGGGGCTTTCCGCGGCGGGCATTCTGTTCGCCGCGCTCGGTGCGGTGGGTGTCGCGCTCGCGGTGGTCGGCGGGTTGATCGCCACCCTCGCGCTGGTCTTCGCCGTCCCGGTGCTCGGGCCGCTGCTGGCTCCGCTGCTGTTCATCGGGCTGGTCGCCATTCCGGCGGCGCTGGGACTCGCGGTGCTGTTCGGTGGGTTCGGATTGATCGCGTTCTCGGTGTTCGCGTTGACCGGGACGGTCCTGTTGGCGATCACCGGGCTGGCCGCGGCCACCCTCGTCGCGACGCTCGCGTTCATGGTGACCATGCCGTATGCAATCCCACTGATTCTGGTTGCCGCACTGGCCTTCTCGATCATCGCGGGCGCTGGCATCGGCGTGGTTGCTGCGGCGTTCACGGTGGTGACCTGGCTGGGCGGCGGGGCCATCGTGCTCGGACTGCTTGCGTTCGCGATCGCCGCGGTCGCCACGGTGTTCGCCGGCGGGCTGGTGGTCTCGGTGCTGTCGTTCGTCATGCTCAGCCTCGCGGCGTTGGCGCTGATCGTGATCAACCCGCCGCTCGCGCTGATCGCGCTGCCGCTGCTGTTCGGCGGGGTGCTGCTCGGCACGCTGGCGACCATCGGCACGGTGGCCGCGGTCAGCACGCTGCTCGGCGGATTCGTCGCGGCGCTCGGGCTCGGACTGGTGGGCGCCTGGATGTTCTTCGGCGTGCTGGCGCTCGGCGTGTTCCTGGCGGCGTCGGCGCTGTTCCCGCCGCTGCTGTTGGTCACCGTGCCGCTTGCGGCCGCGGCCTTTGCGGTCATGGCGGTGCTGGCGATCGCGACCATCGCCGTCGGCGGCGCCGGTCTCGGCGCGATCCTGTTGGCGGGCGGGCTGATTTCGGCTGTGCTCGCGGTGGCGGCGGTGCTGGCCACCGCAGCCGTCGCGGTGGTCGGGTTCGCCCTCGCCGCGGTGCTGACGCTGCCCTTCCTGATCTTCGGGCCGTTCGCGGTGGTGGTGTCGACGGCGCTGTCGCCGATCATCGCGCTCGCCCTGCTCGCGGTGTGGTCGCCGGTGCTCGTTGCGGGGCTGGTGGTCGCGGCGCTCGCCGTGGGCATCGGCCTGTTCGGCCTGGTCGGGTTGCCCGCACTGGCGGCGCTCATCGGGGTCTCGGTGGTTGCCGTCACTACGGCGCTTGCCATCACGCTTTTCGTCGGCAGTCTGTTGCTCGACTTCGCCACCCTCGGGGTCGCCGCGGCGGTGCTCGCGCCGCTGGTCGCCTTCGCCGGACTCGGTGCACTGGCGTTGTTCGCGCTTCCGGTGCTGGCCCTGCTCGCTGTTCCGGTGCTCGGCTTGGCCGCGCTGGGTGCGCTGGCCTTGGTCGCGCTTCCGGTGCTGGCCGTCGTCGCGTTGCCGGTGCTCGGGCTCGCCGCGCTCGGTGCGCTTGCCGCCGTGGCCATTCCGGTGATCGCGGTGCTCGCGCTGCCGGTGCTGGCGTTGCTCGCCCTGGTGGCGGTGCCGCTGCTCGCGGCGGCCGGACTGGCCGCGCTGGCAGCGACCTTCGTGGCAGGCGCGGTCGCCGGGGCGGCGGCCCTCGCGGTCGCGGTGCTCGGTGTCCTTGCGATCGGTGCTCCG
>NZ_BJXA01000135.1 GCF_007990755.1 Nocardia ninae NBRC 108245 | reverse complement strand
AGCAGGCCGAGCCGGGGCACCCCGACCACCGCGGCGTGCCCACCGTCCTCGGTCACCGCGGCGAGCAGGCCGGCCAGCAGCGACCGGGCGCCCGTGTAGGACACGACCGACCCCTTGGTCAGGCCACCGCCGGGCAACAGCGCGGCGAGCGCGGGCGGCACCGCGAGCGACTCCCGGCGCAGTTCGGCGTCCAGCGGTATCCGCTCGGCCGCCGCTTCGCCGCGACCGGGTATCGCCGCCATTCTTCTGCGCAGCTCAGCCACCGTGGGCGGGCTCTCCCGAGCTACCGCCTGCGGTTGTGCCCCCTCCTGCGGTTTCGCATCCGAACCCATCTCTACCACCTACTTCCCACGATGGACCCGAGGCGACGCCACGGAACGAACCCCCAGGTACAGGGGTCAGCACCGATTCAGCTATCGATCCGTATCGAATATACGTTCGATACCTGCTCAGTAGAAACCGACCCCCGGGTTCCGTCAAGAGCCCACCCCCGCACCCACGATTTCGAAACGATGCCGTTGTAAACCGCGGCTCGGTCTGTACGCAGTCGTTATCGCGGCAGCGAGTCAGGACCCCGCCCGCGAGCGGATGTCACAGTGACGACGGCCGCCGACCACGACCCACGAGGCGGCGGACAGAGCGACTACCAAGTGCGGCACCGGCGTTCGAGGTCGGCAAAAACCAGGGCGCGGTTCGTGTCAGCAAACTCCGTAGGGCACCTTGTTTTCCGCTACCCTCGCACCGTGACCGAACGCGCTCGTCCCATTGTCGGCCCCGACTACCTGGTCGCCGGCCGCTACCGGCTGCAGTCGAAGCTGGGTGGCGGTGGCATGGGCGCGGTGTGGCTCGCGCACGACCGGCTGCTCGATCGGGACGTCGCCATCAAACAGGTCCTCTCGACGGCCGGGCTGCCGGAAGCCGAGGCCAACGAGATCCGCAGCCAGATCATGCACGAGGGCCGGGTCGCGGCCAAGCTCTCGCACGAGCACGCGATCGCCGTGTACGACGTGGTGCTCGAGGCGGGCGAGCCCTGGCTGGTGATGGAGCACTTACCCTCGCGCAACGTGGCCAAGGCGCTCGCGCTGGTGGACACGCTGCCCCCGATCGAGGTGGCGCAGATCGGCGCGCAGGTCGCCGACGCACTGGCCGCCGCGCACGCGGCGGGCATCACGCACCGCGACATCAAACCCGGCAATATCCTTGTCGCCGACCGTGGCCCGATCGTCGGCATGGCCAAGCTCAGCGACTTCGGCATCTCGCGCGGCGCGGGCGAGCACTCCGACGATCCCGACGGTGTCATCGTCGGCACCCCCGCCTACCTGCCGCCGGAGGTGGCCCGCGGCGCGCAGCCGACCACGGCCAGCGACGTGTTCTCCCTCGGCGCCACGCTGTACACCGCGATCGAGGGGCAGCCGCCGTTCGGTCTCGACGAGGACAGCGATGTGCTGGTGCACCGCGCGGCCATGGCGCAGATCATCCCGCCGACACGCAGCGGCATGCTCACCGACGCGCTGCTGCACATGCTCGAGCCCGCGCCGCAGCGGCGGCCGACCATGGCCGAGGCCAGGGATGAAATCCTCACCGCGGCTTTCGGTCCCGGTACCGGGCCTTACATCATCGGCGCGCCGGTGCGCACCGAGGACGGCACCATTCCGGCGTGGGCGGCGCGGAATTCGGCGTCCGGCCTGCGCAGTCCGCACTCGACCCCGCTGCCGCGCCCACACCGCGCCCCGGTGGGCGCCGCGGCGGCGGCTCCCGCACCGCAGCGCACCAAACCACCGCAGGCCAGCAACGCACCGCTGGCCATCGCCATCGGACTGCTGATCGGTCTGGTCATCATCATCGCCGTCATCATCGCGGTGATGTAACCCCGGCGCGGATCAGTCGATGCGCCGGTGATGGGCCCAGCGGGTCAACGCATTCCGGTTCGACTGCTGGGTTTTGCGCAGCACATTGGACGCGTGGGTTTCCACGGTTTTCACCGAGATGAACAGATTTTCGGCGATCTCGCGGTAGGTGTAGCCGCGGGCGAGCAGCCGCAGCACCTCCAGTTCCCGCGGGGTCAGCGAATCGAGTTCCGGGTCCAGCGGTGGCTCGGGCACCTGTGACTTGCCGGTGAACGAGTCGAGCACGAACCCGGCCAGCCGCGGGCTGAACACCGCGTCGCCGCCGGACACCCGGCGGATACCGTCGGCCAGTTCGGCACCCGAAATCGTCTTGGTCACATACCCTCTGGCGCCCGCGCGGATCACCGCGATCACGTCCTCGGCGGCATCGGAGACGCTGAGCGCCAGACATACCGGACCCTCTTCGATGCCCGCGAGCACCGCGACGCCACCACCGTCGGGCATGTGCACATCGAGCAACACGACATCCGGATTGGTCGCCTTGATCCCCGCGATCGCCTCGGCGACTCCCCCGGCCTCACCGACCACTTCCATGTCGGTCTCTCGGCTCAACTCCGCTCGCACACCCGACCGGAACACTGCGTGATCATCGACCAGAAAGACCCGCACGGCCACCCTGCTTCTCCTCAACTGTCGGTGGATCGACCCACCCTGGCGCGCGGGCCGCCCACGGGCCGCCCACACCCCATCGGTACCACATATGGCCGCGAGTCGACCGAACTCACTTCAAACAACGGTCACTGCCCGGGATGAACCGGCACCTGATCGGGGTCGACGGCCGCTTCCGCCGCCGGCTGCTCCGGCTCACCGGAGTCCGTGCGCGGCATCATGATTCGCACCTCGGTGCCGCGCCCGGGAGTGGACAGGATCTCCACCTGGCCGCCGCGGCGTTCGATCCGGCCGCGGATGGATTTCGCCAGGCCCTGCCGGTCCTGCGGCACGGCAGCGGTGTCGAAACCGCTGCCGCGGTCGCGCACGAAAATGCTCACCTGGTGCGGTTCGGTCTCGGCGAACAGGTCGATCTCCGGGACGCCCGCGTGTTTGGCGGCGTTGACCAGTGCCTCCCTGGTGGCACCGAGCAGCGCGGTGAAATGCTCCTTGGGCAGGCCGGAGCCGGTCTCGCCGATATCCATCGACACATCGCCGACGGTCACCGGGGTCACCTTCACGCCGTGCTGATCCTCCACCTCACCCGCGATGGTGCGCAGCGCGGCGGCCAGGCTCGACTGCGCCGGGCCGGCATCCTCGAACAACCATTTGCGCAGTTCCCGCTCCTGGCTGCGGGCCAGCCGCACCACCTCCTGCGGGTCACCGGCCTGGCGCTGGATCAGGGCCAGCGTCTGCAGCACCGAATCGTGCAGGTGCGAGGCGATCTCCTCGCGCTCTTCGTTGCGGATGCGGGCCGAGCGCTCGGCGTTCAGCGCCCGCATCATCCGCAACCACAGCGGAACCGTCAGCAGTCCGGCGCCGACCAGCGTGACGGCCACCGCGATCAACGCGGACCCGAGCGAGCTCAGATCGATCCTGGCCAGCACCACCACACCGAGCCCGGCCACGATCAGCGTGCCGCCCGCCACGATGCGCGCCCACGTCACCACCGAGGGGCGCGCGGGTAGACCGAGCAGTGACCGGGGGCCGTCGGCGTCGTACTCTCGCCACACCAGCGCCGCACCGATGGCAACCACGATGATGGGTGCGATCACGCTCGCCGCGGTACCGCTGAACATCCACGACACCCCGATGGCGAGGCCGACCCCGAGCATGGCGAGACCGATCGCCTGCCGCCGCTCGGAACCGGGCGCCTTCGCTACATCGGAGCCGCCCGGCGTGAAGATCCACAGCAACCCGTACGCGACGATGCCTGCCCCGGCCGCGGCGAGCAGCACGAACGCCATCCGGACCTTGAACACGTCGACGCCGAGGTGGTCGGCGATGCCGCCCGCCACCCCGCCGATGATCCGACCGCCCGAACGCCGCACCATCCGGGCGTGCGGCGGCGGCCCGGGATCGAACACCGGCGCAGGCCCGAAACCACGCGGGGCCTCGAACCCCCGCGCGGTATCGAACCCTCGGGTGTCGAACGAGGGCGCAGACGGGTACATGCATTCGATAGTGGCACGACCCGCCGACAGCTAGCCATCAGGAATCCCCCTGATCTTCTGCTGAGCCCCGGATGACGACCTGACCGGCCGGGTCCAAAAGGTTCAGTAAATTCTTCAGGGTTATCCCCGATGTGCGGATGCGCTGGTCAGGCACACTATGGGAACCATGACGAAAACGAGCTTCGGGGATCAGCTCCAGCAGATCTGGCGTACGCGCCCGGTGCGGTTGCCTCGACAGGGACCGATCGCCGGCGTAGCGGCCGGGTTCGCGCAGCGGTACAACGTCGATCCGGTACTGGTGCGGGTGGCCTTCGTGGTGTCCGCGATCTTCGGCGGCTCCGGAGTCGTGCTCTATCTGCTGGCCTGGCTGCTGTTCAGCGCCGCCGGTGACGAGTCGTCGGCGGCGGAGTCGCTGGTCGGCAAGGGGCGCAGCTCGCAGTCGCAGACCAAGACGATCGTGTTGATCGTCGCGCTCGCCATCGCGGTGAGCACGATGGGCCCGGTCGGGGCCGGCCTCGGCGGGTCGGGGCTGATCAGCATGGCGTTGATGCTGGCAGGCTGGTGGATGATGCACCTGCGCAATCCGGAACCACCGCCGGGGACCACCAGTGAGTTCAGCGGGTACCTCGCGGACAACGGGATCATGGCGACCGGCTACCCCGGTGCGGTCTTCCCACAGGGTGCGCCGCGCCCCACCAGTGACATCTATGTACCGCCGACCAGTGTGTACACGCCTTACACCAAACTGCCGGACACCTATATACCGGAAACGTCGGGCACCGAAACCGTACTGCCGCACCGGGATTCCGGAGCGAGCGACACCGGCCAGGTGCACGAGGCCGGTACGGACCTGCTGCGCAAGCGAGACGCGAGCGATCAAGGCTCTGCGGCAAGCGATTCCGCGGCACCGCCCGAAAAGGGCGACGCACCAAGCGGATACCACGCGACATCGGACACAGTCCAGCTCGACAAGGGCGGCAACACAACCGAGGTCATCGACCCGCGAAGTGCCGCAGGCCCAACGGCTTCCGCCCAGGCCGACCCTCCGTCACTCAGCAAAGCGGCACCGAGCTCGCCCTCCGGCACATCCGCCGCGCTGAAGCCGCCGACCCCGGCCACCCTCGGCCGCACGACCCCGCCATCCTGGGACCCGCTCGGCGTCGCCCCGCTCGCCTGGGATCTGCCCGAGCCGACCCCCGTGCGCACCATCGTCGCGCCGCCGCCGAAGCGTCCACGCTCCCGGCTGACCCCGGTGGTGCTCGGCCTGGCCATCCTCGCCGCCGCCGGCGCGGGCGCACTGGCCGCCTCGGGTGTCGAGTGGATGACGCCCGGCCGGATCGCGGCGGCCGCCTTGGCGGTGATCGGACTCGGCCTGGTTCTCGGCGCGTTCCTGCGGCGCGGGTACGGCCTGCTGGTGCTGACCGCTCCGCTGGCCGGATTCGTCCTGCTCGCCTCGGCGATCGGACCGATCGACTTCGACCGCAGCGCGATGGGCCAACACGACTGGACACCGACCACGGTCAGCGAGTTGGAGTCGCACTACACCGTCAACATGGGGTCGGGCACGCTGGATCTGCGCCGGCTGAACCTGACCGAGAGCCGCACCGTCGATGTCGAGGTCCGGATGGGCGACTTCCAGGTGTGGCTGCCGAACAACATGAAGGTCGACACCCAGTGCACCGAGACCATGGGTGAGGTCAACTGCGTCAACGGCCTGACCGGCCCGACCACCGAGGGCGCGCCCGTGCTCGACCTGAATATCAATGTCCGAGCCGGAAACGCGGAGGTGCACCGTGGCTGACAAGTCCAATGAATCCACCGAGTCCCGCCGTGGCCCGTCCGCCTCGCTGCTGATCGTCGGCCTGCTCGCCCTCGGCGTGAGCGCCTGGGCCTTCGTCGGCCCGTCGTCGTGGCCGACCACCAGCGTGGTCCCGGTCGGCTGGATCGTGGTGCTCGCCGCCATCATCGTCGGCATCGTGCTGGTGGTCTCCCCGCGCAAGCGCGGCTGATCGAGGCGAAACGAAGAATGGCCCGTCCATCGGACGGGCCATTCTTGTTGCGTTAGTAGGGATTCACTCCCATTCGATGGTGCCCGGCGGCTTGCTGGTCACATCGAGAACGACCCGGTTGACCTCCGGCACCTCGTTGGTGATCCGGGTGGAGATCCGCTCCAGCACCTCGTAGGGCAGCCGGGTCCAGTCGGCGGTCATCGCGTCCTCGCTGGATACCGGGCGCAGCACGATCGGGTGACCGTAGGTGCGGCCGTCGCCCTGCACGCCGACGCTGCGCACGTCCGCGAGCAGCACCACGGGGCACTGCCAGATCTGCCGGTCCAGCCCCGCCGCGGTGAGCTCCTCGCGGGCGATGGCGTCGGCCTGGCGCAGCGTGACGAGCCGGTCCTCGGTGACCTCACCGACGATGCGGATGGCGAGACCGGGCCCGGGGAACGGCTGGCGGCCGACGATCTCCTCGGGCAGCCCGAGCTCGCGGCCGACCGCGCGCACCTCGTCCTTGAACAGCAGGCGCAGCGGCTCGACCAATTCGAATTCCAGGTCGTCCGGCAGGCCGCCGACGTTGTGGTGACTCTTGATGTTCGCGGTGCCGCTGCCACCGCCGGACTCGACGACATCCGGGTACAGCGTGCCCTGCACCAGGAATTCGACCTTCGGCACGGTGCCGCCGCCCTGCTCGACGACGACCTCGGAGACCGCGTCCTCGAACGACCGGATGAACTCGCGCCCGATGACCTTGCGCTTCTCCTCGGGGTCGGTGACGCCCTTCAGCTCACCCAGAAACTTCTCGACCGCGTCGACGGTCACCAGCTTGGCGCCGGTCGCGGCGACGAAGTCCTGCTGGACCTGCTCACGCTCGCCCGCCCGCAGCAGGCCGTGGTCGACGAACACACAGGTCAGCCGATCACCGATGGCCCGCTGCACCAGCGCGGCGGCCACCGCGGAGTCGACACCGCCGGACAGCCCGCAGATCGCGTGCCCGTCGCCGACCTGCTCGCGGACCGCGGTGATCAGCGAATCGGCGATATTGGCCGGGGTCCAGGTGGCGCGGATGCCCGCGATCTCGTGCAGGAAGCGGCTGAGCACCTGCTGTCCGTGCGGCGAGTGCAGGACCTCGGGGTGGTACTGCACGCCGGCCAGGCGGCGGGCCCGGTTCTCGAACGCGGCAACCGGTGCGCCCGCGGTGGTGCCGGTGACCTCGAAACCCTCGGGCGCGTCGGTGACCGCGTCGCCGTGGCTCATCCAGACCGGCTGCAGGGTGGGCAGTCCGCCGTGCAGCACGCCACCGTCGACACTGATCTCGGTGCGGCCGTACTCGCGGGTGCCGGTGTGCGCGACCGTGCCGCCCAATGCCTGCGCCATCGCCTGGAAGCCGTAGCAGATGCCGAAGACCGGCACGTCGAGATCGAACAGCCGCGCGTCCAATTGCGGTGCGCCCTCGGCATACACGCTGGACGGGCCGCCGGACAGGATCACGGCGAGCGGCTGCTTCTCGGCGATCTCCTCGACGGTGGTGGTGTGCGGAATCACCTCGGAGAACACACTCGATTCGCGGACCCGCCGGGCGATCAGCTGTGCGTATTGCGCGCCGAAGTCGACGACGAGGACCGGTCTCTGAGTATCTGCCACGGCCACAGTTTAGTGAGCACACTTTGGGCCCGAGCCATCGGCACAGCACCTGCGCCGAGCCCAGCTCCAGCAAGCAAAAAGGCGAGCCAGCAAATCGCCCCACCCGCCCCCGCACCGCTGGCTATCCTCGTGCTCGTGCCATTCGCCCGCGCGATCGACGCCGACATCCACTACGAGGACAGCGGCGGGAGCGGCCCGGTGGTGCTGCTAGCACACGAATTCTTCATGGACCGGACGATGTTCGCGGCTCAGATGGCCGCGCTGGCACCGGAATTCCGGATCGTCTCGTGGGATGCGCGCGGCCACGGCCGCACCAGGGACGAGGGCCTGCCGTTCACCTATTGGACCGCCGCGCGCGACGCGCTGACCGTGCTCGACCACCTCGGCGCCGAACGCGCCGTGGTCGGCGGTACCGCACAGGGCGGCTTCACCGCGCTGCGCACCGCGCTCATCGCGCCGGAACGGGTGTCGGCGCTGATCCTGATCAGCACCGAGGCCAACGGTCCGACACCCGAACAGTCCGACGCCACCCAGCAGTTCCTCGAGCAGTGGTACGACGACGGCTCACGTCAGCAGGCGGCAAATCAGTTGGCGTCCTGGCTGATCGGCGACGACAAGTGGTACCGGACCATCTGGACCACCCGCTGGATGCTGCGCGACTGCCGCGGCATCGAGGTCGCGGCAGGCTGCCTGCTCAGCCGGGACTCGGTGCTGGACCGGTTGTCCGAAATCACCTGCCCCGCCTTGGTGATTCACGCCACCGACAGCGGCATCCCGCCCGACCGGGCCAAACAGCTGACCGAGGGGCTCACCGGCGCCAGCTACGTCGAGATCGCGGGCGCCCGGCTCGCGGTCACCATGACGCACCCCGAGCCGGTGAACGTCGCCATGCGGCAGTTCCTGCGCGAGCGGATCACGCCCTCGCACGCACGGTAAGGCTCACGCGCGGACGCTGAGCCCGACCTTCTGGAACTCCTTGAGGTCGGAGTAGCCCGCCTTCGCCATCGAACGACGGAGCCCGCCAACCAGATTCAGCGAACCGAACGGATCGTCCGAGGGGCCGAACAGCACCTGCTCCAGGCTGGGGCGCACCGCGTCGCCGGTGCCCTCCTCCAGCTCCCACTCGACGCCGAGCAGCGAACCACGCGGCACCGAGGGGTGCGCAGCGGCGGACGGCCAGTACCAGCCGCGCCCGGGCGCCTCGGCGGCCAGCGCCAGCGGCACCCCCAGCATCGCGGCATCCGCACCACAGGCGATCGCCTTGGCGAGCTGCCCCGAGGTCTCCACGTCACCGTCGGCGATGACGTGCACGTAGCGCCCGCCGGTCTCGTCGAGGTAATCGCGGCGCGCGGCCGCGGCATCGGCGATCGCGGTGGCCATCGGCACGCCGATACCGAGCACCTCGCGGGTGGTCGTCGCGCCGGGGAACGAACCGTAGCCGACGATGACACCCGCCGCGCCGGTGCGCATCAGGTGCAGCGCGGTCCGATGATCGCTGACCCCGCCCGCGACCACGGGCACATCCAGCTCTGCGATGAAGGTCTTGAGGTTCAACGGTTCTCCGTCACCGACATGCTCGGCGGAGATGATGGTGCCGTGCACCACGAGCAGGTCGACCCCGGCCTGCACCAGCGCGGGCGTGAGCGCACGGGCGTTCTGCGGGCTCACCCGGACCGCAACCGTCACACCGGCCGCCTTCACCTGCGCGACCGCGGCAGCGAGCAACTCCGGCTGCATCGGCGCGGCATGCAGCTCCTGCAACAGCGAGACGGCACGCTCGTAGCCGCCCTTACCGACGAGCTCCAGCAGCTGATCGATCTTCGCGGCGACATCCGCGTGCCTGGCCCACAGCCCCTCGCCGTTGATCACGCCGAGTCCGCCGAGCCGCCCGAGCTCGATAGCGAACTCCGGCGACACCAGCGCGTCGGTGGGATGCGTCAGGAACGGGATCTCGAAACGGTAGGCGTCGAGCTGCCACGACAGCGACACCTGCTTCGACGAGCGGGTCCGGCGCGAAGGAACGATGTCGACATCGTCCAACTCGTAGGTACGCCGGGCGGTCCGGCCCATGCCGATCTCGACCATGTCGCGCACGTCTGTCTCCTATCTATCGGCCGCGCGGGCGCGGCGTGTTCGTGGCCCCCGGGTGTCTCGCGTCCGAGTGGACGAGACTCGCGCCTGCGGCGCATGCGCTTCGTCCACTCGGACGCGAGACGGGCCACGAACGGCGCTCGTAAGACTCGCGCTGTGGTGGCCGTGCTCGTGACGGGAGGCTGCGGCTCAGGCTAGCCGTCGACGTTCAGCAGCTCGTCGCGTGCGCGGTCGGCGCCGGGTGTCGGCGGGCTGGTCCGGGCATGGGCCTACAGCTTCGTGTGCCATCGGCCTGATCCCGAACAGGTCTGGTCCTGCACGGACCTCACGGTCTCGTGCAGGACCATCATGCGGCTAGCCGCGACCAGTGTAGTTAGGGGCCTCGACGGTCATCGTGATGTCGTGCGGGTGGCTCTCTTTGAGGCCCGCCGCGGTGATCTGCACGAATTGGGCTTCCTGCAGGTGCGCGATGGACTGGGAGCCGGTGTAGCCCATGGCCGCGCGCAGGCCGCCGACGAGCTGGTGGATGACCTGGTTGACCGGGCCGCGGAACGGCACCCGGCCCTCGATGCCCTCGGGCACCAGCTTGTCCTCGGCCAGCACGTCGTCCTGGAAGTAGCGGTCCTTGGAGAAGGACTTGGCCTGGCCGCGGCCCTGCATCGCGCCGAGCGAACCCATGCCGCGGTAGCTCTTGAACTGCTTGCCGCCGACCAGGATCAGCTCACCGGGCGACTCGGCGGTGCCTGCGAGCAGCGAGCCGAGCATCACGGTGGACGCGCCGGCGGCGATCGCCTTGGCGATGTCGCCGGAGAACTGGATGCCGCCGTCGGCGATGACCGGAACACCGGCCGGCTTGCACGCGGCGACGGCCTCGAGGATGGCGGTGATCTGCGGCGCGCCGACACCGGCGACCACGCGGGTGGTGCAGATGGAGCCGGGACCGACGCCCACCTTCACCGCGTCCGCGCCCGCCTCGACCAGCGCGGCCGCGCCGGCCCGGGTGGCCACGTTGCCGCCGACGATCTGGATCCGGTCGCCGACCTCGGCCTTGACCTTGGTGACCATCTGCAGCACCTGCGCCTGGTGGCCGTGCGCGGTATCGACGATGAGCACGTCGACGCCCGCGTCGGACAGCGTCATGGCGCGCGACCAGGCGTCGTCGCCGACACCGACCGCGGCGCCGACCAGCAGGCGGCCGTCGCGGTCCTTGGTGGCGTTCGGGTACTGATCGGTCTTGACGAAGTCCTTGACGGTGATGAGCCCGCGCAGCTTGCCGTTGCCGTCGACGATCGGCAGCTTCTCGATCTTGTGCCTGCGCAGCAGGCCGAGCGCGGCCTCCGCGGTCACGCCTTCCTGCGCGGTGATCAGCGGCGCCTTGGTCATCACCTCTTCGACCCTGCGGTTCTGGTCGACCTCGAAGCGCATGTCGCGGTTGGTGATGATGCCCACAAGGCTGCCGACCTCGTCCACCACCGGCAGACCGGAGATGCGGAAGCGGGCGCACATGGCGTCGACCTCGGCGAGGGTGTCGTTCGGGCGGCAGGTCACCGGGTCGGTCACCATGCCCGCCTCGGACCGCTTCACGGTCTCCACCTGGGCGGCCTGATCGGCGGCGGCCAGGTTGCGGTGCAGCACACCCATGCCGCCCGCCCTGGCCATCGAGATGGCCATCCGCGCCTCGGTCACCGTGTCCATGGCCGAGCTGACCAGCGGGGTCCGCAGCCGGATGTCCCTGGTCAGCTGGCTGGAGGTCTCCACAGAGCTGGGGATGAGATCCGAGGCGGCGGGCAGCAACAGCACATCGTCGAATGTGAGGCCGAGCATGGCGATCTTGTTCGGATCGTCACCACCCGTAGATGGGCGGACAGCGGTGCGTTCGCCCGATACGGGATTACTCATTCGGATCGACCCCTCCTGGACGTCGACAGCGACCGACGCCGGGGTCACCGGCGCCGCGCGCAGTTGATGGGATGGACTGGTGGCTCCGGGAATCGTGTCGGGTGCTCGCCGGGGCCTGACACCATGGTATCTGTCCCGCAAACTCATCGACGAAGTGAGCCCACCGGCGAAACTTGCGGCCTACATAGCTGGCGCAGACCACCCTGTTCTGCGTACCGTGGGGATGTGCGTGACCATCTACCACCTGGCTTGCCGCCGGATCCGTTCGCCGGAGACCCCTCCGACCCGTCCGCCGCGCTCGACGCCATCGAGCCCGGTGAGCCGCTGGATCCCCACGAGCGCCTTGCGGTCGAGGAAGATCTCGCCGACCTCGCTGTCTACGAGGCGCTACTAGCGCACCGCGGTATCCGCGGACTCGTGGTCAGCTGCGAAGATTGTCGGCAGGATCACTACCACGACTGGGACATGTTGCGCGCCAACCTACTTCAACTGTTGGTCGACGGCACCGTGCGCCCGCACGAGCCCGCCTACGATCCGACGCCGGAAGCGTATGTCACCTGGGATTACTGCCGGGGATACGCGGATGCCTCGATGAACGAGGCCTTCCACGGCGACGGATTCGACGGATTCGACAACTGAGGTTCGAGCCACCGAACCGATGACGCGTCCCCCTTCGGGGCTCGCGCACCGCGGCATACAACGCTGTGATTTTCACCGCACCGTCACGGGGGCGTGACACCCGGACAAACAGAAAACCGACTGCCCGTTGGCAATCGGTTCGCGTCCTGTTGAAAAGTTTCTTGGTGGTTGCTGGTGCCGTCCGCTAACTGGTGGTCCCCGCACCGCCGGACCCGGTGGGTACGACGAACGTGGTGCCCGGATTGCCTTGCGTCGGTACCCGAGTCGGGGCGCCGCCGTTGTCCGAGGTCGGCTGAACCGCCGTCGGTTCGGCCACGGTAGTCGGGGGCGGCTGGGTGACGGTCGGCTCCGCCGACGGCGGCGGTGTGGTCACCGTCGGCGGCAGAGTCGGCTTGTCGTTGGTCGGGGTCGGTGGATCGGTGGGGTCGGTCGGCTGGTCGCTCGGATCGGCGGGCTTCGTCTGCTGCACCGGCGGCACCGTGGTGTCGACCGGCGGGACCGGCTTCGGCTTGGCGCTGGTGCTGGTCGCCGGGTCGGACGGCTTCGTCGAGGTGCCCTGATCCAGCTGATCGGCCAGATCGTTGTACCCCATGGCACGCAGTTGGCTGACGAGTCGCTTCCACTCCAGCATCAACTCGTCGTGCTTTTGGGGGCTGTCGACCTGATCGGCGTTCACCCGCGCCTGCTCCAAGCGTTCCTTGGCCTGAACCGGGTTCTGATTGATCAGCTTCGCCGCTTCGTCCAGATCGGTGCCTGCCCGCTGCGCCACGGTGCTCTGGGCCGCCTGATTGAAGACGACCTCCTTGACCTTCCACAGCGGATCGCCGGGCTCGGAGTTGTAGGAGAACGCCGTCATGCCGCCGAAGACCAGGGCGAGTGCCGCCGCGGCGCCGAGCAGCGGGCGAACCAGCCGCAGCCGGCCACCGCCGCCCTGTGCGCCGACGCGCACCTGACGGGCGCCGATCTCCTGGTTCACCGCGGCAACGATCGCATCCAGATCCGGCGCTGCGGTCATCGGCGGTGCGATGATCTCGGCCCGCCAATCCGCGAGCATGGCCGCGAGTTGATATTCCTCCGCGCTGTCGGTCCGTACCGGGCCATCGCTTGCGATGGCGTCGATCAACGCATCGTCGCGGCGTACCGCAGCGATATCGACCGGGCCGGTGTCTCCGGACGCGTCGGCGTAGGGACCGCTGTTTCGCGATCCAAGCCGCGCTTTCCAGTCACCCCGACCGCGCTCGCCATCCCTAGCCATACATTTCACCTGCCCTCGCCACTTGAGACTTCAGTTTCGCGAGTGCCCTGTGCTGGGCCACTCGTATCGCCCCCGCCGTACTGCCCACGGCGACTGCGGTTTCTTCGGCTGACAAACCCATGACCAATCGCAGGATCAAGATCTCTCGATGTTTTTCGGGGAGTGTCGCGAGCAGACGGTTCATCTGCCTGCTCGTCTCCGATTCGAGAGCTCGTTGTTCCGGACCATGGTCGGTGGATATGACATCTGGTACTTCGGCCATTGCCTCCGCCTTGTTACGGGCGGCATTGCGATGGGCGTCGGCGACCTTGTGCGAAGCGATTCCGTAAACGAAGGCCATGAAGGGCCTGCCCTGGTCTTGATACCTGGGCAAGGCTGTCATCACGGCCAGACAGACCTCCTGCGCAACATCATCCGCGGAGAGCTGCCCACGCTCCGCGGCTCCGATCCGCGCGCGGCAATAACGCACCACGAGCGGGCGGATCATCTCCAGTACCTGAGCTAAAGCGGATCTGTCGCCCTGCGCAGCCGCAGCGACGGCGAGGTCCAACTCTTCGCCCATGTTCGTCATCGTCAGAGAGATTCCCGGCGTTACAAGTGGCACGGTCGTGATGACCAGTGCTTCCACCGAAGCGGCGGAACGGAACTAACAATAGCGATACAGCGCCCGGAACAAGGCAACACGGTCACCGTTGGAACCATGGGCACCGCGCAACCTGATGTAGTCGGGCTTAACGCCCTACGGCCCGCTACCCCGCAGTGCTCGGCCGGAACCGGCCGCCACGTCGAACGATGGTCGCGGCACAGTCCTCGGCCTCCGCGGCGGCGCCCGGCACGGCCAGCCCCGCACGCAGCATGGCGCTCGCCCAGCGCAGCGGCAGCAGACCGTGTTCGCGGCACTGTTCGGCAACCTCGTCGGCGAGCTCGCGTGACCGGTCGTGGTCGCCCGCCACCGCGGCCGCCGCGGCGACCAGCAATCGGGATTTGACCAGATGCCGCGCCGACGGCGCGCGCTCGGCGAGCTCGAGCGCCGCCGCCGCATGTTCGGTCGCGGGCTCGACAGTGCCTGCGGCAAGCGCGGTTT
>NZ_BJXA01000134.1 GCF_007990755.1 Nocardia ninae NBRC 108245 | reverse complement strand
GCCGCCTGCGGCACGCTGCCGCCGCGATACTGTCCGGCCAGATGCCACAACCCGGTGAAGTTGTTGAACGGACCGCCGACGATCTGACTCGTCCACTCGATCACGAAATTGCCCGAACCATCGATGGTGCCGTGCACCGGGCTGGTTTTGCCGGGCAGCCCGCCGCCCGGTTTCGGCGCACCCTGGTTGAACACCTGGTTGTTCCAGGTGACCCCCAGACTGCTCAGATCACCGGAGAGTTGCCCGCCGTCGGAGAACAACTGCGGCACCGCGGTACCGCCCCCGGTCTGCGGGTCGGTGGGATTGGTCGCGGTGGCGAAATCTACGCCGTAGAAGCGGACCGGCGTGGTGACCCGGCCCGACTGGGCATTGCCCGTACCGTCGAACGCCGCGGCGGGCTGCGGCTGATAACTCCCGCTGACCAGGCCGCCGTCGCTGCCCGCGGACAGCGTGGTCACCGTCTGGTCACTGCAGGCCGAGTCGCTGTTGGCCAGGTACGGGCCGCCTGCGTCGCCGGTCGGCAGGATCATCCGGAAGAAGCTGCCGGTCACCGCGCCGCCCGAGCAGACGCCGGGAGCCAGCGCGAACAGACCGTTGAGCGGTGCGGGTTCGGCGTGTGCGAACGGCGCGGCCACTATCGACAGGCCGAGGGCGGCTACCGCGGCGGTGCGCCGATAAGAGTTCCGTCCCATGGATCGTCCTTTTGGTGGATTTGTGCAGATGGATTTCGGATTTAGGGCATCGCGTCCCATCGGAACTCGGCCCGCGGCCAGCTGTCGCCCTTTGCATTCACGGTGAGCGCAACCCCGCAGCCAACTTTGTGTCATTGACCGGCCGAGTGGCACCTGGCGCTGTGATGCGCATCACCGTAGGATTAGTTTGACGTCCTAGTATCGGGCGCCAACTGGACTCGCCGGAGGACTCCCGTGGCCGACAGCAGCGCGCTTCATACGCCGACCAACCCCGTCCGTTTCGTGACCGCTGCGGCGCTGTTCGACGGGCACGACGCGGCGATCAACATCATGCGGCGCATCCTGCAGGCGCAGGGCGCCGAGGTGATTCACCTCGGGCACAACCGCGCCGTCAGCGAAGTGGTGGACGCGGTGCTCACCGAGGACGCGCAGGGTGTGGCGGTCAGTTCGTATCAGGGCGGACATGTCGAATACTTCGAATATCTCGCCGACGCGCTGAAAAAGGCCGGGGCGGAGCACGTCCGGATATTCGGTGGTGGCGGCGGCGTTATCGTCGCCGAGGAAATCGCGCGGCTCGCCGAATGCGGCATCACCATCTTCTCCCCCGAGGACGGACAGCGACTCGGCCTGCCCGGCATGATCAATCAGCTGATCCGGGCCTGCGATATCGACCTCGCCACCGAACCGCCGGTGCTGGACGCGGTGCTGGCCGGCGAGCGCGCCGCCCTGGCCCGCGCCATCACCTGTATCCAGCAGAACACCCTGACCGGCAGCGACCGGCAGACCTTGACCCAGGCCGCCGCCGCGCGCACCGTGCCGGTACTCGGCATCACCGGTACGGGCGGCTCCGGAAAGTCCTCGCTCACCGATGAATTGGTGCGCAGGCTGCGGTCGGACCAGCAGGACAAGCTGCGCGTCGCGATCCTCGCGGTCGACCCGACCCGGCGCCGCGGCGGCGGTGCACTGCTCGGCGACCGCATCCGGATGAACGCCCTCGACGGCGACCACATCTTCTTCCGCTCGCTGGCCACCAGGGGCGGGCGCGAACTGCCGGACAATGTCGACCTGATCGTGACCGCCTGCAAGGCAGCGGGATACGACCTGGTGATCTTGGAGACACCGGGCATCGGCCAGGGCGACGCCGCAGTGACCGATTACGTCGACGTGTCCATGTATGTGATGACTCCGGAGTTCGGCGCCGCCTCCCAGCTCGAAAAGATCGATATGCTGGATTTCGCGGATGTCGTAGCGATCAACAAGTTCGAGCGCCGCGGCGCGGCCGACGCGCTGCGGGACGTGTCACGCCAGCTGATTCGCAATCGCGCGGATTTCAGCGCGGCACCGGAGGACATGCCGGTCTTCGGCACCAGTGCGGCGACTTTCAACGACGACGGTGTCACGGCGCTGTACCAGCACCTGGCCGGGCTGCTGGCCGAACGCGGCCTGCGGCTTGAACAGGGGGCGCTGCCCCGGGTGAATACCCGCGTGTCCACCCGGTTCGCGCAGATCATCCCACCCGCCCGGGTGCGCTACCTGGCCGAGATCGCCGAGACGGTGCGCGACTACCATGCGACCACCGCCACGCAAGTCGTTGCGGCACAGCGGGTTCAACGTATCGAGCTGGTCGCCGCCGAACTGCCCGACGATCAGGCCGTCGCCGAACTGGCCGAGACCGCGCGTGCCGAGCTGACCGCCGACAACGCCGCGCTGCTCGCCGAGTGGCCCGCACTGGCCGAGTCCTACCGCGGTGACGAGCAGGTGGTGCGGGTGCGCGACCGCGAGATCCGTACGCCGCTGCGCCGGGAGACGTTGTCCGGCAACTCGATTCCGCGGGTCGCATTGCCCCGGTTCACCGATCACGGTGAGCTGCTGCGTTTCCTGCGTGCGGAGAACCTGCCCGGCCGCTTCCCGTTCACCGCAGGCGTCTTCCCGTTCAAGCGGGACAACGAGGACCCGGCCAGGATGTTCGCCGGTGAAGGCGACCCGTTCCGCACCAACCGGCGCTTCAAGGTGCTCAGCGAGCATGCCGACGCGAAAAGGCTGTCCACCGCGTTCGACTCGGTCACCCTCTACGGCCACGATCCCGCCGAACGCCCCGACATCTACGGCAAAGTCGGCACCTCCGGCGTCTCGATCGCGTCGCTCGACGACATGCAGGCGCTGTACGACGGTTTCGACCTGACCGCGCCGACGACCTCGGTGTCGATGACCATCAACGGGCCCGCCCCCACCATCCTGGCGTACTTCCTCAATACTGCGATAGACCAAGCACTGGAACGCTTCTCGGCCGCAGAAGGACGGCAGCCGACCGACGACGAGACCGCCGATATCCGGGCGAAGACCTTGGCGACGGTGCGCGGCACGGTGCAGGCCGACATCTTGAAAGAGGATCAGGGCCAGAACACCTGCATCTTCTCCACCGAGTTCAGCCTGCGCATGATGGCCGATATCCAGGAATGGTTCGTGCGCAACGGCGTTCGCAATTTCTACTCGGTCTCCATCTCCGGGTATCACATCGCCGAAGCAGGCGCGAACCCGATCAGTCAGCTCGCCTTCACCCTCGCCAACGGATTCACCTACGTGGAGGCGTACCTCGCGCGCGGGATGAAGATCGACGACTTCGCGCCGAACCTGTCGTTCTTCTTCTCCAACGGCATGGACCCCGAGTACTCGGTGATCGGCCGGGTCGCCCGCCGCATCTGGGCCATCGCCATGCGTGATCGGTACGGCGCCAACGATCGTTCGCAGAAGCTGAAGTACCACATCCAGACCTCCGGTCGTTCGCTGCACGCACAGGAGATGAGCTTCAACGACATTCGCACCACCCTGCAGGCGCTCATCGCCATCTACGACAACTGCAACAGCCTGCACACCAACGCCTACGACGAGGCGGTGACCACCCCCACCGAGGAGTCGGTGCGCCGCGCGCTGGCCATCCAGCTGATCATCAACCGCGAGTGGGGCGTCGCGGTGAACGAAAACCCGCTGCAGGGCAGCTTTCTCATCGACGAGCTCACCGATCTGGTGGAAGAGGCGGTGCTCTCGGAGTTCGATCGGATCAGCGAGCGCGGCGGCGTGCTCGGCGCGATGGAAACCGGCTACCAGCGCGGCAAGATCCAGGACGAGTCGATGCGCTACGAGCACCGCAAGCACGATGGCTCGCTGCCCATCATCGGCGTCAACACCTTCCGCAACCCGCACGGCGAGCCGAAGCACGACATCGAACTGGCCCGCGGCACCGAAACCGAAAAGCAATCCCAGCTGAGTCGGGTCCGCGAATTCCAGCACCGGCACCGCGACCCCGCGCACGCCGCCCTGGCCCGCCTGGAAGCCGTCGCCCGCACCGACGACAACATCTTCGAGGTGCTGATGGACGCCGCCCGCGTCTGCACCCTGCAGCAGATCACCGACACGTTCTTCACCGTCGGCGGCCAATACCGCCGCAACGTCTGAGGGTGCTCAGAGGATTCGCACCTCGGGGACCGTTGTCATCAGGCGTGCCCACTCCGGGTACTTCTGCAGCTTCGCTTCGTGCAACGCCATGATCTTCGCGCGCAGCGTGGGATCCGGTGCGTCGGAAACATCGGGCCCGATCGCGAGTTTCGCGACGTGCGGGATGATCCGCGGATCGCCGTCCAGGTGGACCGGGTCGTGCATGTACCGCTCCAGCGCCGCCAGATCCTCGATCCCCACGCAGTAGGCGTGCGTCAGCCCCTCGGAAGCGTCGCCGAGGTTCTGGCCGACGGTCGAGAACGACACCGACTCGACCGAAGCCGTGCGCCGCATCGTCGCGAGCACCTCCGCCTTCTGCTCGTCCGTCGTCTCGTCGCGAAAACCGAAGCGCAACAGGTGAACAATCATGAAGCCTCCTCATTTTGAACTAGCTAGTTCAATCTAGAGAACTGACTAGTAGATGCACAAGACTGAACCCATGAGTTCATCTCGGCGCGCGTTGGCGCTACCATGCGGGGGTGACGGGAGCAGCGACAGCACGGGGACGGATCGACAAGCGGCAGGCGATACTCGACGTCGCGTTCACCGTGTTCGCCCGCCGCGGCTACGACAAGACCTGTGTGCAGGAGATCGCCGACGAGGCGGGTGTCGCGAAACCCACGGTGTACAACCACCTCACCGACAAGCAGACGCTCTTCCGGCACGCCGTACTCGCCGCGGCGGATGCGGTATCGGCCGAGACGCTCACGATCATCGATCGGCTCAGGAGCCCTGGCGATGATCTCCGGGCGGCCCTCAACGATATGGCCGAGGACCTGCTGCGGGTGTGCTCGGGCGAGCGCGCCCTGGCGCTCCGCGCGCTGACCTACGCGCAGCTGGCAGCGTTCCCCGAGCTCACCGACGCGGTGCTGGAACGTACTTCGCAGCGCGTCGCCGAGGCCCTGACCGATCGGCTGGCCCGGCTCGCCCTGTCCGGCAGCTTGCGGACGACCGACCCGGCGCAGGCCGCCGAACAATTGCTCGCCTTGTTGACCGCGCCGCTGGAGGCTCGTTCGAAGCTCGGCACGCGCGCGGTCTCCGACGCCGAACGCCGGCGGATCGCCGACGCCGCCACCCACACCTTTCTGTCCGCTTACGGATCCAGCTGAATCCGGGCCCGGCACGGGGACACCGTGTGACAATCGCCGGGTCAGGACCATCGGCGGTGGGGACGGCGAGCATGAGCCTTTCTGGTATCCGGATCATCGACGCGCATATCCATCAGTGGGATCCGTTCACCACACCGCGGGTCTTCAGCACGACGGCGCGGTTGCTGCGGCTCTTGCCGCTGCCGATCGATCTGGCCAAACGCCTTGCGCCGCGCCGGGATCGCGAGTTCACCGGGGATCCGACGGCGTTCAGCCGCCCGTATCTGCCCGCGGACTATCGGGCGGACGCCGGGGCCGAGCCGATCGACGCGGTCGTGCACGTCGAGGTGGCCTGGACCGGAAAGGGGGAACTGGCCGCGGCCGACGAGACGGCGTGGGTGGCCGGACTACCGTTCGGCGGCGACAACCCCGAACTCGGTGCGATTCTCGGCTGCGCCGATCCGGCGGCGCCCGACTTCGCGGCGCTGCTCGACGCGCATCTCGCCGCCGCACCACTGGTGCGCGGCATCCGCGCGCACGTGGCCCACCATCCCGATCCGGATGTCCGGCCCTATGCCCCGCAGGCGGGCGCGCTCACCACCAAGGAGTTCTTGAACGGCTTCGGTGAGCTGGCCGCGCGTGGCCTCTCCTTCGAGGCCTGGGTGTACTCGCATGCGCTGCCGGATGTGACGGCGCTGGCCTCGCGGTTTCCCGAGGTGCCGATCGTGCTCAACCATCTCGCCACGCCCGCAGGGCTTTTCGGACCGGTCGGCAAGCACACCGGAATCAACCCGGGTGTGCGGCGGGCACTGTTCCTGCGCTGGCGCGACGACCTGTCCGCGCTCGCCGAACAGCCCAACGTGGTGGCGAAGGTGAGCGGGCTGATGATGCCGATCCTCGGACATCCGGTGCCGCCGCGCGGCACGAGCACCCCGGTTCCGGTGCTGGTGGACCGTATTCACCCGCTGATCGAGCACGCGCTCGACACATTCGGCGCGGACCGGCTGATCTGGGGCTCGAATTTCCCGGTGGACAAACCGATTACCACCATCGCCGACAGCATCGATGCGGTCGCGAGCGCGGTGACCGGGCACGGCGGCGGGCAGCCGGAGCTGGAACACATCTTCCGGAATACCGCACGGCGCGTCTATCGGATCGATGCCCCGGCCGCGTAACGCACCCTGCCGAACTCGACAGCCTCGCCAACCGGCACCGAAAAACTTTATCCCGCATCAGGAATCAGGTCCACACGCAGATACTGCGTTCCGAGCAAGGCGCCGAGGCGGCAGACATGGTCGATGATGCGGTCGCCGTCGATGTCCACCGCGCCGGTGCGCCATGCGGTGAGCAGTTCGATGAAACCGCCGATGCCGACGAGGGTGCTCATCCGGAACTCGAGCTCGTCGGCGTCCGGGCGCAGGTACGGCCCGGAGGTGGCGACCAGCAGGTCGGTGGCGTCGATGAGCATGGCCTTGCGGCGCTGCTCCAGCACGGCGCTGCCCGCGTGATCGGCCAGCAGGATGCGGGCGCGCCCGTTGTCGTCGGATTGCAGGCACACCGCGCGGGTGACGGCCGCTCGCAGGATGTCCAGCGGGGGTCGCGCGCCGTGTTCGGTGACGATGGCGTTCAGGTCAGCGAAGACCTCGGTGCAGACGGCGTCCCACGCGACGCCGAGCAAGGCGTCGCGGTCGGCGAAATGCTCGTAGAAGTAGCGGTCGTTGAGCACGGTCCGCTGGCACACACCGCGCATTGTCACGGCCGCCCAGCCGTTTTCGAGCCAGGTGTGGAGAGCCGCATCGATCAGCCGCGCGCGTCGTTCGGCGCTCCGCTCCTCGGCGGTGCGCCCACCCCAGGTCCGGGCCGGTACGCGCAGGCTCATGGTTGACAAACTACCGGACCGCGCGCCTAATTGGTGGCACGTGCGGCCAATTGGCTTCGTGGCACATGGAGGTGGCATGACCGAGCGAATCGTGACGCAGAAACCTGTCGGCACGGCGGAACCGAGCACCGGCGAGGCGGGGTCATGACCGGCACCGGGATCGACCACGAGGTGATCATCGTCGGCGCGGGATTCTCCGGGATCGGCGCCGCGATCAAGTTGCAGGAGGCCGGATTCGACGATTTCCTGATCGTCGACGAGGCCGACGGCGTCGGCGGCACCTGGCACTGGAACACCTATCCCGGTATCGCCGTGGACATTCCGTCGTTCAGCTATCAGTTCTCCTTCGAGCAACGCGCCAGCTGGTCCCGGACCTACGCGCCGGGGCGAGAGCTGAAGGCATATGCCGAATCGTGCGTGGACAAATACCAGCTGCGACCGCGAATCCGGTTCGATACCACCATCACCGAGGCCGAGTTCGACGAGGACGGCTGTCGTTGGCGGCTGCACACCGCGACCGGCGACGAGCTGACCGCGCGCTTCGTCATCAGCGCCACCGGCGTGCTGACCCGGCCCAAACTGCCCGAGATCCCGGGTGTCGACGACTTCGCCGGCGTTACCATGCACACCTCGCGCTGGGACCACCAGCAAGACCTGCGCGGCAAGCGAGTCGCGATCATCGGCACGGGAGCGTCTGCGGTGCAGGTGATTCCGGAGACCGCGCCGGAGGTCGAGCAGCTTGTGGTGTTCCAGCGCACGCCCATCTGGTGCCTGCCTCGACTGGATCTGCCGCTGCCCAAACCGGTGCAGTGGGCGCTGCGGGTGCCCGGCGCCCGGTCGTTGACCCGGCTGATCAGCCAGACCTACGTGGAGATCACCTTCCCGATCGCCGCGCACTATCACACGAAGTTGCCGACGGCCGCGCTCGGCGAACGCGCGGGCCTCGCCCACCTCCGCAACCAAGTGCACGATCCGGTGATCCGCGAAAAGCTCACGCCGCGTTACGCGTTGGGCTGCAAGCGACCGAGCTTCTCGAACGACTATCTGGCCACCTTCAACCGCGACAATGTGGTGCTGGAGACCGACCCGATCGAACAGATCACCAGCACCGGCGTGCGCACGGCAAGCGGCACCGAATACCCGGTCGACGTGCTGATTCTGGCGACCGGCTTCAAGGTGATGGAATCCGGCAACATGCCGACCTACGATCTGCGCGGCATCGGCGGCCTGGACCTGGAGAAGTGGTGGGACGAGAACCGTCTGCAAGCCTATGAGGGCGTGAGTGTGCCCGGCTTCCCGAACTTCTTCTCCATCATCGGGCCGTACGGCTACAACGGCTCGTCCTATTTCGCGCTGATCGAGAACCAGACCAGGCACATCCTGCGCTGCCTGCGGCACGCCCGCGCGGGCAACGCGACCATCGTCGAGGTGACCCGCGAGGCCAACGACCGCTTCTTCCAGGAGATGCTCGACCGGCGCGGCGGACAGGTGTTCTGGCAGGACAGCTGCGCGGTGTCCAACAGCTACTACTTCGACAAGCACGGCGATGTGCCGTTGCGGCCGTCGACCACGGTCGAGGCGGCGTGGCGCAGTGGGCATTTCGACCTGTCCGACTACCGGTTCGCGACGTCGGCATAGCGGTCGCGAAATTGTCGGTGCCCGTCGCTACGATCGCGCGCATGAAAGCCACCGGCACCTTCTCCGTCACCTCGTTCGTCCCGACCGAGGTGGTCCCCGATCCGCCCGTCGGCACCGCGCTGCCGGTCGGCGTCGCGCATATCGTGAAGGAGTTCGAAGGCGAGATCACCGGTCGCGCGGCGACCCTGTTCACTTCGGCCTTCGATCAGGACAGCGGGACCGGGACCTACGTGGCGATGGAGTCGTTCGAGGGTGCGCTGAACGGCAACGCAGGCAGCTTCAACTTCGCCCATTCGGCGACGACCTCGGGCACCGACCGGACCGCCGAGTTCTTCACCATCGTCCCCGCCAGCGGCACCGGCGCCCTGGCGGGCATCACCGGCACCGGTGGCCTGAGCGTGGACGCGGACGGCGGGCACCACATCTGGTTCGACTATGAGCTCGGCTGAGCGCCGCCGAGGAAAGTCGCCGCCAGTTGCCGGATGAGGGTTTCCCGCGCGGTGGCCAAGGACGGGCCGTACCAGGTTAGGCTGCGGCCCTCTACCAGCGCCACCGGGATGCCCGGGAACGCGTCGGGGCCATCGGTTCTGGTGAAGACGTACGGCTCGTCGGGTAGCACGGCGAGCTCGATGCCGGTGGTCAATTCGCCGTCGGAGAGGCGTGGGTAGCGGTCCGGACGGTCGGCGTGCACCAACCGCAACCCGAGTCGGGCGGCCAGATCGCCGGTGAAAGTGTTGCGGCCCACCACCATCCACGGGTTGCGCCAGATCAAGATCACCGCATTGCGCGGCGGGGTGGGCGGCGGTGGCGCCCAGACTGATTCGGCCTCGGTGAGCCAGGGCGGGACATCGACACCGAGGGCCTCGGTGAACAGGCGCGCCAGCGAGGCCAGCGCCTCGTCCACGGTTTCTATCCTGGTCACCCACACCGGAATTCCGGCCGCGCGGAGTCGGCCGACATCGATCTGCCGGTTCTCCTCCATATTGCACAGCACCAGATCAGGCGCGAGTTCGATGATGCGGCGCACATTCGGGTTCTTGGTACCGCGTACCCGCTCGACGGCGAGGTCGGCTGGGTGCGTGCACCATTCGGTGGCTGCGAGGAGGATCTCCGGGCAGGAAACCGCGACGGCCTCGGTCAGCGACGGCACCAGCGACACCACCCGCCGGGGCGGACGGTCAATTCCCACCGCGGTGCCGAGGTCATCGGTAGGCGTTGTTTTTCCGATACCGGTCGACTCGCCGCTCACGAACGGCCGCCCAGCACTGGAGCCGGTATTCGCCGGGCACTCATGACAACACCCGCCGAGCGAGTACGCGCAGTTCCTCCGGTGACACCGCGGGGATCATGCTGCCCGCCCCGAGCACCAGCAGATAGAGCAACTGCGCGAGCTGCCGCGCGTCGTCCGCGCCATATCCACTCTCCCCCAGCAGAGTTCGCAGGAAGCCCAGCCGAGCCGCATCGATGCGCTCCTTGACTTCAGCCGCGAGCGGGTCGTCGATCGCCCATGAGCGTATCGCCGTTTCCAGCGTGGCGGGCCCCTCGTCCCGCAGCACCAGATCCAAGAGCAGGTCCAGCTTTTCCCGAGCATCGAGTCGCGCTGCCGCAGTCACCTCACGCAGGTAACGCGTGGTCTGCACCTCCTCGAAGTGCTCGAGCAGCGCCGCCTTGTAACCGCCCATGCTCGAAAAGTGGTGATAGAACGACCCGGTACTCAGCCCGGTCGCCGCCACCAGCTTGTCGATCGTGAGCCCGGCAGGCCCTGCCGTGCCGAGGATCACCAGGCCGGATTCCAGCCACGAACTCTTGCCTGCCATAACATCCAGCCTATAACATAAGTTTTGTTCTGTTTTTCGGAATGTTGGCACGGCACGAGTTACGGAGGTCGCGATGACCGCGATAACACCCTCGTCCAACACCCGGCCCGCCCGCTGGGCCACCCCGGTCCATTTCGCCGGGTCCACTTTGCTCGGCTTGGTCGGCCTGGCGCATCTGCTTGTGGTGCACGTTTTCAACGGCGACGACGGCCCGGCCGAAGAGGTCGTCAACGCGATGTCTGCGCAGGTCACCGGGTCGATGTTCGACGGCGGCAGACAGCTCTCCGTCTTCGATCTGAACACCGGCTACAGCGTCGGAATGGGTTTCCTCGGCCTGCTTTTCGGCCTGCTGGCGATCGCCGCAGCGCACGGCGCACCAGAACTGATCACGCGGTGGTCGCTGTTCAACGGAGTCTGCGTGGCAGCGGCGGGCGGCACATTCTGGATCGCCTGCCTGTATTTCCCCGAGCCCGCCATCGTGGTTTCCGGGCTCGCCACGCTGTGCTTCGCGGCGGTGTTGGTCGGCGGAAATCGCGACACGGCCTGAGCACTGCCCCGGGTACGGCCACAGTGGCAGCGGCTGGGCAACCCTCGGGCAGTTCCGGGACCGGGGCGATGCGCGCAGACTTGGTGAGGCATCCGGTGTCGGGAAGTCCCGGTCCCGTGCAACCGGACCAGATCCCGCCCCGAAAAGTCCGGAGGCAACCGCAAGCCCCGACGCCGGATGCTCACCAAACTCACTCAGCTGTCGAACATTTGATACAGCGCGGTGAGTTCACGCAGCCCCACCGCGGCGATCGGCTCCTCGGCCGAGGTCATCCGCATCGCCTTGCGCAGCAACAACGGATCCAGATCGTCGGGGGCCGGCCGGAATTCGGCCTTCGGTAGATCCGGCAGCACGGCCTCGTTGCCGTAGGGATCGTCGGAGTCCACGGCGCGCAGGTCACGTTCGATACCACCGATGAGCGTGTCCAGGTCCAGGCCGCG
Source organism: Nocardia ninae NBRC 108245 (assembly GCF_007990755.1). GTDB lineage: Bacteria > Actinomycetota > Actinomycetes > Mycobacteriales > Mycobacteriaceae > Nocardia > Nocardia ninae. The sequence continues at coordinate 3,109 of NZ_BJXA01000134.1, read as the reverse complement.
CAGCGCGAGGATCTCGCGGGGCCGCTCGTCGAGCCGTTCGGCGAGCAGGTAGCAGACCGCGGCGACGTGCTTGCACGGCCAGCCCGGGTCGGGGCAGCTACAGGTGAAGTCCAGGTCGGCGGCGGTGGTCGGCAGCAGCAGCGGGCCGAGCGCGGTCGGCAGTGCGCCGGAAGCGATCTCGGCGAGCATGCCCGGCGCGTCGCGGATGGTCTCTATGAGCAGCTCGACCTCCTCCTCGCGCAGCGGCCGGACGGTGAACACCGCGGTGAACGGACGCGGCTGACTGCCCTGCACCTCCGCGGTCACCGCGCCCGGCTCGATCCGGTAGCTCACCACCTGCCCGGCCCGCGCGTAGGTGCGCCCGCGCGACATGCGCCCGGCGTCGGCCATCTGCTCGACCGCGTCGATCAGCGCCTTGCCCCACCAGGTGCGCCCGAAACCGCCACGGCGGCTGCGGGCCTCGACCCCGCCGCGCACCGGGCGGCGCTTACCGAACTCGCTGTAGTCGATGTACGGACTCATTCGCCGACCGCCTCCGCCCCGAGCGTGAACAGCTCGCGCAGATCATCGGTGCTCAACTCGGTGATCCAGTTCTCCCCCGCGCCAACGGCCAGATCGGCGAGTTGTCTCTTGCCGTTGATCATTTCGTCGATCCGCTCTTCGATGGTGTCGACGCAGACCAGCTTGCGCACCTGCACATTGCGCTGCTGCCCGATCCGGTACGCGCGGTCGGTGGCCTGGTTCTCCACCGCCGGATTCCACCAACGATCCAGGTGCACAACATGATTGGCGGCGGTCAGATTGAGCCCGGTGCCACCGGCCTTCAGCGACAACAACATCAACGGCGGCCCCTCGGGCTCCTGGAACCGGGTGACCATGGTGTCGCGCCGCTGCTTGGGTACCCCGCCGTGCAGGAACGGCACCTCCGTGCCGAAGCGTTCGACCAGGTAGGGCGCGATGAGCTCGCCGAACTCGCGGAACTGGGTGAACAGCAACGCCTTCTCGCCGTCGGCGAGCACCGCGTCCAGCACGTCCTCCACCAGCGCGAGCTTGCCGGAGCGATGGCTGCCGCGGTGCAGCACCCCGGAGCCGTCGCCGAGGAAGTGCGCCGGATGGTTGCACACCTGCTTGAGCCTGGTCAGCGCGCTGAGCACGGCGCCCTTGCGCGCCATGCCTTTCGCGTCCTTGATCTTGGCCAGCATGTCATCGACCACCGCCTGGTACAGCGCGGCCTGCTCGACAGTCAGGTTGGCGCGCACCGTCATCTCCAGTTTGTCCGGCAGATCGGTGATCACCGCCGGGTCGGTCTTGACCCGGCGCAGCACGAACGGCTGGGTGATCATCCGCAGCCTGCTGATCGCGTTCTCATCCCGCTCGCGTTCGATGGGCACGGCGAAGCGGGCGCGGAACGTCTGCGGACTGCCGAGCACCTTCGGCACCGCGAAATCCATGATCGAGCGCAGTTCCTCCAGCCGGTTCTCCACCGGAGTTCCGGTGAGCGCCAGCCGATGACGCGCCGGGAGCGAACGCGCCGCGCGCGATTGCCTGGTCGCCGCGTTCTTGATGTGCTGCGCCTCGTCGAGCACGATCCGGTCCCACGTCTGCCGCTTCAGCTCGTCGAGGTCCCGCGCGAGCAGCGAGTAGGTCGTGATCACCAGATCGGACTCGGCCACCGCCGCATCCAGCTCCGCGCCGGAGCGCCGGCCCACGCCGTGGTGCACCCACACGCGCAAGTCAGGCGCGAAGCGCTCGGTCTCGCGCTGCCAGTTGCCGACCACCGACATCGGGCACACCAGCAGCGTCGGCCCCGGCATACCGCCGCCGGAATCGCCGGCGGCCTTACGTCGCCGTGCGGCATCCAGCGACAACACCACCGCGCCATCCGCCGTCTTCGCCCCGGCCGACTTGCGGCTCGGCTTCGCGGCCTGCCGGTCCCGCGCGTTCGCCGCCTCGCGCTCGTGCACCAGCAACGCGAGCACCTGGACGGTCTTGCCGAGCCCCATGTCGTCGGCCAGGATCGCGCCGAAACCCATGCGGCTCATGGTGACCAGCCAGGCGAGGCCGCGTTCCTGGTAGGGGCGCAGCTGCGCCTTCAACCCGACCGGCGGGGCGATCGGCTCGAGTTCGCGCGTCCGATCCAGGATGTCGGCGGCCCACCCGGTGGCGGTGACCTCGGTGACCGGCACCTGCTCCACCCGGCCGCCCGCGAGTTCGCCGATCAGGTCGGCGAAGGTGATCTCGGAGGTGTCGGTGTGCGCGGCCACGTAGCGGGCGGCGGCGGCCAGCACCTTGTGGTCGGCCTGTACCCAATCACCGCGCAGCTGCACCAGATCCGATTTGCTGCGGACCAGCCGTTCCATCTCCGCTTTGGTCAGCACGGTGTCGCCGAGCGCGAGTTCCCAGCGGTAGGAGACGAGTCCCGGCATACCGACGGTGCTTTCGGCGGCGGGCACCGCACTCTCCACCCGCAGCCGCATGGTCGGGGCGCTGACGTTCCAGGCGCGCGGCAGCAGCAGTCGAACGCCTGCGGCCTGCAGGGCGTGCGCGCCGTGCTCGACCAGGTCGACCACGACCTCGGTCGGCAGCAGCAGGTCCATCGAGCGTGGATCGCTCGGCAGGTCGCGCAGCCGGGGGTACGCCCGCTGCGCCTCGCCGAGCTGCTCGACGGCGACCCGAAGCAGATCCGGATCACCTTGCAATTGAACAGGATTCGGCGCTTCTCCGTCGATACGCAGGCAGACCTCCAGCCGCCACAGCGCCACCGATTCGTCCGCGGTGCCGAGGTCGCCGTCCGGCTCCAGCAGGCGCAGCACCAGTTCCGGCTCGTCGCCGGTCAGGGTGGCCCGCCAGTGCTCCAGCGTCTCGGCCACCCGGTAGCTGCCCGCGTCCAGGGCGATATCGCGCACGAGCGCGTCCACCAGCGGATGCACCGAGTCGGGCGAGTCGATCATGGACCGGGCGATCGGGTCGGTGAGCTCGGTGACCAGGTCGTCCAGCACCGCGTTGGGCCGACCCGCCACCCGCAGCGCGGCGGGCATGGCCACCGCCAACTCGGCCAGCCAGGCGCGCTGCCGTTCGCCGCCGACCAGGCGCCAGCGCACCCACCACT
>NZ_BJXA01000133.1 GCF_007990755.1 Nocardia ninae NBRC 108245 | reverse complement strand
CAGTCGCGCAGCCGGAACGGGCGTGGCGCGAACGGCGCCGCAGCCCATGGCTTCGACAACGCGGGCCGTTCCGCGGCCCGTCCGGTCCGTGGCGCCGCGCCGCGCACTCGGGCGACTCGTGAGCAGGCTCCTGCCGCGCGCGCGTAAGCGAGCGGTTCACTAGCTGAAAGATCAAGGCCGCCTTCCCATTACGGGGAGGCGGCCTTCGTCGTTCAGTGCGCGGACGGCGCGGTGGCGCGGAACTGGGTGTCCAGCACCGCGAGGAAGACCTCCAGCGGGTCGTTCCAGTCGCCGTTGGTGTGCGTCACCACGATGCGCTCGCCGTCTCGGCTGCCCATCGCCCAGGTCCACGAGCCCATAGTGGCTCCGGAGAGGCCGTAAACCGTTGCGCCGCAGGGCAGTTGTTGTTCGAACACGCCGCAGCCGTACCTGGTGTCCGGGAGCCACTCCGCGCCTGCGGTGGAGACGGTGGTCCACATTTCTCGCTGCTGGGCGGGTGGCAGTAGCTGCCCGGTCAGCAGTGCGTGCAAGAAGACCTGGAGATCCCCGGTGGTCGAGACCATGTCGCCTGCGGCGCCGGCCCAGGTCTGGTCGAGCTCGGTGATGTCGTGGACCCCGGCGCCCGGGGTGGGGTCGAACAACGTCGAGTAGTGGCGGGGGTGCGGCCCGCGGATCTCGGTCTCGGTGCCTGCACAGTAGGTTCCGGTCAAGCCGAGGGGTTCGCAGATCCGGCGGGTGATCTCTTGTGCCAGTGGGGCATTCGCCACCTGCTCGATGAGCAGTCCGGCGAGCAGGTAGTTGGTGTTGGCGTATCGGAAGTGCGTGCCTGGGGCGAAGTAGGGCGGGTGCGTCGTCGCGATCCGGACCAGCTGTTCGGGCCGCCAGCCCTCGCCGGAGTGCACCTGTTCGTCGTCGGTGTGGTTGAACAGCCCACTGGTGTGGTCGAGCAGTTGCCGAATGCTGATCGCGCTGCCGTCGTTGCCGTTGCCCGCGACCAGTCCGGGTAGCCACTGCTCCACCGTGTCGTCGAGGCTCAGCCTGCCCTCGGCGACCAGTTGCAGAACCACCGTCGCAGTGAACGCTTTTGTGGCGCTGCCGATTCGGAACTGCTCGTGCTCGGCCCGCGGACGGCCGGTCGAGGTATCGGCCACCCCCGCCGCACCGAACCAGCGGCTCTGGTTGTCGCGGATCTCGCTGACGATGCCCGGCAGGCCGCGCTCGCGTACTGCTTCGTCCAGCAGCTGCTGAACCTCCGGATGTGCTGTCATCACGCTTCCCCGAGCGTGTGCTGGACCTGGGCTTGTAGTTCGGTCCGGTCCACGCCGGCCAGTGCGAGCGCGCGCGGTACCGTCCCGACCTCGGCTCGCAGAATGCCGAGCAGCACATGCGCGGGACGCAGATCTCGTTTGCGCGCAACGGAACCGAACCCGCGCTCCAGTGCGAGCTTGGTCGACGCGCCGACATTCGGGGCACCCTTGCCGTAGCCCTTCGCGCGCGGCACGTCCAGGCCGGCCAGGGATACTCCCGCCGCGCTCAGGCTGTGCTCGAACTCGCGGTGCAGCGCGTCACGGAGCGCCTGGTGATCCAGCCCGGCCGCGGCCAGGACACGTTGCGGCGCGGTGCCTTGCTGCGCGGCGATCGCGAGCAGCAGGTGCTGGGCCTCGACGGTCGCCGAGCCATCCCGCTGCGCCTCACTGCTGCCCTCGGTGAGGACCGTGTGCAGGTATTCGTCGAATGCGGTCAGAATCATCATCGCCTCCTCAGGCTGACGCCCGCGGCGATGAGCCGCTTGGCGTGCTTCTTGTGCACCGCTTGCCGGGTGACGCCGAGGGCCTCGGCGACCTGCGGCCAGCTCCAGCCCGTCCGCATGGCCTCTTCGACGGCGGCGTCCTCCAGTTGATCGGCCAAGCGCCGCAACGCGACCACGGCCGCGAGCCGGTCGGCGGGGTCGCCGGAATCGGGGATATCTGGGGTGGGCATGTGGGCAACCTTAGTTGACTAAATTGCAGATAGTCAACTCTGGTTGCTAACCGTCGATGCTCAGTGGCTCAGTGCGGCGACGAGCAGCATGATGCCCGCCCCGGTCACGGTGCAGGCCAAGGTGAGTCGGGAGGGGTGGACCGCGTGCGCCTCCGGCAGGATGTCCGCCGTGGCCAGGTACAGCAGGAACCCGGCGAAATACCCCAGGTAGAGCCCGACTACGCCGTCCGGGACCTGAATGAGCGTGCCGAGGACCGCGCCGACCACCGGGGCGATGGCGTCCAGCGCGAGCAGGGTCAGCGCCCGCTTGCGCGCACTGCCGTAGAGCGTCGAGATGGTGAAAGTGTTGAAGCCGTCGGCGAAGTCGTGCGAGATGACCGCGATCGCCACCGCGGCGCCGACGGTGGCGCCCGCCTGGTAGCCGAGGCCGATGCCGAAGCCGTCCAGCAGGCTGTGAAAGATCAAGCCGGACGCGGCAAGCAGGCCGACGGATTCGAAACCGTGTGTGTGCGAGCCGAATTCCTGCTCGTGCCCGGTGTGCACGGCGACCGCGCGTTCGATGACGTGGATGGTGAGAAACCCGACCACCGCGGCGATCAGCGCGGCGGGCACCCCGAGGACGTGCTGACCGGACTGTTCCAGTGCCTCCGGCAGCAGGTCGAAGAAGACCACGCCCAGCATCACGCCTGCGGCCAAGCCGAGCACCAGGTGTCTGCGGTCGCCGATGCGCACCGCGACGAAACCGCCGAACAGCGTGGAGCACATCGAAACCAGCGCCAGCAGAATCGCCATCGTTCCAGCATCGGTGAACGGCACGGGCGGGAACGGTAGCACGGGCCGGTGGGTTCGCCGGGCGGTTACCCGGTGTACTCAGTCCGGGTCGGCCGCCGCGGCCAGCGCGCGCAGACCCGCCGCGATGGTCTCGGCGGAGGGCGCGTTGGCGGGGTCGATCAGCCATTGGACGAGCAGGCCGCCGATCAGGGTCTGCACCACCGCGCCGATGGCGGGATCGGGTGTGGCGCTGTCGGCCACATGCGAAAGCGCTCGGCGCGCACGGGCCTGCGCGGTGCCGAGTTCGGCGCGCAGCTCGGGGGAGTGCAGCGCCTGCACGAAGCTCTCGATATTGGCGGACCAGAGCAGTCGTTCCTCGGTGAACGAGCGGATGAGTTGCTCGAGGAATGCTCGAATGCGGACGGCCGGATCGGCGGTGTCGTCGGCGGGCAGCGAGTCGAGGATCGCCTGCACCGCGGTCGCGCTCGACTCCATCATGGCCTGGCTGAGCAGCTTGTCGCGGGTGCCGAAGTGGTAGTTGATCGCGGCCAGGTTGGTGCCGGAGGCGGCCACGATGTCGCGCACGGTGGTGCGGGCGTAGCCGCGTTCGGCCAGGCACTGCTTGGCCGCGGCGAGGAGGTCGTCTCGGGTTCCCACCTTCGCACGATAGCAGCCGGGCATACGGGTGTTTGTGACGAGTGTTTCATACATTTGTTTGTGACAAGTGTTTGAAACATGCGTATGTTCGACGGCATGACCGCACAGCGCCCCATCTCCCCATTTGAAGCCACGTTCTTCGGCACGGACACCAAGCTCGGCAGCGTCCCCGCCGGCGGCATGCCGCTGTACATCGGCTCCACCGTGCACGGCGCGCTCGACCCCGAGCTGCTGCGCCGGGTCCTCGGTGAGCTGGCCGCCGTCCACCCGATGTTGCGCAGCCGGGTGATCACCGAGCCCGACGGCACGATGTACCTGCGCCGCATCGACGACTACCGCCCGCGCCTGGACGTCACCGACGGTGACGAGGCCGACTATCTGCGGCTGGTGAACGGCCCGCGGGACTGGACCGACGGTTTGTTCCGCGCTCACCTCTTGCGGGCCGGTGAGCGTCAGCAGATCGTGCTGACCATCCATCACGGAATCGCCGATGGCCGATCGGCTTTCGCGCTCCTCGCGGAACTGTGGCGGCGCTACACCGCGCACGTCGCGGGAAGCCCACTGCCGGTGGATGACTCGGATCAGTCGCTGCCCGAGGCGATGGATACCCGCCTCGCCGAGGTCTTTTCCGACGCCGAGGTGGCCGAGTTCCTCGAACTCGCCGCAGCCGGCGTGACGATGATCGACCCGGCCACGGCGCCGCGTGCGCTGCCCTGCGACGGGGACGGCGGCGACAATCCCCTCGGCCGTTTCGCGGTGCGGCGCATCGAGTTGGACAGCACCGAAACCGGCGCGCTGGTCGATTCCGCTCGCGCGCACGGCATCTCGGTGAACAGCGTGCTCTGCGGCGCCGCGCTGGTGGCCTGGCGCACGCAGCTCGAACCGGCCACCGGCGCCCTGCCGCTGATCTGCGGGCACGCCATGGATCTGCGCAACGAGCTGGTGCCGCCGCTGCCCGCGAGCACGATGCTGAACGTCGCGTCCGGTGTCGGCACCCCCGCCGAGGTCGGGCCGGAGCACCACCCGATCGATCTCGGTCTGCTGGTGACGACCGGTATGCAGGCCGCGGTGGCGCGGCGCGACGCGGGCCGATTCCTGCTGGCCGCGCAGCGCGTCACCGACCCGGCGACGGCCGCCGCGTTCGCCGCGGCACCCACCCTGGCCATGTCCAATATCGGCCGCCTGCCGGCACATTCGACACCGCCGGGTATCGGGCACGTGCGCGACGACGTCTTCGCGATGGGTCCGGGCATGCCGCCGAAGCTCACCGTCTTCACCGTCGGCGACCGGCTCACCATCCAGGTCGAGCACGACACCGCGCAGCACAGCCGCGCGCAAATGGGCAAGATCGCTTCGGCGCTGGTCGAGCAGCTGCGCCGGTGCGCGGCTACTCGTCCTTCGGTCGCTCAGCTCCGGTGAACCGGATGGTCAACTGGCGAGCCCACTTTCGATGGGGCTTCGGTGGCGGTGGCGGCAGCGGCGCGCGCACATCCACGTCGGTCTGCACCTCGTAGCGCCGGATGTAGGCACCGGAGAAGGCCTGCACGGTCGCGGTGACCGGAATGGCAAGCAGCGCACCGGTCGCGCCGAGTAGCGCGGCGCCGGCCAGCACCGCGCCGAAGGCGACGGCCGGGTGCATGTCCAGGGTGGTCGCGGTGATTCGCGGTTGCAGCACATAGTTTTCGAACTGCTGGTACACCACGATGAAGCCGAGGATCCACACGGCGTCGGAGGGGTCGTGCACCAGCGCGACGATGACCGGCAGCGCGCCGGCCAGGTAGGTACCGACGGTCGGGATGAACTGCGAGACAACGCCGACCCACAGCGCGAGCGCGAACGCCGACGGCACATCGAGCACCCGCAGCGCGACATAGTGCGCCACCGTCGAAGCCAGGGCGAGTAGCCCGCGCGAGTAGATGTAGCCGCCGGTCTTCTCCACCGCGATATCCCAGGCGCGCAACACATGTCGCTGCTTACGCGGCGGCAGCAGCGAGCACACGGCGTTGCGGAAGCGCGGGCCGTCGGCGGCGAAGTAATAGGTGAACAGCAACACGCCCAGGGACTGGAAGACCACACTGACCGCCCGGGTGCTGATGTCCCAGGCGTTTCCGGCCGCCCCCTCGAGATACTTGCTCCAGTCGCTGGTATATCGCTCGATGTCGGTGCCGGACAGGTTCGTCTTGAAGGTGTGATTGATCCAGTCGATGCCCTGGTCGGCGTACTGCGGCGCATTGTTGACCAGCGCGGTGACCTGATCGATGAGCAGCGAGCCGAGCGTCCAGAAGAAACCCACGACGACCGCGATCAGGACGAGGAAGACCACGCCCGTGGCCAGCCCGCGCTTCATACCGCGGCGCGCCAGCCAGTTCACCGCAGGCTCGATGGCGAAGGCCAGGAACAGCGAGACCAGCAGAATGGTGAGCAAGCCCTGCAGCCGGGTCAGCGCCCAGAAGCCCGCGAACAGCCCGGCCACCGTCGCCGCGGCGAGCAGGAACGCCCGCAGCAGCCACGGCGGCGGAGTGGTCGTCATCTCCGCGGTAACCACGGCCTCCCCGGCGGGTGCCACCGCGGGCGGTGTCGCGTTGTCGTCTTCGTCCGAAGCCACATCGCCAACGTACCCACCCGATTCGATCTCACCCCGCATTCCGCACTGAGGTGCCCGCTACAGCACGACACCGGACCCCGGGAACCCGCTTCCCAGGGCCCGGCGGGGATCAGAGCTCGATCGAACCAGCCGACGGAAGCGATGTCCGCCACAGCGTGCCGATGAACTCGAGCATGCGCTGACGGACGTCGTTGCCGTAGGACCTGTTCCCGCTCCCCGCGATCGCGACCGCGACAAAGTAGGCAGACCCGCGGCCGGTGCCACGCAGCACCGGCGCGCTGTTCGACATAGGCAGATAGTGCTTGCCCGCCAGGTTGTTGTGACCGCGGATGGCGACCGCCTGGATGGTGACCGTGCCGAACAGCGCGTCCCAGTCGGCGTTGCTCGACGCGGTGGCGAAGTCGTCGTCGCTGGCCAGGTTGATGCCCTGGGCGGCGAGAGTGGTCGCCAGGTTCGTCCACCGCTCCTTGACGGCGGTGACCCGGGCATCGTCGCCCGCGTAGGTGCGCACGAAGTTCACAATCGGTAGATACGCGACCCGCCCGGTGGACTGGATGGCGCCGCGGCCGCGGAACTTGTAGAAGTCCGCCTCCTGGAGGAACGCCGTCGAGCTGTCGATCGATGTCGGCACCCCGGCGGGCCAGATCGTTCCCTTCCACTCGGTGCGGTCGCGCACGGCCTGATCGGTAGGTGCGAGGGTGCCGAACGCCGCGAGGTAGATCGGATCGTGGAAGCAGAAGTGCGCGGTGTGATTGCCGTTGCCGATGTTGTAGGAACCCTTCGTGAACGGCGACTCGCCGGGACGTTCGATGACGAAGGAGTCGAAGGCATAGGACAGGCCGGGATGACCATATCCCCCAAGGATTTCCGCGCCGCGGAACTGCAGCTTGCCACCGGTCTCGTGCAGGAATTTGGCCATCAGCGTGGCGAATTCGGGCAGCGTGATCCCCTTGACGCCGACACCTCGGTCGGTGCCGATGATGGGCGGGAAGACATTCCAGGCCTCGGCGAAGCGGGAGAGCGTGTCGGTGTCCATCGACATCGACAGCGGCCCCCAACTGCCCCGCCCGGCCAGGGTCGCGGTGAACCAACCCGCGAAGGTCTTGCCCGTGACATCGAGGAAGTAGTTGTCGATGTCGGTGGCGTCGAAGAATTCGACGGCCGCCGCCTGACCGAGCTGCGCGTCGGTCGCCGCCGTAATCGGCACTGCGGCAGTGGGTTTCCGGGTCGAGGCGTTCGTATAGTCGGGATCGTAGGCGCCCCGTAGTGCCTTGGCGTACGCCTCCTTCGCGGCCTCGGCCGTGATCAGGTTCTTCGCCTGCGCATTGCCGAGCACGTGCTGCAAGTCCTGCAGATCCTGGGTGGTCGTCGACGAGCGGTCACTCGGCGAGGTGCGCCCCGCGCCGAGCCCGGCGGCCGGTGCGGCCGTCGATCCGTCGCCGGTGCCCGCGCCGGAACTGCCGTACTTGGATTGGATCTCGCGCGCCTTGGTGGCGGCCTCGGCGATCGAGATCGTGTTGTCGGACAGCTTCTTCAGCAGATCGGCGACCTCGGCGCGGCCGGACATGTCCCGGAAGATGCCCGGCGTGCCGAGCAGTTGCAATGCGGCGGCCAGCCCCACCGGATCCGGTGCGGGACTCGGCGCGACGACGTTGACCAGCGACTGCGGGAACGGCGTCGGCGTCGGGTTGGTCGGGACCGGTGTCGGCGTGGTGGGCACGACGGGCGCGATCTCCGGGGCCTGGATGGGGATCGGGTGTTCTTCCCACTTCCAGAAGCGGGTGTTGTCGATCTCCTCCGCGACATTGCAGTGGCCCAGTTTGCCTTCCGCGAACACGCCGCGGGTCGGCATGGTGATCAGGCGTTCGGTCTGCGCCTCGGGCGGCGGGTCCATGACGACGGTCCCCGCCGCCGTCAGCGGGTACGCGACATGGTTGCCGAAAACCTCGAGCGGTGTCGGCACGGCCACGTCGGCGAGGGACTTGCCGTCCGCCCACGGCATCGTCTCGAAGGCAACGCTGATATCCGCGGTCCGGGTGGCGAGCATGACGGCGCGGTTGTAGTACGCGTTGTTCGAGTTGACGTGGTCGATGAGCCGCTGGGCGTGCTGAAACTCCTCCGGCGTCAGCGATTTGGCGGGCGACCAGGTCGGCGGCAGATCGGCGGGGCGGGGGCCGGGACGCCGGATGAACGTGACGGTGTTGGAGGAGCCGTTCTGCCGGAAGAACAGGTCCACATCCACGTTATCGAGCAGTGCGATGGCGCCACCGGGATGAAAGGCGTTGATCGCCAAGCGATCCGCCCGCCAGTTGTTGTCCTCGTGCAGCACGAACTCGAACCCGACCAGGTCGCGCCACGGCACCGGCTGGTCCGGCTTCGAGATGAAGCTGGCCGTCGCCGTATCGTTCAGCCGCTCAGCGGTATTGACGTTGCGGGTCAGATCCCCCTTCTCCCACTCGAGCAGCAGCGGGCGGTGCACCACATTGTTGCCGTCCAACAGGATCAGATTCAGCATCACCTGCTGGTCGGTGGTGTCCCCGCCGCCCTCGGAGGGCTTGACGTAGAACTCGAACAGACCGAAACGCAGATCACCCTCCCAGAACTGGGGTTGCGGCCGGTCCAAGGTGGCCGGGTCGACGCCGTGCAGCAGCTGGTTCTTGGCGACCAGATCCTTCTTCGCCAACGCCGCGAAGCCCGGCGCGAGGGCCGGGTCCAACAGCACCGGCTCGAGGACGGCACGGTGCCGCAGCAGTTGGGCGTCGTCGAAATCGGTGATGGGCGCGGGGTATCGGACCAGCACCGCCGGGCGGCGGCGCACCCACTGCACCGCGACCCGATAGTGCCGCAGCAGTTCGTAATACAGGATGGTCAGGGTGTGCGCGTGGTTGTAATTCGAGAAGGTGCGGGTCTGGATCGACTCGTGCTGCTCCTGCCTGGCCTGCACCACCACCGTCGAATTGATCTCGCGCAGCGCCGAACTCGCCTGACTGAAGCTGTCGCTGAGGCGCTGCACATTCTCCGCGGTCAGGTCGCGGCTGCCGTCGCTGGTCGCGGTGCTGCCGCCCATGCTCCAGGCATCGCCGACCGCGGCGCCGAGACCGACGACGCCGACGTTCGCGCTGCCGCTGCCGCCGCCGGAGTGCGCGACACCGCCCATGAAGTTGGAGCCGTGCTGCATTTCGCGCAGCCCGGCCTGCACCGTCTCGCTGATCGTGCGGTCCCGGTGCGTCCGGTGCAGCACGTCCTCGGTGAGCTTGGTCTGCTCGTCCCGGCGGGTGAGGCTGTCCCAGGACCAGTCCAGGATGGCGAGTTTCACCGATTCGCCGGGCGCCAGCGGCAGGCTGTACAGGATCTCGCCGAGCGAATGCCCGAGGGCGCTCCAGGTGACCTTGTACTCGTCGATGTAGGCCGCACGATAAGGCTCGGGGATGGTGATGCCGGGTGGATCGTCGCTGAGCCGGACCACCTGGCGGGTAATGAATTCGTGCAGCGACAGGGTGGCCGGGTACAGGTTTTCGCAGCCGTTCTCCCCGACCAATTGGTTGGGGTTGGTGGCGAACGAGGACGGTGACAGCTGCCAGTCGGTGAGATTGGGATTCTGCATGGTCGCCATCCCGCCCTCGTAATGCGGCGGCGCCAGCCCGGCGGGCGGCATGACGATTCGGCCGACCACCGCACCCGCGGTGAACCGGTTCTGATCGAGCACGTCCACCCATTCGGCGGCGCCGTAGGCGAGCGCGCGGATGGTCATCGTTTCGTCGCTGTCGACGTCCTCGCCCGTATCGGCGACCGCGGCCGCGCCGTAACGGCGCACGGAGACCGTGTTGTCGAGCCGACGGCTGACCGGCGCGGGCAACCGGGTCAGATCGAAGGACACATACCCGACGTGGTCGGTCCACAGCACACCGAGCGGCGCGGCCCACTCGATCTCGGACTCGCAGTCCGTCGATTCGCCGGACGCCGAATTCGCGGTCCCGTCGTCGAGGGTGGATGATCCACCGCCGCACCGCGACACCACCACCTCGGCGTAGACCGGGTGCCGCGCGATCGCGGCGCCCGATTCTTCGTCGATGAGGAAGAGCCCGAGATTCGTGTGCGATCGCACCATGTCCATGCCAGATCCATTTCTTCCGAGTGCCGGAAAGTTGCGTGGATCTGGAAGGTATCCGCGGAAATACGTCGCCGTCCCGCGTCCGTTTCGGTGATCGGACCGGTCGACCAGTTCGGCGGTCTTACCTCAGATGGTCGACACGTCGATGACGAAGCGGTAGCGGACGTCGCTGGCGACCACGCGGTCGTAGGCGCCGTCGATCTCGTCGGCCGAGATGACCTCGATCTCCGCGCCGATGCCGTGCTCGGCGCAGAAGTTCAGCATCTCCTGGGTCTGCGCCAGGCCACCGATCATCGACCCGGCCAGGGAGCGCCGGTAGCCCGCGATGGTGAACGGCTTGACGCTCATCGGGTTCTCCGGGAGACCGAGGATCACCAGGGTGCCGTCCAGGTTCAGCAGCTTGAGGTAGTCATCAATCGGCAGGTCGGCCGAGACGGTGTTGAGGATGAGGTCGAAGCGGCCGCGCAGCTCGCGGAAGGTCTGCCGGTCGCTGGTCGCGTAGTAGTGGCTGGCGCCGAACCGCTTGCCGTCGTCCTGCTTGCTCAGCGAGTGGCTGAGCACGGTCACCTCGGCGCCCAGCGCGGCGGCGATCTTCACCCCGACGTGCCCGAGGCCGCCCATGCCGATGATGGCGACCTTCTTGCCCGGCCCGGCGTTCCAGTGCCGCAGCGGCGAGAACAGGGTGACGCCCGCGCACAGCAGGGGTGCGGCCTGGTCGAGCCCGATCCCCTCGGGGATGCCGACGACGAAGTTCTCGGTCACCACGATCTGGGTGGCGTATCCGCCCATGGTGTACCCGCCGGGCTGGACGGCCGGATCGACGGGTGTGTTGTAGGTCATGGTCGCGCCGCGGGTGCAGTACTGCTCCTCGTCGGCCAGACACGGTCCGCACTTACCGCAGGAATTGACCATGCAGCCGACCCCGACGCGGTCGCCGACCTGATATTTGGACACCTCGGACCCCACCGCCGCGACCAGGCCGGCGATCTCGTGACCCGGTACACAGGGGTACTTGGTGCCGCCCCACTCGTCGCGCGCGGTGTGAATATCGGAATGGCAGATACCCGCGAATTTGATGTCGATCAGCACGTCACGCGGACCCAGGTCCCTGCGTTCGATCGTCACCTTCTCGAATGCGCCATCAGAGGTGGAAACAGCGTACGCAGCAGCAGAGGTCATGCCTGCACCTCGCTAGCGCTCGGTTCCGGCATGCCCACTAGTGGGGCTGTGTTATTTGGTCGCTCGCTGCGCTCGCTCATGCATACATGCCTACCGCCGCATGCCTGTACTTGCCAAACATGACACATAACGGACACGCCTGAATTACGAACACGCGGGTATTTCGGCGGGCAGCGGCGGTCATCGACCCGATTTCGATCTACGGTGAAGATCTCCGGCCACAATGGAATTCGCATGGCATCGAGGCGGAGTGCGATGAATGAGCAACGGTATGGGGGCCGCGCGCTGGCGATGATCGTCGCCGCGCTGCTCGCCGTGGCCGGATTCCTCGGTTACCGGGGTGAATTGCCGGGCTGGCCGACCGGGGCGAGCGAGCTCGCCGCGCCGATCATCGAGCAGCCCCCGCCGCCGCTGGACCCGCTGGCCGTCGCCGCCGTGGTGGACCCGGCGCTGGTGGATATCAGCGCGTCGGCCGCGCCGTTCGGGCTCGGCGCCGCGGGCTCGGGCATCGTGCTCACCCCCGACGGTCAGGTGCTGACCAGCCATCACGTGGTCAAAGGCGCGGACACGGTGAGCGTCACCGATGTCGGCAACGGACGCACCTACGACGCCGTCGTGCTCGGTTACGACGCCGGTGTCGATATCGCGCTGCTCGCGCTGTCCGGCGCGGCCGATCTGGTCACCGCGCGCATCGGCAGCTCGGCCGGCGTGCGGGTGCGCGACGAGGTGCTGGCCATCGGCAACGCGGGCGGGCTCGGCGGCACGCCGACGGCGATCCAGGGCACCCTCACCGATCTGGACAGCACCATCGTCGCGTTGAACTCCGCCGACCTGTCCCGCAAGCCGCTCACCGGGATGCTCGAGGTCGCCGCGGCGGTCAGCTCGGGACAATCCGGCGGCGCGCTGGCCGATCGCGAGGGCGCGGTGGTCGGGGTGATCGCCGCGGCGTCGGGCGACCCGGAGCGCGCGACGACCAGGCCGCCGAACGGCTACGCGGTGCCGATCGATACCGCTATGCGGGTGGTCGAGCAGATCCGTTCCGGAATTCCGACCGACACCGTGCACATCGGCCCGACGGCGACCCTCGGCGTGCTGACCACGGACGCGAAACCGAGTGGGGCACGGATAGATCTGGCGCTCTACGGGCTACCCGCCTACGCGGCGGGACTCGCGCGCGGCGAGGTGATCACGGCCGTGGACGGTCGCGTGATCACCTCGGCCCGTGCGCTGCACGCGGCGATCAACGTGCACAAGCCGCACGACACGATCCAGCTCGAGGTCATCGACCCCGCAGGCGGCCGTCGCACGGTCACCCTGGTGCTCGCGCTGGGAACGCCCAACTAGACCAGCGAGAGCCAGTAATCCTGGAACCGCAGGAAGATCAGCAACAGCACCACCGCGTAGAACAGCGCGACGATGGTCCAGCGCCACTCCGCGAGCACCCGCAGCGGGCCGCGTGACCCGCCCCAGAGCTGATCGGTGACCACCGCGAGCAGCGGGGTGATGATCGCCCACACCACCATGCAGTACGGGCACAGCGCGTTGATCCGGTACAGGCTCTGGAAGATCAGCCAGCAGACGAAGCCGACCCCGGCCGCGAGGCCGAGCCACAGCCCGCCCCAGATCCATCGCGGAAACCCCAACCCGACCACCGAAAGCACCCCGAGGGTGACCAGCACCGAGAAGCCGACGATGCCGATCAGCGGGTTCGGGAATCCGAACACCGCGGCCTGCTCGGTCACCATCACCGAGCCACAGGACAGGATCGGATTGATGCTGCACGACGGGGTGTAGCCCGGCTCGGTGAACAGCTTGAACCGCTCGACGGTCAGCGCCACCGAGGCCAGCCAGCCGGCCAGCCCGGCGATCAGGAGTATCCAGGCGGCCCGGGGCGGGGCGGTGATCACTGCGCCGCGGCGGCGGCGATCACGGGTGCGAGGCCGCCGGGTCCCATGAGCTCTTGGCTCGACTGGATCTGCTTGCCGTTGACAAAGACCGACGGGGTCGACTTGATGCCGCTGTTGAGCACCTCATCGGTGCGGGCCTGGATGTACTTGTCGTACTTCACATCCGTGATGCAGCTCGCCACCGAATCCGGGTAGCCCGCGGTCTTCGCGATCTGGACCAGCTTGTCGTCGGTCAGGCCCGCGCCGCCCTCGGCGGGCTGCTGAGCGAACATCGCCGACACCCAGGACACGTACTTCGACGGATCCGCCTCGGCGACGCAGTAGGAGGCGTTCGCCGCGCGCGTCGAGTAACGCGTGCTGGAGGCCTTGTCCAGGAACGCGATCACGTTGTATTCGACCACGGCGGTGCCGTTCTGCACGGCCTCGTCGAGCACCTTGCCGTTGGCCTCCTCGAAGGCCTTGCAGGCGGGGCACTGCAGGTCGGCGACGACCCGGACGGTGACCTTCGCGTCGGGCTTGCCGATCCGGATGGCGCCGTTGTCGGTGATCGTTCCGGTGATGCCCGACGCGTTCTGGTTCGCGGCCGCCGCGATGGCCGGGCTCGGCCCGGGGTCGTCCCTGCGGGCCTTCTTCACCGCGACACCGATACCGATCGCCGCGATGAGCGCGACCAGTACGGCGGCCACGGCCACCTGGATGAAGATCTTGCGGTTGCGGTCGGCGCGATCCGCCGCCAGCAGCGGGTTCTTTTTCCCACCCGGGTTCTTGCTCACCGTGCGTTCACCACGCCTTTCGCTCGACTGCCGGTACCTGCCGCCACGATGGTAGATCTGGAAACTCGTCCCCGCGTGGTCGGGCCACGGCCACATCATCGTGGGTCAACCTGAGAGATTCCGAAATATCGGGCGCTGACGCGGCCGCGAATCTCGCGCGTTGTCGGACCCGGCGGGTAGGAATGGTGGGATGACTGTCCTCGGTGCCGTATTTCGCCCACAGAATCCGCCGGAACGGCTGCGTGCCGTGGCCATGGCCGCGGAGACGGCCGGGCTCGAGCAGCTCTGGCTCTGGGAGGACTGCTTCCTGGAGAGCGGAATCGCCAGTGCCGCAGCGGCTTTGGCCTGGACCGAGCGGCTGGGTGTTGGTATCGGGCTGCTGCCGGTGCCGCTGCGGAACGTGGCGCTCACCGCGATGGAGGCCGCCACGCTCTATCGCCTGTTCCCCGATCGGGTGCAGCTCGGCGTCGGGCACGGCGTGCAGGACTGGATGGGGCAAGTGGGGGCACGGGTCGAGTCCCCAGTCACGCTGCTCGGCGAATATCTGGACGCGTTGCGCGCGTTGCTCGCCGGCGAACGGGTCACCACCTCCGGTCGTTACGTCCAGCTCGACGAGGTCGCGCTGGATTGGCCGCCGCTCGCGCCGCCGCGGATCTACGCGGGCGCCCGTGGACCGCGCTCGATCCGGCTGTGCGGCGCGCACGCCGATGGGACGCTGCTGGATTCGATCACCGATGCCGACGGTGTGCGCGCCGCGCGGGCGCTGATCGAGCAGGG
>NZ_BJXA01000132.1 GCF_007990755.1 Nocardia ninae NBRC 108245 | reverse complement strand
GCCAGCGGCTTGGACGTCGCGGCGGCCCTCACCGGCCTCGCGCCCCGGCCCGATGTCATCGCCATCACCTCGGCCCGCGACCTCGCCATGGTGCGCACCGCGGTCTCGCACGGCGTTGTCCTCTATCTCTTGAAGCCGTTCACCTTCGCCGCTTTTCGCGACAAGCTGGACCGCTACCGCGAATTCCGCACGGCGCTGCCCGCAGGCGAGACCGCGGTCTCCCAGCACGACATCGACCGCGCCCTCAGCGCGCTACGTACCCCCGACCAACGCGCGACCACACCCAAAGGCGTTGCGCCGCAGACCCTCGACGAGATCTCCCGCACCGTCCGCGCCGCCCCCGAGGGCATCACCGCCGCCGACACCGCCACCACCATCGGCGTCTCCCGCATCACCGCGTGGCGCTACCTGGAAAAGCTGGCCGACGACGGATTGGTCACCCGCCGTTCGGATTACGGTCGCGCGGGGCGCCCCAAAACCCGCTACGTCTGGAAAACCCGAGCCTGACTCGCCGAAGTCCGCACAGGTCACCGGGCAGGTTCCCGGCGGCCCGTGCGGCGAGGTTCGTTGGCTGCAGTCAGTTATCGATACCGACGTTCGACGGCAGATTGTAGAAGGCGGGCTGCATCTCATGGAAATGTGAGAGCTCCCAGGCAGTTTGGTGCAATATGTCGGGGTCGACGGTGCTGAACGGCATCCAGCCCTCCTGATACCACCGGGTCGCTCCGTCCGCCGGCCTGCTCAGCGCTATCTCGGCAGTGCAGGGGGTAAATCCTTCTTGCAGCGCGCGACACGAGTCATAGATCAGGTACTGCACGTCGAGATCCCGGACGATCGGAATCATCTTCATGATGTTGCCGAGCGCGATCGGGAGGGCACGGATGATCTGGCCCTCGAGGCCCGGGCCTGCGACCTGACCGACGCCGATCATGGCATTGAGCAATTCGCTCAACGACTGGTCGGTGATCGGCCACCTGTTGCCCCGCAGCCCGATCCCGGTGTCGGAGACGTCCCGCCAGTCGATCGCGATGGAATTTCGGCCGTCCCAAGGGGATACCGCGTCGTTGCGGACCCGGCCCTGCACGGTTTGCCCGGTGCCGCCGGGGAACAGCCACGGCATGGCCTTGATCAGCGGATCGAAAACGCCGACCTCGGTGACGGGCGCGAAGAACCGATTGGTGATCGCGCCACCCTCGTTGGTCGGGGTGTAGAGCCGCTTGCCCGCCCAGACCAGCTGCCCCAGTTCTTCGGCAAGGCGCGCGAAAATACCTGTGCTGCAACCGAAGTGGTCCGTGATGGCCGGGGTGAGGAGTGCCTTCAGGGCGTTGGCAATCAGACCTTCGGGGATGTGCAGCCCCCATTCGAGGATGTTCATCACCGTGTCGAGACGTGAGCAGGTCGGCACCGCCAACGTCAGCGTGTTCTCGCCGAACATCGGCCCGCCCTGCCCGAGGAATTTGAAGATGTCGCGCTTGCGATCGTTGCTCGATACCCGGAACGCGACCATGGTCCGGCGCCAGTTGTCGTTGTAATTGGAGCAGGCTTCGCCCAATTCGTCCGAGGTCCGGTACATCGCACCGGGATTCGACGCCTTCCACGCCATCGCCAGCGCGTGCGAGCTGGGATTGACCGGGTCGGCGGCGTTCGGGGGCCGAATCGCCGCGGCTTGATCATGGTTCGGCACCAGGACGCAGTTGTCGGCCCAGTTCACGGCACCGTCGCTATCGAAGTCCTGCCAGTACAGCAGCTCCGAGCGGGGCGGCGGATCGTCTGCCGACCAGCCACCCGGCGGCGACTCGGGCAGGGCCACCGCGTCCGGTATCGGAACCGGCAGAACCGGAGCCTGGTCGGTGCAACCCCAGATGCCACACGCGACGGGGTCGATGGGGGGCTCTGGCGTTATGGGTGGTTGCGCTGCCGCAACCAGCGGCACGGTCGCCACTACGGCGGTGATCAACGCCGTGAATACCAACTGTCTGGGCATGTGGGTGCCACCCTTCGCGATTGGAGAGGACGAGTCATCAGCACGGATTGACCTGGGTTGAAGCTCCGACAGTTAGAAACTAAACATTCTCTAACTGAGGTTAAGCCGTACTTTAGACGCCCGACCTTTCGAATCGCAAGGATTGTCTCAGACAATTACCGAAGCGAGTCGCCTCAACGTCAGAGACCTCCCGATATCCCGCTGGCACCTACTGCCAATCCAGGCGCTACTACCTGCATATATAGCTCTCTGCCAACGTTGGAAGCAGTAACCCAGACAGGCAGATCCGTCTGGCGATCGAGCCGACGTCACGGATTTCGCCAAGTGCGCAGCATGACCACCGCGCGGTCCACAACGGGACCGCCGCGCGTCATCGACCCCCGCAGAGTGTCTACACCTCCCACAGGACGGGTCCGGGTCAGCCCTGTGAAAGATGTAGAGGCGCTGCGGGTTCTAGGCGGGCAGGTGGTTGTAACCGAAAATGTTGATGAAGTAGTTGCCGGGAATCAGTTGATTCATGGCATGCCACTGCCCGCCGGGGTCACGCTGGTAGTGACTGACGCCGAAACCCGCGTCGTAGCAGACGATGTCGGCGGTGCCGAACGGGCTCCAGTAGGCGCTGGTACCCGGGCGTGCGGGTTCGAACGGCGTTCGGAACTGGTGGCTACACGGGGTGATGCTCGGTTCGTAGATCGACGGTGCCGCCGTCGCGCTCGGTGCGGCACAGATGCCGACCGCCCCCGCGAAAGCTGCTGCGGCCAGCACCCGAGAAACAGACTTCCCCATAAACGTTCTCCTCAACTATTCCCATTGGCACAGTGAGCAAAGAAGCGATCCCGCGACGGAGCCCCGGGACCCTGGGCAGCACCCTGCCAGAAGCACCGTCGCGACGAAACCGTTTTTGAGGAGCGCCGATCAGACGTCGGTGGAGAAGCGGATCCCGCCGTCGGGGATCTCGACGCCCGGCCACACCCGCGCGCCCCGTAGTAGTTCGCAGCGCGCGCCGACGTGCGCACCGTCACCGATGACGCCGTCGCGCACCAGCGCGCGCGGGCCGATGCGGGCGCCGAACCCGATGATCGAGCGTTCGACGGTGGCCCCCGCCTCGATGACCGCGCCGTCGAAGATGACCGCGCCGTCGAGGCGAGCACCCGCGCCGACCTCGGCACCGCGGCCGACGACCGTGCCGCCGATGAGCAGTGCGCCGGGCGCGACACCCGCACCCGGATGGACCAGGGATTCACCGCGCTGGCCCGGCAGTGCGGGCGAGGGCGCGATGCCGCGGACCAGATCGGCGGAGCCGCGGACGAAGTCCTCCGGGGTACCCATGTCGCGCCAGTACGAGGTGTCGACGTGGCCCTGCACGCGGGCACCCTCGGCGAGCAGCTGCGGGAACACCTCGCGCTCCACCGAGACCGGGCGGCCCGCCGGGATCTTCTCGATGTATTCGCGGCGGAAGACGTAGCAGCCCGCGTTGATCTGATCGGTCGGCGGATCCTGGGTCTTCTCCAGGAACGCGGTGACCCGGCCGTTCTCGTCGGTCGGCACGCAGCCGAAGGCGCGCGGATCGCTCACCCGCACCAGATGCAGCGTGACATCGGCGTTCGTGGACTCGTGCGTGTCCAGCACCGCGCCGAGTTCGGTGCCGCCGAGCACGTCACCGTTGAACACCATCACGGTGTCGGCGCGCAGCTTGGGCAGCACGTTGCGGATACCGCCGCCGGTGCCGAGCGGCTCGGTCTCGGTGACGTACTCCAGCTCGAGGCCGAGCTCGGAGCCGTCACCGAAGTGGTCCTCGAACACCTCCGCCTTGAAGGAGGTGCCCAGCACCACGTGCGTGATCCCGGCCTCGGCGATCCGAGCGAGCAGATGCGTCAGGAACGGCAGTCCGGCCGTCGGTAGCATCGGCTTCGGTGCCGAGAGGGTCAGCGGGCGCAGTCGTGTGCCCTGCCCGCCCACCAGGATCACGGCGTCGGTGCCTGCATTTCCTGCCATTCAAGGTCCCCTGTTCACAGTGGATCGATTGTTGCTCGCGCGCCGATCGACACTCGGCTGCGCGCCAGTTCACTCGGGCCGCACCGATTGGTGCGGGCCCTACCTCGATTGTCGCTCGGCCGGGTGACCAGCGAGTCACGCTTTGCACCCTATTGGCTCGCGGTTTGCGCCTGCCAACTCGCGTCCTGCGCTTATCGGCTCTCGTCCTGCATTCGTCGACTCGCGCCCGACCGCTTTGGCTTGCGCCCTTCGCTTGTCGATCCGCGCCTACGCCTGCTGACTCGCGTCCTGCGCCTGTTGACGCAGCGCAGATCGAACCGCAATCCGGGAGCGCACCGCAAGTCCGGCCCGCAGCGCCAGCCGCAACGGCAGCTGCCACCAGTGCGGATGCCGATCGGCCTGGAACCGGTACGCGCTCGCGTGGTGCGCGGGCAGCATCACCTCGGGGTGCCGTCCCGCGGCGTGCCCCTTCGCGTGGGTGACCTCTGCGGACGGCACGAACACGTTGTGCCAGCCCGCCTTACCCATCCGGTCGCCGAAGTCGACGTCCTCCATGTACATGAAGTAGCGCGAGTCGAAGCCGTCGATCGAGTCGAACGCCGCGCGCCGCACCAGCAGGCAGGAGCCGGACAGCCAGCCGACGGCCCGCTCGGAGATCTCCTCGTTGTCCTGGCGGTAGCGCTGGGTCCACGGGTTCGTCTTCCACACCGTGCCGAGGATCGCGTGACCGGCGCCGTCGAGCAGACCGGGCACCCGGCGGGCGGAGGGGTAGACACTGCCGTCCGGTTCCAGCACCAGCGGGCCGAGCGCACCGGCCCGCGGCCAGCGCTTCGCGGCGGCGAGCAGCTGATCGATTGAGTCGGTGCCCCAGCGGATATCCGGGTTGGCGATCACCACGAACTCGATGTCCGGATCGATCTCGGCGACCGCCCGGTTGATCGCGCCGCCATAGCCGATATTGCCGCCGGTGCGCAGCAGCCGCACATGTGAATTGGCCTCGGCGATCAGCTCCGGCACCCCGTCGGTCGATCCGTTGTCCGCGAGGATCACCTGCGGTTTCTCGGTGGTGGCGGCAGCCAGCGTGGTGATGAAGTGCTCGAGGTGCTCGCCCGGTGAATAGGTCACCGTGACGACGGCCAGCCCCTTATGGGCGGAGTCGGATACGTCCACGGCCCGAGAGCCTAGTCGGACAACCGCGCGAGCGCGTCCCCCAGTGCCACCTGCCAGGGCCGCAGCGGCGTCAACCCGGCTTCATCCCAGGCCCGGTGCGACAACACCGAATATGCCGGGCGCGGTGCGGGTCTCGGAAACGCGGACGAGTCACAGGGCCGGACCCGTTCCGGATCGGCGCCGACACCCGCGAATACCGCCCGCGCCAGGTCGAACCAGCTGGCCTGGCCTGAGTTGGTGGCGTGCAGCAGCTGCGGCGCGTCCGGCCGGCCCGCGAGGTCCAGCAGCGCCGCCGCGAGATCGGCGGCGTAGGTGGGGGCGCCGAGCTGGTCGTTCACCACGTCGACGGTGTCGCGTTCGCGCTCCAACCGCAGCATGGTGGCGACGAAATCACTTCCGCGCCCGGCATATACCCACGCCGTGCGCACCACGTGCGACTGCGGGGCGAGGGTCAGCACAGCATGCTCGCCGGCCAGTTTGGACCGGCCGTAAACGCTGACCGGCCCGGTCGGATCGGTGGTCTCGTAGGGACGATCGTGCACGCCCGCGAACACGTAGTCGGTGGACAGGTGAATCAGCCTGGCACCCACTCGCGCGCAGGCGGTGGCGAGCACGGCCGGACCAGTCTCGTTGCCCGCGAAGGCCGCGGCCACGTCGGACTCGGCGCGGTCGACCGCGGTGTAAGCGGCGCAGTTGATCACCACATCGCCCGGTTCCAGGACGGCGGCGACCGCGGCCGCGTCGGTGATATCGAGGTCACGGCGGCCGAACGCGCGAGCGGCCGGCGCCAGGGCGAGCAGTTCCCGGCCGACCTGTCCACCTGCCCCGGTCACCACGAGGCGGGCGGGCGCGGCGGCGCCGGATGCTGTCGAAGCTGTCACGGGGTCGAGTCTGGCACGCCGCCACACCTGCGGATTGAGGGTGCCCGGGCCGGTATTCGTTAGCCTTCAGTCAGTTGCCCTCGGCGGACACCCGCCCGCGAACATGGGTTTGCTGAAAGGGTGCGGGGGCTACGGAAAGGTGGGGTGGTCGGTCGGACCGTGCTGTCGTAAGAGGCCCCGAGCGTGTCGAAAGGATGTCGTGTTGGCGAGAGGACACAAAGTAGCTGCGGCGGAGGGTTCCGGGTGACCCGGCCGCTCGGAGCGCTTGCGAGCCGCGAACGCGCGAGGCCACGCAGCGCGCAATCGCGGTTACCGGCGGGCGGTCCGCTGCGGGCCGGCGCCGCGGTGCTCGCGGTGGTGGTGCTCGTCATCACCGGCTTCGCCTGGCACAGCGTCGACAGCCTGATCTCCAACATCGAACGCATCGGCAATCTCGGCCTCGGCGGTGGGCGCGACGGCGCCGTCGACATCCTGCTGGTCGGCGTCGACAGCCGCACCGACGCGCACGGCAATCCGCTGAGCGACCGGGAGCGCGCGCTGCTGCACGCGGGCGACGAGGTCGGCACCAACACCGACACCATCGTGCTGATCCGGGTGCCGAACGACGGCCGGTCCGCGACCGCCATCTCCATCCCCCGCGACTCCTACGTCGACATTCCGGATCTCGGCAAGGGCAAGATCAATTCGGCGTACGGCGCGACCAAGGAGACAAAACGCCTCGAGCTGATGAACCAAGGCGTTCCGGAGGCCGACGCGGACAAGCAGTCCACCCAGGCGGGTCGCCAGGCGTTGATCAAGTCCGTGGCCAACCTCACCGGCATCAGCGTCGATCACTACGCCGAGGTGAGCCTGCTCGGTTTCGTGCTGCTCACCGACGCGGTGGGCGGGGTCGAGGTGTGCCTGAACAATCCGGTCGACGAATGGATGTCCGGCGCCGACTTCCCGGCGGGCCGCCAACGCCTCGACGGCCCGGCCGCGTTGAGTTTCGTGCGGCAGCGGCACAATCTGCCGCGCGGTGACCTCGATCGCATTGTGCGCCAGCAGGTATTCATGGCGCAGCTGGTCGGGCAGGTGCTCAACGCGAAGACGCTCAGTAATCCGGGGCGGATGAAACAGCTCAGCGACGCGGTCGGGCGCACCGTCGTGCTCGACGACGACTGGGACGTGCTCGCGTTCCTGCAGCAGTTGCAGGATCTCTCGGGCGGTCAGGTGAAATTCGAGACCATTCCGGTCACCGACCTGAATTACCTGACCACCAGCGGTGAATCGGTGGTGCGGGTCGATCCGGCCGCGGTGAAGTCATATGTGGGCTCGCTGGTCGACGGTAAGGCCGCCGAGCCGGAGTCGGACGAGCCCGCCCTGGACCCGGCCACGGTGACCGTCAGCGTGTACAACGCCAGCGGCATCGGCGGCCTGGCCGGTCAGGTCGCACAGGCGTTGAGCGGTAAGGGATTCCACGAGGGTTTGGTCGGCAACTACACCG
Source organism: Nocardia ninae NBRC 108245 (assembly GCF_007990755.1). Lineage (GTDB taxonomy): Bacteria > Actinomycetota > Actinomycetes > Mycobacteriales > Mycobacteriaceae > Nocardia > Nocardia ninae. The sequence goes on along the minus strand of NZ_BJXA01000132.1, from coordinate 7,334 downwards.
GCCCGAATGTGTCCAGCAGCCGGGTGCTCGCCGCGAAGACTTCCGACGCGAAAGCCAAGGCGGTGGCCAAGGCGCTCGGTGGGCTGCCGGTGCTCGCGGATACGACGCTGTCGCCGGATTCGGTGAGCGTTGTGCTGGCGAGCGACTATTCTGGTCCGGGCTCGGCGGCAGGAAGCATGTTCGACTTCTCCGGAATGTCGAGCACCACCGCGACGCCAGTCCCGCCCGCCCCACCGATCGACGCAGGCCAGAACGGACCGAAATGCGTGAATTAGACAATGCGTGAATTCGACAAGGCACTCACCCTCACCGAGAAAGTGCTCGATCCGATTCTCGCGCGGGACCCAGCGGGGCCGCGCGTCACCTACTACGACGACGCCACCGGAGCCAGGATCGAACTGTCCGGGCTCACCCTGGCGAACTGGGCGGCCAAGACGGCCAACCTGATTCGCGACGAGTTCGGCCTGAGTCCCGGCGCCCGGATCGCGGTGTTGCTGCCCGCGCACTGGCAGACCGCCGCCGTGCTGCTCGGCTGCTGGTGGGCGGGCACCGAGGTGGTGCTGCGCCCCGACGAGCACGCCGAGCTGGCCCTGGTGACACCCGACCGGCTCGACGACGCGGACGGCGTCGCCGAGGTCGCGGCGCTGTCACTGGACGCCATGGGCGCGCCGGTGCGCGACCTCCCGATCGGCGTCACCGACTTCGCGACCTCCGTGCGGGTGCATGGCGATCAGTTCCTGCCGGGCGGCGCGGGTGCCGCGCTGGACGGCATGCCGGTGGCCGAGGTGCTCGCCGAAGCGAAGAAATCGGCCATGCGGCAAGGATTTTCCGAGGGCGACCGGGTGCTGTCGAGCACGCCGTGGGACACCCCCGCCGAACTGATCGACGGCTACGTGGCGGTGCTCGCCGCAGGCGCCTCCCTCGTCCAGGTCGTCAACCCCGACCCGGCCTTGCGCGACCGCCGCATCGAAACCGAACGCGTCACCGCGCAACGCGCCTGACCAGCCGCATACTTTCTGATTTCCCGCAGAGGCAATCGCATGCGATTCGGTCTGCACGAAATCAGAAAGTGTGCGGCCATCTTGGCTAACCTCGACAGCATCTCCTACCACGGTATAGGCGGAAGTCCGACTAGGGGACGTTCCACATTCTGGCCGGGTTCCGTACGGTGGACTTATCGCACAACGACGGAGTTGGTGAATGATGAAGCCGCAGTATTGGTTCCGCTGGTTGTCCGTTCAAGGCGCGCCTCGGTTGGTGTTGCGCCGCCAAGCCAAGCGCGGTGACGCGTTCGCCGAACTGATGGGCGGGCCCGGTGGGTTCGCCGATCCGTATCCGCTCATCGAGCGGTTGCGCGGCCGGGGCAGGCTGATCCGCACCTCGATCTCCTGGGCCACCTTCGACCACGAGCTGTGCCGAGCCATCCTGCGCGACAACCGATTCGGTGTGCGCACCACCGAAAGCTTCGACATCCCCGGCCCGCTCCAGAAGCTGGCCAACTACTTCCCGTTGCCGCCGAACCCGGTGGAACCACCGTCGATGCTGGTGATCAACCCACCCGAGCACACGAAGATGCGCAAGCCGGTCGCCTCCGCGTTCACCCCGCGGGCCATCGGCAGGCTGCGCGACCGCGTCGAATCGGTCACCGCGGAACTACTCGACGCGCTGCCCGCCGGCGGGTCCGCCGATCTGATCACCGCCTTCGCCGCTCAGGTCCCGATCGCGATCATCTCCGAAATGCTCGGCTTCCCCGACTCGGACAAGGACCGGTTCCTGCACTGGGGCGATGAACTGACACCGCTGCTCGATGTCGGCATCTCCTGGCGCGCCCACCAGCGCGCGTTGCAGGCCATGGAGGTGATGAACGCCTACTTCGACGAACACATCGCGCGTCTGCGCCGCACCCCGGGTGACGACATTCTGAGCTCCCTGGTCACTGCGGGCGAACTGGACCTGTTCGAGCTCAAGGCCTCCGCGAGCCTGCTGATGGGCGCGGGCTTCGAGACCACCGTGAACCTGATCGGCAACGGCGTGGTCCAGCTGCTGGATCATCCCGAGCAGCTGGCGCGGCTGTGCGCCGAACCCGAGCTGTGGCCCAACGCGATCGAAGAGGTGTTGCGCTTCGACTCGCCGGTCCAGACGACGGCGCGCACCGCGATGTGCGACGTGGAGATCGCCGGCCAGCGGCTGCGCGCCGGCGACACGGTCGTCCTGTCGCTGGCCGGCGCCAATCGCGACCCCGCGGTGTTCGCCGAGCCGGACCGTTTCGACATCGGCCGCGCGAATGCCAAGGAGCACTTGTCGTTCAGCAACGGCATCCACGTTTGCCTGGGTGCCAGCCTGGCCCGCATGGAGGGCGTCTACGCGCTGCAAGCTCTGTTCGAACGGTTCCCCGACTTGCAACTGGACGGGCCACCGCAACGCCGGAAGCTGTTCACCCTGCACGGATATGAGCAGCTGCCGGTCCGCCTCGGGCGGCGCGCACCCGCCCCCGAACCGACCACCGTCTGACTCGCCGAGCGGCTCGGTACCTACGAGCCGCACTGCAAGACAACAGTTTTCAGCTGAAACCGACAGCTTGTGCACCCCAGGCGGTGTGCAGTTCCGCGTCGGGGTCGTCCACCACCCGATCGACCGTGTCGATCAGCAGCGTGGTGCGCGTGTCCGGACGGTACGGCGGCCAATGTTTCGAACCGTCCAGCGCGGCAGGCACCCCGTGGGTGGCGAAGGCCAACCAGCGCCGCATCATTCGGCCGGACACCTCCATGGCCACCTTGCGGCCGCCGAGCCAGAACGTCGGGTCGTGGTTGAACGAACCGAAATTGCCGAAGACATAAGGCAATTCGGTCGCGTGCCCCGCGCCGACCCGGGCCGCGCGCAGCATCGGCGTCGCGTGGTCGAAGCGGTACATCCAGGTCGGTGAGTGCTGCGCGTGCGCGTCGGCCACCCAGTGCGCAGGCATCCGGAACGCGGCGTCGCCGGACATGGCCAGCGCGCCCCTGGTCTTGTCCAGATCCGGGTAGGCCGAGGTGATTTCGGCGATCCGCTCGTGCGAGAGCTCCGGGTGGCTGGCCGCCACATCGTTGAGCATCGCGTTCACCGCGTCCGGGGTCACCGGCATGATCGGCGACCGGAACACCCGGAACAGCGAGGCCTCGTCCTTGTTGGCGCCGATCATCAGCGGCACCCGGTGCGAACGCCCGTGCTGGAACCGCTCGATCGGATAGGTCGGCAGCAGATCGCCGTCGACCACCGGCGCCGCCGCCAGCCTGCCCGGCTCCTTCAACGGGATCTCGTCCAGCAGGATGCCCGCGACCTCTACGATCTTCTCGACCGGCCAGTCGAGCAGTTCGACGGCCCTGGCGGCGGGCAGTTCCAGCAGTTCCAGGAATCGCCGCGCCACCGCGGCCGCCCGCTCCTGGCCGAAGACCGTGGTGGCGGGCGGGCTCTGCGCGATGGCCTTGTGGAACAGCCCGGCCGCGCGCGGCGAGGTCAATAGCGCGGTAACGCAACCCGCGCCGGACGATTCGCCGAACAGCGTGACATTGCCGGGGTCGCCGCCGAACGCGGCGATGTTGTCGCGCACCCATTCCAGCGCGGCGATCTGGTCGTGCAGACCGAGATTCGGCGTGAACGGGCCGGGCAGCGAGGACAGATCGAGGAAACCGAGCGCGCCGAGCCGGTAGTTCACGGTGACCACGACGACGTCACCGGTCTCGGCCAGCTTGCGGCCGTCGTAGATGCCCTGCGCGGCCGTGCCGAGGCAGTAGGCGCCACCGTGCAACCAGACCAGCACCGGACGCGGTTCGCCCGTGTCGAAGGTGTGCACCAGGTCGCCGACGTCGCGCCGGGGTGACCACACGTTCAGCCAGAGGCAGTCCTCGCCCATCCGCAGGTCGGAGTCGACGGGGACCATATTGCCCATGGTCTGCGGCGCGATCTCGCCGAAGGTGGCGCAGTCGCGGATCCCGCCCCACTCCGGCGCCGGCCGCGGCGGCAGGAACCGATGGTGCCCGCTCGGCGGCGCCGCATAGGGAATGCTGCGCCATACCGCCACCGGGCCGTCCCAGCGGCCGCGTACCTCACCCGAAGTCGTGGTGACGACTGGCTCGGCGCCGCGCACTTCCCAGCCCGCTTCCTTCTCGAACTGAGCAGTCATTGTTCGCACCTCCTGCCAGCGATCCATCGGTGTGCTGCCGGTTTGCTCCAGCTGGCCGCGCACCGCGCGATCTCCTATTCGAGGGTACTTACCCACCGGCGACCTGGATATGCGACGCACCAAGCTGAGATCGCGACGGTACGCTTGACCGATGCCGAGCTACAGCTACCGGTGCCGCAGTTGCGGCGACACCTTCGAGGTGAACCGACCGATGGCGGAGTCGTCGAATCCGGCGTCCTGCCCCGCGGGCCATGCCGACACAGTCAAGCTGCTGACCACGTTTGCCACGGTCAGCCGTGGTGGCACGGCTCCGGCGCCGAGCCAGGCCGCGCCGCAGCGCGGTGGCGGCTGCTGCGGTGGCGGCTGCTGCGGCTGAGTCTCGCCACGGAATCGCCTGGGAGGCTCAGCACCGCAGCCGCCGGGTTCAGTCGCGCCGATCCGCGTGGCCGAGATCACGGTCCGGCGCGACCCGGTCGCGCACCCGCTGCTTCAACACCGCGATATCGGGAAAACCGCCGTCGGCCTTGCGTTCCCACACCTGCCCGCCGTCGACGGTGATCCGGAACAGGCCGCCCGTCGCCGGAATCAGTGCCACCTCACCGAGTTCGGTGCCGAAGGTGCTCAGTAGTTCCTGCGCCATCCAGCTCGCGCGCAACAGCCAGCGGCACTGGGTGCAGTACTCGATCGCGACACGGGACATGGTGGCTCACGCTACCGTTCGGGCCCGCGCCGCGCCGCACGCACTCACGCCTCGATCTCACCGTCCAGGTAGACCCAGGCGCCGTCCGCGCGCAGGAACCTGCTGACCTCGTGCAGTGCGCCGCGCGACCCATCCGCCCGATAGTGCGCGACGAACTCGACCAAGCCGGTCTCGTCGAACAGCCCGCCGTCGGCGGTGCGCAGTATCTCCAGGAACAACCAGCGCTGGCCGGGATCGAGCTCTAGCTCGGCGGGCCTGGTGCGCGGATGCCACGATTGGCGTAGATAGTCGGTGTCCCCTACCGCGAAAGCGGTGTAGCGCGAACGCATCAACGCCTCGGCGGTCGCCGCCGCCCGCTTTCCGTTCAGCACCGGCCCGCAGCAGTCGTCGAAGGCCTCGCCCCGGCCACACGGACACATCCGGGTCCCACTCATGTCCCCGATTCTCGCGTGCCGCCCCCGGCGAAGGTCCGGCCGGGTGGCCTGTTCCGCCGCGGCGGCGGCGGTCATCCCGACTCGACGCTGGTCATCTCGACTCGACAGCGGCCAGCGCGCCTGCGATCGCCACGGTCTGTTCGCGCCAACGGCGCAGGTCGGTGACGCTGGGCGCCAACTCGTAGTCGTGGTGATGCGCGGCCCGCGACAGCGCCGCCCACAGCGCGGCCACCTGCGCCGCCACCTCGGGTCCGGCGAAGGTGCGCAGCGCGATCAGCTGGGCGCGCATCGGGCAGCGCATCAGCGCCGGGGCGAGCCGCCCCCACAGCTCATCGACGGACTGCTCCAACGCGATTCGCAGAATCCAGGCGGTGGCGCGGGACCACAGCCCGCCCGCGTCGGTCACCGCGCCGGCCAGCAGACGGTCCACGGTGTCGAGCCGCTCGGCCACGGACGGCCGCGGGCGTTTGGGTCCTTTCGCGGGTCCGCGTTTGGCTCCGCGCCCACCGATCGGTCCGCGGCGCGGTCCACGCTGCGCGCTCATGCTCGTGCCTCGCTGCTACTCGGCCCCGGCCTGCGCCAATCGCCCCAACGCATTCGGGTGCCGCGCTTGCCGATGCCCGCACCTCGCCGATGCTCGATTCCCGCGCGCGCGGGGCGCCTCTGCAACCTGCTGTGCTCGCACCTGGCCGCACTCCGCTCCGGCCTGCGCCGGTGCCACGCTGTCAGCGTGCGAGCCATGCGACGAATCTTTCGGTCTCCGTGATCAATTCGCGCATGCTGCGGCCGATCGGCACGTGCGCGCCTGCGGTGGCGTCGCGCAACGCCTCGACCACCCATTTCCCTTCGCGCGCGACCAGATGCTTGTTGAGATCGTCGACCTTGCCACCGACACCCATCACCGCGAGAGCCACCTTCGCCCTGGTGGATTGGGCCGCGTCGATGTGGCGCTCCACCTCGCGATGGTTCATGCCGTCGGCGAGCAAGGTGCGCCTGGCCCGGCCGAGGCTCGCGGCTTCCACCGCGGAGCGACAGCAGGTGGCGACGAGTTCGTCGGCGATGGCCTGCGGCAGTTGCGGGGTACGCACGAGGGCGCGCGCGTCATCGAGGTAGCGGCGGACCGGGTCGCTGGACACCCGGACCTCGACCACCGAACGATCCCGGCGCTGCACCTCCAGCACGGTGGCGTCGAGCTGCATCCGGCGTACAGCCTCGGCGAGGCGCTCGTCGTGGGTGAAGACGACCACCTGCCGCGTCCACGCGACGGCGGCGAGCACCCTGGCCAGGCCGTCCACCTTCGCCGGGTCCATCGCCTGCACCGGGTCGTCGATCATCACGAAGCGGAACGGGCTCTCCTCGACCGTGGCCCGCGGCAGGAACAGCGACAGCCCGAGCGCGTGCAGCTCACCCTGGCTCATCACGCCGAGCGCGGCGCCGTCCACCTCGTCGACGGTGACGTCGAGCAGCACCCGGCGCGCGGTTCCGGCGTTGCCCTGCAAGCGAATAGCGCCGAGCTCGACATTGCTCTGCTGGCGCAGCGTCTGCCAGACCCAGCGCGCGGTCGTCTCCAGCGGCGTCATGCGTTCGCCGCGCAGGCCCGCGGTGGCGGACTTGAGCCAGTCCTCGGCCTTCTTGACGGTGCGTAGTTCGGCCGCGTGCGCGGCGACCTCGCGGGCACCCTCCAGCCAGCTCACGATGCGCGGCACCAACGGGGTCCACACCTCGTCGAGCCGGTCCAGTTCCTTACGGGTGCCCTGCTGCACCAGGTTGAGTTCGTCGACCAGCCGGGCATGCGCGCCGCGTAGCCGGTCCGGCAGGTCGGGGGTGTAGTCGGCGGAGGTGAGCGCGGCCCAGTCGGCCCAGGCCCGGCGCACGGCGGAGGTGTCCACCGAGGGCGGGTTGCGCGGGTCGAAATCCAGTTCCGGCGGAACGAGATCCGGCAGCGAACGCGCCGCGCGCAGCGCCTGGCCGAGTTCGGTGCGTGCGGTGGTCAGCGCGTCGACGCGGGCGGCGAGGGTGGCGATCGAGGCGTCCGCCGCCC
>NZ_BJXA01000131.1 GCF_007990755.1 Nocardia ninae NBRC 108245 | reverse complement strand
GACGGCCGTCGAGGAGGGGCATCGGCCGGGGCCGGGACTGCGGATGATCGCGACGGTGGCCGACGCGTACAAGCGGGTCTTCGCCGAAGTGGATGCGGCGCAGCTGCTTTCGCGGCCGCAGCCGGTGCGGCACACCGGGTACGACTTCACCGTCGTCGTCGATCGGATCGAGCAGGCGGCCGACGAGGTGGTCAGTGTGCTCCTGACCGATCCGGACGGTGGCTTGCTGCCGGCGTGGACGCCCGGCGCGCATCTGGACGTGTTCCTACCGTCGGGGCGTCAGCGGCAATACTCGCTGACGAGCGATCCGGCCGATCGTCGGCAGTATCGAATTGCCGTGCGCTACATCGCCGCTGGCGGCGGCGGATCACGCGAGATCCACGAACGGTTGCAGGTCGGCGACCGGCTGACGGTGCGAGGACCGCGCAACGCCTTCCCGTTCATCGAGGCGCCGCAGTATCTGTTCGTCGCCGGTGGCATCGGGATCACGCCGATCCTGCCGATGGTCGCGGCCGCCGAGCGGGCCGGAACACGTTGGCGGCTCATGTATCTGGGCCGCTCGCGCTCGCGGATGCCGTTCCTGGGTGAGCTGGCGTTGCTGACCGGCGGCGACGTGGTGGTCCGCCCGGACGACGAATTCGGCATGCCGGATCCGCGCATGATCTTCGAGCAGACACCGACCGGTGCCGCGGTATACGTCTGCGGCCCACCGCCCTTGGCCGAGGCGGCGCGCCAGGTGTTGTCGCTGCACGATCCGACGGCCTCGCTGCACACCGAGCGGTTCTCGCCGGTGCCGGTGCGCGACGGCGCACCCTTCCGTATCCGGCTGCGTCGCAGCGGCGCCGAGGTGGACGTCGCGGCCGACGAGTCCGCGCTCGCCGCGATCCGGCGTCGGCTGCCCGGCGTCGCCTACTCGTGCCAGCAGGGATTCTGCGGCACCTGCCGGGTCGGCGTACTGGCGGGGGAGGTCGACCATCGGGACCGGTTCCTGTCGGACGGCGAACGTGATCGCACCATGCTGACCTGCGTATCGCGTGCGCGCGGTACCGAACTCGACCTAGACCTGTGAACTCGGCGATCAACGTCGCTCGCCGAGTTCGCGGGTCAGCTACCCGCTGACCCGCAACCGTCCGTAGTCACGGCGCTGCCGGGAAGATACCCGGCAGCTGCAACGCGTATTCGAGATCTGTGCGGGTGCCGAGCGTGGTCAGCAGCACGCGGATCATCGTCAGCCGCGCCGCGGCAACCGTTTCCGCGTCGGGCTCGGCCCCTGGTTCGGTGCCCGCGGAGATGCGGTAGACCACGTACTCGCACACATGCAGTGCCGCATCGAGATCGAGCGGACTGGGTACGGGGCGGCCGAGCTCGGTGAACGTCTCGCGGACCAGTCTGCGGATATCGTCGAGTGCCCGTTCCCGATACGCCGACACCGGCGAGGCCGGATCGTGCAGCTCGGCGAACAGCGGCCGCAGCATCGCACCGTGGCCACCCGCCCAGTCGAGGTAGGCGTCGATCAGCCGGATGCCGAGCTCGACGGGTTCGTCGGTGCCGGTCAGCGCCACCCGGATGCCCTCGACCAGGCCGTCGTTCGAGGTGTTCAGCAGCACGTGCAGCGGCTCGGTCGCGTTGCCGAAGTAGCGGTAGAAGGTCGGCCGGGCCAGCCCGGCCTGCTCGATGATCTGCGCGACGCTCAGCCCGCGCGAGCCGTTGCGGGTGAACACCTCGGCGGTCGCGAGCACGATCCTGGCGCGGACCTCTTCGGCCTGCTCCCGCGTCTGCGGCGGCCTCCCGCGCCGCGTGGTCGCCTCGGTCATCGCAGCACTCCACAGACATGGTGCTGCTTCACAGCGAGCAGCCTGCCGTGTCTGTGTTCCATGACGAAGAGCTTGACACGAGGTGTGGCACGCCTATTAATCTAACACTAGTGTTCAGTTAAAGGCGGATGCGCGCACGGCTCGTCCGACCGTCCTATCGAGAGGGCCGACAATGACGACCGCCCCCCAGCTCGCCGCGGCAGACGCGTTGCCATCGTCGCTGGTCCAGCCCCTGCTCGACGGTGCTACCGCGGGCGGTGCACCCTCGGTAGAGGTGTTCGCGCCCGCCACCGGGCAGAAGATCGCCGACCTGCCGCAGTCCTCGGTCGCCGACATCGACCGGGCGTTCGCGACGGCCCGTGCGGTGCAGCAGGAGTGGGCGCGCCGCCCGATCCGGGAGCGCGCCGCGGTGCTGCGCCGCTTTCACGACATCGTGCTCGCCGAGCAGGACACCATCCTCGACATCGTGCAGACCGAGACCGGTAAGTCCCGCGCGCACGCCTTCGACGAGGTCGGCGATGTCGCCGTCAACGCCAGGTACTACGCGCAGGTCGCCGCCAAACTGCTCGCCACCCGCAAGCCGCGCGGCGTGCTGCCGGTGCTCACCCAGGTCGATGTGCGGCACCGGCCCAAGGGTGTGGTCGCGGTGATCTCGCCGTGGAACTACCCCCTCGCGCTGGCCGCCTCCGATGCGCTGCCCGCCCTGGTCGCGGGCAATGCGGTGGTCGCGCGACCGGACAACCAGACCGCGCTCACCGCCCTGTGGGCGATCGACGCCGCCGAGCGGGCCGGCCTGCCGCGCGGCCTGTGGCAGGCGGTACTAGGGCGCGGCTCGGTGATCGGGCACGAGGTGATCGGGCGCGCGGACTACGTCGACTACACCGGTTCCAGCGCGACCGGCCGCACCATCGCCCAGCAGGCGGGGGAGCGGCTCATCGGCTACTCCCTCGAACTCGGCGGCAAGAATCCGTTGGTGGTGCTCGCCGACGCCGATGTGTCCCGGGCCGCCAAGATCGCGATCCGCGCCTGCTTCGCCTCGGCCGGGCAGCTGTGCGAGTCGATGGAGCGAATCTATGTGCACGACAAGGTGTATGACCAGTTCGTTGCCGAATTCATCGAGCACGTCAAGGGTATCGAGCTCGGCGGTGGCCTGAACTACGACAGCGACATGGGTTCGCTCACCTTCCCGCGCCAATTGGCCACGGTCCGTTCGCATGTCGAGGACGCGGTGGCCAAGGGCGCCACGGTGCTGGCCGGCGGGCGGGCGCGACCCGATCTCGGTCCGTACTTCTACGAGCCGACGGTGCTGAGCGGCGTGCGGCCCGGCATGACCGTGTACCGCGAGGAGACCTTCGGCCCGGTCGTCTCGATCTACCGGGTCGGCAGCGACGACGAGGCGGTCGAGCAGGCCAACGACACCGCCTACGGCCTCAACGCCAGTGTCTGGACCAAGGACATCGCCCGTGGTCGCGAGGTCGCGGCGCGGATCAACGCCGGTTCGGTGAACGTCAACGAGGGCTTCATCGCGGCCTGGGGCAGCGCCGACGCGCCGTCCGGCGGCCTCGGCATCTCCGGCACCGGGCGCAGGCACGGCGCCGAGGGCCTCCTCAAATACATCGACACCCAGACCATCGCGGTGCAGCGGATGCTGCCGATCGCACCGCTGCCCGGCATGTCCGAGGAGCTGTGGGCCAAGACCATGACCTTCTACTTCGGCCTGATGAAAACACTGCGCCAGAAGTAACTTTCAGCGATATCGACAGGGATAGGGACGGATGAAACTCGACACGGTTGCGGGCAAGAAGGTTCTCGTCACAGGCGCCGCGATGGGCCTTGGCAAGCTGTTCGCCGAGCGCGCGGTGCGCGAGGGCGCGGCCGCGGTGGTGCTGTGGGACATCAGCGAGGTCGCGCTGAAGGAGACCGCCGCGGAGCTCACCGGTCTCGGCGGCACCATCCACCACTTCGTGGTCGACGTGTCCGCGCCCGCGGCCATCACCGAGGCGGCGGAGTCGGTGCGCGCCGAGGTCGGCACCATCGACATCCTGGTCAACAACGCGGGAATCGTCCGGGGCAACAACTACTTCTGGGAAACCGAGAACCGCGCCGACATCGAGAAGACGATGGCGATCAACGCGCACGCCCCGATGTACGTCACCCTTGAATTCCTGCCCGCCATGGTGGCCGGTTCGACCGAGGCCAGGGTGCTGACCATCGCCTCCTCCGCGGGGCTGGTGTCGAATCCGCGGATGAGCGTCTACGCCGCGTCCAAGTGGGCGGCGCTCGGCTGGTCCGACTCGGTGCGCATCGAACTGGAGCAGGCGGGCCACGACCACGTGAAGGTCACCACGGTCTGCCCGACCTACATCAACACCGGAATGTTCGACGGCGCAAAGGGTTTCCTGTTCACGCCGATCCTCGAGCAGGACGCGGTGGTCGACACCTCGTGGCGCGAGATGAAGAACGGCAACCCGCTGGTGATCCTGCCGTGGACCTCGCGCCTCAACAAGGCGCTGTCGGGGATCCTGCCGATCAAGTTGCGCGACCTGTTCCTCAACTCCGTCGGTGTCTACCACTCGATGGACGAGTTCACCGGTCGCAAGAAGTAAGCGACCGCCGTCAGCAACCGTTCAGTAACGCGATGTCCTCGGGCCGGGATGAAGTCAGCACACGCCCGGCCCAGAAGATCGGGCATCGATTCTTGGAGCCGACCATGCGGACCAAGCGCAGCTGGACCTCGATGACGCTCTGCCTGACAGTAAGCACGGTTGCCGCGACGGTGGTCGCCCTGGCAACCCCGGCGAACGCCGCGACCAATGACCCCCTGTTCGGCAAACAGTGGGGTCTCACCCAGATCAAGGCCACCCAGGCGTGGTCGACGAGTACCGGCGCCGGGGTCGTGATCGCGATCGTCGACTCCGGCGTCGACCTGGACCACCCGGATCTGCAAGGCAAGCTCGTCCCCGGTGCCACCTTCACCGGCTGTCCCGACGGGCAGCGGCCGTGTGGCAACGGCGACTGGAAGGGGCCGGACGGCGTCGGCTCGACCATCGACGTGCACGGCACCCACGTGGCGGGGATCGCGGCCGCGGCGACCGGCAACGGCATCGGTATCGCCGGGGTCGCACCCGACGCGCAGATCATGCCGGTGAAGGTGGTCGAGAACATCGGCACCTATGAGGACATCGGCGAGGGCGTGCGATGGGCGGTCGATCACGGCGCAGACGTCGTCAACCTGAGCTTGAGCGGTCTGCCGAACGACCAGCTGCTGGCAGTGGTGGGGATCGAAAAGCGGCTCTCCGATGCGATCGCCTACGCGGTGAGCAACGGTGTCGCGGTCGTGGCCGCGTCGGGCAACACCGCCCTTCCGCTGTGCTTGGATCCCGCGTACACCCGCGACGTGATCTGTGTGGTCGGCACCGACCGCCAGGAGCTCAAAGGGTGGTACTCACACTTCGGTCTCAAACCGGATCTGAAGATCGTCTCGGCACCGGGTGGTGCGGGCTTGATCAATTGCGATGACAACGTGTGGTCTTCGGTCCCGCGCGGGACCGGTACCGGGACCTGCGGTCAGGGCGACTACGACGCGGTCGCCGGTACGTCGATGGCAAGCCCGCACGTCGCGGGCGTCGCAGCGCTGCTGGCCGCGCAAGGACGGAGCGTGCCGGATATCTACAGCGCCATCCTTCGCACCGCGCGTACGCCGTTCGTCCCCGGTCCGCCGCGCGGGGTCTACACCCCGTTGTACGGGTACGGCATCGTCGATGCCGCGGCAGCTGTCGCGGCGTAGCGGAGCGTCGGCGTCCGCACCGGAAGCTACACCCCGCCGGTTGGTCTGGTTCCGATGACGACGGTGGCGTAGTGCTCCTCGGATTCGGCGATCCGGCCGGCGAGCCCGTGCTCGGCGAGCACGGCGATCGCCGCAGGAGCCTGCTCTTCGCTGGACTCGACCAGCACGTGACCGCCGGGGGCGAGCCAGGATCGGGCGCCTTCGGCGACGCGGCGGAAGATGTCCAGCCCGTCGGGCCCGCCGTCTAGGGCGGTGCGCGGTTCATGATCGCGGGCCTCCGGCGGCATATGCGCGATCATCTCGGACGGGACGTAAGGGGTGTTGGCGAGCAGGATGTCGATGCAGCCGAGGAGTTCCTCGGGCAGTGGTTCGAAGAGGTCACCCTGATAGACCGGCGCGCCGAGTGGGGTGAGGTTGCGGCGGGCGCAGTCGACCGCGACCGGGTCGATGTCGGCGGCGGCCAGCGTCACGACGGTGTGCTCGGCGGCCAGGAGAGTGGCCAGCGCCAGCCCCAAAGCGCCTGAGCCGCAACACAGATCGACCACGACCGAGTGCCGGTGCCGCGCTCGGGTCAAGCGGGCGGCCTCTTCGACCAGGAACGCGGTGCGCTGCCGAGGTACGAAAACTCCGGGGGCGACCGCGACCCGCAGCCCGTGGAACTCGGCCCAGCCGAGCAGATGCTCCAGCGGCGTGCCGGAGACCCGCCGCGCGACCAGGTCGTCGAGGTCCGCGCCGGTTTCCGCGGCGGCGGCGGTGAGCAGGCGGGCCTCGTCCTCGGCGAAAACGCAGCCCGCCGCGCGTAAGGACGCGACCACTTCTTCCGTACTACCTGCTGCCATCACTGGGCCATCCTGCCGTGCCAGGGCCGGGCGCAGCCAGCGAATTTCCCCGTGATCTCGCTCGCCCGCCGGGGATCCGCACCGTCGTGCGGACCCCGGGCGCGGGCATACTCAGCGCGAAGTGGCCAATTCGAAGGTGCGCGTGGCATCGAGATAGATGCCGCGCTGCGACTGCCTGGCCGGCGGTGGCAACTGGGAGACCAGCTGCTCCAGCGAGGTGGTCGCGCCGACCACGGTGGTGCCCGCCACGATGAAGTCGGCGACGGCGCGCCGGATGTGGTTGGGCGAGGTGACGACCACCGCGCTCGTCGCGCCGACATCGCGCAGCAGCTTGGTGCTGAACAGGGCGTTCTGCACGGTCGACCCCGCGCGACCCTCCACGTGGATCCGGTTCGGGGGCACGCCGTGGCCGATCAGCCAGCCTGCCATCGCGTCCGCCTCGGTGATGCCGTTCTGCGGGTTGCCGCCCGTCACCACGATGGGGGACAGGGGCGAGGCGATCGATTGCAGCCAGGCCGCGGTCAACCGGTTCACCAGTTCCGGGCGCAGCGCGCCGTCCGGCAGCAGGCCGTAGCCGAGCACAACGATGCCGGTCTGCGGTCCGACCAACGCAGGCAACGGATTCGGCAACGTGCCGACGGCCGCGGCGATGGCGTTGAGCACGTGGTTGGTGCCCGCCGCCTTGCCCGGGTCGACGGCGTTGAGCCGCGCCATCGCGTCGGCGAGTGCGGGCAGGTCACCCGCGTAGTGCGACCAGATGGCCTGTAGCGACAGCGCGTCGGCGTCGGCGGGGTCGGCGCCGATCAGGGCACGCAGGTCGGCGCGTCCGGCGACGTCGTTGCCGTCGGTGAAGTTGCGCTGGGCGGAGTTGTAGAGGTCGTCGGTCACGTCGGCCTGGGCCGGGGCGCCGGCCAGGCCGGTGAGGGTGATGGCCGCGAACAACGCCGCGGCTAGCTGTTTCGAGTGCCTCGAGATCTTCACTACAGTCGACACCTTTCCGCGAAAATGCTGTTGATCGGCGAGCTGGACGATCGGCAAGAAACGGGTCTGGCACGTGCTGGCAGTTAGCCATGGGCAAGCAGGGATCACGATACGGCGGGGTGATCTGGAAATCGCGTATTAGCCGGGCGGATTCTGCGGCTTATTTCCGGCATCGGGACAAACCGGGCGGGCTGCGACACAGGACCTAGGCGCAGTCGCGGCGGGCCGCGCGGCCCCGGATAAGGTATGACAGCGTGGATACCGTTTCGCTGACCGGCAAGGAACTCGCCGCCGCCATCAACGCCGACACCAAGCAGCGCGCCGCCGCACGCACCGAGGCGGGCGCCGCGCCGCGCCTGGCCCTGATCGTGGCGACCGACGACCCGGCCAGCGCCTGGTACGTGAACTCGCTGCGCAAGGCCGCCGAGCGTCTCGGAATCGCCTGCGACACCGTGGATCTCGGCGCCGACGCGAGCGCGGACACGATCCGCGCGGAGCTCGCGGCGCGCAGTGCGGACAGCGCGACCGATGCGATCATGCTGCAGACACCGCTGCCCGCGGGTATCTCCCTCGACGACGTGAGCTCCGCGATCGTCGCGACCAAGGACGTCGACGGCGTGAGCCCGCTCTCGCTCGGCCTGCTCGCCTCCGGGCTGGACGGCTTCGTGCCCGCCACCGCCGAGGCGGTGGTCGAGTTGCTGAAGCAGCATGAAATCCCGCTCGAAGGTCGGCATGTCGCGGTGGTCGGCCGCTCGAACATCGTCGGCAAGCCGCTGGCCCAGCTGCTGCTCGCAGAGAACGCCACGGTCACCGTCTGCCATTCGCGGACCGCCGACCTGCCCGCGGTCACCTCGGCCGCCGACATCGTGGTCGCCGCGGCGGGGCGGATCGGCCTGGTCACCGGTAAGCACGTGCGCGAAGGTGCGGTCGTCATCGACGTCGGCACCAACGAGGCCGCCGACGGCGGCATCGTCGGCGATGTCGACGCGGAGTCGGTGCGCGGCAAGGCCGCCGCCCTCAGCCCGGTGCCCGGCGGCATCGGGCCCGTCACCACCGCGCTGCTCATGCGCCACGTCGTCGTCGCCGCGGAGAACGCGAGCGACTGACAGACCGCAGCATCGCAGGCTTACGGCCGGTCCGGGAACATCCCGGGCCGGCCGTCGCCGCTTCCTCGACACGTCGGAGAAAGTCTTGTGCGCCGCGTCACAGCATGAGTAGCATGCCACTCATCAAGTGAGACATGTTACTTAGCTAGGTGGCATGCCATCACAGCTGGCTCTGTGCTGTGGAGGAAAGAGATGGATCGTTCGATTCCCCGGGTCGAGGGGGACGTGCTGCAGGCGACCACAATCCGGAAGATCACCCGCCGGATCGTGCCGTTGCTGATGATCGGCTACATCGTGAGCTACATCGATCGGATCAACGTCAGCTTCGCCAAGTTCGGCATGGAGGAGACGTTCGGCATGACCGCGACCCAGTACGGGTTCGCGGCGGGCATCTTCTTCGTCGGCTACGTGCTGGCGGAGGTGCCGAGCAACATCGTCATGAACAAGGTCGGCGCCCGGATCTGGCTCAGCCGAATCCTGGTGACCTGGGGCATCATCGCCACCCTGACCGCGTTCGCGACGAGCGTCGAGATGGTCTATGTGCTGCGCTTCCTGCTCGGCGTCGCGGAGGCGGGCTTCTTCCCCGGCATCCTGGTGTATCTCACCCGTTGGTACCCCAATGCCCAACGCGCCAAGGTGATCTCGACGGTGATGGTGGCCATCCCGGTGGCCAGCGTGCTGGGCAGTCCGCTCAACGGATGGATACTCGACACCTTCGACGGCGCACTGGGATTGGACGGCTGGCGCTGGGTATTCATCGTCGGCGGCCTGCCCGCGGTGCTGCTCGGCGGCGTCTTCTTCGTCGCGCTCACCGAAACACCAAGGGAGGCAAAGTGGCTCAGCGAGGCCGAGCGAACGTGGTTGGTCGAGACGCTGGCCGCCGAGAACGCCGAACGCGCGCGCACGGCACCCGCCGGTCATCTGGCGGCGCTGCGGAACAAGCGGGTGCTCGCGCTGTGCCTGGCCTACTTCCTGGTGCTGTGCGGTGCGTATCCGCTGGCCTACTGGATGCCGACGGTGGTCAAGGAGGTCGGTGACGGGCTGAGCAGCACCCAGATCGGCTGGTTGTCGGCGGTGCCGTTCCTGCTGGCCGCCATCGGGATGTACGTCACCGGCCGGCTGGTCCGGGCCGAGGGGTCGTCGCGGCCGGTGCTGGTCGCGCTGGGTATCTCGGTGGTGGCGTTCGCCATCACGGCGTTCGCGCTCGGGTCGCCGCTGCTGGCGTTCGCCGCGATCACGGTGGCCACGATGGCCGCGCAGACCGCGAAACCGCTGTTCTGGTCGGTGCCGACGGCCTATCTGGCGGGCGCGGGCGCGGCCAGCGGTATCGCGCTGATCAATTCGCTCGGCAATGCGGCCGGGTTCGTCAGCCCGTATGCGTTCGGCTGGATCAAGGACTTCTCCGGCGGGCGCACCGGTTTCGCCATCGCCGTGATGATCATGGCCAACGTCGGCGCGCTGCTCGTGATCGGTGTGATCGCCGCGCGGTCCAGGCCACGTCGCGCCTCGTCGGTGGAGACTGTCTGAGCGACTATGCTGGGGAATCGCCCGGGGACGGTGTGCCACGGGCGATTTCCCGTTGCTCTCGGTCGTGAAGAGGTGCCTTGTCGCAGGATGCGGTAGACAGCAAGTCCGAGCAGATCGCTGCCGAGATCCGGGACGCGATCCGGCAGGGGCGGCTCGAGCGCGGCATCCTGTATTCGTCCCGTGAGCTGGGCGAGCGGTTCGGCGCCTCGCGGACGCCGGTGCGCGAAGCGCTGTTGAAGCTGGCCGATCTGGGCCTGGTCAAGATCGAACGCAACCGCGGCGCCAGGGTGCTCGGGCAGGACGGGCGCGGCATCGTCGACCTGTGCAGCCTGCGGGTGCTGCTGGAACCGCCCGCCTGCCGCAGTGCCGCCGCCGTGATGACCAGCCGTGACGACGAAGCCATGCTCGCCGAGTATCGGATCATGGAACGCACCGCCGACGGCGGCGCCGAATACTTCGCCGCCGACGAGCGGCTGCACGAACTGATCCTGGAGGCCAGCGGCAATCGCCGCTTGGCCAAGGTGGTCAACGAGTTGCGGCAGACGCTGGCCCTGGACGGCAGGCACAGCGTGCCGCGGTATCAGACGGTCGACACCGCGCTGAAAGACCACTGGGACATCATCGATGCGCTGCGCAAGCGCGACGGAGTCGGGGCCGAGCGCGCGATGCGCAAACATCTGGTGCGCTCGGGCGATCTGCTCGTCGCGCACAGCAGCGACGACAACCGCGGCTTGGTCGCGGAGTGGCGGCGGTGGGTCTCGGTGTCCGTCCCCGAGGGTGACCAAGTCATCTACTGACAATCCCGTCCGAATCCTGATCGGTGTCACGCATATTTGAGTGTTGCATGCTACTCACGTTCAGTAGTATGTTGCAGACACCAAAGAGGCTGCGTTCGAGCAGCCGGTCCGGCGAAGGGACATTCGGTGAATTCCAACTCGTATGCGGCGTCCGTCGCCAGCGGCATCTGGGCGGCGGAGGTCGATCTGGTCGGTTATGTGCCATCGGTGAGCGTGGCACCCGTCATCACGGCGCTGGTCGACACCAGCGGCGGCGCCGCTGGCAGCTCCGAGCGGGTGTTCCCGCTCTCCAGGGAAGAGGAAGCGGCCGGGCTGATCGGCGCGCTACCGCTGACCGGCAAGCTCGGCGCGATAGTCATGCAGGACAACGGTTTCGGTAACGCGCTGACGGCACTGACCACGTTCAACGTGGCCTACCACCTGCCCATGCTGATCGTGGCGAACACGCGCGGCGGGCTCGGTGAGTACAACTCGATGATCCACACATTCAGCCAGCACGTGCCCCGTGTGCTCGAACAGTTCGGGATTCCGTTCTTCGAACTCGACCGGCGCAGTGGGCCTGCGGACTGGGCGGCAGTGGTCACCGAGGCCGGGGTGCACGCGCGCATGACATTTCGGCCGGTGGTGGTGCTAGCGCACTTCTGGGCGACCGACGGCAAGGCGGCCTGATCGTGAAACGTATTGACGCACTGCGGATTATCGCCGCACAGACCAGCGACCTGCCGGTGGTGGTGACCTGTGCCGCCTCAAGTAGAGAGCTGGCGGCGGTCGCGGATCGGCCGAATCATCTGTATCTGCTCGACGCGATGGGTTTGGCGGGTTCCGTCGCGACCGGCATCGCGCTGGGGATCGCGGACACGGATGTGCCGAAGGTGGTGGCGATCGAGGGTGACGGATCGCTGCTGATGAACCCGAATGTGCTTGCCACCGGCGGCTTCCTGCGGCCGTCGAAGCTGGTGATGGTGTTGCTGGACAACGGGGTGTACGGCGCGACGGCAAATTTGCCGACCTATGGCGCACGCATCGATTTAGGGGAGCTGGCCACTGCCGCGGGTTGGACGGTGCGCCGCGCAGCCGATCCCGAGGAGCTGGCGGCACGATTGGCCGAAGTGTTGAGTTCGGATGGCCCGGTGCTGCTGCACGTGCGCATCGCGGTCGGCAACGCCACCGATGTGCCGAAGCTGCTGCAGAACCCGGTGATCCTCGGGCGACGCTTCCAGGATTGGCTGGAGTCGCGGTCGGCCGAGGAGGTGGTCCGGTGATCACCACGAGCAATCCCGCCGACGGAAGTCCCCTCGAGGCCTACGCTTTCACCTCCGACCATCAGTTGTCCGCGCTGCTCAATCGAGCCGTCGCGGCGGCGCGTCGCGCGGCCGACGAACCGATCACGGACCGCGCCGACCGGCTGCGCCTGCTGGCCGCCCGATTGCGGGCCGACTCGCACACGTTCGCGCTACTGATCACCACCGAGATGGGTAAACCGATCGGCCAGGCCGTCGCCGAGATCGAGAAGTGCGCGTTCACCTGCGATTACTACGCCGATCACGTCGCCGAACTCCTTGCGCCGCAGGCGGTCGACGTGTTCCCCGACAGCGGGCAGATCCGAATCCGGCCGCTCGGCGTGCTTTTGGCGATCATGCCGTGGAACTATCCGTTCTGGCAGGTCTTTCGGTCCATGCTGCCCGCCGTCGCGATCGGCAACACGGTGCTGCTCAAGCACGCCGACAACGTCACCGGTTGCGCGCTGGCCGTGCAGCGCCTGTTCGACGAGGTGTACGGCACCGGCGTGCTGACCAGCGTGGTGCTGCCGCCGGAGCGGATCGGTGCGGTCATCGATGATCCGCGCATCGCGGCGGTGGCGTTCACCGGCAGCAATCGGGTCGGCGCGATCGTCGGCGCCAGGGCCGGGCAAGCGGTCAAGAAGGTGGTGCTGGAGCTCGGCGGGTCCGATCCGTTCATCGTGTTGTCCGACGCCGAGGTGGCCGACGCGGCGGCGGCAGCGGTGCGCTCCCGGTTCCTCAACGCCGGGCAGAGCTGCATCGCCGCGAAGCGAATCATTGTGGAGCAGAGCATTTTTCCCGAGTTCACCGAGGCGATGGTGGCCGAACTCAGCAAGCTGGTGGTCGGTGATCCGACCCTGCCTGGCACCGATATCGGCCCGATGGCCCGCGCTGACCTGCGGGACGAGCTGCGCAGGCAGTTGACCGCGACGGTGGCCGGCGGGGCCGAGGTACTGGTCGGCGGTGCCGGCGATACCGGGCCGGGCGCCTGGTTCACGCCGACCATCGTCGCGGTGCCCGATGCGTATTCCGTTGCCTTCCAAGAGGAAACGTTCGGCCCGCTCGGTGCGGTGCTTTCGGTCAATTCGGCCGCCGCGGCGCTGGCGGCTGCCGAGGCCTCGGCGTACGGCCTCAGCTGCTCGATCTGGGGTCGTGACCTCGGCCGGGTCGAGCAACTGGCGGCCAGGGTCGCGGCGGGATCGGTGTTCGTGAACCGGATCTCCGAATCCGACCCGCGCCTGCCCGTCGGCGGGGTCAAGGCCAGCGGGCACGGCCGGGAGCTGAGCAGCTACGGCGCTACGGAATTCGCCAACATCCAGGCGGTACGCACCGCCCCATCCGCGAGGAGCACTCGATGACCATCACTCGAATCTCGGCCCGCGTCGTCGGCATTCCGGTCGACAAGCCGACCCGAATGTCCAACCGCGACTTGACCGATCGGCACTACGTGCTGGTGGAGGTCACCGACGACACCGGCGCGACCGGACTCGGCTACACCTATGCCGGGACCAGCGGCGGCACGCTGACCAAGTGCGCGGTCGACGACGTGCTCGCGCCGGTCTACCTCGGCGCCGACCACAATGACGTGCACGGACTGTGGGGCCGCGCGTACCAGGAGGCGCTGCTCGCCGGCCGTCGCGGCGCGGTGCTGCGGGCCCTGTCGGCCATCGATATCGCGCTGTGGGACCTGCGCGCGAAACGCGCCGGGCTACCCCTGGCCAGCCTGCTCGGCGGCGCGACAACTCCGCTGCCCGCTTATGCCTCCGGCGGCTACTACCGACCCGACGAGGGCGAATGGGCCGACGCCGTCCGCAAGGAGATCGAATTCAATGCGGGCCAAGGGTTTATCGATCACAAGATCAAGGTCGGTGGACTGAGCGTGGCCGAGGACGCGCGCCGGGTCGCGGCCGCGATCGAGGCGATCGGCGACACCGGCCGGCTCGCCCTCGACGCCAACAACGCCTACCGCTCGGTGCACGAAGCACGCACGGCCATCCAGGCTTTCGAGCGGGCGGCGGGGGAGCGGGAGCTGTGGTGGTTCGAGGAACCGCTCGGACCGGACGCCATCGCCGGGCACGGCGAACTCGCCCGGCAGATCCGCACACCGGTCGCCACGGGCGAAATACACCAGACCCGTTGGGAATTCCGGCAGCTCATCGAGGCGGGCGCGGCGTCGATCCTGCAGGCCGACGCCGGAGTGGTCGGCGGGGTCACCGAGTGGCTGCGGGTCGCGCACGCCGCCGACGCCTTCGGCTTGCAGATGGCGCCGCACTGGCATCACAACCTGCACGTCCACCTGTGCGGCGCGGTCGCCAACACGCTGGTCGTGGAGTACTTCGCGCTGGAGAAGGGCATATACAACTTCGAACTGCTGCTCACGCCCGAGACGCGGCTGCGGTACGGGGCCAACCAGGTGCAGGTGCCGTTGCGGCCGGGGCTCGGTATCGAGCTCGACGAGGAAGTCGTCGCCAAGTACGAATTTGCCTGAGCGCCAGGCCTATTGGCCGGGGCTGATGGCGCTGATGAGGGTGCGCCCGCCCTCGGTGGTGGTGGTGACGAGCTGCGGGTTGTAGGTGACCGGCGGTCGTCCAGGACGGTTTTCGGTCACCACCACCATGTACTGGCCCGCGAACGCGCCAGGGGTGATCGCGACGCAGTAGGTGGTGCCCGCGGGCACGCTGTCGATGCCACGCTGGATGGCCGCCGCGGGCTCGACCGCCGCGTCCGGGGTGGTCGCTGCGCGGGCCTCCTCGCCGGAACGCGCGACGTAGTACGCGTGCTGGAAGGCGAAGATCGCGCCGGGGCCGGAGTCGAAGTTGCCCGGGTCGTTGCCCTTGATCCGGTTGCCGACCCGCTCGGCCGTACATTGGGTGGCCGAGGAGGCGGCGGGCTCGCCGATCCGGGGCGGATTGGTCGCGGCCGTGGGCGGTTCCGCGTCGCCGCCGAAGAAGAACACGACGGCGGCGGCGGCCAGGGCGG
>NZ_BJXA01000130.1 GCF_007990755.1 Nocardia ninae NBRC 108245 | reverse complement strand
AGCGGCCGGCCCCCAAGCCGGGCGGCACCGCGAAGCCGGGACCGGCGCCGAAGAGTGACGGGTCGCCGCTGGCCACCCTCGTGGACTCGCTCGCCACGGGCAGTGCGGCCTTGCCCGCACCGCTGCGCACGGTGCTGGAGGCGCTGGCGAAGGAGGTCGGGCCGGTGCTGGCGAAAGGCTTGATCCAGTTGATCACCAGTAACAATCCGCCGAGCCCGAAGGGGCGGCCCGCGGCGCCCGCGCCTGCCGCTGATGATTACGCCGAGGATGCCGACTCCGATGTCGTCGACAACTCTGATGCGGTCGACGACGCCGAGGAGACCGGCGACTCCGATGCCGGCGACGGCTCCGAGGAGACCAGCGTCGGCATCTACTCCGGCGCGGCCGGGGATTCCGGGGACGCCGAGACGGCCGAAGCCACTGATGACGCCGATGTCGCCGGTTACGCCGACGACACGGAGATCACCGGTTACTCCGAGGGCGCCGACGGTGCCGGTTACGCGGAGGACGGCGATGACACCGGTTACACCGAAGACGGCGACGACACCAGCGTCGCTGATTACGCCGACGTCGTCGACGCTGCCGACGCCGACGCCGACTGGAAACCGCTCGCGCTCGAGCCGAGCCCGGTCGGCTGATATTTGTTCTAAAAGTTCGACAACTCTCGAAGGAAATTGTGCGTTTCTCCCCCGCTACAATGCTGTCTTTTTCCACCGCTGTCGGCTTCTCTGCGGTCGCGTTCTGCGCCGTTGCCGGAGCACCCGCCGCGCAGGCGGCGCCCGAATCGCAGGCACCCGCCGACGCGGTCGTCAGTCTCACCAACAATGAACGTGCCAAAGCGGGCTGTCCCGCTCTGAAAGTTGAAAGCCGTCTTACCCAAGCCGCGCAAGGCCATTCGGAGGATATGGCCGCGGGCGGCTTCATGGATCACAACTCGTCGAAAGGCGATCCGGGGGATCGGATCAGGGCAACGGGTTATCGAGCGCAGACCTGGGCGGAAAACATCGCCGCCGGTCAGCGCAGCGCGACCGAGGTGGTCAACGCGTGGATGAACAGCGCCGGCCACCGGGCCAACATCCTCAACTGCGGCCTACGCGATATAGGCGTCGGCTATGCCAAGAGCGGCAACGGCACGCCCTACTGGACGCAGAACTTCGGCACGTCCAACGGATCGCCGGACGAGAAGCCTGCGGGTGGGGACAAGCCGGGTAAGCCGGGCGGGGAAAAGCCCGGCGGTGGCGATAAGCCGGGCGGTGGCGATAAGCCCGGTGGCGGGGACAAGCCCGGCGGCGGGGACACGCCAGGCGGGGACAAGCCCGATACGCCTTCCGACGGCGACGGTAATCCGCCCTGCGATCAGTGGAATCCCTGGGGCGACGGTTCGGACAATGGCGACAATTCGTCCTGGGACCCGTGGGGCGACGGATCCGACAATGGTTCGGACAATGGCGACAATTCGTCCTGGAACCCATGGGGCGACGGATCCGAGACGACGCCGGATAGTGGCGAGGCGTCCTGGAACCCCTGGGGCGATTCGTCGTGGGACCCGTGGGCCGAGGCCAACTCCGGTGAGTCCTCCTGGGATCCCTGGAGCAACGGCTTCGACAAGCCGGCGAACAATGCGGCGTGGGACCCGTGGAGCAACGGCTTCGACGAGATCTTGGGAAAGCTCGTAGGTAAGGGCGCCTGGTAGCCCGCCACCCCCCAGCGGTGCCGCCGGACTCGACGAGGAGTCCGGCGGCACTTTCTTGTCAGCTGTTGGGCGGGGTGCTGGTGCAGGTCGGGTGGGTGGTGTCGTCCGGGTCCAGTGCGTTCAACACGAGCTGGGCCACCACCTTGTCGTAGGGCAGCAGGAGATGGTCGGTCAGGTCGCCGGGGCAGTAAACCTGGACGACGTGGTTGGAAACGCTCGGCCCCTGCACGATTCCGCTGGAGTACGGCACCACGAACTCGTCGTGCTCGGTGACGATGTTGGTGTAGGTGACGCCGGGCACCGTGCTGCCCGCGCCGGCGAGCTTGCGCAGGAATTCCGAGCCGGTCTGAATCTGCAAGCAGGCGGCGCAGACCGGGTCCACGACGGCGGTCAGTGCGGGCGTCAGCCGCAGCCGGGCGGCCAGCGCGGTGAAGAGGGCGCCGAACCCGAGCGAGCTGGTGCCGTGCCAGCCCGGCCCGATCGAGATGAAGCGGTCGATCTTGTTCGCGCCGCCGAGGAACTTGGCGTAATAGTCGGTGACCAGGCTGCCTTCGGAGTGCGCGACGATATCGACGCTCTGCGCGCCGGTCGCCGCCCGCACCTTGATGATGAAGTCGCGCAACTGCTGCGCGCTCTGCTCGATCGGCAACAGCCCGCCGAGCGCGCCGAGCGGTCCGGGCATCCCCGGAATCGCGCCGTAGCTCAGGGCGTACACGCAGTAGCCGTTGTTCGCCAGCAACGGCGCGAGCGCACCCCAATCCAGGCGCACCGTCTCCGGCCCGCCGTGCACCAGCACAATTGGATTGGGGTGTAGCGCAGTGGGTTTGCAGGTCCAGTCGTTGGCGCCGACCGGCGCGGCACCGGGGTGGTCCCTCTCGGCGTCCACCGCGTCGCTGAACAGGTAGGAGACGGGATACGGCGGTCGCGACCCAGCCGGACCGTTCGGTTCGCCGGTGGCGGCGGGCGCGGCCACCACCCCGGCGGCAATCGCGGCGATAGTCATCGAGACAATGGGATTACGGCGCATAACCTGGGCCCCTTTCTGCTGAATCAGTCCAGACCCACCAGCTATCCGCGAAGTGACTACAACAGAACACCTCGGTGGACATCCTGTTGTGTTTGTCTCCGCTTGTCGACGAACATCACCGTGGCTTCATATGGTTAAGCGCGACAACAGGTTTGAGCGCGGATACGCGCAGCATCCGCCGTCAGGAACCGAGGAAGGCGAGTAGTTCGTCGGTGACGAACTTCGGGTTCTCCTCGGCCAGCCAATGCCCGGCCCGCGGCACGTCGACCGCGCGGGTCACCGTGGCGATTCGCGGCGCGAGGGTCGCCATGGTCGAGTCGACCAGTCCGGCGGCGGTCAGCACCAAGGTCGGTGTGGTGATGGGCGACGCCGCGATATTGGCGGCGACGTCCTGGTCGAGGGTGCGATACAACTCGAACCCGCCGTGCAGCACCTCGGGACGCCGGTAAGTGCGGGTGTACTCATCGATCTCCGCGTCGGTGAACGGTGACGCGGCACCGGAACCGCCGAATGCGGTGCCGCCGAAGGCGACCTGCGGATAGAACAGGCTGAGGTACTCGCGCACATCGTCGCCGACCACGGCCTCCGGGACTTGCCGCTGCGTATGGAACGCGATGTGCCAGCTCATATTCCGATACTGCGCACCGCTGACCGCAGGTCCAGGTAGCGGCAGGTCCAGATAGCCGAGTTTGGTGATGTCCCGCGGGAATTGGACGGCATACTGGAACGCCACCGCCGCGCCCAGATCGTGCCCGACGACCCTGGCATCGCGCAGCCCGAGCTGCTCGGCGACGAGGGTGTGCACGTAGCGGGCCAGGGTCGCCTTGTCGTAGGACGGCGGCGACCCGGTGCTGTCACCGAGTCCGGGCAGGTCGAGGGCGTACACGGTGTAGCGCTCGGCCAAGGCGGGCATGATGGCGCGCCACTCGAACCAGGTCTGCGGCCAGCCGTGCAACAGCACCAGGGCGGGGCCGGAGCCGCCGGTGACGTAGTGCATGCGCACGCCGTCGACGTCGGCGAACTCGTGCCGGAAGGTGCGGTTGAACTCCTCGTCGTCGCGGGTGGCGGCGTCGAAGCCGGACGTCTGTTGTGCGGCCACCGGGTCGGCCGGTTTCGCCGGGTCGGTGGTGGATCCGCAACCGGTGATCAGCACGAGCGCGGCCGCGGCGGCAGCGATCAGGCGGGCAGGAGTCTTCGGGTGATGCATGGGTATCTCTCTGTTACAAGGGGTTTCAGCGGCCGGTGGCGCCGTCGATGAGTTCCCGCAGGATGTCGGCGTGCCCGGCGTGCCTGCCCGTCTCCTCGAGCATGTGGGTCAGCGTCCAGCGCCAGGACGGTGCGGTGCGGCGTCCACCCGGCCGTGGACCCGGCGCGGTGAGGTCGGTGCACGCTGCGATGACCTCGTTCGCTGCGGCGTTGGTCTGCCGGTAGGCGTCGAGGAGTTGCTCGGCGCTCTCGTCGGGCGTCGGGCGGAAGGTGGCTGCCCAGTCGGTGACCGGGTGCTCGAGCAGCCAGTAGCGCTCGACCTGAGTGAGGTGCTGATCAGGCCGAGCAGATTCGTCCCGGAATCGACACCGGGGGTGCGGATCTGCGGTTCCGGCACACCGTCGGCCTTGGCGAGTACCGCGTCGCGCAGGTAGTCGAGAAAGCCGAGCAGCACCTCCTTTTCGCCGGGGCCGGTCTGCGGCGGGCCCGCGTCGCGGCGGCGTCGTGGTGTGGGCATTGTCGGTCCCTCCGTTCAGGCTGAAAGTCGTTGGGGGTCAGGGTGTGGTGCGGCGGATGACCAGGACGTGGTCGACGACGGTCGCGGTCTGGTCACCGGGGCCGGTCGCCCGCCGTCGCGGCGTCTCCGCGCGCTCGATGGACCATTGCTGGGGATCGAGGGCCAGCTCGGCGGACACCTGGTCCGGGGTGGGGTAGTGAACCTCGGGATCCTGATTCCAGGACCACGGTGCGGTGGAGCCGTGGTCGACGACCAGGAGGCGGCCACCGGGGGCCAGTGCGTGTGCCGCAGTGCGCAGGACGCGCGCCCGGCGCAGCGCGAACGGTGTGTGGAAGTACTGCGCGGACACCAGGTCGAACGTGCCGGCCGGAAAGTCCT
The DNA here is from genome assembly GCF_007990755.1 of Nocardia ninae NBRC 108245. Taxonomy (GTDB): domain Bacteria; phylum Actinomycetota; class Actinomycetes; order Mycobacteriales; family Mycobacteriaceae; genus Nocardia; species Nocardia ninae. Next base: position 10,479 of record NZ_BJXA01000130.1, on the reverse strand, counting down.
CGGCCAGGTCGACGCACTGCGCGGAAATCCTGGTGTGCAGGTCCAGCGCCCGGGCCTGCTCGGCGAGGCGCCGCACTGCGGTGACCGCGATGTCGACCGCGGTGACCTGCCAGCCGCGCGCGGCGAGCCACAGCGCGTCGTCGCCGGGTCCGCAGCCGAGGTCGAGCACGGTGCCCGGGGCGAGCGCGTCCGCGATCTCGGTGAGCACGGGGTTCGCCCGTCCGGTGCGGATGGGCCGTGGCGTGCGGTAGTGCTCGTCCCAGAAGCGGCCGGCGGCGGTGTCGGTGGAGTGCGTGCCCATGCGGCCTCGCCCTTTCGAAGATCAACAGGAACCGTTTTCACTGTGGCTCCGGACCGTCCGTGATTGCACGCAAACTTGCCGTCTCGGCAAGATGGGGACATGGCCGATGACATCGACGACGTACTGGATGCGGTCGGGCCGCGGCTGCGTGCGCTGCGCAGGCAGCGCGGCATCACCCTCGCCGAGCTCGCGGCGAAGACCGCCATCTCGGAGAGCACGCTGTCCCGCTTGGAGAGCGGGCGGCGGCGGGCCACGCTGGAGTTGCTGCTGCCGCTGGCCCGCGCCTACGACGTCCCGATCGACGACATGGTCGGCGCGCCACGCACCGGCGACCTGCGGATCCACCTGCACCCGATCCATCGCCACGGCATGACCTTCATTCCGCTGAGCCGCAGGCCCGGCGGCACCCAGGCCTACAAGATGCTCATCCCGGCCAGGAAGCAGCCGGCCGAGGTGGCGCTGAAAACGCACAGCGGTTTCGAGTGGCTGTATGTGCTCAATGGCAAACTGCGCTTGATAGTCGGCGAGCAGGACATCACGCTGCCGCCCGGTGAGGCCGCGGAGTTCGACACCTCGCTGCCGCACTGGCTCGGTTCGGCCGACGGGCAGGCGGTGGAGCTGCTCATCCTGTTCGGCTTGCAGGGTGAGCGCGTGCACGTCCGTCCCCGGCACGCGTGAAAAGGCAAGGTGGACAACGTGACCGACCGTGCCGAAGAACTCGCCCGCCGCGCCAGGGGCTGGGACGAGGCGGTGACCGGGTACGAGGCGTACTACGTCCCACGCTTCGCGCCGTGGGTGGCCGCGGCCGTGCGTGCGGTCACCGTCGACGCCCTGCCGTCGGGGCCGGTTCTCGTCCCGTGCTGCGGGACATTTCCAGAGCTGGACGCGCTGGTCGAGCATCTCCCGGACCGTGAGCTGGTCGGCATCGACCTGTCCCCGGGCATGGTGCGCCGGGCCCGCGAACGCGCCGCGTCACACCCGCAGGTGAGCGTCGTCGAAGGGGACGCCTCGACCCTGGATTCCCGTTGGGCTCATCGGTGCGCGGCAGTGGTGTCGGTCTTCGGACTACAGCAGCTGCCCGAGCCCGACCAGGCGATCCAATCCTGGGCAGCGGCTTTACGTCCCGGCGGTCGGCTGTCAGTTGTCTTCTGGCCGACCGCAACGGAAACCGAAGGCCCGTTCGCACTGCTCTCCAAGGTCTTACGCGCCGAGGTACCCGCAGGCGACAGATCCTGGGAACAACGCCTGGCCCCCGCCCTGACCACACAGGGCACCTGCATCGAACGCGACGAGCACCTCTCCTACCCGATGTCCCACCCCGACGCGGCAACGTTCTTCGACACCCACACCACCTCCGGCCCGCTGCGCCCCCTGGCCACCGCCCGCGGCGCCACCTTCATCGCCCAGCTACGCGACGAATTCCTCCGCCGCGCCCCGTCCGGCGCATGGCACCACCAACCCCGCGCCCGCCACCTCGTCGCGGACGCCTGACCGGCACTATTGATCGGTCCGAAAGCTGCGTCGGATCAAAGTGATACCGATCCCGGTCACCCAGATCGTTGCGGCGCCGACGAAGGGAAGGACGACCTCGAACCGGAGACCGTCCACCCTGGCGATCAGCGCCGCGCCGCCCAGGAACCATCCTGCGGCGCCGATGATGCCGAGCCAGCACAGGATTCGGGAGAATTCGCGCGTCAGTAGCAGCGCTGCCGCGTAGATCGTCAACCCGAGGCCCAGTAGTGCCTGGGACAACATCGAGGTGGCACCGACCAGTACCTCCAGCACCCTGGCGTCGGCAACGGCGTCGTTCGCGGCCAGCTCGCCTGCGGCCCAACGCTCTGCGGTGACGCCGATGCTGAAGCCGTCGTGGGCGTAGTCGACCGCGAAGACCGCGACCGCGACGATCAGCACCGGCTCGCCCATCCGCGCGATCACTCGGCCGATCGGATCGCGCAGTGTCCGGCCCACTGTCGAGAACGCCACCACCCAGGCGAGCATGGCCAGAATTCCGGCCAGGCGCATCACGAACCAGGGACGTTCGTTGACGTGGTCCAGCACCGCGAGGTATTCGGTCCGCGGCACTTCGCCCAGAAGCGAATTGACGAAGACGATCAGCACCACCCCGGTCAACGCCACGATGCCGGCGACGCGCAGTTGAAGCCGACGAAACTGGTCAGCGGCAACAGTTTTCGTGGATTCGAGAGTTGACATCGGCTGCCTCCCCAGGTGATCTACCGCACCAGGAAGTATCCGCCGGCCCGCACCTGTCGCACATCAGGGAAACCACTTAAGGGCCGTTCCCGACCCCGCTATCGATGGCTCGACAGCGGGGTCGAACTCAGTCGGCGAACAACCCTGTGTCGCCGAAGGCGAAGTCGGCGAAGCGTTCTCCGATGCGGCGGTGCGTGGCGGGGTCGGGGTGCAGGTGGTCGGGCAGGGGCAGCTCCTGGAAATCTTTCTCGCCGTACAGCGAACGGCCGTCGAGGTAGTGCAGGTTCGGGTCGTCGGCCGCGCGCTGCTTGGTGATGCGGGCGAGTTCGTCGCGGATGATGTTGAGGGTCAGCCGCCCGGTGGCCCGGTCCGCGGGGTCGCCGGTGGCGCGGAAAGTCACTCTCGTGCCGTCGAATTCGAGAGCGCCCGGACCGGGCGTGTCCTCGTGGATCGGGCAGAGAATGGGGGAGACGACCAGCAGCGGCGTGCTCGGATGCCCGTCCCGGATGGTGTCGAGGAAACCGTGCACCGCGGGCCCGAAGGCGCGCAGCCGCATCACATCCGAGTTGACCACATTGATGCCGATCTTGAGGCTGATCAGATCCGCCGGGGTATCGCGGATGGCGCGCGCGACGAACGGATCGAGCAGGCAGTTGCCGCGCAGACTCAGGTTGATCAGCTCGACCTCGCCGCGGGCGGCGGCCAGGGCGGGCCAGGTGGCCGTCGGGCGGTCGGCGTTGGCACCGTGACTGATCGAACTGCCGTGGTGCAGCCATGTTCTGCGGCCACGGTCCGGCGTCGCCTCGACCGGTGCGTCGGTGCGCAGGGCGACCAACTCGGTGATTTCGGTGTGCGGCAACCAGATTTCGATGTCCTTCGGATCGGCGGACAGTCCGTCGAAGCGGAGGGTGCCCGCCGGGCCGGTCTCGGTGACCTTCGCCTGGGTGGCCATGTCGACGAGCTGGCGGGTGCCGCCGGGCACGGTGCCCCGGCCGGCCGGTCGACCGTCCACGAGCAGCTCGTACACGCCGTCCGACGGCGCCGGGGCGCCTCGGTAGACGGTCCGAATGGGCAGCGTGTCCAGCTCGATGACGGTCGCGCTGGTTCGGAAGGCCAGCCGCACGCCGGCGGGCTGGGCCTCGACCATCGCCAGATAGTCGTCGGGGAACTGCTGGCGCGCGCTCGCCGGAAGGCGGTGCGGCAGCAGTCCTTTCGCGGTGCGCTCGAAATCGAGTGCGCCACGGATTATTTCGGGTCGAATGGGGATGGTGATCATGGGGATGTTCCTTAGGGAGATCGCGGCGGCTACAGCGTCAGCCGATATGTTCGGCGGGCGGTTCCCGCGAACAGCGCGGCCAGTTCGGTATCCGAGGCGCCGGCGGCAAGCCTTTTGAAGGCGTTCCACAGCGTCGCGTATCGAGTTCCCATTTTGTCGACGGGAAAGTTGCTTTCGAACATGCACCGGTCCGGACCGAAGGCCTCGACGCAGGTGTCGAACCACGGTCGCCACAGGGCGGCAAGCTCTTCCGAGGTCGGCGGCGTCGCGGCGGTGCGGTAGTCGAAGGCGGCGGCGGTGGCGAGCAGGCCGCCGAGTTTGCAGACGACGTTCGGTCGTCGCGCCACCTCCCGGATGCCCCGCGCCCAGGTGGCGAAGTGTGCCGCCCGGTCGGTGGCATAGGGTCCGAAGCCGAGAGGTGCGCCGCAGTGGTCGAGCACCAGGCGCAGCTCGGGAATCGCCTCGGCCAACTCGGCGGCGTCGGCGAGTTGGGGGGACAAAATCCACAGGTCGAGCGCCAGGTCGCGGTCGGCGACCACGCGTGCGCACTCCCGCACCGCCGGTTCGGCGAGCATGTGCGGCCGGCTGCCCGGATGGCTGAGCTCGATATCCGCGCTCGCGTCCCAGCTCGCCGCGAAGCGGAGACCACGGAATCGGCCTTGCGCGGCGGCGAGGTGATGCTCGATGACGTTGTCGACGATGTCGGCCCCGAGGGCGAAGTCCGCCCGTCCGACGATTCCGGCGGCGACCCTGGTCGGACCGCCCGCGGCGGCGGCGGCCGCGGCCAGTGTGGCGATGCACTCGGTCTCGCCGACCGGTCGCAACTCGGTCGGCCCGTCGGTGCGGTACGCCGACATGCACTCGACGTGGACGGTGCCGATCACGTTGTGCCCGCTGCCGGTGTCCGCCGTGAATTCCTCCAGCAGATAGCGGAATCCAGGGTGGTACCAGAGGTGATGGTGCGGATCGATGATCGGCAGGTCGGGCAGCAGGATCTCCTCTGGCCGCTGCCGCGCGAGCCAGCTGTCGTCCGGCGGGAAGATTCGGCCGAACTCCGTCGGGCGCGTCGGATGGGAAACCTGAGCGTTCATGGTGGAGGTCTCCCCTCGGTCGCACTCGCTGGCTGATTTAGCAAGTAGATACGCTAAACTACCTAGACATATTAGGCAAATGTTTTAGGTCCTTGGTCGATGAGGAGAACGGTATGGCACGCGCACGGATGACCGACGAGAGCCTGGTCGAGGCGGCGGCGGAACTGGCCGACGAGATCGGCTTCGACAACGTGACCGTCTCGGCGCTGGCCCGCAAGCTCGGCGTGAAGGACGCGAGCCTGTACTCCCGCCTGGAGAACGCGCGTGACCTGCGGGTGAAGGTGGCGGTGCTGGCGCTGGCCGAACTCGCCGACCGGGTCGCGGACGCGCTGGCCGGCCGCGCGGGCAAGGACGCGCTGGTCGCCTTCGCCAACGCCTACCGCGACTACGCGAAGCGGCATCCGGGCCGGTACGCCGCGGCGCAGCTCGATCTCGACCCGGCGACGGCCGCCGCCAGCGCGGCCATGCGGCACGCGGAGATGACCCGCGCGATCCTGCGCGGCTACGACCTGGCCGAGCCCGACCAGACCGACGCGATCCGCCTGCTGCACGGCACCTTCTACGGCTACGTCAGCCTGGAAACCACCGGCCGCTACGACAGCCACCCGCGAAATGTCGAGGACTCCTGGTCGCGGACCTTGGACGCGCTCGACGCGGTGCTGCGGAACTGGCCACCGGCCTGAGCGCGATTACCGGGCGTGCAGTTGCTGCCAGAACTGGCCGAGGGCAGCGGGATCTGCTCGGATGAGGTCGCGGAAGCGTTCGATGAAACGTAGTTCGGCTTCGAGCAATTCGATCCGGTAGTGGTATTCGATCTGGAACAGCGGTTCGACGTCGTCGGTGGCGTGCACGAACGCACGTTGCTGATCGATCTGCTCCGCGAGCGCGCGTTGTCGCTGATCCAGTAGGTCGGCTACATCCTGCGGGCGCAGCACCACGATCAACGACAGGGCCGCCTCGAACTGCCGGTATTCCTTGGCAGGCACCGAAACCAGCTCCCGCATCCGCTCGTGCAGGCGGGACTTTCCGGATTCGGTGGGCCGGTACACCGTGCGTTCCGGACGCTGACCCTCGCGTTCGGTGTGCTGCGGCGCGATGTATCCGGCCCTGGTGAGCTGCTCGACGACCATGTAGAGCGAGGCGTGCTTGTAGTCGATGCTGCGACCGGCGTTGCGCTCCTTGAGTAACTTGCCCAGTTCGTAAGGGTGCATGGGGCGTTCGATGAGGTATGCGAGCACGGCGAGGGCCAGCGGATTGTGCAGCGGGTCGCGCCTGGCGGCCACCGGCCCCTCCTTCGGCTCCTACACGTCGAGCACGATGCGCTCACCGCGTGCGCGAGATACACAGGGGTAGATGATATCGACGCGATCGCGCTCGTCGGTTTGCAGGACATCATCCCGATGGTCGGGCACCCCGGCCAGCACCCGGGTGGCGCAACTGCCGCACACGCCGTCCTCGCAGGACAGGTCGACCGTGGGATCGATGTCCTGGATCGCCGAGAGCAGGGTCCGGTTCGTGGGCACCGGAACCACCACGCCCGACCGTCGCAGTTCCGCCTCGAACGGGGCGTTCGCCTGCTCGGCGGCGCGATTGCTCGCGGCGAACCGTTCGGTGTGCAGAGTTGCGTGCGTGCCCATCGCCGATTCCACTGCGCTGATGAGTCTTTCGGGTCCGCAACAGTAGACCGCGACACCGTCGGGTGTTTTCCGAAGCAGATCGCCGAGGTCCGGCCGCGGATGGGTGTCGGCGGGCAGCAACGTCACGCGGTCCGGGTATTGCCGGGTCAGCGCGTTGGCGAAAGCCATTGTCGGCAGCGATCGCCCGCGATAGATCAATCGCCAGTCGGCACCCGATCGGTGCAATTGGTCGATCATGGGCAGGAAAGGCGTGATGCCGATGCCGCCCGCGATGAACAGGTAGGTATCGGCTGCGACGAGTGGAAAGTTGTTGCGCGGACCGCGGATCCCGATGCGCGTGCCCGCCCGCAAGGTGTGTATCTCGGCAGAGCCGCCGCGTCCGTCGGGCTCGCGTAGGACGGCTACTCGGTAGGTGCCGGTCTCGGTCGGGTCACCGTACAACGAGTACTGGCGCACCAGGCCGGACGGCAGCACCAGGTCGATGTGTGCGCCCGGCGCCCAATCCGGCAGCGTCGCAGCGCCATCGGGGGTAATGGTGAGCGCAACCGTCCCTTCGGCGATCGGTCGTGTGTCGACGATGGTCGCCCGAATCTGTGGCTGTCCGCCGCGACCCCCGGTCAGCACCCGACGACCGCGGCTGGTCTTGCCGCCGGGTTTGTACAGCGAAAGCAGCACTGCCGCAACGAGGCTGAGCATCGAACCGCCGAAACCCCAGAACGCCACCTCGGCGGCCGCGCTGAGTTCCGCGGTCGTGCCGCCCACGGCAGCCAGATGCTCGGCTTCGGTGGCCGCCTGCTCCAGTGCGTCGTGCAGAAACCCGAACGCCACGAACAGGATTCCCACCGCGATGGTGAGCTTGACGGCCACCCAGTAGTAGCGGAACAGGCCCCAGCTCGTGGTGAGGCCGAGGGCCAGGCCGGTGAGGAAGGTGGCGAAGTTCGCCCACGGCAGCAGCGTCAGGTCGAAGATCGCCATCAGCTCATAGGTCACCCGGCTGGTGCCGATATCGCCGGTCGTCATCGCGACCACCGACATCGCCGCGACCGTGAGGGCGATACCGACCCAGCAGGCCGAGGCGATGACATGTGCGGCGACCAGTGCCTTACGCGGCTTGGGCGTCAACTGACCGGCCAGCAGTGCCAGGATCGGCACCGCCAGCCACGTCGAGAACATCGCGGTCAGGTCGCCGACGACGAACGCCTGCAACACGGTCGCGGTGACGAGCAGCCAGCCGAGGCCGAGTACCACCGCGCGGGGCGTGGGCGGCCGCACGGTGAGGAGCGCGGCGAGCCCGCCACTGAGCACGGCGAGCAAGCACCACATCGGAACTCGGGCCGCGGGCATGCTCGGTGGGAAGACCGACGGCAGCATGGCGGCGGCGACCGCGAGCAGCGTGAACCCGGCCAGCATGATTAGCGCGCTGCGCGGCGGAAGGTGGCGTGTCCGTGCGTGATTCGGCAAGGAACGGGTCTGGACTGACATAAGGCGTCTCCGCATGACTGATATAGTCGATATCGACTATATGAGTATGTAGACGCGCACCCCGTCGGCCATCAGGGATCACCCTGAATTCGGGCCGCCGATTCACCTGCGGCGCAACAGCACTCCTCGGATGAAGGCCGCCTGGCCCGCGTGCTGGATGTCGTCGTCGATGACACTGATCAGCCGGACGCCGAGCGTCACAGGCGGATCCCATTGGGTGTCGACGACGCGGGGAAGGTCGGCGTCGGTGAGTTTCGAGACGTATTCGGTCGTCTGGGCGTGCACCGCGTCGTAGTACCCGAGGAGCAGATCCGCCGACGCGGCGCCGAGCTGGGCCACCTGGTCCGGGCTGTCGCCGTAGCCGGTTGCCGTGTGGTCGAACGGCAAGCCGAAGCGCTCGACCCAGCCCGCCGCCGTCCACACCTGCTCGATGTTCGCGACGTCGGCGATGTGGTCGTCTTGGACGCGGGTGAGATGCCAGATCAGCCAGGCGATGGAGTTGGCACCCGGATCGAGCCGGGCGGCGAGCTCGTCGCGGGTCAGGCCGGACACCGCCGCGTGCACGTGCTCCTGGACTCGGCCGAAGGCATCGATCAACAAGTCAGCGCTGGTCATGATCGGGTCCAATCGTGGGGGAGTGGTTCATTATTCCCGCCCGGGCACCCGGGACCCGGTGGCGGCACGGCGATCGAAGCGGCGGATGCGCGGGCGTCACCCACGCGCGATGAATTCCGACGGAGCAGCTCGTTAGGTGCACATGAATTTTCCGCATCGGCATGCGCGCGGATAGGCCGATACGGTCGCCGTCATTACATCGGCCGAGCGGCAGCGGTGGGGCGAACAAAGCAGAAGCGTGCGATCTTCGGATAATAGCCGGTAAACGCAGGAAAACGTTTCAAGGAAAACTGAACACGCTTTTAAGTCGCGCTGAAACGCTGCGCGGTTCCATTTGCGCCGACCCGCCCATGAGCCACTATGCTGACCAAATCGCCTGGCCAGCAAGCTCATTGCCGCTGGCGGCGACCCGCTCGCGATTGCGGGCGAGGCACTTTGAGCACAACTGAAATCGGCTGTAAGAGCGCTATGTAATCTGCGACACTTCCACCCCGGCTCGCCCGCGACAAGAAGCGAGCCGATGACTATTGTCGTTTCGCGCCCGTGAAATGCAGTTCGCCGGACACCTGAAAATTATCGCGATGCAGTGGAGGTACAACCCAGTGGGTAGACGACTTTTTCGGCAGGCAACCGGTGGCCCGAAACTGAGACCGATTCTCGCGGCCCTCGGCGCGCTGACGATCAGCGCGGTCATGGCCGCCGCGGGCACCGGCACCGCCAACGCCCAGCCGATCTATCCGAATCCGGACCCGGATCCGTTCTACGCCGCCCCGGCCGACATCGCGGCCAAAACCCCCGGCGACGTGCTGGACGCCCGTCCGATGCCGCCGCTGTTCTTCTTCCCCGGCGCCTCGGTCACCCTGATCAAGTTCCGCTCGACCAACTCCCTCGGCAAGCCGATCGCGGCGACCACCACGGTGGTGACCCCGATCGGGCACCGGGCGGACGCGCCGCTGCTGTCCTTCCAGCACATCATCAACGGGCTCGGCACCCAGTGCGCGATCTCGCACTCGCTCTACGCCAACGACCCGAACTTCATCGTCCCGTTCGCGCCGATGCTGAACGTCGCGCTGCTGCGCGGCTGGTCCGTCGCGCTGCCCGACCATCTGGGCCCGAACAGTGCTTACGGCGCAGCGAAATTGGGCGGCCAGATCACCCTCGACGGCATCCGCGCCGCACAGCGGCTGCCGCAGCTCACCCTCGGCAAGAGCCCGGTGGCGCTGTCCGGCTACTCCGGTGGCGGCATGGCGACCGCCTGGGCCGCCGCGCTGGCGCCGAAGTACGCGCCCGAGCTGAACATCGTCGGCGCCGCCGAGGGCGGTGTCCCGATGAACCTGACGACGATGGGCTGGGCCATCGGGCACAACCAGCACCCGGCGTTCGGTCTCGGCATGGCCGCCGTGCTCGGTATGGAGCGGGAATACCCGGACCGGATCCCGATCAGCAGCGCGTTGAACGAGAAGGGGCTCGCGGCGGCCAGGTCGATCGCCAACAGCTGCACCAACGATCTGCTGGCCCGCGGTGTCGGCCACAGCCTGCCGGAGTACGCGAAAGACCTTGTCCTCGCGCACGACCCGAAGGCATGGGCGGTGGCAGACGAGAACAGCGTGGAGCTCTACGACGGCGTACCCGAGACGCCGATCTTCGAGTGGCACTCCCCGCAGGACAATGTCATCCCGCTGGATGCCATCGCCAACACGATGCACCGGTACTGCCGCGCCGGCGTGCGGGTGGAGTCGGAGATCTTCCCCAGCCCCGACCATCTGACCGCCGCCGTGCTCGGCTTTCCGTCGATGCTCAACTGGCTCGACGGCCGCTTCGACGGCAGGCCCGCGCCGAGTAACTGCGCGTAACAACTGAACCATG
>NZ_BJXA01000129.1 GCF_007990755.1 Nocardia ninae NBRC 108245 | reverse complement strand
GAGGTTGAAAAGCATTGCTACGAAACCGGCTACGTTGATCCAGGCGGCTTTGGTGTCGCGCCAACCGGAGGTGGCGCGGGCGTGGAGGTAGGCGGCGTAGAGGACCCAGGCGATGAAGGAGCAGGTTTCTTTGGGGTCCCAGCCCCAGAAGCGGCCCCAGGCGGCTTCGGCCCAGATGGCGCCGAGGATGACGCCCGCGCCGAAGAGGGGGAAGCCGATGATGGTGGCCTTGTAGGCGAGGCGGTCGAGGGTGCGGGCGTCGGGCAGGCGGCGGGCGATGGTGCCGAGGATGCTGTTCGACTCTTGGCCTTCGGGCTGGCGGATGCGGTAGAGGAACAGGAGGCTGGCGACGCCGGCGAAGAGGAAGACGCCGCTGCCGATGCTGACGATGGTGACGTGGATGGGCAGCCAGAAGGACTTCAGGGCGGGCACCACGGGGGCGGCGTCGGCGTAGAGGATGGTGCCCGCGAGGAACAGCAGGATCAGCACCGGGACGAGCAGGAAGACCCACATGGCGCGGTAACGCTGCTCGCGCAGGAACAGCGCGCCCATCAGGACCGCGGCGGCGGTGGCCATGGTGACGAACTCGTACATGTTGCCGAGCGGGAATCGGTGCGTCGCGAAACCACGCAGCACGATCGAGCCGATGTGCAGCACGACGGCGACGACCAGAACCGAGAACGCCGTGTTGCCGAGCCGCTCGGACAACGACTTAGCCGGTGGCTCGACGACCCGGCCCGGCAGCGCGGGATCGACGCTGGGTCCGCCGACGGACACGAGTTCGCGCTCCGCGACCTGACGGCTGCGCGCGGTGGCGTACTGCCAGATCAGCAGCACGAGCACCAGCGCGTAGACCACGATCGCGGTCTTGAACGAGAAATCGCTGTAGCGCGCGATGGTCTCGTTGATCGGCATCTCTACTCTCCCGTGGTCTTCGCGTCGGCCGAGTCGGGCCGCGCATCCAGCAGGCGCGCGCGTAGCCGGTCGAACTCACTGCCCCAGCCCGCCTGATCGGTCCGGGCGAGCCCGCCCATTTCTACTACGGTGCGTCGTTTGCCCAAGGTACCGGCTGCCCCTTCGGCGGGGTAGACCCGGACCCAGATCCGGCGCCGCTTCACCAGCAGCGAGACCAGCAGGCCGAGCATCATGGCCACCGCGCTCACCAGCACCCACTGCTGCGCCGGATCGTGCGACACCTGCAGATTCACGAATTCCTGGGCACCGTCGAAGGTCACCTTGGTGCCGTTGGGCAGGCTGGTAGACTCGCCGGGGCGCAGGTTCACCCTGGCCTCCTTGGCCAGTCGCCCCTGCTTGACCTGCTCGGGATCGAGTGCGAACAGCGACTGCGGCTTGCCGGTGTCCAGGCCGGTGTCGCCGCGATAGATGTCGACGGCGACGGCCGGATCGTTCATCGCGGGGTACGACGAGGTCATCAGGCTGCCGTGGAACAGCGCGGTCGGCGCGAACAGGCCCTCGATGGCGATCTGGTTCTTGCGCCGCTCCTCGTCGGTGGCGTACATGCCGCCGGGCGGGTCGATCCGCAGCACGCCGCTGGACAGGAAGGTCATCGCGTCGTCGGGGCGCCACTGGATGGTCTCGGTGCGGGTCTGCCCGTTCGGGAAGGTGACCGTGAAGGTCGGCGCGAAACCGTGGCCCTGCAGGTAGATACGGTCGCCCGCGACCCGCAGCGGATGGTTCACCTGGATGCGCGTCGCGCGCCAGGTGTCGCTCTGTAGGTCATCGCCGGACTGGTATTCGATGTTCGAGGTGAACATCTCGGCCTGCCCGTTGTTCAGGTAGTCGGCCTTGAAGTCCTTGACCCGCACACAGATCGGCGCCATGCCGGTGCCGTCGTTGACATTGCCCGCCTTGAACGAGTCGAAGACGGCCGGTGAAGTGGTGCAGAAGCCGGGCCCGTTGTTCGCGATGACGATGACGCTGCCCTCGTAGCCGAACAGCTTGCCGACCGCGATGGCGACCAGCAGGCAGACCAGCGCGAGGTGGAACACGAGGTTGCCGAGTTCGCGGGTGTACCCCTTCTCCGCGGCGAGGGTGATCTCGCCGTCCCTGGTACCCGGCCGGACCTCGGTGCGCCAACCGCGCAACTCTTTACGAACCCGCGTGACGACCTCGTCGGGCGTCTGCTCGGCGCTGCCCGAGTAGTGGTGCGGCAGCCTGGTCAGGTTGCGTGGCGCGCGCACCGGCGGGGTGCGCAGCGCGCGGTAGTGGTCGACACAGCGCGGCAGGATGCAGCCGACCAGCGAGATGAACAGCAGCACATAGATGGCGGTGAACCAGAAGCTGCCGAACACGTCGAACAGCTCGAACCGGTCCATCCACGGGCCGAGCGTCGGCCGGTCGGCGATGTACTGGGCGACCTTCTGCTCGTTGAGGTTTCGTTGCGGCAGCAGGGCGCCGGGAATGGCGCCCAACGCCAGCAGGAACAGCAGCACCAGCGCGGTGCGCATGCTGGTGAGCCCGCGCCAGGCGTTGCGGGCGAAGGCCACGGCACGGCCCAGCCGGGATTGCCTCGGCACCGCGGCGGGTTCGGTCACCGGATTTTCCGTCACGGTCATATCGGCAGTGTCACCTCGGAAACGAACGCGTCACGCACCCAGCCGACGAACTGGTCCCACACGCCGGTGACCAGTGCGGCGCCGACCAGGACGAGCAGAATGCCGCCGGCGACCTGGATGGCGCGCGAATTACGGCGCAGCCAGCCGACGCCGCGCAGCGCGCTGGCCGACCCGAACGCCAGGATCACGAACGGCAGACCGAGACCGAGGCAGTAGGCGACGATGAGCGCGACCCCGCGCACCGCGGTGGTGCCTTCGGTGCCCGCGGCCACCGCCATCACGCCGGACAGGGTGGGCCCGAGGCACGGCGTCCAGCCGAGTGCGAAGACGCCGCCGAGCAGCGGCGCGCCCGCGATGCTGGTGAGCCTGCGCGGCTCCATCCTGGTGTCGCGCTGCAGCGCGGGGACCAGGCCGATGAACACCAGGCCCATCAGGATGGTGACCACGCCGCCGATGCGTTGCAGCAGTTCACGATTCACGTTCAGGGTCTGGATCACGCCGAAAACCGTTGCGGTGGCGAGCACGAACACGACGGTGAACCCGGCGACGAACAGGCCCGCCGCACCGGCCACCCGCATCCGACCGGCCCGCAGGTCGGCCTTGGCCGACTCGACCGCTACCGAACTCGGTTGCGCCCCTTCGGCTTGCGCGACGGTGGCGGGCGGCGCCTCGGCACCGACGAGCCCCGCGAGATAGGACAGATAGCCCGGCACCAACGGCACCACGCACGGCGAAGCGAAGGAGACCAGGCCCGCCAGCAGGCAGGCGCCCAGCGCCAGCAGCAACGGTCCGGTCGCGGCCGTCTGCTGGAACGAATCCCCTACGGCGGCGAGCGGCATTACTCGGTCACCGGTGTCATGACCGGTCCACCGGTGTCACGCGGGGACTCACCCGGCCTCACCCTCCGGCGCCTGCTCGGCCGGTTCGGTGTCGCCGCGCAGCACGACGCGCTGCTCGGTGGGCTCGGTCGACTCGAACAGCACGCCGAAGTCCAGCAGCGAGTCCGCCGCGACGCTGCGCGGCACGGTGGCGATGCCCTTCCATCGGTCGTCCACGGCCCAGGCACCGCCGATTCGGCGGGCGCCCTGCCGAGGGCGACAGGCACGCAGGGTACGGGTACGACGATCGCGATTCACTGTGCTTCCTCCGAGGCGATTTTTTGAACAATCGGTTGCAGATCGTCGGCCAGCAATGAGCGCAGGAACACCGCGGCGACGCGATGCTGACGATCCAAGATCAGGGTGGTGGGAATGACGCTGGTCGGGAAATTGCCACCGAGGGCCAGCAGGGTGCGCATGGACGGGTCGTAGATGGACGGGTAGCCGACCTTGTTGTCGACGACGAAGTCCTGGGCCTTGTCCTGTTGCGGGTCACGGACATTGATGCCGATGAAGGCGACACCGCTGTCTTTCGTTGCGGCGTAGACCTTTTCGAGCGCGGGCGCCTCCGCGCGACAGGGTCCGCACCACTGGCCCCACAGATTGAGTACCACGACTTTGCCCGGATAATCCTGCACCGAGGTAGTTTTGCCCTCGGTCATCAGATCGGGCCCGGCCAGCTTGCCGATGGTGCCGCGCGAACTGGGCGGGTCGTAAAAGATCTCGGTTCTGCCGCCGGGCGAGACGAATTCGAAGGTGCCACCGGAGGCCACCGCGTCCTTACCGCTCGAGCAGCCTGCCAGCGTCACCACCAGGGCGACGCAGGCCAGCAGCACAGGAACGACCCGCCGGGCCGATCCGGCAGGCGGTTCAGCGGAGGCGGTGCACCCGATCATGCGCCGTGTACCGAGGGATCCGAACCACCGGCGGGCTCGGAGTAAACGATGTCGACGAGGGTGTCGCCCTGGTAGACCAGCGAGGTCAGCGACGCGAGCGAGCACTGGCGCTGGCGCGGGTCGTGCCAGAGCCGCTGGCCCTGCAGGAACCGGCGCAGCGTCCAGACCGGCAGCTGATGCGACACCAGCACCGCCTCACGCCCGGCCGCTTCCACCCGCGCCTTGTTCACCGCGGCCAGCATGCGGTGCGCGATCTGCAGGTACGGCTCGCCCCAGGACGGGGTGAACGGATCGCGCAGCTTCCACCAGTGCCGCGGCTTGCGCAGCGCACCGTCGCCGACGGAGACCCGCAGCCCCTCGAAGGTATTGCCCGCCTCGATCAGGTTCTCATCGGTGCGCACGAGCAGATGATGTTGTGCCGCAATCGGTTCCGCGGTTTCCTGGGCTCGCTGCAGTGGCGAGGCGATCACCACGGCGATATCGTGCTCGGCCAGCGCCCGCGCGACGGCTCCGGCCTGCGACCGGCCCGCCACCGACAGGCTGAACCCGGGCAGCCTGCCGTAGAGGATCCCGTTCGGGTTGTGCACCTCGCCGTGGCGCAACACGTGCACGATCGTCTCCACCGGCGCGGTGCCGCCATCGTGCAGCCGCGCTTCCCGCGGCGTCGCGTTCGACTCGGAAGGCGTTGCGGCGCTGTCGTTTTCCTCGACCGCCGGAGTCCGATCGGCCGAACCCGATGCGGCGGCGGCGAATTGCGCGCCCGCGTCGATAACGGTCGACTCGGCGGCGGAGTCAGCGCTCGGCCCTGCAGCCAGTCCGGCAACAGACCCGGTGGACGGCTCCCCGCCCGACTCGACAACACGCGCGTCGGCGACCGGCGCTGCACCCAGCCCGGCAACAGACCCGGCCGCAGCCGACTCAGCGGCACTCGCATCAGCGGACGCGGCGCCGGTCGCCGGGGCAGCCGACCCGGCACCAGATCCTTCCGAAGCCGACTCAGCGGCACTCTCGCCGGCCGACGCGGCACCGGTCTCGGTGACCGGCGCGGCAGCTGCTCCGGCAACGCCCGAAGTGACCGCATCCGACGCGGGCCTCGTCTCCGCGACCGGTGCGGCGCCCAACCCGGCAACAGAACCGGCTGCGTCCGAATCGGCGGCGACGGCATCAATGCCCGCCTCGACCGCGGCTGCGTCGGCAGTGCCCGCGGCGTCGGCGGAATCAGTGGCGGACTTTGCTAGCTCGCGCTTGTCGGCATCGGGCTGATCGTGATCGGAGCTCACGCGCGGGATCCTTCGGGAGTGGCGGCCGCGGCCGCGTGTGCGGCGGCGGGCAGGGCGGCGGCGATACGGTCGAACGCGTCCTCGTCGAGCGCCGCGGACACGAACCACGCCTCGAACGCGCTCGGCGGGGCGTACACGCCACCGTCGAGCAGTGCGTGGAAGAACGCGGGGTAGCGCCAGGTCTGACTCGCCTTGGCGGCGGCGTAGTCGGTGACCGGGCGTTCGGCGAAGAACACGCTCACCATATTGCCCGCGAACTGCACCTGATGCTCGACGCCTGCGGCGCTGAGCGATTCGCCGAACAGCGCGCCGAGCCGTTGCGCGTTCCGATCCAGCGCGGCGTACACCGCGGCGTCGGCCGCACGCAGCGTGGCCAGGCCCGCGGCGACGGCGACCGGGTTACCGGAGAGCGTGCCCGCCTGATAGACCGGGCCGAGCGGGGCCAGGTGGTTCATGATCTCGGTGCGGCCACCGAACGCGGCCGCGGGCAGGCCACCGCTCATCACCTTGCCGAAGGTGTAGAGGTCGCCGGCCACGCCCTCGCGACCGAACCAGCCCGCCGGGCTCACCCGGAAGCCGGTCATCACCTCGTCCATGATGAGCAGCGCGCCGTGCTCGGCGGTCAGCTTGCGCAGTCCCGCGTTGAAGCCGGGCAGCGGCGCCACCGCGCCCATGTTGCCCGCGGCGGCCTCGGTAATCACACACGCGATGGCGTCGGGGTGCGCGGCGAACGCGGCGGCGACGGCGTCGAGATCGTTGTAGGGCAGCACGATGGTGTCGGCCGCCTGCGCGCCGGTGACGCCGGGCGAGGTGGGCAGCCCGAGGGTTGCTACGCCGGAGCCCGCGTCCGCGAGCAGCGCGTCCACGTGGCCGTGGTAGCAACCGGAAAACTTGATGATCTTGGCGCGCCCGGTGTAGCCGCGCGCCAGCCGCACCGCGCTCATCGTGGCCTCGGTGCCCGAGTTCACCAGGCGTACCCGGTCCACCGGGGCGACGCGTTCGATGATGGCCTCGGCCAGTTCGATCTCCGCCTCGGTCGGCGCGCCGAACGACAGGCCACCGACCGCGGCTCGCTGCACCGCGTCGACCACCGCGGGATGCGCGTGCCCGAGAATCATCGGGCCCCACGAGCACACCAGGTCGACGTACTCGTTGCCGTCCGCGTCGACGAGGGTGTAACCGTGCGCGGACGCGATGAATCGCGGTGTGCCACCAACGGAGTTGAAGGCACGCACCGGCGAGTTGACACCGCCGGGAATCACCGAACATGCCCGGTCGAAGAGCTGGGCGGAAACCGGCACCGATGCGCTGGTCACGCGCGGAGAAGAACTCACGACCTCCAGTGTCTCAGCCCGTTCGGATCGGGTCGACGACAGGGTGTAGTGGGGGTGACGCAGACCGCAACACGCCGGGGCACTGTTTACGCCGTATTCGATCGCCCTGAGATTGCTGGTGCGTAATCTCGGGCGTCACCATTCATCTGCCCCGGAGGATTTCTATGCGGTTTGCCATGTTCAGTGCTGCTGTATCCACCGCGCTCGTCGGTGCGACCGTCGCGTTCGGCGCCGGTTCGGCCGCGGCGGTGGAACCGGTCGCGCAGCCCGATCGGATCGGCGTGCAGCTGAGTCATGAGGAGACCAGGATGGTCGCCGACGGTCCCATTCCGGCGGTGGTCACCATGTTCGTGCCGCTGAACCGGATCGGCGTCGGTCTGAAGGCCGATACCGCGATCTACAAGGATGAGAACGGCGGCGTGCACGCGTCGTTGCGGCAGACGATCGTGGAAGCGGCGAATCATTCCGACGGAACGATCACCCTGTTCCTGAACGCCCCCGGTACCCGCAACGGCCGCGTGCTCGACGTCTATCAGAACTGGAGCTGAGCCAGGCTCAGCTGTACATGCACGGTGCCTGCGCGGACACGGTGTGCAGGTAGCACATAAAGGTGTTGTACGGGCCCGCGGAACCGGAGTCCGGCACCAGCACCGGCGCGTCCACGGGACTCACCGCGGTGTCGACCGCGCCCGCGGGCTCTAGCGGAAGTCCGGGGTTCGCACCCGCTGGCGCGGCACCGATCCCGATCGCGGCGGATATCGCCAGTGCGGCACAGACTTTCACAGCAAGCCGGTTCATCAATCCCAATCCTTGGTAGGCACAGGTTTACGGCCGAAATACTAACGGCCGCAGCGGGATTGTGGTCAGGTAATGCCGATGCACCAGAGCGCGAAGCCGGTGGTCGCCAGGCAGGCCAGCGGCGCGGGCAGCGCGTGCAGCAACGGCGGTGGCGGGGTCTGCACCAATATGGGCACCACCGCGGCCGGTGGGGCCGGGGAAACCTCGGCGGGTGCCGCGACCGCCGGGGTCACCGTTGCCGCGCCGATCAGGCCCGCGGCGGCGGCGCCGAGGAGCGTTCGCTTGACCGTGACTGTGGGTTTCATGGATTCGATGTTCCCGCGATCGGCGGGCCGAAACGGTCGAGCTGTCAGTGGCGCCGGCGAACGCGCGCCGCGCGAGTAACCGCGTCGATGGCGAACAACCCGGCGATCGCGAGCAGCACCGCGGCGAGCAGCAACCACGGC
Source organism: Nocardia ninae NBRC 108245 (assembly GCF_007990755.1). Taxonomy (GTDB): domain Bacteria; phylum Actinomycetota; class Actinomycetes; order Mycobacteriales; family Mycobacteriaceae; genus Nocardia; species Nocardia ninae. The sequence continues at coordinate 7,146 of NZ_BJXA01000129.1, read as the reverse complement.
GCGACGTAACGGGTCGCGACGAACTCCGGCGCCTCCCCCAGCGCGGCGAAGGTGCTGGTCTGGATACCGTTGCGCCAGCTGAGTACCGCGGCGACGAGGCCGAGCAGCACCACACCGAGTTCGACGGCGATCACCGTGATCGATGTCTTCAACGGTCCGTTCCCTTCTCACTGTGCTGGGTCTCCGGTGCCGAATCATCCGGCGGCGAGTCTGTTTCGGGCGCTTGGCCGATCGCCGTGGTCAACGCGGCGCGCAGCGCTCGATGGTTCTTCGCCCACGCCTGCACCAGGCTGCCGTCGGACAACCGTAACCCGATGCCGGTGCGGCGCCGGGGCACGCCGCTCAACTCCCCCAGCGCCCGCGCCGATTCCCAGTCCTCGTCGTCCCAGGAGTCTTCGTCGCGTTGGGGCAGCACGGCATCGATCGAACCGAGCGGCAGCGTCTCGGTGCCGTCGCGCAGTGTGGTCTCGGTGAGTTCGACGCTGACGTGCCGCCGCCCGGCGGTCACCTGCAGCACCACGAACATGGCGATCAGCGAGCCACAGAAAAGAAGAGCGAACCAGTGCACGGAGCTACCGGTCGCGATCTCCAGTACGAAGATGATCAGGCACAGAATGGGGCCGTAGGCCACGGTGCGCCACCGAGCACCCGGCTCGGCGAACAGCACGCCGGAATTGTCGAGCGCCTTGCTCACGCGACGCCCACAGCGTCACGAATCGGCAAGGCGGAGCGCGGAATCAGCGAGTGAGACCGGGCAACAGCAGCACAGCGACGGTGAGCACCGCGAACAGGATCAGCAGGCTCAACACGGCCAGTTCCCGCCGAATGCTTTGCGGCTGTTGGATCACCACTCGCACCGATGCCTCCGATTCCCCGGAGCCATCTGACGGATTCCCTCACGCGAGGTAAGACAACGTCTGACAAACAACTACCGGTTCCCATGTCCACTGTGACAACCCTCACGATACATGCCGGCCGTGCCCCGACAAATTCGGGCGCCAACCGTTCACCGGCGGCTCATCTGGAAATAAGCGGTCGGTTCCGGGCGGTGCGCCAGGTAGATCGCCCCGCCCGCGAGCACCGCCTGCACGATCGCCGCGCCGCCGGCCACCAGCGAGGCGGCGCTGGTCACCGAGTTGAACGCGAACAACGCGCCGACGCCGATCACCACGAGCCACGCGCCGACCACGGTCAGCAAGGTGCGCGCCCAGAGCTTTCCGCGCGCGAACTGGTGCACGATCAGCAGCGCCAGCACCGCGACACCGAGCCCGAGGAACACCGCTACGACGTAGACCAGCGTGACCATCAGTTCGGCGCTGGCCAGGGTGACGTGCGGGTCCTGCTCCCTGGCCTGGTCGAAGACCTGCTGGGCGAAGGTGCGCCGCTGCGGCAGCGCGGCCACCATCGACGCGATCAGCTGCACGACCCCGAATCCGACCACGCCCCACCACAATTGCCGGGCGGTGCCGACATCCACCGGCATCGGCGCTGGGGTGGGCGCGGCGCCGACCGGTCTCGGCGGGTTCGTCACGACAACCAGTGTGCGGCCTCGGTCGCCCAGTAGGTGAGCACGATGTCCGCGCCCGCCCGCCGGATCCCCATGAGCGACTCGAGGATGGCGCCGCGCCGGTCGATCCAGCCGCGCTCGGCGGCGGCGGTGATCATCGCGTACTCGCCGGAGATCTGGTACGCCGCGACCGGAACGGTGGAGTGGTCGGCGACGTCGCGCAGGATGTCCAGGTAGGACATGGCCGGCTTGACCATCACGATGTCCGCGCCCTCGGCCAGGTCCAGCTGGAGTTCGCGGATCGCCTCGCGCCGGTTCGCCGGGTCCTGCTGGTAGCTGCGCCGGTCGCCCTCCAGCGAGGAGGCGACGGCCTCCCGGAACGGGCCGTAGAACGCCGAGGCGTACTTGGCGGCGTAGGCGAGGATGCCGGTGTCGGTGCGCCCGACCGCGTCCAGGCCGCGCCGGATCGCGCCGACCTGACCGTCCATCATGCCGCTGGTGCCGAGCAGGTCCGCGCCCGCGGCGGCCTGGGCCAGCGCCATCTCGACGTAGCGGTGCAGGGTGGCGTCGTTGTCGACGGAGCCGTCGGGTCCGAGCACCCCGCAGTGCCCGTGATCGGTGAATTCGTCGAGACAGGTGTCGGCCATGAGCACCGTCGAGTCGCCGACCTCGTCGGCCAGCGCGCGCAGGCCGCGGTTCAGGATGCCGTCCGGGTCGCTGGCCCGGCTGCCGGTGGCGTCCTTGTCCTCGTGGCGCGGCACGCCGAACAGCATCAGCCCGCCGACGCCCGCGGTCACCGCTTCGACGGCGGCCTTGCGCAGCGAATCCATCGAATGCTGCAGCACGCCGGGCATCGAGCTGATTTCCCGTGGCTCTTCCAGGCCGTCGGCCACGAACATCGGCAGCACCAATTGCCGTGGCTCCAGCGTGGTTTCGGCCACGAGACGACGCATGGCGGGGGTACGGCGCAACCGCCGTGGGCGGTCCAATCCGGTCATAACCGCACGATACGCCCGGCGCCGGGAGCTGTCGCGAGCGCCCGTCGCCTCGCGCGCGAGGGAGCTCGACCCGCCGCGCCGGAGTCGGGCGTTTCGCCACGACAGCGGCTCGACCGCGGGCCCGGCATGCACACACCGGCCCGCCGAGCCCGAGTTCGGGAGCAACGGTGTGTGAAATCACACCTGCCGCGCAGGCCGATGGCGCATACTCCGACAAGAGGGCGAGACCCCCTGGGGGACAGCATGACCGAACCGCACACCGAAATCTCGCTGGCCCGAGCCGCCGACTTCGAGTCGTGGGTTGCGGTCCTACTGTCGGACTGGTGGCCGGTGCTCACCGGTGGACTCACAGCACCGGCGACGACACTGCGCGCCTGGCGCGCCGCGGACGCCACCGGGCAGATCTTCCGCGTCGAGTTCATCGCCCGGCAGCTGGCCGAGCCCGAGTTGATGACGGTGGCGCGGCGCGCCTTCGACGACCTCGGCATGACACCGGACGAGCGCGAGATGACGCAGAGCCTGGGCAGGCACCTGGTCGGGCACACCGAGGACGCGACCGTGCAACTGCGTTTCTCCGACACCGCGCACACCATCTTCCTGCGTCTGCAGAGCAGGCCGTGTCAGGTCTCCACGGCCGCCGGGTGGCAGCTGAGCGCGATGCCCGACGCCACGCTGCCGTTCCCGAACACCACAACCGGACCGATGGACATCCGGGTGGCCCGCAACAGTGCCCGGCATCTGCTCGCGCAGCACAGCGCGCGGTTCGCCACGCCTGCCGATCCGTTCCAGCTCGGACCGCAGGGGCACGTCTCCGATGTGGGCTGGGCGTTCGTCTTTCCCTGGTCCACCACGTCCTGGTACGCCGACGGCACCTCGCCGGTGCTGGAGCCGGGCACCAAGGGGCCGATCGTGGTGGTGAAGGACACTGGAGATACCTGGTTGCTCGACAGCCTGAGCAGCTACGAATCCCAGCTCGCCGAGTACGCCGACGCCAACGGTTACCGGCACGGCACGCCCGATCCGGCCTGAAAGGTCCGCGATGACCCGAACCGCTCCGTCATGACCTCGCCTGCGCCGGGTGCCCGACCCGATCCGGTGCCCACCGCGCACCAGCGCAGGCTCGACACGCTGCGCGCCATCGCCGAGCGCGGCGACCTCGGCGCCATGGCGCAGCTCGGGCACCTGCTGCGCGAGGCGGACGACCTGGGCGGCGCCGAGCACTGGTTCCGCAAGGCCGCCGAGCGCGGCAGTGCGGCCGCCATGGCCGACCTCGGGTTGCTGCTCGGCACGCACGGCCGGATCGCCGAGGCGGTGCGCTGGCTGGAAGCGGCGGACGCCGCAGGCTGTCCTGGGGCGGGCCTGCAACTGGGGTTGCTGCATCTGGAGCGCGGCAAGATCGATGACGCCGAGCGATGGCTGCGACCCGCGGCCGAGGCCGGGTCGCCGGAGGCGTTGTGCAACATGGGCGTTGTCGCCAATCGACGCGGCAGCAACGACGAGGCCGAGCAGTGGTACGAGCGCGCCGCCGAGGCCGGAAACCCCACGGCCATGCGAACTTTGGGTCTCTACATGGCTAGACGCGGCGAACTGGACCGGGCCGTCGAGCTGCTCACCGAGGCGGTCCGGCGCGGACGCACCGATGCCATGGCCATCCTGGGCTCACTGCATCTCGATCACGAGGACACCGCGGCAGGCGAGCACTGGTTGCGCCGCGGGGCCGAGGCCGGCGACCCCGACTCGATGTTCCATCTCGCCCTGTTCCTGCGCGAGCAGGATGCCGCTCCGCTCGCAGGGGATCTGAGCGAGCCGAGTGTGCTGCGGGCGGCCGCGGCGATCGCCACCGGCCGGACACCGGCCCAGCAAGAAGCCAGGCAACTGCTGGAACGCGCCGCCGCGCTGGGCCATCCGCAGTCACTGCACCTGCTCCACGACATCTGACTACCGAGTTCGCCAAAACCCTTGCGGCCAGCGGTTTTTGTCGGTGCCCTTCGATATAATCGAAGGAGTGTTCGAGGGGGCTCGCCGAGTCCCCGATCGCAACGGGAGGGAAGCCTGTGCCCGCGACGAAGACCGTCCTCATCGATCGTCCCTACACACCGCTGGAGAAGAAACCGCTGCCCGCTGGGCGGCCGCGGTCGTGGTACGTCCGCCACAACCGCAAGCTCAAGGCGATGCGCCTGACCATCGCCCTGCTGGATTCGGGGGTCTACAACCCGAGCAACGCCAACAACAAGCGGATTCGGCACGCCGCCGAGGTCGTCGGCATTCGCCCACCCTCCGATACCACCTGCAACATGGTGCGCACGCTGATGCGCAAGCGGTACTGAGGCACCGCTGTCGGATCGATGACGCGAAAAGCACCCTGCCCGTACCGAACTCGGTACGGGCAGGGTGCGCGAAGCGGGTCAGCGGCTGCGGCGGCTCTTCTTCCGCGGCGGCGGCAGCAGGCCCTCGGCGCGGAGCCGGGCGGCATGTTCGGCCAGCGCCTCGACCAGCGGACCGACCTGGGCGACCTCGGGCTGCACGTCGACGCGCAGACCGAATTCGATAGCGGTCTCGGCGGTCTTGGGGCCGATGCACGCGACGATGGTGCGCGTGTGCGGCTTGCCCGCGATACCGACCAGATTGCGGACCGTGGAGGACGAGGTGAACAGCACGGCGTCGAAACCGCCGGTCTTGATCATCTCGCGGGTCTCCGCGGGCGGCGGCGAGGCACGCACCGTGCGGTAGGCGGTGACATCGTCGATCTCCCAGCCGCGGTCCCGCAGGCCCTCGGCCAGCGTCTCGGTGGCAATGTCGGCGCGCGGCAACAGGACCCGGTTCACCGGGTCGAAAACGTCGTCGTAGGGCGGGAAGTCGGCGAGCAGACCCTCGGAGGACTGTTCGCCGCTGGGCACCAGCTCCGGGTTGATACCGAACGAGCGCACCTTGTCTGCGGTGGCCTCACCGACGCAGGCGATCTTCACGCCGGAGAAAGCCCGTGCGTCCAGACCGAACTCGGCGAACTTCTCCCACACCGCGCGCACCGCGTTGGTGGAGGTGAACACCACCCACTGGTAGCGGCCGTCGACCAGGCCCTTCACCGCGCGCTCCATCTGCGCGGGGCTGCGCGGCGGCTCGACCGCGATCGTCGGCACCTCCATCGGAATGGCGCCGTGCGTGACCAGCCGTTCGCTCATCTCGCCCGCCTGATCCTTGGTGCGCGGCACCAGCACGGTCCAGCCGTACAGCGCCCGCGACTCCCACCAGGACATCTTCGAGCGCGCCGCGACCACCTTGCCGATGGTCACCACCAGCGGGCCGACCAGCTCGGAGGCGGCACTGTTCAGCGTGGCCAGGGTGGCCTCGATGGTGCGCTGCTGCCGGGTGGTGCCGCGCACGGTCACCGCGACCGGGGTCTGCGGCGCCATGCCGTGTTCCACCAGGGCACTCGCGGTTTCGGCCAGGTGGCCCGAGGTCGCGTGCAGCACCAGCGGTCCGGGCGCGGCGGCCAGCGCGGCCCAGTCGACCTCGCCGCGCACGTCGGCCTCGGTGTGCCCGGAGCCGAGCGCGATGCCCGCGTAACTCGGCACCGCCGAGCCGTTGGGCAGGCCGGGCAGCACCTCGAACACCATGTGCGAGCGGGTCACCGCGTTGACCTCGGCGATCACCGAATCGGTCGTCAACGGGTCACCGGCGACGACGCGGACCACGTCGTGGCCGTTGCGGGCCTCGGCGATCAGCGTCTTGGCCACCTCGGCGGGCTCGCCGAGGGCGGGCCGCACGTCGACCGAAGACTCACCGTCGGCGCCGGGCTCGACCGCGGTCCCGATCAGGGCGAGCACGCCCTTGTCGACGTCGGGGTCGGTGAAGGCGAGCGTCGCGCGCCCGATCACCTCGCGAGCGCGCACGGTGAGCAGCGCCGGGTCGCCCGGACCTGACCCGACGAAAAGGATCCGACCAGGATGCTTCTTGGTAGCTCGACCGCTCATTGGTTGTTCTCCATTGGGCTGGGTTGGGTGAAGTCTGGGGCGGGCCGATTCACCGCCTGTGTATCCGAACCGGACTCCGGTTCGAGGGCGCTGGTCCCGTCGGGAACGCTGGATTGTTCGGTGACACTGAGCAATTCGCGTGCGCCCATATCGAGCAACTCGCGAGCCAGCGTGCGGCCGAGCTCATCCGCATTCGCAGGCGCTCCGACTATCGAGGCACGAAGCACATCGGAGCCGTCGACGGCGGCCGCGCAGGCGCGCAGTGACAGTTCGTCGAAGATCCGGCCGTCCTCGTCGATCGACTCGACCACCTCGGCGAGCGCGCCGATAGGCGCGGTGCAGCCCGCCTCCAGTTCGGCGAGCAACGCCCGCTCGGCAACGACCGACGCACGGGTGGGGGCATCGTCCAGTGCGGTGAGCACCTCGATGAGTTCGTTGTCGTCGCTGCGGCATTCGACGGCCAGCGCACCCTGGCCCGGTGCGGGCAACATCTGCACCGGCTCCAATGCCTCGGTCACCGCGTCGAGCCGGTCGATTCTGGCCAGGCCCGCTCTGGCGACCACGACCGCGTCGAGTTCGCCTTCGCTGACCTTGCGCAGCCGGGTGTCCAGGTTGCCGCGCAGCGGCACGATATCCAGGCCGAGGCCGAGCGCCCGCAGCTGCGAGGCGC
>NZ_BJXA01000128.1 GCF_007990755.1 Nocardia ninae NBRC 108245 | reverse complement strand
CGCAGCAGCGAACCCTCGGTGCTCGCGGCCAGCGAAAGCAGCACCGGGTCGGTGCTGCGGACGCGGACGATGCGTAATTCGGCACGGGCCGCGGCATAACGACCCTGGCCGCCGAGAATCACCGCGCGATACCAGGATCCGAGCGCGTCGGGCGCCGTCGGCAACTCGGCAGCGGCGCGGCCGGGGCAGGACCCGAAGGCACTCTCAGCGAGGATCTCGAATCGGGTATCTCCGAGCGGAGCAGGTACGAACACGGCCGAAACTCTAGCCGGGGTGCGCTGGAGATGGCCGGGAGAAAGACCTGAGCCCACCAACCGGCAACCATTCAGCATTTCCAGCACTTTGCGATGTTTCCATCAGGTAAATCTCGTCCCGGCAATCCCCGAGCGCTCACGATCGGAATTCACACGCGTTTCGCGCAATTAACCTCTGCGCCCCGTTTCCGCCATCTCGGATCTGCTCTCACCACATGCCGTCGTGTGCCGCTGTGACCACCCCCACCCGGCGGCCGATGGACTCTGACCGGGCCATTGCCCCTAAAAATGGGGTCTACCAGCGGAAATGAGTCCTGCTTCGGAGCAGCGCCGAGCCATCGGCCACTGGTCAACCGATCAGTATCGCCGGAACCAATGCGAAAAGTAAACAGCTCGGAGGTTAAATTTCGCAGCCTAAGATTTGGGAAACTACTGCGCCGAACTATTGACGGAATTTCGCGGCTGGACCTAACGTAGCTCATCGCCACGGTCGGCGCCGCGCGAAATTGCAGCGACCGCAACGGGCGAGCACAGGGGCACCCGCCGACACAGCGCCGTGGCCTACCACACTTTGCAGAACAACTGCTCGACAACGCTGACGAGCTCGCACCACGAGGAGTTCACACAATGCCCATGCCGACCCACCTCCCCGGGCCGAACGCCGATGTCTGGGATTGGCAGATGCGAGGGTCCTGCCGCGGGCAGGACTCGGCCGTGTTCTTCCATCCCGACGGCGAACGTGGCCGAGCCCGTACCGCGCGTGAGATGCGCGCCAAAGAGATCTGCCGGGCCTGCCCGGTGCTGATGCAGTGCCGCAGTCACGCACTGAAGGTCAGCGAGCCCTACGGCATCTGGGGCGGCATGTCCGAGACCGAACGCGAGATGCATGCCCGGCGCAATCGGCGCCGGATGGCGGTTTAGTTGAAATTCTTCCCATCCATACGGCGCGGTGCGCCGAATCCCTAGCAAACAACCGGCAGGCGATACGCGGTCACCACCGCCACGCCTGCGGCGGCGACCACCCGAAGCCGCACACCCTGTCGAGCCCTGCGTTTCGCGGTTAGCTATCGGCGTGTCACGGCGTGTCTCTTGCGAGAGCCACCCGGCGTGTCGAAGTTTTCCGCAAAGTCGCTGGGCCACAGGTGGTTTGCCGACACCCCAGCCGAAAGGAGGTTATAGCGGCACGCTACGGTGGTGACCGATGACACAGAATGGAGCGTTGTGACAACGCGGCAGCCGGCCGCAGAGGGCGACTCGTTCCGAAGAGATGCCTTCCCACCCGGTGTGGATTCTGCGGTTACGGCCCGCGCCGCCGAGAGCATCGAACTCGCCCTCCTGCTACATCGTTGCGGCGAGTCCGACCAGGATGCCTTTGCCGAGCTATATGACCGGACGTCCGCGCGCGTCTTCGGTCTGGTGCTGCGCGTGCTGCACGACCCCGGCTATGCCGAGGAGACGACGCAGGAGGTCTACCTGCAGATCTGGCGCACCGCAGCCAGTTTCGACGCTGACAAGGGGTCGGCCGTGACGTGGTTGATGACGCTCGCCCATCGGCGCGCGGTGGACCGGGTACGCGCCGAGCAGGCGCACACCCAGCGCGAGGTCGCCTACGGAATACGGGTGCTCGGTAACGAATTCGATGAAGTAACCGAAGAGGTAGAGCGAAGGCTCGAACAACAGGCCGTCCTCGAGGGACTCGCGACACTGACCGAGACCCAGCGGGAGGCCATCTCGCTCGCCTACTACGGCGGGCGGACCTACGCGGAGGTAGCGCATTACCTCGGAGTAGGGTTACCGACCGTTAAGTCCCGAATTCGGGACGGATTGACACGACTCAAAAGAAGTTTGGGGGTGACGTGAGATGAACGAACGCCAGGTCGATCTCGCGCACACCGTCGCGCTCGGATCGATCGACGACGTAGACCACCATGAGGTGCAAGAACTGCTCGACACCGAGGACCCCGCCCTACGCGCGGAGTTCCTCAGGGAGATCGGGCAGACGAGAGAAGCGCTCGCCGTGCTCGCCACCGCGACGGCGACCCCACCGCCTGCCACGCTGCGCACCCGGTTGCTCGCCGCCATAGCCGCCGAACAACCGCCCGTCGCCTCTTGATCTAGGAAAAACGAAGGCCCCCGGACTAGACGTCCGAGGGCCTTCTCTGGTTTCGGTCCTAGCTCAGTGGCTGTGGCCGTGGTGGCTGTGGTCGGGCGCCTCGTCGGCGGGCTTCTCCACAATCGCACTCTCGGTGGTGAGGATCATCCGCGCCACCGACGCCGCGTTCACGACGGCCGAGCGGGTCACCTTCACCGGGTCGACAACACCGTCGGTCAGCAGGTCGCCGTAGCTGAGGGTGGCGGCGTTGAAGCCTTCCTTGCCCTCGGCGACCTTGCTGACTACCACAGAGCCGTCCACGCCCGCGTTGGTGGCGATCCAGAACAGCGGCGCCGACAGTGCGGTCCGCACCACCTCGACGCCGACGGCCTCGTCGCCGGAGAGCGAGTCGCGCAGCTCGACCAGCTTGGCGGCCGCCTGCACCAGCGCGGAGCCGCCACCGGGCACGATGCCCTCCTCGACGGCGGCCTTGGCCGCGCTCACCGCGTCCTCGACCCGGTACTTGCGCTCCTTGAGCGCGGTCTCGGTGGCCGCGCCGACCTTGATCACCGCGACGCCACCGGACAGCTTCGCCAGGCGCTCCTCGAGCTTCTCGCGATCCCAGTCGGAGTCGGTGGCCTCGATTTCCCGGCGCAGCTGTGCGCTGCGGGCCGCGATGTCCTCTTTGGTGCCGACACCGTCGACGATGGTGGTGTCGTCCTTGGTGACGACGATGCGCCGCGCCTGGCCCAGCACGTCCAGGCCGGCCTCGCGGAGGGTGATGCCCAGGTCCGGGTTGATCACGGTGCCCGCGGTGACCACGGCCAGGTCGTCGAGGAACGCCTTGCGGCGGTCACCGAAGAACGGCGCCTTCACGGCGACGGCCTTGATCGTCTTGCGGATGGAGTTGACCACCAGCGTGGACAGGGCCTCGCCCTCGACGTCCTCGGCGATGATCAGCACCGGCTTGCCGGATTCGGCGATCTTCTCCAGCAGCGGCAGGAAGTCCGGCAGCGAGCTGATCTTCTCGCGGTGCAGCAGGATGAGCGCATCCTCCAGCACGGCCTGCTGGCTGTCGGTGTCGGTGACGAAGTAGGGCGAGAGGTAGCCCTTGTCGAACTGCACGCCCTCGGTGACCACGAGCTCGGTCTGCGTCGTCGAGGACTCCTCGACGGTGACGACGCCGTCCTTGCCGACGACGGTCAGCGCCTTGCCGACCATCTCACCGATCTCCTCGTCCCGCGAGGAAACGGTGGCGACCTGGGCGATCGCCGTCTCGCCGGACACCGGGGTGGCCGCGGCGAGCAGCGACTCGGAGACCGCGTCGGCCGCCTTGGCGATGCCGGAGCCGAGCGAAATCGGATTCGCGCCCGCGGCAACGTTCTTCAGGCCGGCCCGGACCATCGCCTGGGCCAGCACGGTCGCGGTGGTGGTGCCGTCGCCCGCGACGTCGTTGGTCTTGGTGGCGACGCTCTTCACCAGCTGCGCGCCGAGGTTCTCGAACGGATCTTCCAGGTCGATCTCGCGCGCGATGGTGACGCCGTCGTTGGTCACGGTCGGGCCGCCGAAGGCCTTCGCGAGCACCACGTGGCGGCCGCGCGGGCCGAGGGTGACCTTGACGGCGTCGGCGAGCTTGTCGACACCGCGTTCCAGAGCCCGGCGAGCCTTCTCGTCGAACTCGATCTGCTTTGCCATAAGTCCTATTCCTTGGATTTAAGAGCTGAGACGACTCTGCCCCGGTCCCCGCTCAGGGGAACCGGGGCAGTGTCATGACGACTCGATCCCGGCGGTCGGGTGAGCATGGAACGTCACCACTCGATCCCGGCTCACGCCGGAACGACCGCGCGGAGCGCGGGTCACTTGGTGACGACGGCCAGCACGTCGCGCGCCGACAGGATGAGGTATTCCTCGCCCTGGTACTTGATCTCGGTGCCGCCGTACTTGCTGTAGATGACGGTGTCACCTTCCTTGACGTCGACCGGGATGCGGTCACCCTTGTCGGTGACGCGTCCTTCGCCGACGGCGATGACGGTGCCCTCCTGCGGCTTTTCCTTCGCCGTGTCGGGGATGACCAGGCCGGAGGCGGTCGTCGTCTCGGCCTCGTTGGCCTGGACGAGGATCTTGTCCTCGAGCGGCTTGATGTTCACGCTCGCCACGTTGAGCCCTCCACTTTCAGGGGATGTCGTCCGCAACTGTTGTTCCGGACCATCGGTATCAGGTTTTGGTGCTGACCCTGTCGCATAGCCCCGTCGTCGCGGGTGCCGGGACCCCTGCTCAGAAGTCAAAACTGCTTGGCACAAGCACAGTGCGCCGGACGGAAGAACCGGCCGTACGCGTTCAGCAGTGCCGACTAGCACTCTATACATGAGAGTGCCAGCGCTCAAGGCCGGGATGTGCCAATTTCAGATCGCGCGGCTCCGCGCGATCGCTCGCGCGAGCACTCCGACAGACACGCGTGGTCGCCGACACGCCCAACGCACGCCCGGAGGGGTTTTCAACAGATCCGGAAAACTGTAACGTTCGGATAACGGATTGTGACAGTATTGACGACGGTCGCTGTCCGACCGCTGTGTTCGTCACGAACCAGTGCCGTCGGAGACCAGGGGTTGTCACAGAACGTACGTCGCTACAGCGCTCGGCGTCACCGAATACCTCAGCGTGATCCGAAGTTCCGGCGTCATCGAACACCCTGCGTCACAGAAGAACCAGCGTCACCCGAAGTACCCGCGCCACAGAACACCAGCGCCACAGAAGACCCAGCGCCACCAGAGCTGCATCAGAGAGCTAGCCACACGTGATCCATCGCCGGTCCCCGCGACCTATCCGGACTACGGGACCGCACCGGTTCCGCAATCCGAATCGTTCGTCGAGTACCCGGCGACCGGGCAGTCCATTCGAGATGGTCGGCGACACAGCGCGCTCGCAAGGGGCGAGTGCTCGTGCCGCACAGGACCATCCGCTCGAAGGGAGGTGAATGAACATGCGAACATCCCTCGGCATCTCGGCCGGGTCCGAGGTCGTGTGCTCGGCGCTGGTCGCCACCGCGTCGAACGGCGCGCAGAGCTTCGACTACCGCGTCGTCTCCGCCGACGCGGCCCACTCCGACCTCGGTGACCTCGTCGCGTCCTCGATCGAGCTGATGACCACCCAGCTGCCGACCACGCAGCTGCACGACGTCGGCTACCCCGTCGGCGCGCGCTTCGCGGGCGCGCACCCGCGCACCCCGGAGCCGCCGACCAGTCGCCCGCCCACCAGCGTGGCCGTCGCGTACCGCAGCAAGGAGCAGGCGCAGGCGATCCGCTCGGCCACCGGCAAGCAGCGAGAGTTGCGGCTGGTCCCGGAGGGCACCGCCGCGCTGACCTACCTGCGCCACACCGGCCTGCTCGACCGCTACGACACCGTCGCCATCGTCGATCTCGGCGCGACCGGCCTCACCGTGACCGTCGCCGACCAGGCCGACGGCACTGTGCTCCGGTCCGAACGCACCATCGCGATCAGCGGCAACGCCATCGACGACCTCATCTACCACCACTTGGTGGACCTGCACTACGCCCGGCGCGGCACCCGCCCCAATCGCGGCATGCTGACCAATCGCGGCCGCGCGGCCAAGGAACACCTGTCCATCGCGCCCGCCGTCACCATCGACCACGTCGCAGGCCGGCCGCTCAAGCTGACCAGGGCCGACTTCGAGGAGCTGATCTCCGACCTGCTGCGCGAGACCGCCGTCTTCGCCGCGGCGGTGTTCGCCCGGGCGCCCAAGTTCCCGCAGGCGGTCACGGTGATCGGCGGCGGAGCCAACATTCCCGCCGTCGTCGACACGCTCAACGACCAACTCGACGTGCCGGTGTTCACCGTCGAAGACCCGGACGCTGTGATCGCGAAAGGCGCCGCGCTGGTTGCCGATTCGGTGCAACCGTCGGTGTTCCCGGTGGCCGCACTCGGCGCCGACGCGCCGGTCGGCACCTTCACCAAGGTGGTCGGCACCCTGGCGGGCGCGATCGTGGTGGTCGGGCTGATCATCGGCTACGGCGTGAAAACCTTCGCACCCACCTCGGACGACGAGGTCTCCCCCGCGGGCACCACGAGCAGCGTGTCGCAGCTACCGCCGGCACCGGGCAACGGCGTGCCGCCCACCGGGGCGGGCACCTCGACCAGCGGGCGCAATCAGGAGAGCACCAATCGTCCGCCCGGCGGCAACCTTCCGTCGATCACCCAGGATCGCGGTCAGCCGTCGAACACCCCGACGCCGGTCCCCGTCACCCCGCCGACCCAGCCCACGCTGCGCCCGGACCCCAACCTCCCGGTCATCCCGTTCCCCGAGCTGCTCGGCCCGCTGTTCGGCAATCCCCCCGGCCCCCAGGCGGGCTCGTCCGACCAGGACAAGAACAAGCCCGGCACCCAGACACCCAGCGCACCGAAGTCCGCGCCGACGCAGGCCCCGGCGCAGTCTCACCTGCCGGTGCTGCCGCGACAGAATTCGGGTTCAGTGCGTCCCGGTGGGACGAATCCGGGACCGCCCAGCGAGACCGACTGACCCAGTACAGGCGGTGTGCGGCTTTGGAAAAGGGTGTGCGGTTTACCCAGAAGGCGGTTCAGCTGACGCGGCTGATGGAGACGGGCAGGCCGGGGTCGGTGGCGACCGTCAGCGCGGATGGTTTTGCGCCGCCGGCGATTACGTGGGCGCCCAGTGCGGCAATCATTACCCCGTTGTCCGTGCACAAGCGCGGCTTGGGCACGCGCAGCGTCAAACCGGCCGCCGCGCAACGCTCCTCGGCCATCGACCGGATACGGGAGTTGGCGGTGGCGCCGCCGCCGAGCACCAGCGTGTCCACGCCGACGTCTTGCGCCGCGCGCACCGCCTTCATGGTGAGCACGTCGGCGACCGCCTCCTGGAACGACGCCGCGATATCCGGGATCGGCAGATCCTCGGCGGTCAGCCCGCTCCGCTGCGCGGACTCGACATACCGGGCGACGGCGGTCTTCAAGCCGGAGAACGAGAAGTCGTAGCGCGCGTCCCGGGGACCGGTCATGCCGCGCGGGAATGCGATCGCCCGCGAATTCCCCTTGGCGGCAGCGGCATCCAACGCGGGACCGCCGGGGAAACCGAGTCCGAGCAGCCGGGCCACTTTGTCGAACGCCTCGCCCGCCGCGTCGTCGACGGTGCTGCCGAGCTCGACGATCGGCTCGGCCAGATCGGTGACGTGCAGCAGGTGGGTGTGCCCGCCGGAGACGAGCAGCGCCACGCACGGCGGCATCGGACCGTGCTCCAGCGTGTCCACCGCGACATGCCCGCCGAGGTGGTTCAGCGCGTAGAACGGCACATCCCACGCCGCCGCATAGGCTTTCGCGGCCGCGACACCGACCAGCAGCGCGCCGGCCAGGCCGGGGCCGATGGTCACGCACAGCGCGTCGGGTTTGGCGATCCCCGCCACGGCGAGCGCCCGGCGCATGGCGGGCACGATCGCTTCCAGATGCGCGCGCGACGCGATCTCGGGCACCACGCCGCCGAAGCGCGCGTGCTGGTCCACGCTGGAGGCAACCTCGTCGGCGAGCAGCTCGCAGGAGCCGTCGGCGTGCCTGCGCACGATGCCGACTCCGGTTTCGTCGCAGGAACTTTCGATGCCCATGATGATCACGAGAGGACCTCGTCCGGGAGAGGCAGCGCGCTGAGCGCGGGCCTGCGCATGGTGTAGGCGTCGGCGCCGCTGGGATGGTAGTAGTTCTTGCGCAAGCCGATGATGTGGAAGCCGTGCTTGGCGTACAGCGCGATCGCGGGCGTGTTGTCGGTGCGGACCTCGAGGAACACCGGCCCGCCGCGCTTGCCCGCCTCGGCGAGCAACGCCTCCAGCAGCAACGTGCCGATGCCCGCGCGCAGACAGGTCGGGTCGACACCGATGGTGTGTACCTCGGCCTCGGGGTGTTCGTCATCACCGAGCAGCGCGACACCGGCGTAGCCGACCATTCGCCCGTCCCCGTCGCGGGCGGTGATGTAGCGATTGTGCGGTGCGGCCAGCTCCGACTGGAACGCCACCGCGTGCCAGGGATCGTCTTCGGGAAACAGCAGCTGCTCGAGTTCGACGCAGCGCTCGATATCCGCGGCGACCATCGGCTCGATTCGGATGCTCACCGGGTCACGCTCCCGTCCGGTCGAGCGCGCGGTAACTCTTCTCGACGGCATCGGGCCTGCGCAGGTACAGCGGAACCAGTGCGGCGGGCACCGCGCGCGTGAGCACGTCGGCCGCGCCGGCCTGCGCCAGCCCGGCGGGCGAGGGTGTCTCCACCGGCAGCACGGGTAGGTCGAAGAAGTCGACATGCGAGGCGGATCCGGCGACCACCGTGGCCTGCGCCATATCCACGTCGCTCGGCTTGGCCACGTCCGGCCCCGCGACGCGCACACCGTCGCGGTAACGCGCCCAGTACACCTCGCGGCGGCGCGCGTCGGTGACCACCAGCAGTTCACTGCCCGGCGTGAGGTCGGCCACCGCGTCGGCGGCGATCGCGTCGAGGCTGCACACGCCGTACACCGGAAGTCCCAGCGCGTCACCGAAGGCCGCGGCCGTCGCCATGCCGACGCGCAGACCGGTGAACGGGCCGGGGCCGATGCCGACCACGATCGCGTCGAGGTCGGCCCTGGAACGGTCTGCCTCGGTGAGACATTCGAGGATCTGCGGGGTCAGTACCTCGGCATGCGCGCGGGGGTCGACGCGGATGCGGGAGGCGAGCGTGCGCGCCTTCGCCGGGACGGCGGCGCCCGGTGCGGCCTGCTCCAGTTCCACCAATCCCGCTGTCACGGCGGGTGTCGCGGTGTCGACACTTAATACCAGCATGATTGACCCAACGATACCGGTTGGTAGCTGCCGTCGGTGCGGAGCTACCTGGTAGTTAATCGACCCATTCCCATTCGGCGGTGCGCACGTCCGAATCCGGTTCGCGCGAGAGCAGCACCCGCAGGTGCCGGTCGGTCAGGTGTTCCACAACCCCGCGACCCCACTCCACCACGACCACCGCTTGATGCAGATCGGTGTCGAGGTCGAGGGCGTCCAGCTCGTCCAGGTCGCCGCCGAGCCGATAGGCGTCCACATGCACCAGCGGCACCGCGCCGTCGCGCTCGCCCGCACGGTGCTGGCGGGCGATGATGAAGGTCGGCGAGCTGACCCGGCCCTGCACGCCGAGGCCCGCGGCGATGCCCCGGGTGAGCGCGGTCTTGCCCGCGCCGAGCGGGCCGTCGAGCACCACCAGGTCCCCCGCGCCGAGGCCGGCGGCGAGCTCGCGGCCGAGCGCCTCGGTGTCGGCGACGGTGGGCAGGATCCGCTGCTGCCGGTCAGCCACTTGTCACCTCCGAGACGCTGTCCTGCGTCGACTCGATCGCACCCGCGCGCACGAGCAATCGGTCGAGCGCGTCGTTGACGATATCCGGGAACTGCAGGTGCGGCATGTGCGCGGCGTCGTCGAAGCGGATCAGTTCACGGTTCGGCAGCTGGCGGGCCAGGGCCAGCGAGTTGCGGAACGGGATCACCAGGTCGTGCACGCCGCCGAGCACCAGCACCGGCAGCGGCGCGATGGTGGGCAGCGCGGCCGATTCGTCGTGCAGCTCGATGGCTTTCAGGAATTTCACGACGGTCTCGACCGGCGTCCGGTCGATCATCATGGTGGTGAACCTGGACAGCGTGGGACTCACCGGGCCGTGGAACGAGCTGACGTGCAGGATCGGCGAGATCACGTGGCGCGCCGTGGTACGTCCCGCCTGGGCCAGCGCCGGTGCGGCGAGCACGGCCATCCGCACCCGGTCGATCGCGGGATTGCTCAGCAACTGCGTGATGCCCGTCTCGGTGACCTCGGCGGCTGCCGTGCAGAACAGCGCGACCCCGATCACCCGCTCCGCGAACAACTCCGGGAACTGCGCGGCGGCGGCGAGCACCGCCATGCCACCCAGCGAATGACCGACCAGCACCACCCGACCGGTCGGCGCGCTCGCCCTGATCACCGCGGCCAGATCGCGGCCGAGCTGGGCGACGGTGCAGCTGTCGGTCTTCGGCGTGCCCGAGCGGCCGTGCCCGCGCAGGTCGAACAGCACGATCCGCGCGCTTGCGCCCCACCGCTTTTCGAGGTCGCGGCGCTGAAAGTGGAAGGACTCCATGGTGTTGCAGAAGCCGTGCACGAAGATCACGGTGACCGGCGCGTCGGTGGGCCCGCATTCCCGAGTGGCCAGGCGGACACCGTCCTCGGTGAGCACCGCGCCGGACCGGTCCTCATCGATGAGATCGAAGTTCTCGTCGCGATATTCGTCGCGGCGAGCGGGCCAGAGCACCCGCGAGCCCAACCGGCGCAACGCGTGCGCGCCGGCCAGCGCGCCGACCACACCCGCGGTGGCGAGGCCGCCGCGAACCGCGGTGATCCGGCGGCGGCGCTTCATCGGTGACCGCCTACATAGCGGCGGACGGCTCTGCCGCGCGGCGAGCAGACCACCTCGTAGTTGATCGTGTCGAGCCGGGTCGCCCAGTCCTCGGCGCGCGGTTCGCCCTGGCCGCCGCCGAACAGGACGGCGGCGTCACCCTCGCGGACGTTCGCGGCGTTGTCGCCCAGGTCGACGACGAACTGGTCCATACAGACCCGGCCGACGTTCGGGTGCCGCGCACCGCCGAGCCACACCTCGAATCGTCCACTCAGCGGCCGGAATACGCCGTCGGCGTAGCCTGCGGGGATCAGTGCGACCGTGGTGTCGCGCGGGGCGGTCCAGGTGTGCCCGTAGGAGACACCCTCGCCCGCCGCGACACGTTTGACCTGGACGACGTGCGCTTGGAAGGTCATCGCCGGCCGCAACCCGAAGTCACCGAGCTCGGGCACCGGGGACAGTCCGTAGACAGCGATGCCCGGACGGACCATGTCGAAAGCGAGATCCGGCCGGGTCAGCGTGGCGGGCGAGTTGGCCAGGTGCACCAGCTCCGGTTCCAGGCCGTGTTCCTTCGCGGCGGCGATGGCCTCCAGAAAGCGGTCGCGCTGCAGATTGTTGGTCGGGTGCTCGGGCTCGTCGCCGCGGGCCAGGTGGGAAAAGACCGCGCGGAACCGCACCGCGTGCTCGTCGACCAACGCCCGCAGCTCCGCCAGCGCCTTCGGGTATTCCTCCGTCGACAGGCCGTTGCGGTTGAGGCCGGTGTCCACCTTCAGGGTGACCGTCGCGGTGCGGCCCGTCTGCCGGACCGCCGCCTCCACCGCGCGCAACTGGGACAGCGAGGAGACGCCGATCTCGATGTCGGCGGTGACCGCGGCGGCGTAGTCGGCACTGGAATCGTTGAGCCAACTCAAGATCGGCGCGGTGATCCCGCCCTGGCGCAGCAGCAACGCCTCATCGATCGTCGTGACCCCGAGTTGGGCGGCACCCGCGGCGAGCGCGGCCTTGCCGACCTCGACGGCGCCGTGGTTGTAGCCGTCCGCCTTGACCACCGCCATGACGGCCGCGTCGCCCGCGTGGTCACGGAGGATGCGCACGTTATGGGCAATGGCATCCAGATCGACGACCGTCTCCACTTGCGCGTGCATGCCCACCTCTCTGTTCCGCCTCGCAATTCCGCCTCCCCGAGTATTCAAGCCAGACCTAGGTGCCACTAGCGTGGCGTTGGCGGCCGACGGTGAGACGGTGGGTGAGGTCAGCCCGTACCCGACGAGTTACCGGTGTGCTCACTAAACGCATCACCGCTGGTTATAGCGCCGACAGTACTGTGTGATCGGTGACTGATTGCCATCTAGTCGTCAAAAATTAAGCTGACGTGCGCGTTTGATGGTGCCGGTGACCCGCGCTATCAGGTCTCACACGTTCAGCCCGGACCGCAGAAAGACCCAGGGCGCGGGCGGAAGACGGGCGATGGCCCGGCGGGCGGTGTGTTCTGGCGCGATCGTGAGGTGTGCGCGGTTCCATACGCTAGTAGACACAGTGAAGGGGTGGCACCGCTTTGCGGTGCCACCCCGGTTCCGTCCGCGAACTGTGACGTCAGTTGTTCGCGAATCCTGTTGGTGTGTCGTTACCTACACCACTTCGAAGATGTTCGCGAATGACGACGGCCGGGACCAGACTCCGCGCGCCCTCACTGCCTCCTGAGACGCGCGGTAATGCCGAGAAGCGCGCGTTCGTAAACGCGCGCTTCTGCCGATTGCCGCGCTTCACCCGGCCACAGCGACTTGGCGTGTCGGCCAGTCTCCGTCAGCCCTCGGTGACACAGTTGCGACAGCGGTACCGGCGCTTTCGGCACCGACAACGATAACAAGCCCGAATCCATCGACAGCAAGGTAGGAACTGTGCAATATCACCGCGTGCTGGCCGGGATCCTGACCATCGCCACGCTTACCCTCACCGGCCCCGCCCTGGGCGCAGCACACGCGGCACCGCCACCAGTGAACAAGGAGGAGGTGAAGACGTGCGTCAACCAAGAGCTCAAAGACAACAACAATAGGGACTACAGGGTGACTGACGGGGAACTGGAAACGCTTATCAAGATCGTCGACGCCGAAATAGACAAGCCCAGAAAGAGCCTGAACAAGGCGGAATTGAAGGCGTTGAGGGAATCAGTGGAGTCACAGATGAGAAAGCAGATGCCAGAGGCCTCGGCGGATAGCATCGACCGGATAGTGGAAAATCTGCCGCACTACATCTTGGACTGCGTCGCGCGTGCCAGGAACAAGAACTAGCTGCGTCCTCCCTCGGTAGCCGGGGCGGCGAGACCACACGTCGTTCGAAGAGGTAGACGTCCGAGACGCGTTGCCGCCGAATGCTGGAATAGCCTGCTCATTCCTACGCTTGCCAATCCACACCATTGATCGAACGCGCACTACTTGCCGCTTACGGGGCCGCTTCGGACCGGGTCGAGCCGTGGTCGACCGAACGACATCACGAGCAGAGGTCGAGATGGGCCGACCGTGACCCCGGCATCAACTACGCCGGTGCGGTTTAGGGCAGGTTTGACCGGCTAGTCGATATTTGCCGAGGGGAGTCAAGCAAGCGGCTCTCTTCGGTGTTCGGGGCGGGTCGAGGACATTGCGGCCCGTCTCGTCTGACTCAAGCTTGTTCGTGGACAGTGAGCAGCAGGTGGTCCACGCGGGTGCGGCTGCCGACCTCGGCGCCCCCGAGCGCCGGTAGTGCGGCGACGAATCGTTCGGCCAGCACCCGCAGTTTGACGTTGGTCTCCTGGGAACGCCAGGCCAGCACGGCGAAGGCTTGCTCGGCATTGATTCCGTAGACCATCATCAACGCGCCCTTGGCGCGCTCGATCGCCTCACGAGATTCCACCAGCTCCGACAGCACCTCCTCGATCGCCTTCTTGCGGGTCTCATCGAGGCTGCTGGTCAGATCGATGTAGTAGCCGGTCGTGCCCACCACCGCGCCCGTGCTATCGCGCAACTGGTCTCCCACGACCAGCACATGATGCACCCGGCCACCGGTGTCTATGATGCGGTGACGGCTACTGAAAGGCTGCCCGCTCTGCACCACCGCGGCCAGGGTGTCGGCGACCTCGGCCCGGTCATCAGGATGCTTGTGCGAGAGCAGCAACTCCGTCGTCGGGACTACCTCGCCGACGCGATACCCGTGCAACGCGGTTACCTCGGCCGACCACTCCCAGCGTTGATCGGCCAACCAGAACCGGAAACTACCGATACGGCCCGGCTGCGCGGTGTCCGCCCGCTGCGGACGCGACTCATCTACCTCAGTCACCGGGCAAGTATCCCCTATACCCAGCTGCTCTCCCCGTTAAACCCCAGGCACGTTCTACCGGACGCCGCGATATCCGCAAATGCCGCTGGTCGCGTGGGTCAGACGTTCAGATCAGTTGGCTGACAAGACGTCCGACGCACCGGAATGCCGATGTGCGCATGTTCGGCAGAGATCATCGATGGGCGACACTTTTGGGGCAGCCCGGGCAGGCCAGCCTGGAAGCGGACCAGCTGCGGTGAGGGATCACAAAGTGGCGCGTCCGGGACTACTTCTGTTCACGGCGGTTGCCTCAGGGTTTGCGGCAGATGGCAGCATCCATGACCATTCGTGTCTCCGGCAAGTCGGGGCGCAGCCAATGTTGTACCGGCACCACACCAGGTTCGAGCAACTCGAAGCCAGCCAATATTGCCTCGGTCTGTGCTGGGGATCGAAAGGCGACTTGGGCTGAGGTGCCTTTGTTGCCTGCGAGCACCTGGAGTATCTCTTGGGCGGAGTCAAGGGAGCCATGGGTGATCGCCAGGTAGCTGCCCGGTGCCAACTGATCACGGAAGGCGGCAATGATCCCGGCCGGGTCCTCGGAGTCCATCACGTAATGCAGCACACCGATGAGCGTGATAGCCACCGGCTCGTTGAAGTCGATCAGCGTGTGGTTCTTCAGCTGATCGAGGATGTCGTGGGGACGACGGACGTCGCCCAGCAGTGCTGTGACGCCGTCTGGCTTGGCCAGCAGCGCATCGCAATGGGCGTGCACGACCGGGTCGTAATCGACATACACCACGCGCGCCGACGGGTCGATCTCCTGAGCCACTTCGTGCACGTTGGGCGAGTTCGGGATACCCGAGCCGAGATCGAGGAACTGACGGACTCCGGCGTCCGCGGCCATCTCGACCGCTTTGAGCGCGAAACTCCGGCAGAACCAGGCCACGGTCTTGATTTCGGGTGCGCTGGATAGCATTTGACCGGCCACGTCTCGGTCGATGTCTTGACTGTCCTTTCCGCCCAACAGGTAGTCATAAACCCGGGCGGAGTTCATCTGCTCTCGGTCGAACGGTTGCGGCGTTCGATAGTTCGCCGACGCAGGCCCTTCAGTGTCTTCGGCCACAGCTGCAACGGTAGCTGATCGCTACCTCGAACGGGTGCGCCTTCACCGATCCGGCGGCTGTGCTGGGTTGCCCTAACGAGGCGCTGCTCCGCCCGCGCGAACCGGCCCCCCGGTTCGATCTATCGATGAAGCATGCTCAGTCACAACAGGATCCAACTCCCAGACAGCGGTGCGAGCGTTCGAGGCGCGCTTGCCCGTAAGCCACAAGTCGACCTTGCGAACGTCCGCTTTTGCCGCATATCGCGCGTTGGACCGACCCATCCACGGGGCGGGCGGCGACGAACCTTTTTATGGCACGCGGTGATGCACGATCATGGTGTGCTAGTTCGGATACGAGCTGCCGAGGATGTGCCGGTAGGTGATCTCCTCGGCAGCGCCGGTCCCCGGACATCCCTGCGCCGGTGAACATCCGCAATTGCCGCTGGGCGCGCGTTCGCCGGAGCCCCACCGGGCAGTGCCGTCGGCGTTCGTGAACAACGTTTCCGCTGATTCACGGTGCCGTCGCGGTTCGTGGACAATCACCGTCACAGGTGACGGACAAAGCCAGCCACCCCTTATACGTTCTTCGGTGTGGCCAG
>NZ_BJXA01000127.1 GCF_007990755.1 Nocardia ninae NBRC 108245 | reverse complement strand
CACCGCGGCCGCCGCGCACGTCGCCCGCGCCAAGGAGTGTCAGGCGGGCGCCGCACCCGAACAGCATCTGTGGGAACTGCAGTGGATCCAGCGCCGCCGCGGCGCCGAGCTCGGCGTCACCGAGCCGATTCCGCTCTACGACAGCCCCGGTTGGCTGATCATGCGCGACGACTACCTGAGCACCAGCTCGGCGCCGTCGGTCAATATCCGCTACTTCGGTTTCGGCTCGACCAGCCCCCGCTGCATCGGCGTCGCCTACGTCCTGCTGCCGGACCGCTGGAATCTCTACCTGGCCACCCCGACCACGGTCGCCGACGAGATGCACGCCTTCGCCGACCACCTCCGCACTGCGGTGGCCGACCTGGAGGCCCTGCTCGCGGCGAGCTGATCCGACGACGATCCGCATCCGGTCACCCGACCGGATGCGGTATCGGGCGGCGGCGGTCTGTGATCAATACGAGCGTCGGCTGCCCCGAGATCGGCGGTCCAGGTCGCCGCGCCGAGGCTCGCCGAAAGCTGGGACGGGCCGGAGCAACGGTCCCGCACACCGGTCTGAAACAATGGCTCATCGTGAAGAACTTCGAAACCCTGTTCGCCGAGCTGCAGGATCGTGCGGTCAACCGCCCCGAGGGGTCCGGAACCGTGGCCGCGCTGGACGCCGGCGTGCATAGCCAGGGTAAGAAGGTGCTCGAGGAGGCCGGCGAGGTGTGGCTGGCCGCCGAGCACGAGAGCGACGAGTCGCTCGCCGAGGAGATCTCGCAGCTGCTGTACTGGGTGCAGGTGCTGATGGTGGGTCGTGGATTGAAGCTCGAAGACGTGTACCGACATCTGTGACGGGTGCGTCTTACTCCGTAGTTTCTCCTCCCGAAAGGACTTCCTGCCATGCTGCGCGTCGCAGTCCCCAATAAAGGCGCCCTGTCCGAAGCCGCCACCGCCATCCTGGTCGAGGCCGGCTACCGCAGGCGCACCGATCCGCGCGATCTCACCGTGCTCGACCCGGCCAACCAGGTCGAATTCTTCTTCCTGCGGCCCAAGGACATCGCCATCTACGTCGGCTCCGGTGAGCTCGACCTCGGCATCACCGGTCGCGATCTGGCGCTCGACTCCGGCGCCCCGGTCAGCGAACGGATCGGTCTCGGCTTCGGCCGCTCCAGCTTCCGCTACGCCGCGCCGGCCGGAAAGGCGTGGCAGGTCGAGGACCTCTACGACAAGCGCATCGCCACCTCCTACCCGAACCTGGTGCTCAACGATCTGCAGCGCCGCGGTATCGAGGCCGAGGTGATCCGGCTGGACGGCGCGGTGGAGATCTCCATCCAGCTCGGCGTCGCCGACGCCATCGCCGATGTGGTCGGCTCCGGGCGCACCCTGCGCCAGCACAACCTGGTCGCCTTCGGTGAGTCGCTGTGCGACTCCGAGGGCGTGCTGATCGAACGCAGCGGCTCCGATCAGCAGGAACGGGCCCGCAACCAGCTCATCGCGCGGATCCAGGGCGTCGTGTTCGGCCAGCAGTACATCATGCTGGACTACGACTGCCCGAAGGAACTGCTCGAGCAGGCGGTCAAGATCACGCCGGGGCTCGAGTCGCCGACGGTGTCCCCGCTGGCCGACGACAACTGGGTTGCGATCCGCGCCATGGTGCCGCGCAAGCAGGGCAACGAGGTGATGGACCAGCTCGCCGAACTCGGCGCGAAAGCCATCCTGGCCTTCGACATTCGCTCCTGCCGAGCCTTCTGAGTCGGATTATCGCCGTCTGCTTTGTCTGGTATGTGTGAATAATTCACGCTGAACGCAACCGGTGCGCCTGGTGGCCGGGTGTTGCTACCGTGCGGCCTCTCGATGAGGAACGCAAGGAGCACACCCGTGTCACAGAGATCGCCCGAGCAACGTTCGGGAAGCGCATTCGCCTGGAGCGAGGACTGGCTGGCGGCGATCGTCGGGCTGACGCTGATCGCGTTGGTTCTGGTCGGCGCGATTCCGGATTGGCTGGTGCCGTGATGCCGAATCCTGAAGCGCACGAAGGCAATCCGGCCGAAGGCGGTGTCGCGACCGAGTCGGTTGCCGAAAGCGCCGATGCTTTCGGGTCGGTGAAGTCCGAAACTGCGGCGTTGCAAGCAGTTTCGCGTCCGACGGTCGGGGCGATCGTGGCGGGGATCGCAGTCGTCGTCGTGCTCGGCGCGCTGACCCGCTACTTCGATACGCACGTCCCGCAGTGGGCGGCGGATACTCCGTTCAAGCGAGTGGCCAAGTCGATCGAGTTCCCGGTGTACGCCATCGCGATCGGCCTGCTCGGCAATGTCATCCTCATCAAACTGGCGCTGCGCGACCGGCTTTCGGCCGGTTTCCGCACCGAGTTCTTCATCAAGACCGGCGTGGTGCTGCTCGGCGCCTCGATCAACCTGAAGATCCTGGTGACCGCGGCGGGCCCGTCGATCCTGCAGGCGCTGCTGTTGATCACCGCGGTGTTCGGGTTCACCTGGTGGCTGGGCGGGCGACTCGGGCTCGACGACAAGCTGCGGGCGCTGCTGGCCTCGGCCGTGTCCATCTGCGGCGTCAGCGCGGCCATCGCGGCGGCCGGTGCGGTGCAGGCCAAGCGGGAGCAGATCGCCTACGCGGCGTCGCTGGTGATCATCTTCGCGCTGCCGTCGATCTTCGTATTGCCCTGGCTCGCCGAGGTTCTCGGGCTGTCCGACGCGGTCGCGGGCGCCTGGATCGGCGGCAATATCGATACCACCGCGGCGGTCGCCGCCTCGGGTGCCATCGCGGGGGAGAAGGCGCTGCAGATCGCCACCATCGTGAAGACCACGCAGAACGCGCTGATCGGGATCGTCGCGATCGCATTGACCGCGTACTTCACCCTGAAGGTGGAGCGCACGGCCGGTGCGGTGCGGCCCTCGGCGCGGCAGTTCTGGGAGCGGTTCCCGAAGTTCGTGCTCGGTTTCATCGCGGCGTCGGTGATCGGGACGCTGTATCTGCAGTCGGTCGACAAGAAGGTCGGTGCCGCACACATCGCCGTCATCAACGATCTGCGCACCTGGTTCCTGATCCTCGCCTTCGTCTCCATCGGGCTGGAGTTCTCGCTGCGCGGACTGCGCGAGGCGGGCTGGCGTCCGATCGTCGTGTTCGGCTCCGCCGTCGTGGTGAATCTGGCTGTCGGCCTGGGCCTTTCGGTGCTGCTGTTCCGCAACTTCACCCTCTGACCCGCAGCCGCGCACGAAATCGCCCGTCGCGCCCGAGATTGCGGGCGGTCTCGTGCGCGGGGTGGAGCCCTGTGCGGCGGGCCGAGATCGACAGGGCGTCGGCTGCTACTCGGCGACGGCGTCCGCCAACGTCTCGTCCGGCGACTCCGTCGTCCCATCGGTGGGCCAACCCGGGTAGGGCGGCGGTGTCCCACCGAATTCGGGGCAGAGCGGCTTGTAGTCGCAGTACGCGCAGAGCCACCCGCGGTTCGGCTGGAAATCTCCGGTGCGCCCGGCGTCGAGGATCGCCTCCCACAGCGCGGAGAGCGTGCGTTCGAAGCGCAGCAGTTCCTCCTCGTCGGGCGCGTAGGTGAGGATCTGTTCGTCGGCAAGGTAGATCAGGCGCAGCTGGGTGGGCACGATGCCGCGGGTGCGCAGCACGACCAGGGCGTAGAACTTCAGCTGGAACAGCGCCCTGGTCTCCTGGGTGGGCCCGGGGGCGCGGCCGGTCTTGTAGTCGACCACCCGCAGCTGTCCCGTCGGCGCGACGTCGATCCGATCCACGAAGCCGCGCAACAGAACTCCGTCGTCGAGCTCGACCTCCACCCGCGCCTCCCTGGACTCCGGGTCGAAGCGGGTCGGATCCTCCAAGCGGTAGTACGTCTGCACCAACGCGCGCACCTCGCCGAGGAAGCCGTCGAGCTCGGCATCGGTGATCAACTCGGTCACCTCGGGCCACTCGGCCGCCACCCGCGCCCAGGTGGGCACGATCAGGCTCTCGGCCCGCACCGGCTGCCGCTGCGCCGCGGGCAGGCCGTACAGGTCCTCCAGCACCGCGTGCACCATCGTGCCGCGCAGCGCGTTCCTGCTCGGCGGTTCGGGGATCCGGTCGATCGCCCGGAACCGGTACTTCAGCGGGCACTGCTTGAAATCCATTGCCCGCGAAGGCGACAGCGCGGGCCGCGACCGGCTCGCCGCCGCACCGGGATCGGACGCCGCAGCGCCGTCGGTAGGGGGCGTGGTCGCGGGCGAGCTCATACCTGGCAGGCTATCCGGCGGCACCGACACGCAGGTGCGCGACTATTCGCCAGCACGAACGGAGATTCATGACGGCCAGACGGACCGGTCCCTTCACCCTCGGTGACCGGGTACAGCTGACCGATGCCAAGGGGCGCCTTTACACGGTGGTCTTGGAGGAGGGCAAGGAGTTCCACACCCATCGCGGCGGCATCAAGCACGACAGCCTGATCGGCGCCGACGAGGGTTCGGTGGTGAACTCCACCAACGGCACCCCGTATCTGGCCTTGCGCCCGTTGCTGATCGACTACGTGTTGTCGATGCCGCGCGGTGCCGCGGTGATCTACCCGAAGGACGCCGCGCAGATCGTGCACGAGGGCGACATGTTCCCCGGCGCGCGGGTGCTGGAGGCAGGCGCCGGCTCCGGCGCGCTGACGTGTTCGCTGTTGCGCGCCGTCGGGCCGCAGGGCGAGGTGATTTCCTACGAAATTCGCCAGGATCATGCTGACCATGCCATCCGCAACGTCGAAACCTTCTACGGCGAACGTCCGGCTAACTGGTCGCTGACGGTGGGGGACGTCGCCGACTTCGCGGGCGAACCGGTGGATCGGGCGGTGCTCGACATGCTCGCGCCGTGGGACGCGCTGCCCGCGGTATCCAAGGCGCTCGTTCCCGGCGGCGTGCTGATTATCTATGTGGCGACGGTGACGCAGCTGTCGAAAGTCGTGGAGGCGCTGCGCGAACAAGAATGCTGGACCGAACCCCGCTCCTGGGAGTCGATCGTGCGCGGCTGGCATGTGGTCGGCCTCGCGGTGCGCCCCGAACACCGGATGCAGGGCCATACGGCCTTCCTGGTGAGCGCACGCAAGCTCGCCGAGGGCACGGTGACCCCCAAGCCGCAGCGCAGGCCGTCCAAGGGCTGACAGCGCGGCTGACGCGGCCGAGGGTGCCCGCACAGCACCCTCGGCCGGCTGCGGCGGATCAGGCGGGCACGCAGGGGGCTTGCGCGAAGCCGAGCATCAGGCAGCCGCTGGCGTCCGAGAGCTTCCAGGTACCGCCGACGTTCTCCCAGCTGAGGGGCATCGGGGGCAGGGCGCCGTGCGGCGAGGTGATGGTCACCTGCGCGGTGGCGGTGTTGCCCTGTGTTGTGATATCGGCCACTGCGTAGGTCAGTGTGTAGCCTGCCAGGCCTTTGTTCATCTGATCGATGTTCGCCGTGCGCTTTTCGCCGTCGACGATGAGCTTGGTCTTCTCCGCGGTGGGTACCGCGGGATCGGACAATTTGACGAGCACCGCTTGCAGCGTCTCGGGTGTCGGCGCCGCCGCGTTCCCGGTCGCCGCGGCGCTGCTCGAGGCCACAACGCTGGAGGAAGAGACTTTGGCATCGGATTTGTTGTCATCAGAACTACACCCCGCGAGCCCGACCGTAACGGCGAGCGCGGCAGTAGCGGTAGCAACAGAAACGCGGAGAATCCTGGCGGGAAGGAGCATATTCAGCAACCTTTCGGCTCGGTCGGCGAGCGGGCTCACCGAGTGCGGGTTAGGGCAGGCTAACATGGACATCCGGCTGTCGATCGCAGCCCAGATGTGATCACGACGAAACCATGTCGGACAGCGAGAACGGTTCGCGCCCGGTAGCGTTGATAGACCGGGACTGGGAGGAGCAGCACATGAGCCCCATCGAGAATTCGGATTCGGCGGCCTGGAGAGAGCTCGAGGCGGTACGCGCCGAAGCGGCTGCGCTCCGTAGGCAACTCGCCGATTCGCCGGATCGTGCACGGGAATTGGAAGCCCGCATCGATTCGCTGACGATTCGCAACACCAAGCTGATGGACACCCTCAAAGAGGCGCGCCAGCAGCTGATCGCCCTGCGTGAGGAAGTCGATCGGCTCGGCCAGCCGCCGAGTGGATACGGAATTCTGATCGGTGTGTACGACGATCAGACCGTAGACGTGTTCACCTCGGGCCGGAAGATGCGGTTGACGTGTTCACCGAACATCGAGACCTCGACCCTCGAATACGGTCAAACCGTCCGCCTCAACGAGGCGCTCACGGTGGTCGAGGCCGGCATCTACGACGCGGTCGGCGAGATCGGCACCCTGCGGGAGATCCTCGACGACGGCCGCCGCGCCCTCGTGGTCGGTCATGCCGACGAGGAGCGGGTGGTCTGGCTGGCGGGTCCGCTGGCCAAGGTCGCCGAGTACGACGACATGGAGGATCCCGACTCCCCGATTCGCAAACTGCGCCCCGGTGACTCCCTCCTGGTCGACACCAAGGCAGGCTTCGCGTTCGAGCGCATCCCCAAGGCCGAGGTCGAAGACCTTGTGCTGGAAGAGGTTCCGGACGTCGACTACACCGATATCGGTGGCCTCGGCAGGCAGATCGAGCAGATCCGCGACGCGGTGGAGCTGCCCTTCCTGCACAAGGATCTGTTCCGCGAGTACGCGCTGCGCCCGCCCAAGGGTGTGCTGCTCTACGGTCCGCCCGGTTGCGGTAAGACGCTCATCGCCAAGGCGGTGGCGAACTCGCTGGCCAAGAAGATCGCCGAGGCGCGTGGTGAGGATGCCAAGGAAGCCAAGTCGTTCTTCCTGAACATCAAGGGTCCCGAGCTGCTCAACAAGTTCGTGGGCGAGACCGAGCGCCACATTCGGATCATCTTCCAGCGGGCCCGCGAGAAGGCGTCCGAGGGTACGCCGGTGATCGTGTTCTTCGACGAGATGGACTCGATCTTCCGCACCCGTGGTTCGGGCGTGTCCTCCGATGTGGAGACCACGGTCGTGCCGCAGCTGCTGTCGGAGATCGACGGTGTCGAGGGCCTCGAGAACGTCATCGTGATCGGTGCCTCCAACCGCGAGGACATGATCGACCCCGCGATCCTGCGGCCGGGCCGCCTGGACGTGAAGATCAAGATCGAGCGGCCGGACGCGGAGTCGGCACAGGACATCTTCTCGAAGTACCTGACCGAGACGCTGCCCCTGCACGCCGACGATCTCGCCGAGTTCGGCGGCGACAAGGCCCTGTGCGTCCGCGCGATGATCGAACGGGTCGTCGACCGGATGTACGCCGAGAGCGAGGACAACCGCTTCCTGGAGGTCACCTACGCCAACGGTGACAAGGAAGTCCTGTACTTCAAGGACTTCAACTCCGGCGCCATGATCCAGAACATCGTGGACCGCTCCAAGAAGTACGCCATCAAGGCCGTCCTCGACACCGGCAACCCCGGCCTGCGCATCCAGCATCTCTACGATTCGATCCAGGACGAGTTCTCCGAGAACGAGGACCTGCCCAACACCACGAATCCCGATGACTGGGCCCGCATCTCGGGTAAGAAGGGCGAGCGGATCGTCTACATCCGCACGTTGGTCACCGGTAAGAACGCCAGCGCGAGCAGGGCGATCGACACCGAGTCCAATACGGGTCAGTACCTGTAAGTTTCAGTGCCGAAGGCCGCGCTTCCGTTGGGAGCGCGGCCTTTTGGTGTCTTCTGGTGAAATCGACCGCGTCTGGCCGA
Source organism: Nocardia ninae NBRC 108245 (assembly GCF_007990755.1). Lineage (GTDB taxonomy): Bacteria > Actinomycetota > Actinomycetes > Mycobacteriales > Mycobacteriaceae > Nocardia > Nocardia ninae. The sequence continues at coordinate 8,117 of NZ_BJXA01000127.1, read as the reverse complement.
GCTGCACTGGGCGTGGGGTCGATGGCGCTCGTCAAATCCCGCTGAGCTCGCCACTTTCGAGTAGCCGCCGGTGGGTGCTGCTCCGCCATTGCCCGGTGGGCGGGAATCTTCATGATCAACGGGACATGATGGTCGTTGAACTCGGCGTGTCGCCGCCACTATGTCCCGTCGACCATGGCGGAATCCGTTTCTACGGCGTGGGGGAGTGGCGGATTTCGGTGTGGTGGGGGCGCTGGGCGGCTGGAAGGCGGGATCGGGGGCAGACTCGGGGGTATGAGTAGTGAGAGCAACTTGTCGACCGTTGTCGAGACGACCGCGGGGGCGGTGCGTGGGGTTGTCGAGGGGGCGGTGACGGTTTATCGGGGTATTCCGTACGCGCGGGCTGTGCGGTTCGGGAGGCCGGAACCGGTGGCGCCGTGGGCGGGGGAGCGGGATGCGACCGAATTCGGTCCGGCGGCACCGCAATTGGCTTCGCGGCTGGAGCGGGTGATGGGGTCGTTCGAGGTGGCGCAGGCGGAGGATTGTCTGTCGTTGAATGTGTGGGCGCCGCCGGGGGATGGCCATCCGGTGCTCGTGTTTCTGCACGGCGGTGGGTTCTCCAGTGGGGCGGGCAGTCTCGGGTGGTACGACGGGGGTGAGGTGGCGGCGCTGGGGGACGTTGTCGTGGTGACGATCAACTATCGGCTGGGGGCGCTCGGGTTCCTGCGGTTGCCGGGGGTGAGTGCGGGCAATCTGGGGCTGCGCGATCAGATCGCGGCGCTGACGTGGGTGCGGGAGAATATCGCCGCTTTTGGCGGTGATCCGGCACGGGTGACGGCCTCTGGTCAGTCGGCGGGTGCGATTTCGCTGGTGGCGATGTTGTCGGGGAACCAGGCGGAGGGGCTGTTTCAGCAGGCCATCTTGCAGAGTCCGCCGCTCGGGATGCTGCCTGCTACGCCGGAGGCGGCCGAGCGGGTCAGTGCGAAGTTGTTGCGGGAGTTGGGGGTCGAGGCGGAGCAGCTCGGTGAGGTGCCGGTGGCGGCGTTGCTGGCGGCGCAGTCGGCGGTGGCGAAGGGGGGCGAGGGACAGGTGGTGCCGCCGTTCCAGTTGGTGGCGGATGGGGAGTTGGTTGCCTCGGATCTGGCGCGTGCGGTGGGCGAGCGTGATGTGCGGATGCTGATGGGCACGACGCGAGATGAGGTGGCGGCGTTCTTCTCCGACGACTGGGACGCGGTTGCGCAGGTTTCCGAGCAGATCTTCGGCGGGCCGACCCGGGAGTTGAGCGAGTCGCTGAACGCGGGTGGCGTTGCGGCCTGGTTGTTCGAGTTCGAGTGGCAGCCGGCGGGCAGTCCGTTCCGCGCGTGCCACTGCCTCGAGTTGCCGTTCGTGCTCGGTAGCGCGGCGGCTTGGCAGGATGCGCCGATGCTGCAAGGGGAGCGCCCGCAGTCGCTGGTCGACCAGATGCGTGGCAGTTGGATCGCTTTCGTCCGGGACGGCGATCCGGGGTGGGAGCGCGGCCGGACCCGGCACTTCGCTGACCGGGCGGGTGACTGAGCGCTCGTATTAGGATTTGGCCGTGCACGCCATCGATCGAGAGGTCAAGTGCGAAGCCGACGCACCGGGGAGGTCGCCCCGGTGCTGATCCTTCCGCAACGCGATCGACGGTGTGGCCGGGCGGGTGATCCGGGAGCCGGATTTCGATAAGGACCGGTATCAGGCACGCATGTGCCGGTTGTTCGATGCGGCGATGTGAAAGGCGGGGGAAGATGACTGACACAACCCAAGTGCGGCAACCGGATACGGTGGAAGAGCAACGGCCGTTCGCGCTTGCGGGGGTGGGCGCCATCGCCGTGGTCTCGGCGATCGCCCTGCTGTCCTCGGCCGGCCAGTACGGATTCTTCGGCGACGAGCTGTATTTTATCTCCGCCGGCCGCAGGCTCTCCTTCGGTTACGCGGACCAGGGTCCGCTGGTGCCCGCGATCGCCCGGCTGATGGACCTGCTCGCGCCGGGATCGCTGGTGGCGCAGCGTATTCCGGCGCTGCTGGTCACGGTGGCGGCGGTGGTCATCAGTGCGCAGATAGCCAGGGAGTTCGGCGGAAGGCACCGCGCCCAGATCCTGACCGCAATCGCCTATGCGACTTCACCATTACTGCTGGTGCAGGGAACCCAATTGGCCACCAACACCATTGACGCCGCGCTCTGGGTGTTGATCAGCTGGCTGCTCGTCCGCTGGGTGCGCACGCGGCGCGACTCGCTGCTGCTGTGTGCGTCGCTGGCCACCGCCCTGGATATGCAGGTCAAATGGTTGATCCCGTTCTTCTGGGTCGCGGTCGCGATCGGCGTGCTGTGCTACGGCCCGCGCGATCTGCTCCGCCGTCCCGCACTGTGGGCGGGTGCGGCGCTGGTGGTGCTGATGACATTGCCGAGCCTGATCTGGCAGGCCGGTCACGGCTGGCCGCAACTACGGCTCGGCGCGGTGATCGCCGCCGAACAGGCCACCGTCGGCGGCCGCTACACCTGGTTGCCGCTGGCCGTTGTCTCCGCCGGAGTCCTCGGCGCCCTGCTGCTGATCTACGGCATCGTGACGCTCTTCCGCTGGGGACCGTTGCGCCGGTATCGGTTTCTCGCTCCGCTGCCGCTGCTGCTTGCCGTGGTCTTCATCGCCACCGACGGCAGGCCGTATTACGCGGCGGGCTGTTACGCCGTGATCTTCGCCGCGGGCGCGGTCCGCTGGGCTGAGCACATGGGTCGCCTGCGCACGATCGTCACTCTCGTGCTGGTCGTCGTATCCGTTGCCCTCGTGGTCTTTACCCTGCCGTGGCGACCCGAATCCGATTACACACCGGCCGAGAACGAGGCCCAAGCCGGGCTGTCGATCACCGTGTACGGCAGGTTCGGCTGGCCGGAACTCGCCGCCGCCACCGCGGCCGCCTACCGATCCCTGCCCGAGGCCGACCGCGCCGCCACGGTCATCATCACCGACTCCTACTGGCAGGCAAGCGCACTCGACGTATTCCGCGCCGAATACGACCTCCCCGCCGCCTACAGCCCCAACCGCGGTTTCGGCTACTTCGGCACCCCACCCGACTCCGCAACCACCATCCTCTGGGTGGGCGATGAGGCCGCCGACGTCCGCCCCCTCTTCGCCTCGGTAACCCCCATCGGCCGCGCCGACACACCCCTAGGCTTCCCCGGCGCCACCCGCGACGTCACCATCTGGCGCTGCGACGGTCCCCGCGCCCCCTGGTCCCAAACCTGGCCCGACCTACTCCGCTTGGACTGAGCGCAGGCGCGGATCGCACGATCGCGGACCGGCAAGAGGCAGAAAACAAGTCGCGGCGGGTCGCTCGTCTCTGCGACCCTTCGATCATGGTCGACAAGGTGTTCACCGATATCCGGCTCGCCGCGCTGTACGACAGCTTCAGCCCGGAGGACGCGCGCGACGACTTTCGGTTCTACCTGCCGTTGGTCATGGCGGCACCGTCGGTCCTGGACCTGGGCTGCGGAACGGGAGCACTCCTGCACAAAGCCCGCGCGGACGGCCATACCGGCCGGCTGTGCGGAGTGGACCCCGCGCCGGGCATGCTCGAAGTGGCTCGGAAGCACGACGATATCGAGTGGGTCCTCGGTGACGCGAGCACGCTGCGCGGCCGGGACGATCGGTTCGATCTGGTGGTGATGACCGGGCACGCGTTCCAAGTGCTGGTCGGTGACGACGAACTTCGGTCCACGCTGGCCGTGATCGCCGCGACACTGACCGGCACCGGTCGTTTCGTCTTCGAAACCCGCAATCCTCTTGCGCGGGAATGGGAGACGTGGCATCAGCGATATTCGGGCGAAGTCTCGGACGAGACGGGTGCGGTGGTGCGATGCGTTTGTCACGTCACCGAACCGGTCGGCGGTGACCTCGTCTCCTTCACCCACACCTTCACCAGCGACCAGTGGCCCCAGCCCGAGATCAGCTACAGCACGCTCCGTTTCCTCGACGCGCCCAGCCTCTCGGCCTTTCTGTCCGCCGCGGGCTTGGTCGTGGCCGAACAGTTCGGCGACTGGGATCGCAGCTCCCTGACGCCGACCAGCCCGGAGATCATCACTGTCGCCTGCCGCGCATGAGGACTTTCGTGTGCGTCTGTTGACTTGTCAGCAAAGTCTATGCCGGGCAGGCCTGGGAAAGGCTGTGTGGCAACGAAATTCACGCGGCTGGCGACCTTCCGTCGCGGAAATGCATTCGTCGGACGTTTGGTACTGGATCTTGATAGCATCGGCTCGACGGAGGCGTTCTCACTGTTGAGGGGCACGCGTCGAGTGTCCGGTCGGCGCCTCACGGGAGGTGTATCCGGTTGTCCGGTCACGGTATTGGCGTCGGGCGGTTGCTGACCGCGCTGGTGTGCGTCGGGGTTTTGGTCGGGGGGTGTACGCCGGGCTCGGACACCGATGATGCGGCGAGTACGCAGACGGGGGCGCCGGGGCAGGCGGGGGCCTGGCCGCCGAACACAGGGCGAGGAAAATGCGCGGTGGACAAGGAAACCGACGTGCCGGGGGCGATGCGGGACGGGACGATCTTGCGGGCGGATGTGTATCGTCCGCAGACCAGCGATCCGGTGCCGGTGATCCTGATGCGCACGCAGTACGGGAAATCCTTTGCGCAAGTGAGTTCTTCGCGCTATCAGACGCCGGACTGGTTCGCCTCACACTGCTATCTGGTGGTGATTCAGGACATTCGCGGCGTCGGGAAGTCGGACGGGACGTTCACCGAGTTCGACAACGACCTGCGCGACGGGTACGACAGCGTCGAGTGGGCGGCCCAATTGCCCGGGACGAACGGCAAAGTGGGCATGTACGGGTCGTCGTATATCGGTGCGACGCAGTGGCTCGCCGCGGTCGAGACGCCGCCGCACCTGGCCGCCATCGTGCCCGCCAACACCTCGTCGGACTACTACGACGGCTGGACCTATGAAGGCGGGCAGTTCCGGCTCGGCTTCGTGGAACCGTGGGCGGTGAGCACGATCGGCCTCGCCGCCGCCGAGCATCGCCGCGACACCGCGGCGATCGAGCAGATCCGCGCGGCCATGGACAATGCCACCCAGTGGATGAATTTCCGTCCGTACAAGGACTTTCCGCCGTTGCAGCCGGGCAATCCGGCGGTCGCGCCCTGGTATTTCGACTGGATCCGCAACTCGACCTACAACGACTACTGGAAGAAGTGGAGCATCCGCGAGCGCTACCAGAACGTGAAGGTGCCGGTGCTGAACATGGAGGGCTGGTACGACTCGTTCCTGGCCGGCGGCATCGAGAACTTCACCGGCATGGTCGACAAGGGCGGGACGCCGGAGGCGCGACAGAACCAGCGCCTGGTGATCGGCCCGTGGGACCACCTCGGGTGGGGGCGCCCGACCTCGGCGGTCGCGCCGCTGCTCGATCAGCTCGGACCGGTGGGCAACAGCCCGATCAACGAGCTGATGTTGGCCTGGTACGACCACTTCCTCAAGGGCGTGGACAACGGCGTCGCGGGCAAGCCGCGGGTCGACTACTACGTGATGGGCGCCAACCGGTGGAAGTCGGCGCCGAGCTGGCCGCTGCCGCAAACCCAGTGGAAGACTTACTATTTCAGCGGTGACGGTGAGAACGGCTCGTCCGGTCGCACCGGCAAACTGGTCGAGCAGGCCCCGACCGCACCCGCCGAAGGCGACCGCTACCTCTACGACCCGACCGATCCGGCCCCGAGTGTGGGCGGCCATTCCTGCTGCGGTGTCGGCAATACGCCGCAGGGACCGTTCGACCAGGCCGCGGTGGAGCAGCGGACCGACGTGCTCACCTACGACACCGCCCCGCTGGGCACCGACACCGAGATCACCGGCCCGATCACGGTGAAATTGTGGGCCTCCTCGACCGCGCCGGACACCGATTTCGTTGCGCGCCTGGAGGTTCTCGCTCCGGACGGCTCCGCGGTGAACCTGAACAACGGCATCATCCGCGCCGCCTTCCGCGACTCACTCACCAATCCGACGCCGATCGTGCCGGGCCAGCCCTACGAGTTCACCATCAAGATCTGGCCGACCAGCTACCAATTCAAAGCAGGCGACCGTATCCGCGTCGCCATCTCCAGCAGCGACTACCCCCAGTACGCGCCGAATCCGAACACCGGTGAACCCTTCGGCGAAAGCACCCGCACCGAACTGGCCACCCAGACAATCTATAAGGACCCCCAACATCCGTCGTCGGTGATCGTCCCGATCATCCCCGCAGGCAACGACGGCGCCACCACCTTCCCCCTCACCCCGAACAAGTAGCGGCGAGTGGCACGGACCTCTCCGGCCCCGTGCCACTCGACCGCTGGATACGGCAATGGCGGCGTCCGAGGACGCCGCCATCGCCGAGGGGTGCTGTCCGGTCGACCCCTAGATCGAAGCAGGGGCTATCAGCCCTTTCGCCGTGGTCACAGCATCTTCCGGTAGTACACGACACGTTCCCGTTCTTCGAAGCCCAACGCGGCGTGCATGTTCTGCCCCTCGGCATTGCTCAGCAGCGCATCCGAGCCGAATTCCGTGCAGCCGTTCTCGCGACCCCATGCTTCCATCACCTCGCACAGTGCCCGGGCTACGCCGCTACTGCGGTGGCTGGGGATCACGAAGAGTCCTTCGAGGAACGCAACCGGTGACGTGTCACACCCGTTGACGTAGTCATGGCGCAGTGTGACTTCACCGAAGCCGACTGCGGTGCCGCGCTCGTCGCGTGCGAGAAATGCTGCCGCGTCGCGGGGTTCCGTCGTATTGCTCGCCGATCTCGGAGCGATGCTCGGCAACAGAGCCGTCCGGCCATAGTTGCGCGCGCAGGATGGCCAACTCGTCCAGATCGTCCGCGCCACAGGGATGTATCCGCATGCCCGCACCGTATTCCCGGTCGATGGTTGGCTCAACGGATTTTTGATGATGTGGCACTGAAATCGTAGGTCGGGCACGGCACTGCACCCACCCGCTGATCGGCGAGTCGGAGATCCCGACGGGCGCATACGATTGTGCCGGTGGGAGACGAAGCAGAGATGGCGAGCCGCGTCGCGGACGAAATCGCGAAGATTCACAGCGGTCAGTTGGTCGAGCGGCTGAAGGGCTACCTCGTTCGCCCGCGCGTCTGCATGCTCGACTGGGACTACGGGGACCGGCATCCCGAATTCCAGGAGCTGCGTTATCCCGGGTTCATCGTGGCCGAGTTTCTCGAGTCCGGGACGGGCATCGCGTACTCCGAGTATGGCTTCGGGGCACCATATGTGTGGGGCCTTGTCGGGCTCGAACATCCTAGATTCGGGATGGACTCGGGTTGGTTCGCGACACTCGAAGCCGCGTTCCGCGAGTCGATGGCGTGGAGCGAGCCGCCGCCGCCCGGCTATGAAGTGGACTGAGCCTTGCGCAGCGGGGTCCTGTCCCTATCAGCGGTCCGTCGACGTCACCAGGACCCGGCGTCACCACCTTCCCGCTGACTCCGCACAAGTAGCGGCGAGTGGCACCTTTCGGCCGTCCGGGCCAGGTGCCCCTCGACCTCTGGATACGGCAATGGCGGCGTCCGAGGACGCCGCCATTGCCGAGGGGTCTTACTTCTTGAAGGTTTCGACCTTGTTGAGGACGACGTCGTCGCGCGGGGCGCCGTCGGGGCCGCCGTCCCGAGTACCCAGGGCGGCGACGGACTGGAGGACGTCCAGGCCGCCGGTGATGCGCCCGAACGGGGTGTAGTTCGGGGGCAGCTGGCTGTCCCGGTAGACCAGGAAGAACTGGCTGCCGTTGGTGTTCGGGCCTGCGTTGGCCATGGCGACGGTGCCTGCCGGATAGGTGGCGCCTGCCAGGTTCTCGTCCGGGATCTGGTAGCCGGGGCCGCCGGTGCCGGTGGCCGTCGGGTCACCGCACTGCAGCACGTAGATGCCGTCGGTGGTGATCCGGTGGCACTTGGTGTGGTTGAAGTACTGCTCGTTGGACAGGAAGGCGAACGAGTTGACCGTCTGCGGCGCGGCCGGATCGAGGTCGATCTGGATTGCCCCGCAGGTGGTGTCGAGCGTCGCGGCGTAGCTGGCGCCGGGCTCGGTGGCCGGGCCGGGCGCCGGGGAGGTGCGCGCGGTCACGGCGCCTTCCGCGGGCGCATTGCACTGGGC
>NZ_BJXA01000126.1 GCF_007990755.1 Nocardia ninae NBRC 108245 | reverse complement strand
CAGCGAGTTACCGCCCCAGGCGAAGAAGTCGTCGTCCAGGCCGAGCCGCTTGGACTCCGCGCCTTCCCGATCCGAGAGGCGCAGCACGTCGGCGAAGGTGTTCGCCACGATCTGCTCGATCGGCGTCACCGGCGCGCGGAACACCGCCTTCTCGAAGGTGGGTGCGGGCAACGCCTTGCGGTCCAGCTTGCCGTTGGCGTTCAACGGCAGCGCGGGCAGCTCGACGAGCACCGACGGCACCATGTACGACGGCAACTCCGCGGCGAGCGCGGACTGCAGCCCGCGCTTGTCGAGCTGACCCGCCCGCGGCACGACGTAGGCGACCAGCCGGTCACCGATGTTCGGATCGGTGTGCGCGAGCACTGCGGCCGCGGTGATCGCGGGCTGGCGCAGCAGCGCGGCCTCGATCTCACCGAGCTCGATGCGGAAGCCACGGATCTTCACCTGGAAGTCGGTGCGGCCGCGGTAGTCCAGCTCACCGGAGGCGTTCCACGCCACCAGGTCGCCGGTGCGGTACATGCGCTCGCCGGGTGCGCCGAACGGGTCGGCGACGAACCGGTCGGCGGTCAGCTCGGGCTTGCCGAAGTAGCCGCGCGCCAATTGCGCACCGGCCAGGTACAACTCGCCGGAGACACCGGCCGGGACCGGACGCAGCCTGGTGTCGAGCACGTAGACGCGGCTGTTCCACTCCGGCGCGCCGATCGACACCGAGACCTGGTCGGCGTCGGTGACCAGGTGGCTGGTGATCGACACCGCGGCCTCGGTAGGCCCGTACAGGTTGAAGAGCTCGGCGGCGTTGTCGCGGCGGAACCGCTGTGCGGTCGCCGCGGGCAGCGCCTCACCGATGGCGAGCACCCGGCCCAGCGACGGCGTCAGGCGGCCCGCGGCCTCGGTGAGCAGCGAGTCGAGCATCGACGGCACCACATGCAGGGTGGTGACGCCGGTGCCGCGCATCAGCTCGTTGAGGTAGGCCGGATCGCGGTGACCGTCGGCCGCCGAGATGACCAGGCGGCCCCCCGACGCGGCGGCGGTCCAGAATTCCCACACCGACAGGTCGAACGTCGCCGCGGTCTTCAGCAGTATCGCGTCGTCCGCGCCGAGGCCGAAGGTCGCGATCTCCCACTGCAACTGGTTGACGATCGCCGCGTGCGGAACCGCGACGCCCTTGGGCTGGCCGGTCGAGCCGGACGTGAAGATCACGTACGCGGTGTGCGCCGGGGTCAGCGCGGCGCGGCGCTCGTCGCCGGTCACCGGACCGGCCGCGAACGTGCTCAGGTCGAGCGCGTCGAGCTGGACGACTTCGGTGGTGGCGGTACGGAATCCGTCGCGACCGGTGGTCAGCACGCAGACCGGTGCCGCGGTACCGAGGATGTAGTCGGTCCGCTCGGCGGGCTGGTCCGGATCGATCGGCACATACGCCGCACCGGATTTCGCGACCGCGTACATGGCGACGACCAGGTCGGTGGACCGGCGGATGGCCAGCGCCACCCGGTCCTCCGGGCCGATGCCACGCTGGATCAGGTAGCGGGCCAGGCGGTTCACCCGGCGATCCAGCTCCGCGTAGGTAACTTCCTGCTGGCCCGTCGGATCGTCGGCGACGAGTGCGACCGCATCCGGTGCCGCCGCGACCGAGGCATCCAGCAGCGAAACCAGCGTCGCGGTCGGATCGACCTCATGCGCGGTGTCGTTCCAGGTGCCCACGATGCGGGTGTGCTCGTCGGCTGCGAGCAGGTCGATCTCGCCGACCGGCAGGGTGGCGTCGGCGACCACCGCGTCCAGCACCCGCACGAAGCGGTCCGCGAAGCCCTGGACCGTGTCCTCGTCGAACAGGTCGATGGCGTAACCGAATTCGGTGATGATCTCGGCGGGCGTGCCGTCCTCGGCGTACCGGTCGTAGAGCGTGACGTGCAGGTCGGTCTTGGCCAGTTGCGAGTCGAAGTTGACCGCGCTCACCGAGAGGCCGGGCAGTTCGAAGGTGGTCTCGGCCAGGTTCTGGAACGAAAGACCCACCTGGAACAGCGGATTGCGCGCGGTGGAGCGCACCGGGTTGAGCACCTCGACGAGCCGCTCGAACGGCACGTCCGCGTTGGCGAACGCCTCGAGGTCGCGCTCCTTGACGTCGGCGAGCAGATCGGCGAACCGGTCGCCCGGCTGCACCCGGGTGCGGAACACCAGGGTGTTGACGAACATGCCGATCAGGTCGTCGAGTTCGCGTTCACCACGGCCCGCGATCGGGGTGCCGACCGCGATGTCGTCGGTGCCGGACAGGCGCGAGAGCAGCACGGCCAGCGCGGCGTGCACCACCATGAACAGCGACGCGTTGTTGGCGCGGGCCAGCTCGTGCAGGCGGGCGTGCCGCTCCGGGGAGATCTCGAAGCGAATCGCCTTGCCGTGGAACGACTGCGCGGGCGGGCGCGGCCGATCGGCGGGCAGCTCCAGCTGGTCGGGCAGCCCGGCCAGTGCGGTCTGCCAGTAGCCGACCTGCTGGGCGGCCAGGGATTCCGGATCGTCCTCCGAACCCAGCACCGAGCGCTGCCAGAGCGCGTAATCGGCGTACTGCACCGGCAGCGGAAGCCACTGCGGCACTTCGCCTTGCGCGCGGGCCACGTACGCGGCCATCACGTCGCGGGCCAGCGGTCCCATCGACGAACCGTCCGCCGCCACGTGGTGCACGGTGAACGCGAGCACGTGCTCGTCCGGCGCGATGCGGAACAGCGCCACCGCCAGTGGCACCTCGACGGTGACGTCGAAGGTGGTCATCGCGAACGCGATCACCGCGCCGAGCAGTTCCTCCTCGGTGACGTCGACCGGGGTGAGCGCGGCAGCCGACTCGGCCGCCGGGCGGATCACCTGGTGCGGCCCCTCCGCGGAGCGCGGGTAGGTGGTGCGCAATACCTCGTGGCGGGCGAACACGTCGCCGATCGCCTGCTCCAGCGCGGCGACATCGAGGGTGCCCGACAACCGCACCGCGAGCGGGATGTTGTCGACCGCCGAAGTGGCCGTGTCGAACTGGTTGAGGAACCAGTAGCGCTGCTGCGCCGGCGACAGCGGGATCCGGTCCGGACGCTCCCCGGTCTCCAGCTTGGGCCGGTGCCTGCCGGAGCCCGCGTTGCGCTCGACCCGGGTGGCCAGCGCGAACACCGTGGACGCCTCGAACAGGTCGCGGACCGCCAGCTGGGTGTCCAGCGCGGCGCCGAGCCGCGCGGTCACCTGGGTGGCCAGCAGCGAGTTACCGCCGAGCTCGAAGAAGTCGTCGTCCAGGCCGACCCTGGCGACGCCGAGCACGTCGCCGAAGGTGCCCGCGACGATCTCCTCGATCGGCGTGGACGGTGCCCGGAACACCTTGGCCTCGAACACCGGCGCGGGCAGCGCCTTGCGGTCCAGCTTGCCGGAGGCGTTGAGCGGGAACTCGTCCAGCACCACGAAGGCCGAGGGCACCATGTACGCGGGCAGCTCGCCGCCGAGCTCGGTGCGCACACCGTCGATGTCGACCACATGACCCGCCGTCGGCACGACGTAGCCGACCAGCTGATCGCCGAGGCGATCGTCCGAGCGCACGACCACCACGGCCTGCGCGATGGAATCCAGTGCGGTGAGCGCGGATTCGATCTCGCCGAGCTCGATCCGCAGACCACGCAGCTTCACCTGGAAGTCGGTGCGGCCCAGGTACTCCAGCTCGCCGCGCGGGGTCCAGGTGACGAGGTCACCGGTGCGGTACATCCGCTCGCCATCGGCACCGAACGGGTTGGCCACGAACCGATCCGCGGCGAGCTCCGGGCGCGCGACGTAACCGCGGGCCAGTTGCACACCGGCGAGGTACAGCTCACCCGCGACGCCGACCGGCACCGGGTGCAGCCGCGAATCCAGCACGTACACCTGGGTGTTGAACACCGGTGCGCCGATCGGCACGGACACCGCGTCGGCCTCGTCCACCTCGTGGAAGGTGACGTCGACGGCGGCCTCGGTCGGGCCGTACAGGTTGTGCAGGCGCGCACCGGTGAGTTCCTGCATCCGCTGCGCGGTGGCGGCGGGCAGCGCCTCACCGGAGGCGAAAACGTTGACCAGGCTGGTGCATTCGTCCGCCCGCTGCTCGGCGACGAACACCGACAGCATGGACGGCACGAAGTGCGCGGTGGTGACCTCTTCGGCGGTGATCACCTGGATCAGGTACCCGGGATCGCGATGGCCGTCCGGCTTCGCGACGACCAGGCGGGCGCCGACCTGCAAGGGCCAGAAGAACTCCCACACCGACACGTCGAAGGTGGCCGGCGTCTTCTGCAACACCACATCGGTGGTTTCCAGGCGGTACTCGGCCTGCATCCACACCAGGCGGTTGACGATCGCCCCGTGGCTGACCGCCACACCCTTCGGACGACCGGTGGAACCGGAGGTGAAGATGACGTAGGCGGTGTTCGACGGGCGCAGCGGCGCACGGCGATCCGCGTCGGTCACCGGTGCGTCGGCGTAGTCCGACAGCTCCAGGCTGTCGATGTGCACGGCCGGGGTCTGCCCGGCGTCGAACTCGTCCCGCGCGGTGGTCAGGACACACACCGGCTGCGCGGTATCGAGCACGTAGTGGGTGCGCTCGGCCGGATGATCCGGATCCAGCGGCACATACGCGCCACCGGCGACGCTCACCGCGTACATGCCGACGACCAGTTCGATGGACCGGCGCATACCGAGCGCGACCATCGAATCCGGGCCGACACCGAGCGAGATCAGGTGCCGGGCAAGACGATTCACCTGCGCCGCGAACTCGGCGTAGGACAGAGTCGTCCCCTCGAAGGTCAGCGCCGCGGCATCGGGGGTCCGGGCGACCTGCGCCTCGAACATCGACACCAGCGTCGCCGTGTCGTCCACCGCATGCGCGGTGTCGTTCCAGCGCGCGACCACCTGGGCGTGCTCGGCCGAGTCCAGCAACTCGACATCGCCGATCGCCACGGACGGGTCCGCGACGACGGCGGTCAGCAACCGGACGAGCCGGTCCGCGACGCCCGCGATGGTGCCCGCGTCGAACATGTCGGTGGCATAGGCGAATTCGGCGGTCATGCCGTCGGCAGCGCCTTCGCCATCGAACCGGTCGGACAGGCTCAGGTGCAGATCGAACTTGGCGGTCACCACGTCCAGCGGCACACCCGCGACCTCCAGGCCGGGCAGCTCGAACGAGGCCTCCCCGGTGTTCTGGAACGACAGCATCACCTGGAACAGGGGGTGCCGCGCCTGCGAGCGGGCCGGGTTGAGGATCTCGACCAGCCGCTCGAACGGCAGGTCCGCGTGCCCGAAGGCGGCGAGGTCACGATCCTTGGTGCGCGCGACCAGCTCCGCGAACGAGTCCGCCGGGTCGACCGCGCTGCGCAGCACGAGCGTATTGACGAACATGCCGATGGCATCGTCGAGCACTGCTTCACCACGACCGGCCACCGCGGTACCGATGGCGATGTCGTCGCTGCCGGACAACCGGGCGAGCAGCGCGGCGAACGCGGCGTGCACCACCATGAACAGGCTGGCGCCGTGCGCCCTGGCGAGCGCGTTCAGCTCCCGCACCAGCTGCGCGTCGAGCGAGAACTCGTACACGCCACCGCGATTGGACGCGACGGCGGGCCGCGAGCGGTCCGCGGGCAGATCCAGCTGGTCGGGCAGCCCGGCCAGGCTGTCGGACCAGTAGGCGACCTGCTGGGCGATCAGCGAGGCCGGATCGTCTTCGGAGCCGAGGGTTTCCCGCTGCCACAGTGCGAAGTCGGCGTACTGCACCGGCAGCGGCGGCCAGGCGGGCGCCTCGCCGCGCGAGCGGGCCGCGTAGGCGATCATCACGTCGCGGGCCAGCGGGCGCACCGACCAGCCGTCGCCGGAGATGTGGTGCACCACGAAGACCAGCACGTGGGTGTCGGGCTGGGAGCCGTCCATCGAGCCTGCGACGCGGAACAGCTGGGCCCGCACCGGCACCTCGGTGGTGACGTCGAAGCCGGTCAGCACCAATTCGCTGACCCGCTCCTGGATTTCGGTCTCCGACACCTCGATCGGGGTCAGCTCGATGGTCTCCTGCCCGGCGGGCAGCACGACCTGGACACCTTGGCCGTCGGCGGTTTCCGGGTAGACGGTGCGCAGCACCTCGTGCCGGTCGACCACATCGGCGACGGCTTGGCGCAGCGCTTCGGTGTCCAGCGAGCCGGTGAGCCGGACGGCCAGCGGGATGTTGTTGACCGCAGTCTGGTTGTCGAAGCGGTTGAGGAACCACATCCGCTGCTGCGCGAGCGACAACGGGATGCGGGCCGGGCGTCGGCCTGCCACGAGTTCGCGGCGGCGGCCGGTGCCCTGGTGGGCCTCCATCCGCGCGGCCAGCGCGGCGACGGTCGGCGCCTCGAACAGCATCCGCACCGGAACGCGGGTGTCCAGTGCGGCGCCCAGGCGGGCGACCACCTGGGTGGCGATGAGCGAGTTGCCGCCGAGATCGAAGAAGTCGTCGTCGAGGCCGACGGCGCGTTCGCCGTCGGTGCTGGTGAGCCCGAGCACCTCGGCGAAGGTGTTGGCCACGATCTCTTCGATCGGGGTGGACGGTGCGCGGAATTCCCTCGCCTCGAAGGCCGGTGCGGGCAGTGCGCGCCGGTCCAGCTTGCCGTTCGGGTTGAGCGGCATGGCGTCGAGCACCACGATCGCGGCGGGCACCATATACGACGGCAGTCGGGTGGACAGGTGTGTCCTGAGGTCGTCGACGTCGACGGTGGTGTCGCCGACCGGGACCACATAGCCGACCAGCTGATCGCCGGTGTGCGCGTCCGAGCGCACCATGGCGACGGACTGGGCCACCGAATCGTGTGCGGCGAGCGCGGTTTCGATCTCACCGAGCTCGATCCGCAAGCCGCGCAGCTTCACCTGGAAGTCGGTGCGGCCTATGTACTCGATGGCACCCGTGTCGTCGCGGGTGACGAGGTCACCGGTGCGGTACATCCGGGCACCCGCGACACCGAACGGGTTGGCCACGAAGCGATCCGCGGTCAGGTCGGTGCGGCCGAAGTAACCGCGCGCCAGCTGCGCACCGGCGAGGTACAGCTCGCCCGCGACACCCGACGGCACCGGCTGCAGGCGCGAATCCAGCACGTACGCCTGGGCGTTCCACACCGGCAGGCCGATCGGCACCGCGCCGGTCACCTCGTCGGCGACCGGGCCGTGCGTGGCGTGCACGGTGAATTCCGTTGGGCCGTAAAGGTTGTAGAGGTCAGCCGAGCTCGCTCGGCGGATGGCGTCGACCGCCTCGGCGGTGAAGGCCTCACCGGCGACGAACAGTGTCCGCAGCGAGGCGAGGGACGCACCGGCGCCGGTCGCGTCGACGTTCCCGGCGAAGACGGTCAGCATGGACGGCACGAACGAGGTCATGGTGACGCGCTCGGCGGCGATCACGTCCGCGAGGTACTGCGGATCACGATGCCCGTCCGCACTGGCCACCACGATACGACCGCCGGTGGTCATCGGGCCGAACAGCTCCCACACCGACACGTCGAAGGTGGCGGGCGTCTTGAACAGCACGATGTCGTCGGCGCCGATGCCGTATTCGCCGGTGATCCAGCGGATCTGGTTCACCACGGCGGCGTGCGGCACCGCGACGCCCTTCGGGCGACCGGTCGAGCCGGACGTAAAGATCACGTACGCCGGGTGTTCCGGCCGCAGCGGCACGCGGCGTTCGGCATCGGTGACCGGCTCGTCCGAGTAACCGGACAGATCGAGCGCATCGATCGACAGGGTGGTGCGGCCCTCGGCGTCGAACGCGTCGCGCGAGGTGGTCAGCACGCACACCGGGTCGGCCGAGTCGAGCACATAGTTCACCCGTTCGGCGGGCTGGTCGAGGTCCAGCGGCACGTAGCCGCCACCGGCCTCCTGCACCGCGTACGCGGCGACGACCAGGTCCACCGAGCGCCGCAGACCCAGGGCGACCAGGGTCTCCGGACCGACGCCGGCCTCGATCAGCTTGCGCGCCAGACGGTGCACGCGGGCACCGAATTCGGCGTACGTCAGCGAGGTGCCGGTGGCGGGATCGACCACTGCGACCGAATCCGGGGTGGCCTGCGCCTGCGCGGCGAACTCGGCGACCAGGGTGGTCGGTGCGCCGAGGTCGTGCTCGGTGGCGTTCCAGCCGCGCAGCGCCTGCTCGGTCTCCTGCTCGTCCAGCAGGGAGATATCGCCGATCGGCCGATCCGGTTCGGCGGCAAGAGCTTTCAGCAGCCGGTGGAACCGCTGCCCGAGCTCCGCCATCGTTTCCGGGTCGAAAAGATCGGTGGCGTAGATGAATTCGGCACTGATACCCGCCGCCGCGGCACCCGCGCCGTTTACCGGCTGGGTGGCGTTCTTCTCCGACAGCGTCAGCTGCAGGTCGAACTTCGCCGTATCGATCGGCAGCTCGACACCGCTGACCGTCAGGCCCGGCAGTTCGAGGCTGTTCTGGCCCAGGTTCTGGAACGAGAGCAGCACCTGGAACAACGGGTGCCGCGCCTGCGAGCGCGCCGGATTCAGGATCTCGACCAGCCGCTCGAACGGCAGGTCCGCGTGCCCGAACGCGGCGATATCGGTGGCGCGCACCGTGCGCAGCAGATCGGTGAACGTCGCGGCGCTATCGATCGGGGTCCGCAGCACCAGGGTGTTGACGAACATGCCGATCAGGTCGTCCAGCGCCCGCTCGCCACGGCCCGCGACCGGGGTGCCGATGGCGATATCGCGCTCGCCGGACAGCCGGGCGAGCAGCACGGCCAGCGCGGTGTGCGCGACCATGAACAGCGTCGCGCCCCTGGTGCGGGCGAGTTCGGTGAGCCTGCCGTGAGTTTCGGCGTCGATCTCGAAGGTGTGCGTCGCGCCGCGGCCGGAGGCGACCGCGGGGCGCGGCCGGTCGGTGGGCAGGTCGAGCTGATCGGGCAGCCCGGCCAGCGAGTTCGACCAGTACGCGATCTGCTGGGCGATCACCGATTCCGGATCGTCTTCGTCGCCGAGCACGGCGCGCTGCCACAGCGCGAAGTCGGCGTACTGGACTTCCAGTGGCCGCCACGCGGGTTCGCCGCCTTCGACGCGGGCGCCGTAGGCGGTCATCACGTCTCGGGTCAGCGGGCCCATGGAGAAGCCGTCGGCCGAGATGTGGTGCACCACCAGGGCCAGCACGTGCTCGGTCGGGCTCACCTCGAACAGCCTGGCCCGGAACGGCACCTCGGTGGTGACGTCGAAGGCGGTGAGCACCAGCTCGGAAAGCCGTTGCGGCAGTTCGGCCTCGGTGACCTCGAAGGGCGCGAGGTCGGGGATCACCCTGCCGGTGGGCACAGTCTGCTGATGCGCGGTGCCGTCCACCTCCGGGTAGAAGGTGCGCAGCGACTCGTGGCGGGCCAGCACGTCGGCGACGGCGATCTGCAGCGCCTGCCGGTCCAGCAGACCGGACAGCCGCACCGCAGCCGGGATGTTGTCCACGGCCGAGTCCGGGTCGAAGCGGTTCAAGAACCACATGCGCTGCTGGGCCAGCGACAGCGGCACCAGCGCGGGCCGCTGCTGCGGCACCAGGGCCGCCCTGGCCCCGGCGCCGGCGTGCGTCTCCGCGCGGGCCGCGAGCGCGACCACGGTGGACGCCTCGAACAGTTCGCGGACGCCGAGATCGGTGTCCAGCGCGGCGGACAACCGCGCGGCGACCTGAGTGGCACTGAGCGAGTTACCGCCGAGCGCGAAGAAGTCGTCGTCCAGGCCGACCCGTTCCACGCCGAGCACCTCGGCGAAGGTGGCCGCGACGATCTCCTCCACCGGCGTCGTCGGGGCGCGGAACACCGCGGCCTCGAACACCGGCGCGGGCAGCGCCTTGCGGTCCAGCTTGCCGGAGGCGTTGAGCGGGAACTCGTCCAGCACGAGCACCACCGACGGCACCATGTACGCGGGCAACCGCTCCGCCAGGTCCTCGCGCAGCAGCTCGGTGTCCACCCGCACGTTCGGCGCGGGAATGACGTAGGCGACGAGCTGGTCGCCGGTGTGCTGGTCGCCGCGGACCACCACGACAGACTGGGCGACCTCGTCCAGCGCGGTGAGCGCGGTCTCGATCTCGCCGAGCTCGATCCGCAGACCGCGCAGCTTCACCTGGAAGTCGGTGCGGCCCAAGTACTCCAGCTCACCGGACGAGGTCCAGGAGACCAGGTCACCGGTGCGGTACATGCGCTCACCGGCGGCACCGTAGGGGTTGGCCACGAACCGGTCGCTGGTCAGATCCGGCCGCGCGACGTACCCGCGGGCCAGCTGGGTGCCCGCGAGATACAGCTCACCTGCGACACCGACCGGCACCGGGCGAAGCCGCGAATCCAGCACGTACACCTGGGTGTTGTAGACCGGCGCGCCGATCGGGACGGTGTCGGTATCGGTGTCGACCACCTCGTGGAAGGTGACGTCGACCGCGGCCTCGGTCGGGCCGTACAGGTTGTGCAGCGCCGCACCGGTCAGCTCACGCAGCCGATGCGCGGGCTTGGGCGGCAGCGCCTCACCGGAGGCGAACACCAGCCGCAGCGAATCACACTGCGCCGCAGCGGCGTCGGCGACGAACACCGCAAGCATCGACGGCACGAAGTGGGTGACGGTGATCCGCTCGGTGCTGATCACCTCGGCCAGGTACGCCGGATCGCGGTGCCCGTCCGGCTTCGCGACGACCAGGCGCGCGCCGATCTGCAAGGGCCAGAAGAACTCCCACACCGACACGTCGAAGGTGGCGGGCGTCTTCTGCAACACCGCGTCGGGGGTGTCCAGCCCGTAGGCGGACTGCATCCACACCAGGCGGTTCACGATCGCCGCGTGCGAAACACCGACGCCCTTGGGGCGGCCGGTGGAGCCGGACGTGAAGATCACGTACGCGGTGTTGGTCGGCCGCAACGGCGCCCGGCGATCCGCGTCGGTGATCGGCGCTTCGGAGAGCCCGCTCAGATCGAGCAGGTCGATGCGCACCTGCGCGGTATCGATGTCGAGATCGGTGCCCGAGGTCAGCACGCACACCGGATCGGCCGTGGCCAGAATGTATTCCGTGCGCTCAGCCGGGTGATCCGGGTCCAGCGGCACGTACGCGCCACCGGCAACCGTGACCGCGTACATGCCGACGACGAGATCGATCGAGCGCCGCATGCCGAGTGCCACATAGGATTCCGCACCGACACCGCGAGCGATCAGCCAGCGGGCCAGCTGGTTGACCTTGCCGGCGAACTCGTCGTAGGACAGATGTGTCCCCTCGAAGCTCAGCGCGGTCGCCTCGGGCGTGCGTGCGGCCTGCTCGTAGAACTTGGAGACGAGCGTGGCGGCCGCATCCACCTCGTGCGCGGTGTCGTTCCAGCCGGACACCACGAGCTCGCGCTCCGCAGTGTCGAGCAGCTCGATATCGCCCACCGGCACAGTCGGTTCGGCGGTGATCGCGGTCAGCACACGGATCAGACGGTCGGCGATGCGCCGCACGGTCTGCTCGTCGAACAGGTCACGCAGGTAACCCGCGCGGATCCGCAGTCGCGAATCCAGCTGTGCGATAAGGGTCAACGGGTAGTGCGTGGCATCGGCCGCGTCGAGGCCGACCACCGCCATACCGTCGATGTCCGAGGCCTGTTCCTGGAGTCCCGCGGCGTCGACCGGGTAGGACTCGAACACCACCAGCGTGTCGAACAGACCACCGATGCCCGCGGCGGACTGGATGTCCGCGAGACCGACGTAGTGGTGATCGAGCAGATCCGCCTGCTCGCCCTGAGTCCGGGCGAGCAGCTGCTGCGCGGACTCCGCCGGGTCGAACCGCACCCGCACCGGCACGGTGTTGATGAACAGGCCGACCATCGACTCCACGCCGGACAGGTCCGCGGGGCGCCCGGACACCGTGGTGCCGAACAGCACGTCGTCCCGGCCGGTCATCCGGCCGATGAGGATGCCCCACGCGGTCTGCAGCACGGTGTTCGGCGTGACGCCGAGCGAGCCGGCCAGCGCGGTGAGCCGCGCGGTGGCCGCCTGGTCGAGCTCGAAGAAGTACTCGCCGGACAGCGAGGTGATCTCGCGCCCGGCATCCGGGCGGGCCAGCAGCGTCGGCTCGGTGACGCCGCGCAGCGCGTCGTTCCACGCGGCCACCGAGGCCGAATGATCCTGCTGCGCGGTCCATTCCAGGAAGTGCCGGTAGGACCGCACGGCGGGCAGCACGCTGGTGTCCGCGTGTGCCGCGTACAGCACCAGCAGGTCCTGCATGAGCAGCGGCATGGACCAGCCGTCGAGCAGGATGTGGTGGTTGGCCACCACGAACTGCCAGCGGTCGCGCGCCACCTGGATCAGCGTGAAGCGGATCAGCGGCGGCTCGGTCAGATCGAAACGCTGCGTCCGGTCGGCGGCGATGAGGTCGTCGCCGTTGCCCTGCTCGATCCGGTCGTGCTCGGACCAGGCGACCCGGACGCTGTCCAGCACCACCTGCACCGGGCTGCCGTCCCGATCGGTGACGAACGCGGTGCGCAGGTTCTCGTAGCGGTCGACCAAAGCCTGTGCCGCCGAACGCAACCGGGCCGCGTCCACCCGGCCGGTGAGGGTGAGCACCGCCTGCGCGGTGTACACGTCCACCGAGGTGGCGGCGAGCCTGGCGTGGAAGAGCAGACCGGCTTGCAGCGCGGACAGTGGCCAGATATCGGCCAGGTTCGGGAAGCGCCGCTCCCAGCCGTCGATGTCGCCCTGCGTGCTGCGCACCAGCGCGAAGTCCGACGGCGTGTGCCCACCCGCGCCGGTCGAATTGGCGTGCCGGGCAACCGCTTCCAGCGCGGTCGCCCACAATTCGCCGAATTCGCGCACGGCGGCGGCGTCGAGCAGCGTCGACGGGTAGCCGATGTTCGCGGTCAGCTTGTCGCCGACCACGATCGCGTTGATGTCCAGCGGCGCCATCGCGGGCATGTCCGCGTCGTAGGCCCCGCCCAGCGCGCCGAGCTCGGCGGCCGGGATCCAGCCGAAGCCGCGCAGCGACTCGGGCACATCGCCCTCGGCGACGCGGCCGAGGTAGTTGAAGCTCACCTGGCCGGGCAGCTCGACGGGCAATTCGGCGGCGGTCTCCGGGTTCAGATAGCGCAGCAGGCCGTACCCGACACCCTTGTCCGGCACCGCGAGCAGCTGCTCCTTGATCGCCTTGACGGCCTGGCCCAGTGCGGGTCCGCCGGCCAGCGCGGCATCGATGTCGATGCCGGACAGCTCGAAGCGGACCGGGAAGATCGCGGTGAACCAGCCGACGGTGCGCGAGAGGTCCGCGCCGGGCACGATGTCCTCTTCGCGGCCGTGGCCCTCGAGACGGATCAGCAGCGACTCGTCGCCGCGGGTACCGGCCCGGCGCGCCCGCCACTTGGCGGTCGCCAGGGCCAGCGCGGTGAGCAGGCCGTCGTTCACGCCGCCGTGGAAGAGGGCGGGCACCGTGGTCAGCAGGGCCTTGGTGACCTCGGCGGACACCTCGACCTGCAGCTTTTCGATGACACCCGAGGTGTCGAGCGCCGGGTCCATCGGCCGCTCGGTCAGCAGCGGATCGGCCGCGTCGACCACCGAACGCCAGTGGTCGAGTTCGGCGACCCGCTCGGTACTGCGCGCCTCGCGTTCGAGCGCGTGCGCCCAGGCCCGCATCGAAGTGGCCGGTGCGACCAGCTCGGGCTGCTGGCCCGCGGTGCGCTGGCCCCAGGCCGCGACGAAGTCCGGCACCAGGATCCGCCAGGAGACACCGTCGACCACCAGGTGGTGGCCGACGACGATCAGCCGTCCGGCGCGCTCACCGTTGGAGGGCTCCAGCCAGACGAACCGAATGACAACACCCGCAGCGGGATCCAGCCGATCCAGCGAGGAATCCAGTGCGGCGGCAGCGATCTCGATCAGCTCGGCATCGTCGGCGGCCGCGTCGAAGGTGACGTGGTCGACGAGTGCGTCCACGTCGACGGTGCCGGGAGCGGCGGTTTCGAGGAGCCACTCCCCCTCGACCTGCCGCAGGCTCGCCCGCAGCATGTCGTGCCGGTCGATGACCGCGCCGACGGTCGCGACGATGCCTGCCCGGTCGATGCCGACCGGCAGTTCCAGCGCGAGGGTCTGGTTGAACCGGGTGAACGAGCCGCGCCGCTCCGCCATGAACCGCACCACCGGGGTCAGCGGCATCGGGCCGACGCCACCACCGGGCAGTTCGGCGAGCACCACGGCCGAAGCCGCCGCGGCGTCCGCAGTCTCGGCCACCGCGGCCAGCCCGGCCACGGTGCGCTGCTCGAAGACGTGCCGTGGGCTGAAGACCACGCCGCGCGCCTTGGCCCGCGAGACCAGCTGGATGGAGACGATGCTGTCGCCGCCCAGTGCGAAGAACGAGTCGTCGACACCGACCCGCTCCACGCCGAGCACCTCGGCGAAGACCTCGGCGATGGCCTGCTCGACCGGCGTGCGCGGCGCCCGGAACACGACCTCGGTCGCGAACACCGGCTCCGGCAACGCCTTTCGGTCCAGCTTGCCGACCGGGGTGAGCGGTACCCGATCGATCACCATGATCGAGGACGGCACCATGTACGCGGGCAGCCGCTCCTCGACGAAGCCGGTCAGCGCCGCGACGTCGATCGAACGACCCGGCGCCGCAACGACATACGACACCAGCGAGGTGGCACCGGCCGAGCCCTTGTGGCCGACGGTGACCGCGAAGTCGACGTTCTCGTGCGCGGCCAGTGCCGCGTCGATCTCGCCGAGCTCGATGCGGAAACCACGCACCTTCACCTGGAAGTCGGACCGGCCGACGTACTCGACCTCGCCGCTGCGGGTCCAGCGGACCACGTCACCGGTGCGGTACATCCGCGCGCCGGGGACCGCCGGATTCGCCACGAAACGGTCGGCGGTCAGGCCGGGACGCGCGTGGTAGCCGCGGGCCAGCTGGATGCCCGACAGATAGAGCTCACCTGCGACACCCACCGGAACGGGCCGGAGCTGGGCGTCCAGGATCAGCGACTGCATGCCGCGGGTCGGGCCACCGATGGTGACCAGATCGCCCGGCGTCAGCGCGTCGCTGATGTTGGTCATGATGGTGGTCTCGGTCGGGCCGTAACCGTTGTGGAAGCGCCGCCCCGAACCGTCCGGCGCGCCACCCCACTTGGTGACCAGATCGGCGGGGACCGCCTCACCAC
This sequence comes from Nocardia ninae NBRC 108245, assembly GCF_007990755.1. GTDB lineage: Bacteria > Actinomycetota > Actinomycetes > Mycobacteriales > Mycobacteriaceae > Nocardia > Nocardia ninae. The sequence continues at coordinate 780 of NZ_BJXA01000126.1, read as the reverse complement.
CGGCCACGATCACCCGCATGTCGGCCAGCGCGGCCGGATCGAGCGAGGCGAGCACCGACGGCGTGATGAACGCGTGCGTGACGCGCTCGGCGCGGATCAGCTCGGCCAGTTCCTCGCCGCCGTACACACCGGTCGGGCAGACCACCAGGGTGCCGCCGCGGCCGATCGCCAGCAGGAACTCGAGGATCGAGGCGTCGAAGCTCGGCGACGCGAAATGCAGTGCGCGCGTGGATGAGTCGACGTCGTAACGAGCGTTCTGCTCGTCCCGGAAGTTGGCCAGACCGGCGTGGGTGACCACGACGCCCTTGGGCACACCGGTGGAACCGGAGGTGTAGATGACATAGGCCGGGTGCACCGGGCTGACCGGCCGCACCCGATCGGCATCGGTGATCGCGGCCGCGTCGAAGCCGGACAACTCCAGCTCGTCCAGCACCAGCCACTCGACCGAGTCCGGCAGGTCGGCGCGCACCGAGGTGACGGTCAGGCCGACCGGGGAGCCCGAATCGGTGACCATGTGCGCGATGCGGTCGGCCGGGTAGGTCGGGTCGATCGGCACGAACGCCGCACCGGACTTGGCGACCGCCCATTCGGCGAAGTACGAGTCGTCCGAGCGCGGTACCGCGACCGCGACCAGATCCTCGGTACCGAGACCACGCTCGATCAGCAAGCGGGCCAACCGGTTCGAGCGTTCGTCCAGCTCGGCGTAGGACGTGGTGCTGCCCTGGAACACGACGGCGGGGGCCGCCGGGTCGATGGCGGCGGCCTCGGCCAGCAGCTCCG
>NZ_BJXA01000125.1 GCF_007990755.1 Nocardia ninae NBRC 108245 | reverse complement strand
GGTGACCGAACCGGCGAGTCCGAGCGGGCTGCCGACGGCCACCACCAGCTGACCCACCACGAGTTCGTCCGCGTCGCCCAGCGTCACCGCCGCGGGCGCACCGTTGCGGGAATGCAGCACGGCCAGGTCGGAGAGCGGGTCGATGCCGACGACCTCGAACTTGGCCTCCACCCCGTCTGCGAACACCACCTCGCCGCCGCTGGCCGACCCGATGACGTGCGCATTGGTCAGCAGGAAGCCGTCCTCGGTGAACACCACCGCCGACCCGCTGCCCCGCCGGGTGCGCACGCTGGCCACATGCGGCGTGACCGATGCGGCAACCCTGATCACCGTGCGCGAATAGGCATCCATCGCGGCGTCATCGTCCACGTCGACCACCACCCCTGCTTACCCGGCTACACCAACCCCTCCAGCATGCCCGCACTCAGCTCGGGGCGCACTGTGTTCACTAGAGCCCCAACCAAATCGATCATGCGAACCGGGGTGACGGTCAGGCGGCGGGGCTCATGGTGGCGCCCTCGAAGAACTCCGATTCGCTCATGCCGAGCCGGGTGGTGACCAGCTCGAGGGCGAGGCGGAGCACCTCCGGTGCGGTCGGCGCGACGACCTGTGACTGCTCGAGTCGCGTGGTCCCGCATTCGACGCGCACCCGGCAGCGCCAACCGGTGCGGTCGGGATACGGCTGGGGTCGTCCGATCGCGACGTATACCGGCACACCGTCGTGCAGGAACTCGTTCGTGGCCAGCAGGTCGTCGGCCGGCGTGATCATCACAGCCATATCAGCCACGACCGATCACAAGCAATGTTGCAGCTACAAGTCGGTTCCTCATCGGATGCTCCCGGTAATACTCAACAGGCAGGGCACTTACGACTATCCGTTCGCGATGAATCTAGCTCGACCGTCGATACTCCGCAACATTTGAGCAAACATTCAGTCACGGAGATTGAACCCGATACCTTCTTCGACGGCGGTGGCGCCCGCCGGCCGACGAATCCTGGTCAGCATTACCAGACACGCCAGCCCAACAGGCACAACAGAATTGCGCCCACCTGCGACATTCGAAACGCCTATTGCCTCATCCGTCTGAGACGGTATCGTACTAGTAGTACCGCATACTGACGGTACCGAGCTCAATGAGGTGCGAGATGACCGAGCAGAGTGTGCGAACCAAGGAACGCGCGGGCAGCGGATATCCGAGAGCGAGGCGAATCAGATTCCGCTTCGGCGAGCCGGTGCCCATGTCGAAGTACTACGCCGGCGGCGACATGGTGTTCAGCCACTTCATCGCCGGTCTCTCCGCGGGATTCCCGCCGGGCGAGGAGTCGTTCATCCGCTCGGTGCGCCGATTCGCCGACCAGATCACCGATCCGGTGCTCAAGAAACGAGTCGCCGGTTTCATCGGCCAGGAGGCGATGCACGGCCAGGAACACCGGCGGCTCAACGAGAAGCTGATCGAAATGGGCTACCCCATCGAGTGGCTGGACGCCCCGGCCGCCATCGAGCGCCAGAAGCGCCTCGAACAGCGCATCCCCGCACGGTTACACCTGGCCGCCACCGCGGCGGCCGAGCACTACACGGCGGTGCTGGCCGAACGCGTGCTGTCCAGTCCCGAGATCCAGGCCCTCGCCGGCGACGACGAAGTGCGAAACCTCTTGAACTGGCATGCTTTCGAGGAGCTGGAGCACAAGTCGGTGGCCTTCGACGTGTACCGCGCGGTCGGCGGCACGGAGACGATGCGCATCCTCACCATGGCGACGCTGGTGGCGCTCACCCTCCCTCTCACGGCCGTCGGCCTGAGCGTGTCACTCGGCCGGGATCCGGACGCACGACGTTATCCGTTGAGCCTGGCCAGAGAAGCTTTCACGCTGTTCCGCGGGCCGGTCTTCCGTGGCATCGGCCGCGAGCTGGTGCTGTATCTGCGGCCCGGCTTCCATCCCGACGACATCGATTCGCGAGAGCTGTTGCAGCGCTGGCAGAAAGAGCTCTTCGGCACCGACGGCACTCTCGTCGGCCACCTCAAGTAGCCCCACCGAACCCCGAATCAATGGAGATTCCCATGACTTCCAGCGTGCAGCACACCGGCGCGGGCAGCTACCCGAAGGTGCGGCGGATGAAATTCCGCTTCGGCCAGCCTGAACCGATGACCAAGTACTACGCGGGCGACGATATCGTGCTCAGCCATCTGGTCGCACTGCTCTCGGCCGTCTTTCCGCCCGGCGAGGAATCGTTCATCCGCTCGGTGCGCCGCTTCGCCGACCAGATCACCGATCCGGTGCTCAAGAAGCGGGTTGCCGCTTTCATCGGCCAGGAGGCGGTGCACGGCCAGCAGCACGGAATGCTGAACGAGCAGTTGTTCGCGCTCGGCTATCCCCTGCAACAAGTCGTGAGCCGACAGCACCGGCTCGTCCAGCAGGCCGAGCGGCTGGCACCACCGGCCGCCCACCTCGCCATCACCGCTGCCGCCGAACACTACACCGCCGTACTGGCGGCGCGGGTGCTCTCCAGCAGCGAAATCCAGGCCCTCGCAGGTGATCCCGAGGTGCGTAACCTGCTCAACTGGCACGCTCTCGAAGAGCTGGAACACAAGTCGGTGGCCTTCGACGTCTATCGCGCGGTCGACGGACCGGAGTGGCTGCGGATCGCCGTCATGTCGGTGCTGTACGCCTTCACGATTCCAGTGGTCGGGCTGGGGGTGCTCGCCTCGATCGTTGCCGATCCCGACGCATGGCGGCCGGTCACCGTCGCCCGGCAGTCCTATCGGCTGGCGCGCGGGCCGATCGTGCGCGGTCTGCTCAGCGAGATCCAGGTGTATCTGCGGCCGGGCTTCCACCCGGACGATGTGGACACCGCCGCCCTGCTGCGGCAGTGGCAGACCGAATTGTTCGGCGCCGACGGCGCGCTCGTGGATCGCGTCCGATGAGCGCGGTGTTGCCCGACTACGAGGTGATCGTGGTCGGCGCGGGTTTCGGCGGCATAGGTGCTGCTATCGCCCTGCAACGCAAAGGTATTCACGACTTCGTCATCGTGGACAAGTGGGATCGGGTCGGCGGGACCTGGCATGCCAACACCTATCCCGGTGTCGCCGTGGATATCCCGTCGTTCATCTACAGCTTCTCCTATGAGCAGCGCGGCGACTGGTCGCGAATCTTCGCGCCGGGCACCGAGTTGCGCGACTATGCCGAGAGCATGGTCGACAAGTACGGGCTCCGGCCGAAGCTGCGACTGAACACGACGATCGTCTCGGCGGTGTTCGACGCCGAGGACAGCGTCTGGCTGCTCGGCACCGACGGCGGCCGCACGCTCACCGCCCGCTACGTCGTGATGGCGATCGGCGGGCTGGAACGCCCGAAGATGCCCGATATTCCGGGCCTGCACGACTTCGGCGGCACCCTGATGCACACGGCGCTGTGGGACGACGATGTCGCGTTGACGGGCAAGCGGGTCGCGGTGATCGGGACCGGCGCGACCGCGCTGCAACTGGTGCCCGCCATCGTCGACGAGGTGGCGCACCTGAGCGTCTTCCAGCGGACGCCGATCTGGGTGTTCCCGAAAACCGATGCGGCGGTGGGGCGGGTCGGGCGCGCTGTGCTCGAACGCCCGTGGGTGCGTTCGGGTATCCGCCTGGTCGGCACCGTCGCCACCGAGATCGGCATGGGCGGCATGGTGGCAGGCCCGACCTGGCTGTCCGACGCGGGCCGGCGGCTGGCGGAGATTCCGGCGCGGCGGTGGATGCGCGGCCAGGTGCACGATCCGGTACTGCGCGAAAAGCTGATTCCGGCCTACGGGCTCGGCTGCAAGCGGCCGTCGATGTCGAACGACTACCTGTCGACGTTCAATCGATCGGATGTCAGCCTGGTCACCGAGCCGATCGGGTTCGTCGGCGAGCGCGGGATCACCACCGAGGACGGGGTAGAGCACCCGGTCGACGTGCTGATCTGCGCCACGGGATTCAAACTGTGGGAAAAGGATTCGATACCTCCCTTCCCGGTGACCGGCCGCGACGGCCTCGATCTGGGCGAGTTCTGGGACCGGCATCGATTCCAGGCGTACCAAGGTGTTTCGGTGCCCGGGTTCCCGAATATGTTCACCATCACCGGACCCTACGGCTTCGTGCTCGGCTCCTACATCTGGATGATCGAGGCCACCGCCGCCCACCTGAGCCGGGCCATCGCCGAGACCAAGCGGCGCGGCGCGACCGAGTGCGAGATCAGCAGGCAGGCACACGACGAATACTTCGCCAAATGCCTACGCCGCCAGCAGAAGAACTTTCTGTTCACCGACGCCTGCACCGGATCGAACACCTACTACATCAACAGCCACGGGGATTCACCGTTCCGGCCGTCCACCCATGGCGAGATGTTCTGGCAGAACCGGCATTTCGATCTCGACGACTACCACTATCGAAACATCGTTCCCGCACCGCGGACCGGCGCGATCCTCGAGGAATCCGTATGAAACTCACCAACATCGAGCCGAACCTGGTGGTGGTGACCGGTGCGGGCAGCGGCATCGGCCGGGCCATCGCCCTCCGACTCGCCAGAGCTGGCGCGCATGTCGTGGTGTCCGACCTCGACCTGGATTCGGCCCTGGCGACCGAGGCGATGATCCACGCACGCGGCCTGCGGGCCTCCGCCGCCCGCCTCGACGTCACCGATCCGGCCGCGTGGGAGGCGTTCGCCCGGGACGTGCTCGCCGACCACGGCGTGCCGGATGTCCTGGTCAACAATGCAGGCATGCTGGTCAGCGGCGCGTTCGTGGACCTCTCGCCCGCGGATTGGGACCGCCAGCTGAGCGTGAACCTGCTCGGCGTGGTGCACGGCTGCCGCGTCTTCGGGCAGCAGATGATCGATAACCATAAGCGCGGGCACATCGTGAATATCGCGTCGGCGGCCGCGTTCACGCCGACGCCGGTCATGTCGGCGTATTCGGTGTCCAAGGCCGGGGTGAAGATGCTCACCGAGTGTCTGCGACTCGAGTTCGGGCCCAAGGGCATCGGGGTCAGCGCGATCTGTCCCGGTGTGATCAACACCAATATCGGCGAGCACGCGGTCACTGTGGGGGTGGATCAGGACCTGATCGAGCGCGGCAAGGAACTGACCCGGCGCGTACAGGACGCGGCCGCGAAACTGCCGTTCTCACCGCTGAGTCCGGATCTGGTCGCGCGGGCAGCGCAACGGGCGGTGCGCTATGACCTCGCGGTCGTGCCGGTGCGGGCCGAGGCGTGGCTCGGATACTTCATGCTCCGCATCGCACCGGGGGTGAACCGGCGGTTGACGCAACCGTTGGATGTGCAACGGCTCGAACGGATCGGGCGGCGCGTGCTCCGGCTGATCGATCCGGTCGCGGCAACGCCGGCAGCCCAGCCACATTCACCGCCGCTCGAGGTGTCGAGGTAGCGCGATGAACGCGGACAACGGTGTGCGCGGACATGTTTTGAAGGTCGGTGCGGTCGTCGAGGAGACGGCCGATGCCCGCACCCTGATCTTCGAGGTACCCGACGAGCTGAGCGAACGCTTCCGCTACCGCCCCGGCCAGTTCCTCACCCTGCGGGTGCCCAGCGAGCGCATCGGCTCGGTGGCGCGGTGCTACTCGTTGTGCAGCAGCCCGCACTGTGACGACCGGATCGCAGTGACCGTCAAGCGGATCGCGGGCGGCTACGCCTCGAACCTGCTCTGCGACACCGTCGCCGTAGGTGACCTGATCACGGTGCTGGAGCCGTCCGGCTCGTTCGGGCCGCGCGACCTGGACGCCGATGTGCTGCTGTGCGCGGCGGGCAGCGGCATCACACCGGTCATGTCGATCATCAAGTCCATGTCGGTCGGCGGTAGCGGGAATATCGTTGTGCTGTATGCCAATCGGGATCGGCAGTCGGTGATCTTCGCCGACGCGCTCGACGAGTTGGCGAGCCGCTACCCCGGTCGTCTACGCGTAGTGCACTGGCTGGAATCGGAGCGCGGGCTGCCCACCGCGAAAGCGGTTGCCGAACTCGTACGGCCGCACTCGGATCGTGACTGGTTTCGTTGCGGGCCCGCCGGATTCATGACCGTGGTCGGGGCTGCGGCCGACGCCTTGCGTGTGCCGGCGACTCGTATACACACCGAGGAGTACCGGTCCTTACAGTCGAATCCGTTCGACGAACCCCGCCCCCTCAGCGAAACAGAGCGCGTTGCAAAAGATGTCGCCATCGCCGAAGTGGAGATCGATGGCGCAACCCACATCCTGAACTGGCCCAAGCACACTCCGCTGCTGGATGTGCTGCTGGACAACGGGATCGACGCGCCCTACGTCTGCCGCGAATCCGCCTGCGGCACCTGCGTCTGCTCGGTGAAGCAAGGCCGCACCCGAATGCGACAATGCGAGGCACTCATCGATGACGAGATCGCGCTCGGCTTGACCCTTGCCTGCCAAACCCTTCCGGAGTCACCCCGGGTCCATATCGCCTTCGACCAATAGCGGGGCCGATTTACTCCGGCAAGAACGCGAGGTGAGCCGGCTTGTCCACGTCGATGGACAGGTTGTTGAGTTCGGCGACACCGTCGAGCATGCCGCGGGCGATCGTGCTCACGTGCTCGGTGAACCGCTCGGTCGACATCACCTCGGTCCTGGCCCGATTCGCCCCGAGCCACCAGTCGGTCGCCGAGCCCACCGCGCCGAAGATCGCGTAGGCGGTGAGCTCCAGACTGCCGGTATCGACGTCCTGCCCGGCCAGCCGTTCCTCGATCAGCTGCGCCGCCACCAGCGCCGAACGCTGAGCCACCTCGATGGCCCGTTCCGGCTGCTCGGCCTGCTGCGCCATCCGGCTGTGCACCAGAAAGCGGAACACATCGGGCTGCTCCTCCACCACCGCGACATACTCGGCGATCGCGGTGCGCAGCAATTCGGCCACCGAATCGGCGGTGAGGCTGATCTTCGCGAGCACGCGCTCCCACAGCATGCTCTGCACCCGCTCGAGGATTGCCAGATACAGATCGGTCTTGTCCGCGAAATGCCGTTACAGCTTGGGTTTGGCACAACCCGCGGCCCGCGCGATGTCGTCCATGCTGACGTCGGGCCCGTGCTCGGCCAATGCGCGGAACGCGGCATCCACGAACTCCCCGCGCACCTGTTCCCGATGCGCACGCCACCGTTCGGTCCTGGCGTCCAGGCGCGGCGCGGCGGGCGAGCTACTACCGGCGGCCGTCATGCCAGTCATGATATTGAATACCGAGCTCGGCCACGCCGTGCGGGCCGGTCCGCACCGTCAGCGCAACCAGCCCTTTCGTTTGATGTAGGCCAGCGGGATCACCGCGGCCACCAGGGTCATGCAGGTGGTGGCGACGAAGCCGTGCTGCCATTCCAGTTCGGGCATCCAGGTGAAGTTCATGCCGTAGAAGGTGGCGATGAGGGTGGGCGGCAGGAAGACCGCGGTGATGATGGTGAACACCTTGACGATCTGATTCTGTTTGACGTCGAGCCAGGTCATCACCGACTGTTGCAGGTAGCGGACCTTGTCGTGTTCGAAGCCCGCGTGCTGCTTCACCCCGTCGATGTCGGCGATCAGGATGGCGAGCAGGCTCTCCAGTTCGGCGCTGTGCACGGTGCTGTCGGCCATCAGATGCCTTGCGGCACGCGCTAGTTGGAGCTGGGTTTCCTGAGTGCGCGAGACGATCTCCTCGGCCGCGTTCATCCGCGACATGGTGCCGCGCATGTCGGCGACGCCGATCTCGCGGCCGCGCTGGTCGTAACCGTTGGTGGCCATCTCGATCTCGTCGTTCATCGCCTCCAGCGCGTCGCTGGCGTAGTAGATGACCCGTTCGGACGCCTCGTTCAGCGCCCAGAGCAGCGCGTACATCACGCCGTGCGCGGAGCCGGTGAGGGCGGGGTTGCGGCGCATCTTCGCGATCGCCTTGTCGAACGGCACGAAGTGCTCGTCCGGTTGCAGTGTCACCAAGAATTCGGAACCCAGTGCGAAGACTATGGTTTCGCGTTCAATGGCGTCGCCGCGCTTGTAGTTGGCGACCACCGGCAGGTACAGGAAGTTGTCGGTCTCCCAGACCCGGTTGCGCGCTGCGGCGAAGTCGACGCCGAGCCGCTCGCGCAGGACGGCGGCGGTGTCGGTGTCGCCCGCCGCCAGCGGAATCCAATGTTGTTGCAGGACTTCGGTGTCGAACCGGTCGGCGGGCACGGCGCTACTGAGGGCAGGCATCGCTACCGACCGTAGGACGAGTGGGCGGGTGAACCCGACGAGGAACCGACGGGCCCCTGCGGGTGGGCGTAGTGCATGGTCAGCAGTCCCGCACTGATCAGCAGATAGAGGCCGATGGTGAACCAGATGGACTGCCGCTCCAGATTCGGTGCGCGGTGCGCTGTTTCGGCCTTCTTGAACATGATCGCCATGGCGGAACTCCCCTACTTCGTTGCGTCTGGAACTGGCAGTGCCCGCCTACCTCGCGGGTCGAGTGTCCGTGCGCGGGCAGATCGAACCGCGCCCGGAGGCCGGCGCGCGGCCTTGCACATTCGCGCTGGTAAGCGCCCTATGCAGCCTCCCGCGCTCGCACTTGCCCGCGTTGTATCCGGTGGACAAGTGCTCCGTCGGGGGACGGTCGCGCCGACTGGACAGGCTGACGCCGTAGGCGCCGACCCGCCGGGTCGAAAAGATCGAGAATTGGTGCCGCGTCAGGCGATCGATCGGCCGCTCAGCACGGCCACGGATCGCGCGGGCAGATCAACGACGAACCGGCACAACCCGTTTCGTTAGGGAGAACCGGCCAGAGACGTCGATACTGTCAACCGGCATCAGCCGCTCACCCCGCTTCGTTGGTTGTTCATTTACGCGGATTCGCGCACTCATTATTAGAAACCCGCTGCCCCACATCCGTCAATCAGTTGCGCAAGTATTCCACTCCGTGCCACGCTACCGACAGGTTGGAGGCGGACGTGACCGAGCACGGCGAGCCGGGTCCCATCCCGGCGGCTCAACTACATGACGCGGCAGCGGTTTTCGGCATGCTGGCGGCCACCGCACGGCTGCAGATCCTCTGGTTGCTCGGTCAAGGCGAGCGCGATGTCGGCACACTGGCCACCGAGATCGGCCAGACCGTTCCCGCCGTGAGTCAGCATCTCGCGAAACTCAAACTGACCGGTCTGGTGCATATGCGCAAAGAGGGCCGGCGCAATGTCTACACGATCGCCGATCCCGGCATCGCCGATATCGTCCGGCTCGCTTTCCGGCACCACCGGCTGCACGGCGGCCGATTGCCCGACGGGGTCGACTGAGACCAAGATCGCCGCTGCTCAGGTCGCATATCTACAGACCGGTCGGTACCGTGACTTGGTCTGACCCCTTTGACGATTCAGAAAGGGAGCGGTGATGACCCCGTTCTCTGCCCGTAATGCCGGATTCGCCGCGCTCGCCCTGGCCGGATTGGTGACGGGATGCAGCAGCACCCCGGACGCCGCCCCCGCGGTGCCCGCCAGTCCGTTCGCCGACTGCACGCCGGTGACCACCCAGCAGATCAGCGACGCCGTCCACGCCGACAGCCTCACCGCACACCGCACCGCGCAGGCCTGCTTCTGGGAGGCGCAGGTGGGTGACGGCGACGCGGGTATCAGCTTCACCTTCTCCGCGCAGGACTCGCTCCAGCAGCTGTGGGACCGTGCCAGAGCAGGCGGCTTCCAGACCGAGCACATGGTGATCACCAAGCACGCCCTCGGCACGGTCACCGCGACCGCGTTCTACGTGCGCAACCCGCACGATCCCGGCGACTGCGCGGTCGTCGCCGCGTCCAACGGCGCGATCACCTGGCGGGTCCAGAACCGTTCGCGCACAACATCACTCGACCCCTGCGCGGCCGCCTTGCAGCTGGCCACGCTGATGGTCGACCTCTCCCCCTAGAACAGGAAATAGCGCTGGGCCATCGGGAGTTCGGTGGCGGGCTGCTCGGTCCAGACCTCGCCGTCGATGCGCACGGTGAACGTGTCCGGGTCGACCTCGATGCGCGGCATGGCGTCGTTGTGCGGCATGTCGGTCTTCTTGCGATCGCGAACGTTCTTGACCGGAGCCAGCTTTCGGTTGATCCGCAGCCGGTCGGCGAGGCCGTCGTCGATCGCCTGCTCGGAGACGAAGTGCAGGGAGGTCGCGGCCGCGACGAGCGGGGCGGCACCGAACATGGGACGCGGCAGCACCGGCTGCGGGGTCGGGATGGAGGCGTTGGCATCCCCCATCGCGGCCCAGGCGATGGCACCGCCCTTCAGCACCGCGTGCGGCCGGACACCGAAGAATGCAGGCTCCCACAGCACCAGGTCGGCGAGCTTGCCGACCGCCACCGACCCGATCTCATGGTCGAGACCGTGCGCGACGGCGGGGCAGATGGTGTATTTGGCGATGTAGCGCTGCACCCGGGCGTTGTCGGCGGCGCCGTCGCCGGGCAATGCGCCACGGCGGCGCTTCATCACGTGCGCGGTCTGCCAGGTGCGCATGACCACCTCGCCGATGCGGCCCATGGCCTGGGAATCGCTGCCGATCATCGAGATCGCGCCGAGGTCGTGCAGCAGGTCCTCGGCCGCGATGGTGGACGGGCGGATCCGGCTCTCCGCGAACGCGAGGTCCTCCGGGATGGACGCGCTCAGGTGGTGACACACCATCAGCATGTCCAGATGCTCGTCGAGAGTGTTCACGGTGTGTGGGCGGGTCGGGTTGGTCGAACTCGGCAGCACGTTGAGATGCGCTGCGACAGTGATGATGTCGGGCGCGTGGCCGCCGCCGGCGCCCTCGGTGTGATAGGCGTGGATGCCGCGGCCCGCGATGGCGCCGAGGGTGTCCTCGACGAAACCGGCCTCGTTCAACGTGTCCGAGTGCAGGGCCACCTGCACGCCGGCCGCGTCGGCGACGGTGAGGCAGGCGTCGATCGCGGCCGGGGTGGAGCCCCAGTCCTCGTGCAGCTTGAAACCTGCTGCGCCGCCGCGCAACTGCTCCCACATGGCGTCGGCGCTGACCGTGTTGCCCTTGCCGAGCAGCACGATGTTCAGCGGCCAGCCGTCGGTGGCCTCCAGCATCCTGGCCAGGTGCCAGGAACCGGGCGTGACGGTGGTCGCCTTGCTGCCCTCGGCCGGGCCGGTGCCGCCGCCGATCAGCGTGGTGATGCCGCCGCCGAGTGCCTCGTCCATCAGCTGCGGACAGATGAAGTGCACGTGGCAGTCGATGGCGCCCGCGGTGAGGATGCGGCCGTTACCCGCGATGATCTCGGTGGACGGGCCGACGACCAGGTCGGGGTGCACGCCGTCCATGGTGTCGGGGTTGCCCGCCTTGCCGATGCCGCAGATGCGGCCGTCCCGAATACCGATGTCGGCCTTGATGATGCCCCAGTGGTCGATGATCACCGCGCCGGTGATCACCGTGTCCGGGGCGCCGTCGGCGCGGGTCGCGCGGGACTGGCCCATGGACTCGCGCAGCACCTTGCCGCCGCCGAAGACGGCTTCGTCACCCGCGAGTCCCGGTCCGCCGCTGCGGTCTTCGGTGATCTCGACGAAAAGATCGGTGTCGGCCAGCCGAATTCGGTCGCCGGCGGTCGGACCGAACAGCTCCGCATACCGTGCGCGGCTCAACTCACTCATCGTGCCCTCTCCGGGTCGCTGCGCTTGCTCACTGCGGATCGTCCAAGTGGCCCGGGGCCGGGAGGGTGATGCCGTGGACCTCGCGGGTGCCGCCGATGGGGACCAGCGAAACGCGTTGCCCTAGACCGGGTTCGAAACGTACGGCGGTTCCGGCCGGGATGTCGAGCCGGTAGCCGTGCGCGGCTTCGCGGTCGAACCGCAGCGCGGCATTGGACTGCGGGAAGTGCACGTGGCTGCCGACCTGTACCGGCCGGTCGCCGGTATTGACCACGTCGAGTGCGATCCGGACGGCACCGGCGTTCAACTCGATAGTGCCCTCGGCACAGCGGTATTCACCGGGAATCATGCTGCGTACACCCGCCCGTCGGCTTCGCGTCGGTGTCTCATGCGGCGCTCCTAGCCGATCGGATGGTGGACGGTGACCAGCTTGGTGCCGTCGGGGAAGGTGGCCTCGACCTGGACGTCGTGGATCATCTCCGGCACGCCCTCCATCACGTCGGCGCGGGTGAGAACCGTTCGCCCCGAAGACATCAGCTCGGCCACCGAGCGACCGTCCCGTGCACCTTCGAGCACGTGGTCGCTGATCAGCGCGACGGCTTCGGGATGGTTGAGCTTGAGCCCGCGCGCCTGCCTGCGCCGGGCCAGCTCTGCCGCGTAGCTCAACAGCAGCCGTTCCTGCTCGTGCGGCGACAGTCGCATTCGGGGATCCTCACCGGGTCGGGAGTGGTCGGGGTGACGGTCATTCTGGCACGGCCGTCCCGGCAATGCGGGACCCGCGCCTGGTCAGTCCCTGGCAGGCAGGTTCTGCAACCGCACCTGACCGCGCGCGATCACCCGCTCCTGATCGTCGGTGATCACCACTTGCCACAACTGTTGCAGCCTGCCGCGGTGGATCGGGGTCGCCTCGCCGTAGAGCGTGCCATCACGGACCGCGCGCAGAAAGTCGGTGTTGTTGTTCACCCCGACGACCGTGCCCTTGCCGCCGTACCAGATCCCGCCGGCGACGCTGGCCAGCGTCTCGATGACGGTGCAGTAGACGCCGCCGTTCTGAATGCCCGCAGGCTGGTACAGGTGCGGTTTGACGGTCCACTCGCCGCGCACCCGGTCCGGGCTCAGCTCGGTGTACTGCAGGCCGATCAGGTCGCTGAACGTGCCTTCGCTGGCCTCCGTCATCTGTTCCGGCGTGATCGTCGCGAGCCAATCGGCCGCCGGCTTCTCCTGATCTGTCATGCGGTCCACTTTTGCACAGCGGTTTCCACCGATTACCGCTGGCTCACCCGCCTGCCAGCGTGACCGGTCGTCCGTTCAGCGGCTGGGTGGGGCGGTTGCTGTGCGGGAACAGGGCTCGGAACCGGTCCACGCCTGCGGTGGCGACCGGCACCGGGTGTTCGAGCACGGTCCACGAGACCCCCTCGCTGCACGGTGGCGTGGTGAGCGAGCCTCGGTAGCGGAACTGGTCGAGGTCCGCGGGCAGGAGGGCACGCAAGTCGGTCGGGGTTTCGATGATCGTCTCGGCGTCCACCGTTGTCGGTGCGGTCGAAAGGATTTCGTCGAACGGCGAGGGCTCGTCGGCCGCCTCCAGCAGGACGCCGAGCACCGCGAGACTGCCCGCGCTGCTCTTGTGCACCAGGTGCAATTCCATGGCCGTGCCGCTGCCGTCGACGGTGTGTTCGCTCGGCAGGTGGAAGTGGAATTGCGTGAGCTCGTACGCCACACCCCCGACGACGAGGCGATTTCCGTTGCCCGCCTGCAGGTTCGCCTGCACGGTATGTCCGTTGTCGACCAGCCGCAGCGTCGGCACCGAGCCGTAGTCGAGGGTGATGTGCTCGGCTGGGTCGAGCCTGGTGTGGCTCGGTAGATCGATCGGCGACTGTTCGTGGCCGCTCTTGCAAGTGAGGTAGTCGTGGTCCAAATCGGCCCAGTGGTCGGGACCTTCGGCGTCGTAGTCCCAGTGCGATGCGGCATGCGCGGCCGCACTGACCGGGACATGGCTGCGCGATTTCGGCTCATCGCCGCAGGCGGCGGCGAGCAGCAGCGCCGTCGCGGCCGAGGCCGCGGCGACAGAACGGAAACGGGTTGGTTCGGCGAGCACCCGGCACACTCCTCGGTACAGGATGAGCGACGGCGAGAACGTTTGCCGGACAGGGCAAACGGGCGTCGGCGACTCGGCAGCGGTGCGGCGGCGGTCGCACCGAAAGGTCGGCGACACGGCATCGGACAGCTCGGCGGCGCGGCGGTTTCCGACCCGCCGTTCTGTCCGAAATGCGACGAATCACCCAGGGGTTCAGGGGATTTCGCTTCCGTGTCGGCGTCACAGTAGACCCGCGAAATCGCGGCACGCCAGGGAACGGAAAAGCGAGATAGGTCACACCTGGACAAAGCGAAGGGCTCCACCCCTAGGGGTGGAGCCCTTCGCGGCAATGGATCGGGGGTCACCGCAGCCCTCGGGACTCTCGACCAATCCTTACGCCGGTTATGACTATAGGTCAGGCTTACCTAACTTAGCAAGGCCGTCGCGCGGCGAACCGGTAATCCACGCTGCTCCAAGGCCGCCAAGAGGCCTTGACCGCGGCGGGTACCCACCACGGCGTCGGTGCCGGCCAAGTCCGGCACGTACGTCGAGGCGCCCGCGATGGATTCACCGACCAGCAACCAGAATCGGCGCGCGCTCAGCCCGGAGTAGCGAGCCATGCTGGACTGGATCAGCGTCAGCGACGGCTCGCAGCGATGCGCGAGCCAGACATACATCGCACCCTCGCACGGCAGGCTCACCACACCCGGCTCCTCGGCCAGCGGGTCGCCGTCGAGCACCCGAATGGTGGTGTCGCCCAGCCCGGCCCAGTCGATGCCGCCGTCGTTGTCGGTGTGGATCCACAGGTTCTCCAGACCCGGATCCCAGGCCCGACCCTCGGCCACCAGCAGCGCGATCACCCGGCCGACCACCGCGTGGATCAGCGCGGTCGCCACCACTTCCGCCGCGACATCGGCGCGGATCATCTCCGCGGCGTGCCTGCGATACATCCGTTCGATCCGGCCTTCGCGCACCCCGTCGGCGAGCCGCCACCATCGGCGCTTGCCCTGCTCGACCATCGCCGCCACCGCATACACACGCGGATGCTCAGGCTGCAGCGCGCGCAGCCTGTCACACGTGCGATCGAACGCCAGGTACGTATGGCGCGGCGGGCAGGTGGTCATGAGCTCGGGCATTGAACCTCCTCGAGGATTGGCCGTAGCGGTGCGTACCGCAAGATAGGTTAGGCTTACCAGACCAACCAGTACTCTGCTACAACGAATCTCAGGAGTAGTTCGTCACCGTGACCACGCTCGGCAATACGCGGCGGCGTCGCCTGACCGGTCTGCTCGTCCTGACCGCACTGCTCCTGCTCGCCGTGGTTGCCAGCATCACGATCGGTACCAGGTCGCTGGCGCCGGGCACCGTCTACGACGCCCTGCACAACGCGCTCACCTGTCCCGGCGGACCGTTCAGTTGCCCGGCCGGTTCCACCGCCGAGGAAATCGTACGTGGACTTCGGCTCCCTCGCACGGCACTGGCGCTGGTCACCGGACTCGCCCTCGGCATGGCCGGCGCGCTGATCCAGGGCTACACGCGCAACCCGCTCGCCGACGCCGGACTGCTCGGGCTCAACGCGGGTGCGGCGTTCCTCGCGGCCCTGAGCATCTACCTGTTCGCGTTCACCGCGCCCGAGCAGTACATCTGGTTCGCCTTCGCCGGAGCACTGATCGCAGGGGTTGTGGTGTTCAGCGCCTCGGCCATCGGCGGTGGCAAGGCTAGCCCGTTGAGCCTAGTGCTGGCCGGCGCGGCAGTCACCGCATTTTTGCAGGCGATGACGAATGCCATTGTGCTGCTTGATCCCGCGGCGCTGGACACCTACCGATTCTGGGTCGTCGGCACGGTCGCAGGCCGCGACGCCTCGGTGTTGTGGCAGGTACTGCCATTCCTGGCCCTCGGTCTGCTGCTCGCCCTCATCGCCTCCCCCGGCCTGAATCTGCTCAGTCTCGGCGACGATGTCGCGCGCGGGCTCGGGGTGAACATCGGCCGCAGCCGCGCGCTCGGACTGGCCGCGATCGTGCTGCTGTCCGGCGCGTCGACCGCGGCGGTCGGCCCGATCGCATTCCTCGGCCTGGTGGTGCCGCACCTGGCCCGGGTGATCACCGGACCGGACTACCGCTGGCTGGTCCCGTACTCCGGATTGTTCGGCGCGCTGCTGCTGCTGATCGCCGACATCGTCGGACGCGTCGTGGCCAAACCGGGTGAGTTGCAGGTGGGCGTGATGCTGGCCGCCGTCGGCGCGCCGTTCTTCATCGCGTTCGTCCGTCGTCGGAAGTTGGTGAGCCTGTGACACTGTCGCTGAAGACCGAGGGTGCCCGGCCCGCGCTACGGGTCGGGCCCGCCTCGGTGGTGTTGCGTCCGGTGATGGTGCTCGTCGTCCTGGCGCTGGTCGCGCTGCTGGTGCTGTGCTTCTGCCTGGACGTCGCCACCGGCGAATCGCACATTCCGCTCGGCCGGGTGATCGACGTGCTGACCGGCGGCGGAACCAGAGCCCAGCGGTTCATCGTGCTCGACTCCCGGCTGCCGCGGGCGCTCACCGCGCTGGTGGTCGGGGCCGCGCTCGGACTCGCCGGGGCGATCACCCAGTCCATCCTGCACAACCCGCTCGCCGCGCCGGACATGCTCGGCATCACCACCGGCGCCAGCCTCGGCGCCGTCGCGGTGGTCGTCGGTGGGGGTGGCACCGGGCTGCTCGCGACGTTCGGCGCGCCGCTGGCCGCGTTGGCGGGTGGCCTGCTCACCGCGGTGGCGATCTATCTCTTGGCC
>NZ_BJXA01000124.1 GCF_007990755.1 Nocardia ninae NBRC 108245 | reverse complement strand
GTCGCACATGGAAGCTAACGAGAACACCCCGCACCATCGCGCGGAAACACCGCGCAGACGGGCGGCAGTCGTCGGCGCCGGTATCGCCGGCTTGGCCGCCGCGTTGCGCCTGCACCAGCAAGGCTGGGACGTCGTCGTGATCGAGCGCGCGCCAGCTCGTCGCAGTAGCGGATACCTGGTCAACCTGCACGGACCCGGATATGCCGCCGCCGAACGGCTGGGGCTGGTACCAGCGCTGACTTCGCGCGATATCGGATTCTTCACCTCGGTCCTCGTCCACGCGGATGGCCGGGAGAAGTTCAGGATTCCGGCCGCTGTCACCGAGGCTGCTGTGGGGAACCGAGCACTGAGCGTGTTCCGCGGCGATCTGGAGTCGGCGCTGTACGACGCGGTGGCCGGCCTCGCCGACATCCATTTCGGCAGCACCGTGCAGACCATCGCCCAGACCGCCGAGGAAGTCGTAATCACCCTCAGCGACGGCACCTGCCGTCGGACCGAACTCCTCGTCGGGGCCGACGGCGTGCATTCCCGAGTCCGCGAGCTCGCATTCGGCGCCGAACACGAATACTTCGTGGACCTGGGCCATGTGGTCAGCGCATTCCCGTTGGGAACGGTTCCCTCGCATGTCCCCGAAGGCGCAGGCGCCACCTTTATCGGACCCGGACGCACGGCCGCCGTGATGAACCTGGGATCGCAACGGTCCTCGGCGTTCTTCACCTACCGCTGCCCCGACCCGGGGACCGAACTGGCGCTCGGCGCCACAGCCGCGCTCGATCGAGCGTTCGGGGATCTCGGCGGGGGTGTCGCCGACGCTCTGCGCCAACTCTCGGCCGCCCCCGGCACCGCGTATTTCGACTCGGTCGGCCAAATTGTGATGGATCGCTGGAGTCAGGGCCGGGTCGTTCTGCTCGGCGACGCGGCCTGGTGCGTAACGGTATTCGCAGGCTACGGTGCCGCCCTCGCCCTCGATGGCGCAGACCGGCTCGGCACCGCGATAGCAGCACACGACGACATTCCCACCGCACTCCACACGTGGGAGACGTCGTTGCGCCCGGAAGTGCACAAACGACAGGCCCTGGCCCGCAGAGGAATAAGCCGATTCGCCCCGCCGACCCGCACTCATGTCTGGGCCGGCGAAAAGATGCTGCGAGCCATCCAGCTCCCCGGCATCCGCGGCCTGGTCCGGCGCTCCATCCAGCGCGCCAACAATTAGACGGTTTCCCACCACACTGGTCGTGGTCGGTTCGGCGCATTTCGCAAGGTGTGGCGTCCGAAGGTCCGCACAGGAACGCTCTGGAAGTTCCACGGCGCATCGCCCCATCGGCTTGGCATTCGATTCGCTGGAAAGTCGCGTGCCGCTGGGGGCAACCAGTACAATCGAGTCGTCACGTGAGTGATGCTGGGCGGTGGGACGCCGTTGGCGCGACGCCCCACCTGTGGGGTTTACTTAGCCCGCAACCAGCGGACCAAGACGAGTGCTCCGGCGATTACGGCAGCTTCTGCAAGCGTGAGGCCGTAATCGACCGGAGCCTCTCGCTTTTTCCGGCGATGTTTCGCCATCCCCACCACCTCCTCCCTGGGCGCGATGTCTGGACCATGTCCATCGCCCCTCGGAAAGAGGTGTCCCCACTCTATGTCAGGTGGCGACCAGAATTGTTGCCACACAGGCGATTCCACACCGAATCGGCGCTCGTTCGCACCCTTTATGGGTGCAGACTGGAACCACACAACCTTTAGCAGCGCGAGTGGCTCGGTTGCAGTGGGGAATGGCCGGATCGGATTCGCATTTGATTCGCTGGGAAGTCGCGTGCCGCCGGGGGCAACCAGTACAATCGGGTGGTCACGTAAGTGATGCTGGGCGGTGGGACGCCGCTGGTACGACGCCCCACCTGGTGGGATTACCTAGCCCGCACTCGGCGGACCAGTACGAGCGCTCCGGCGATCACGGCAGCTCCTGTCAAGATGATGCCGTAATCGACCGGAGCCTCTCGTTTTTTCCGGCGATGTTTCGCCATTCCCCACCACCTCCTCCCTGGGCGCGATGTCTGGACCGTGTCCATCGCCCCTCGGGAAGAGGTGTCACCACTCTATGGCACATAACGACCAGAACTGTTGCCACACAGGCGATTCCGCGCCGAATCAGCATGCTTTCACACCCTTCGAGGGTGCAGACTGGAACCTCACACCCCATCTATGAGACGCAGCCCCTACATGCGTGCGGGTGACGAGGGGCGTGGACACCATCTCTGGCGGGGAAACATTCGGGTCCGATTGCCTGACAAGGGTTTACCCGAGTGGTGCTGAGTGTGGGGCTGGAGGGTCTTGGCGGGCTCCAGCAGGCGGTCGCGTGCCCTCATCCTTCAGAGAAGTCGGCCGCCTGTGACGGCGTCGCCAGAAGCAGGAGCGATCGGGTGGGTTGCGATGGGGCGTAGCCCTGTTGCGCTGGGGGTTTGCACGCCCGATGCACTGCGCGCACGGTCTTCACCGCAAGGGTGTAGTGGTGCGTATCGGACTGTCCGCGTGCGCAGACACCCCGCGAATCCGCAGGAGAAAAATGGCGGGTAGCTGGCGGATCTCCACCACGGTTGAAGCTTGAAACTTATACTGACGCACAGCAGATCGGATGCAACTCGTACCAACATGATCGGCGGTGCTGCCGGTCATTTCGCTGAGGAGTCGAAACATCATGTCCGATGACCACATCCCCACGATCCGGACCGATATCCCTCATTCCGCACGAATCTGGAACTATTGGATGGGCGGCAAGGACAACTACGAAATCGATCAGATCGTCGGGGATGCCAGCCTCGAGGTGGACCCGGACATCCGCACGATGGCGGTGCAGTCGCGGCAGTTCCTGATCCGCGCGGTGAGCCACCTCGCCCGCGAGGAAGGTATTCGCCAGTTCCTCGACATCGGCACCGGGCTGCCCACCATGCAGAACACCCATGAGGTCGCTCAGTCGATCGCGCCGGAGTCGAAAGTCGTGTACGTGGACAACGATCCACTGGTCCTCGCGCACGCCCGCGCGCTGCTCAACAGCACCACCAACGAGGGCGTCACCACTTACATCGACTCGGATTACCACTACCCGGAGCAGATCGTCGCGGACGCGCGCAACGTGCTGAACTTCGACGAACCGATCGGCGTGATGTTCATGGGCGTGCTCGGCCACGCCAAGAGCTACGACGAAATGCTGCGCATCGTGCGCACGGTAATGGGCGAGGTGCGGCCGGGCAGCTACCTGGTGCTGTGGGACGGCACCGACGACAGCCAGGCCTACGTCACGCTGTGCGAGAATTACACGAACAGCGGCGGCGTGCCCTATGTCCCCCGCCCCCAGGCGCAGATCCGCGCCGCTTTCGACGGCCTGGAGCTGATCGAGCCCGGTTTCGTCTCGATCACCCAGTGGCGGCCCCCGACGACCGAAGTGGGCGAGGCACAACCCATTTCCGCGTACGGCGGAGTCGCACGCAAGCCCTGATACTCGCGAACAGCGGCGCCCCCGGTGCGTGAACCGGGGGCGCCGCGCACCACATCGAACCATTCGGGCGTCCGTCGCGTATTCATCCGTAGAGTGGGGCACAACGACGCCCAAATCAGCGGAGGTTGCGATGCGGGTGAACAGAACAACTGTCGATCTGAGCGAATACCCGGATCTGGTGGTCATCTACCTCGGGATGCGGGTGCACAAGCCGCGCGGCATCCTGCGCCTGCTCGGCCTGGGGCCGAAACTCTATCGCTCGCACCAGGATCGGCCGGACGGGCTGCTCTCGCACGAGGACGTGATCTGGTCGCTGTTCCCGCCGCACTGGGGCGCCCGGCAGTACTGGCGCGACCTGGACAGCCTGGAACGCTGGACCAGGTCGGCCCCGCACCGAGACTGGTGGCAGAAGTTTCTGCAAGACTCCGGCGGCACCGGGTTCTGGCACGAGGCGTACTTCATGCGCGGCGGCATAGACGCGATGTACGGCGACATGCACACCCCGACCGGCATGGCGCGGTTCGCGCCGGTGGTCGCCTCGCGCGGGCGGATGTTCTCCACCAGAGGCCGGGTGCGGGACGAGCCGGCCAAGGTCGCGCCGGTGGTCGACGAAAAGAGTTACTACAGCGGCGAACCCGAGTAGTTCGTATCACAAGCTAATCACAACGCTGTGTTTCGATGGTCCCATCATGGGGTAAGTGCACGGGGACACACCTGAACATGATCAACGGCAAATGCGACGCACACCTCATCCTCGGAACCTGTGCGCCGTTCCTCGTGTACGGCAACTGACCTGCAGATGAATATTGCTCCAGAGCGCACGTTTCGGAGGTTTTCGCACATCGACGGCGTTATCGAACGTTTACCGTATTCCTATGCACGTCCTGTTCGTCTGCAACGGCAATGTTTGCCGTTCTGTGATTGCCGAGCGCCTCACCCGCGCTATCGCGGTCGAACACGCCCTGCCGAACCTCACCGCGGAGAGCGCGGGCACCAGGGCGCTGGTGGGCTTCCCGGTCGAACCACTTGCCGCGCAAGCCATCGAAGGCCTCGGCGGCGACGCGAGCAACTTCAAGGCCAGGCGGCTCAAGGACGAGATGGTCGACAACGCCGACCTCGTGCTCACCATGACCCAGCAGATTCGCGACACAGTGAGCGAGATGGGGTTCGGGGTGGCCTGCCGCACCTTCACCTTGCTGGAAGCGCACCGGATCGCCCACGTCACCGGCGCCCGCTCCATCG
This sequence comes from Nocardia ninae NBRC 108245, assembly GCF_007990755.1. Classification (GTDB taxonomy): domain Bacteria; phylum Actinomycetota; class Actinomycetes; order Mycobacteriales; family Mycobacteriaceae; genus Nocardia; species Nocardia ninae. The sequence continues at coordinate 12,060 of NZ_BJXA01000124.1, read as the reverse complement.
CCGCACTGCACGAGTCCCGCAACGACCTGTCGATCGTCGGCCGGGAGAACATCACCGACCCGATCGGACTGTCCGAGCAGGCGTACTGCGATGTGGGCGATCGGATCGCCGAAGCGCTGGTCCCGCTGCTGCTCGCCTTGGCGCCGCACGAGCAGACCAGACCCGTCGCGGACGAGCAGCGCGGGCTGATCATCGAGCCGGACGCCAACCCGCCGCTGGCGACTTTCTTGGCCGCGCACCGCGTCAGGTAGTCTTCCGGCTCAGCGAATATCACCCCTTCGACACAGCAATGCAGGGCTGCTATGTCCATTTCCGCGCCGGAAGTATTACACTCCCGCGGACAACAACTTTCCGCCGTTGCTGGTTCGACACACGACAGGAATAGACATGCCGAAACGCATTTCGGATGTTTCGCTCCATGTGTATGTGACACCGGAAACCCTCGAACGAATCGTCGAGACCGTGCGCGAGGTGGTGGATGACCACCTGCAGGACCGCGACATGTTCGCGTGGCGCTTCACGCTGCCGGTGGACACCGACGACCCGACTCACGTGACGCTCGAAACCCAGTGGCGGATGGAGCATCCCGGCGACGAACCGGGCGACCGCGGCACCTACGAGATCGCGCTCAGCCTGGTCGGCGCACCCACCGTGCTCACCGACGCCGACGTGGCCCGCCTGGAACAGCAACTGCTGCACGGGATCTACGGGGTCGCCCGCACCGAGCCGGGCCAGAACATCCCGTTCTCCATCCGCGCCATGCAGCGGGCCGATCTGGACCTCGACGTCGAGCGCGAACGAATCTGACGCAAAGTCCCCGAAACGACTGCGCCGCACCAACTTCCCGGCAGGGAAGCGGATGCGGCGAAAGTCAGCGAACAGTGAACCTTACTGCGCGGTGTTGGCCCCCCGCGCCGGGAAGTGCCGAATCAGCCCTTCCTGCACCGTGGTAGCCAGCAACTCCCCGCTGCGCGAGAAGAAGCGGCCGGTGGCCAGACCACGCGACCCCGAGGCAACCGGGGATTCGGTGGCGTAGAGCGCCCACTCGTCGAACCGGAACGGCCGGTGGAACCAGATCGAGTGGTTCACCGTCGCCGCCACGATCCGGTCCAGTCCCCAGGACAGTCCGTGCGTGGTGATGATCGAATCCAGCACCGTGGTATCGGACGAATAGCCAAGCGTCGCAACATGAAGCAGCGGATCGTCGGGCAGCCGCCCGTCCGTGCGCATCCACACTCGGTTGTGGTTGAGCCGCTCCCCCGTGCCCTTCAGGATCCAGGCCGGGTCGTTGGTGTAGCGCATGTCGATCGGGTGCGGCGCCTTGATGAACATCTCCAGCTTGTCTTCCAAGCCGACGAAGCTCTCCTCGATGCGCGGCAGCGTGTCCGGGTCGGGCACGTCGGGCAGCGGATGCCCGTGCTCGAGGCCCTTGTTCCAGTCCTGGAACGCCGCGAGCATCACGAACAGCTCCTGGTCGTCCTGGAGGGCGGTGACGGTGCGGTTGGCGAACGCGCGACCGTCGCGGTGCCGGTCCACCCGGTACTCGATCGGCTTCTTCGTGTCGCCGCCGCGCACGAAATGCGCGTTGATCGCGTGCACCGGACGGTCACCGACCGTGCGGCCCGCCGCGATGATCGCCTGCGCGACGAGCTGGCCGCCGAACGTGCGGCTCCACACCTTCTCCGGATGCTGACCGACGAACACGTCCTCGTCCATCTGCTCCAAATCGAGCAGACCGAGCAAAACGTCGAGATCAGACTTCCCGGCCGCCGACGAATCGACGACCGACCCTCCAAGGGAACTATTCACTATTAATGATCCTCCTCACCGATGCGATGCACGTGGATCAGGTTGGTAGAACCGACCGTACCCGGCGGGGAGCCGGCCACGATTACCACGAGGTCACCCTTTTGGTATCGCTCCATGGACAGCAGTGCTACATCGACCTGGTGGATCATAGCGTCGGTGGTGTCCACCATCGGCACGATGAAGGTCTCGGTGCCCCAGGTCAGCGCGAGCTGACTGCGCACTTCCGGCAGCGGGGTGAACGCCAGCAGCGGCAGCGGGGTGTGCAGCCGGGCCAGGCGGCGCACCGTGTCACCGGACTGGGTGAACGCCACCAGTGCCTTGGCGTTGAGCCGCTCACCGATGTCGCGGGCGGCGTAGGAGATGACACCGCGCTTGGTGCGCGGCACGTGGGTCAGCGGGGGCACCCTGGTCGATTCGGTCTCCACCGCATGCACGATGCGCGCCATGGTGCGCACCGTCTCGATCGGCCAGGCGCCGACCGAGGTCTCACCGGAGAGCATCACCGCGTCGGCGCCGTCGAGCACCGCGTTGGCGACATCGGAGGCCTCGGCCCTGGTCGGGCGCGAGTTCTCGATCATCGACTCCAGCATCTGGGTCGCCACGATCACCGGCTTGGCGTTCTCGCGCGCCATCTGGATGGCCCGCTTCTGCACCAGCGGCACCTGCTCCAGCGGGAGCTCGACGCCGAGGTCACCGCGGGCCACCATGACCGCGTCGAAGGCGAGCACGATGGCTTCCAGGTTGTCGATGGCCTCGGGCTTCTCCAGCTTGGCGATCACCGGCACCCGGCGCCCGACCCGGTCCATGATGTCGTGCACCAACTCGACATCGGCCGGGGACCGCACGAACGAGAGCGCGATGAAGTCCACGCCGAGCTTCAGCGCGAATTCCAGGTCCTCGATGTCCTTCTCCGACAGCGCGGGCACCGAGACATCCATGCCCGGCAGCGAAACGCCCTTGTTGTTGGAGACCGGCCCGCCCTCGGTCACCCGGCAGACGACGTCGTTGCCGTCGACCCGGATGACGGTGAGCCCGACCTTGCCGTCGTCGACGAGCAGCCGGTCGCCCGCCTTCGCGTCCTGCGCGAGTTCCTTGTATGTGGTCGAAACACGGTCGTGGGTGCCGTCGACCTCGTCGACGGTGATCCTGACCTCTTCACCCGTCGCCCAGACGGTCTTGCCCTCGATGAATCGGCCGAGTCGGATCTTCGGTCCCTGCAGGTCGGCCAGGATGCCGACCGCTCTGCCGAGGTGGTCGGAGGCCGCCCGCACCTTCTTGTAGTTCTCAGCGTGATCCGCGTGTTCGCCGTGACTGAAGTTCAGTCGAGCCACGTCCATGCCGCTCTCGACGAGTTCGCGGATACGGTCCTCGGTGGCAGTAGCCGGGCCGAGCGTGCACACAATCTTCGTCCGTCGCATCACGGGTAGAGCCTAGTCCCGACCAGTACCCGGGGCCCGCTGTGCCCCAGGTGAAAGCTGGGTAAAAAAATGAACGTTTACTTGGTGAAACCTCCAAGCGTTACGCATTGCGCAACATGCCTGGCCAGCGTCGTGGCGTCCCAGCAGCGGCGCAGAAATGTTACTCGCTGGTAGTTAGCTGCCGTGTCCGATCGGTCTCGGATGACCCGATCGATCAGGTCGCCACGTGCCGGGCCAGGCGCGTCTCCAATCGGGTCTGGCCGAAGCCGAGGAACAGGCAGATAACCCAGTAGTAGATGGCCGCGACGCCGTACAGCGCGAAGAAGTCGAAGGTCGGCGCCGCCGCAATCTGCGCGACGCGCAACAGTTCGGTCACCAGGATGGTCGAGGCCAGGGAGGTGTCCTTCACCAGCGAGATCAACGTGTTGGACAGCGGCGGGACCGCGATCCGCGAGGCCTGCGGCAAGATGATCAACCCCATCATCTGCGGATACCGCAGGCCGAGCGCCTGCGAGGCCTCCCACTGCCCCTTGGCCACGCTGAGGATGGACGCCCGCACGATCTCGGCCGCGTACCCGCCGACATTGAGGCTGAACGCGATCACCGCCGCCGGGAACGGATCGATCACGATGCCGAACTGCGGCATCGCGTAGAACACGATGAACAGCTGCACCAGCAGCGGCGTGCCCCGAATGATCGAGATGTAGAACCGGGCGGCCGCCGACAGCGGCCAGATCGGTGACATCCGGGCCAGCGCCACGAACACCGCGATCACCAAGCCGATGACAAAGCTGATCGCGGTGAGTGGAAGTGTCTTCTCGACGGTGGCCTGCAGCATCGGCCACAGGTTGTGCCAGATCAGTTCCCGAGTAGCGGCATCCATGGAGAGCGTCGGCTACTTGCTGACGTCGGTGCCGAAGTACTTGTCCGAGATCTTGGCCAGCGTGCCGTCGGCCCGCAGCTCGTTGAGCGCCCGGTCGACATCGGCGATCACCGCGTCGCCCTTACGGGCCGCGAACGCCTGCTTGCTGGTCTCGCCGGTCTTGCCGGAGACCTTCACGCCGGTGTCGCCGGTCTTCTTGGTGTACTCGGCGACCGCGAGGGTGTCGTTGACGGTGGCGTCGACGCGACCGTTCTTCAGCAGCTGGATCGCCTGCACGAAGCCTTCGACGGACTCGACCTTCGCGCCCGCGCCGGTGGCGACCTTGCCCCAGTTGCTGGTGGCGGACTGGGCGCAGGTCTTGTCCTTCAGGTCGGCGAGGGTGGTGATGGCGTTGTTGTCCGCGCGGGTGACGATCACGCCGTCGGAGGTGGTGTAGGGGCTCGACAGCGCATACTTGTTCGTGCGCTCGTCGTTGATCGTCACCTGGTTGGCAACCAGGTCGAAGCGCTTGGACTCGAGGCCGGCGAAGATCGCGTCCCACGGCGTCAGCACGAACTCGACCTTCTTGCCGAGCTTGTCGCCGACCGCCTGGATCACCTCGATGTCGTAACCGGTGATCTTGCCGTCGGTGCCCTGGAAGCTGAACGGAGAGTAGGTGCCTTCGGTGCCGACCTTCAACACGTTCGCATCGCTGCTGCTACTGCAGGCGGTGAGCCCGGTGGCGGCGACGATGGCGAGCATGGCGGCGGCGAACAGCTTGCGACGCACGGGTTCCCTCTCTTCGGTGTATGGACATCCCACACACAACACGCAAATCCGGCTCATGCTACGCCGGGACTACTGCGAAGGACCCTATCTCGATCATGGTGCGCGAAAGGGTTGTACTCGCGGAATTCGAGGCGCGTCGCGAGGCTGCACCGCATTTCCCGGGGCGCTGACCAGCACGTAGTCACCGAGCATCGGCACGGGCCGCAGGAACGGGCACCACCGGCTCGGCGATGCCGCCGGCCTCGGGCATTGCTCGACCGCCTCTGCACCGTCACCGAAACCACCCGGAACCCGCACACGTCCAGCTGCGCAGTACATCGAGTGGGCAACAGCCGAGCCAGGCACCAAGGCCATCCGTCAGAAAATCTGAAATAAGCGGAACCGATCCGAAGATCAGTGCGTCAATACCAGTAACCGGACAAATCGGGGACCGGTGTAAGACGGGGAGGAACGGGGAAGGCGCGCACTGCGCGCATCACAATCGGCGACTGCCTCCAAAAAAGGCGGGCAGCCGTATCGAACCGGCGTCGACGGAGTCGGTAGCGCACAAACCTCATTCATTCATGAGGCCATATCGCCATGCCGAGAAAGGTGGCCAGATGACTCACTAGAGCTGATAACTACCAATCATGAAACTCGAGCCGGGGAGCTGTCACTCCCCGACCCGAGATCTGCGCATGCGCGCAGACAGTCACATACCAACCTAAGGATTGAATTTCTCAATGATCATCAGTAGGTCCATAGCGACCAGCGCAATCATACTCTCCGCCTTGGCCGGCGCGAGCGCCACCGCACCAGCATTCGCGGCCGCACCAACGACATCGGCCGCCGCGATTCGAACAGTCACCGATTCGATCGAATCCGGCTCGGTCAAGGTCAATACCGACCTCGCGGCGCTCGACTTCTCGCGCATGACGCAGATCGCGGCCAACGGAGAACGTCACGTCACGATCCCACTGGCGACGGGCGGTACGCCGTTCAGCACCCTGCAGCTGGTGGTCGACCGCGACAACGAAGTCACCGACTACAGCGAGGTTCATTTCACCGAGTACACGCCCGACTCAGGGCACGTCACGAAGTGGTCGAAGGATCAGGTCGTACTCGACCAAGACTTCACCGCCGCTACGGACAGAGCGATCAAGCGGGGAATCGGCGATGCGATCGGCGAACTGAACTCATGCCTGTCGAGCGCCGGCGTTCCCGCGTGGGTTATTGCCGCAGTAATCGTCGCCTGCAAGCCGGTTCTCGGCCTGGGTCTGGCCGCCTGCCTCGTTGCAGGTGGCGTCGGCTCAGCCACTGCCGCTTACTGCCAAGGCCGTGCGATCTCCAAACTCTGACCTTTTGGTCCGAGCAACTGACACGATAGAAAGATAGCCAACAATGAATATAATTCGCACCACTATCTCCATTGTCACCCCGGTTGCGTTTGCCGCGCTGTGCTTCACCCCGGCGGCCAATGCGGAAATTTACCCCAGCACCGGCGAAACTCAGATCAACCATCAGATCGGAGCATCTGCGTCCAACGTCGGGATGCCCATCAAGCTGGCCAAGAAGGGACGGGTAGAAGATGCAATTCGCTGTCTGGAAGAGAACGGAGTCCCGAAGGCAATCGCCTCGGCGGCAGCGGGCGCTTGTCTTGTCTACCCCATACCAGCCAAGGTGATTCCTTGCTTCGTCGCATTCGGCATTGCAAGCGGAATGGCTGACCGCTGCGGCGGCGGATAATTTCACAGAACGCCGGCCCCGCCTGTCATCAGGCGGGGTCGGTCTGGTGTTCTCGGATCGTGCAGCACACCGTCATTCGCGCAGCGGGCGTCCCTCGCTGTCGGGCACCTTGCCGGTCAGTATCAGGATGCCGTCGATGACACCCCAGATCCAGCCGAGTGTGAAGCAGGTGACGGCGCTGACGACGAGCTGGGCGATGCCCAGTCCGTTGTGGCCGAGGTAGAAGCGGCCGACGCCGAAACTTCCGAGGAAGATCTGCAGCAGGCCCGCGACGAGCTTCTGCTTGTCGGACAGCGGGACGCCGAACTGGTCACGGCCGTACGGCGCTTCCGGGTCGTTCGGGTTGTAGCCCTGCGGACCGTACTGGGGCGGGTAACCGCCCGGCTGCTGGCCGTAAGGGTTGGGCTGACCGTACTGCGGCTGACCGTACTGGTCCGCCGGGGGCTGGCCGAACTGCGGCTGCGCGTAGGGGTCGGACTGCTGGGCGTCGAACTGTGGGAGCGCCGCGGTGTCCTGCGGCTTGTTGAGATCCGGCCCCGTCCCGGGCGGACCGTACTGCGGTCCACCGAATCCTGGGTTGTTCTGCTGGTAAGGGTCGGTCACTAAATGTCCTCCTCATTCGTGCGGGCACCCTCTGCCCGGCATCGATCGATCTGCCGAGCGGGAAGATGCTCGCGACGATCACGAGACATTGTGGTCGGACCGGTGTGATTTGTCGCCCCGTAAACCCTCGGCACTCCCCCGGGTTATCTGCTGCGGACGCTGCGCCGTTATCGACGGCGGGAAATTCGGAGCAACCGAATGCGGTGCCGCCGCGTGATCGGCGGCGGCACCGTCGTATTCAGGACTTGTCGGGATCCGCGACTTTTTTCGACGCGGTAGTGGTCTCGTCCGAGTCCGTGCTCACGTCCGCGTCGGTGCTGGTTGCCGGATCTGCGGTGTCCTTCTGGACGGTGTCGGTTGTTTCGCTCGACTCCGTCTCGACTTTGTCCGTCGCGGTCGCGCCGTCGGCTTCCGCCGAATCCTTTTCCAGCACAACCGTGTCCGATCCCGCGGACGACGCACCCGCCGCTCGCAACGCACCGATCTGCCATGGCCACGGCCTGCGCTCAGTCGACGGTTGCAATTGCTCCGGCGCCTCGCGGCCCTTGGTCGCGAACACGAAATAGGCGATGGCCGCGAGGAATACGATCGCGGAGGTGAACGAGTTGATGCGGATTCCGGCGAGCTTGGTGGCCTCGTCGTCGCGCATCAGCTCGACGAAAAAGCGGCCGAAGCTGTAACCGGCGACGTACAGCGCGAACAGGCGTCCGTGCCCGATCCGGTAGCGCTTGTCCAGCTGCACGAGCAGCACCACGATCAGCACGTTCCAGATCAGCTCGTACAGGAACGTGGGGTGCACGACCTTGTCCACGACGCCGTTGGAGACGCCGTTCATCGCGTCCGGCTTCAGGTTGTCGTCGTAGCGGAAGTAGATCTCCAGGCCCCATGGCAGGTCGGTGGTGCGACCGTACAGCTCCTGGTTGAAGTAGTTGCCGAGGCGGCCGATCGCCTGCGCGAGCAGGATCGGCGGCGCGATCGCATCGCCCAACGCGGGCAACGGGATTCGGTACACCCGGCAACCGATCCAGGCGCCGACGCCGCCGAGCAGTACCGCGCCCCAGATGCCGAGGCCACCGTTCCAGATCTCCAGCGCGGCTTTGGGGTCGCCGTCGGGGCCGAAGTACTTCTGCCAGTCGGTGGCGACGTGGTACAGCCGGCCGCCGACCAGACCGAACGGCACCGCGAACATCGCGACGTCCAGGATCGCGCCCTGTTGGCCGCCGCGGTCGCGCCAGCGCCGTTCGCCCCACCAGATGGCGACGACGATGCCGAGGATGATGCACAGCGCGTAGGCCCGCAACGGGAATGGACCGATGTGCCACACGCCCTGCGGGGGGCTGGGTATGTACGCCAGGACTTGTAAGGTCACGGGGCCACCGTAGCGGAGAACCGCGGCGACACTGGAACCACCGCACCGTGGCGGCCGCCGTACAGCGTAGGAATCACCACCGGCGGTGGTTGTTCCTACGAGGCGACGGTCGCCGAACGCACGCCCTCGGCCAGTTCGGCGGTGAGCGCACGGACCGCGTCCAGGCTCTCGCCCGCGGCGGTGACCAACGCCGAACCCACGATGACTCCGTCTGCGTAGGAAGCGATTTCGGCCGCCTGCGCCCCCGAACGGACGCCGAGGCCGACGCCGATCGGGATGTCGGAGTGCGCCCGGATGCGCGCGCACAGTGCGGGCGCGGCAGAGGACACCGCATCGCGGGCGCCGGTGACGCCCATGGTCGAGGCCGCGTACACGAAGCCACGCGACGCTTCCAAAGTCTTGACCAGACGCTCCTCGGTAGAGGACGGCGCGACCAGGAAGATGCGATCGAGATTGTGCGTGGACGAGGCGACGAACCAGTCGTCGGCCTCCTCCGGAATGAGGTTCGGGGTAATGATTCCGGCGCCACCCGCGGCGGCGAGATCGCGCGCGAAGTTGTCGACGCCGTACTTCAGCACCGGGTTCCAGTAGCTCATCACCACGGCCTGACCGCCCGCCGAGGTGATCGCCTCGACCACGGAGAACACGTCGCGCACCCGCACGCCGCCGCGCAACGCCTGATCGGCGGCGGCCTGGATGGTCGGGCCGTCCATCACCGGATCGGAGTAGGCGACGCCGACTTCGACGATGTCGCAACCGGATTCGACCATGGCGCGACAGACCTCGATGGAACCGGCCAGATCGGGATAGCCCGCAGGCAGGTAGCCGATGAGCGCGGCACGACCCTCACCGCGGGTCGCCGCAAAGGTATTCGCGAGACGGGACTGCTGACTCACGACTGCACCTCGCTGACGCTCGGCTCCGTCGAGGTCACGGACGCTGCGCCCATGGTTCGCTCGCTGCGCTCGCTCACTTCTGCTCGTCCTTCTCGTCGATCAACCCGAACCAGCGCGCCGCCGTATCCATGTCCTTGTCACCGCGACCGGACAGGTTCACCAGGATGATCGAGCCGGGGCCGAGTTCCTTGCCCAGTTGCAGCGCGCCCGCGACGGCGTGTGCGGACTCGATCGCCGGGATGATGCCCTCGCTGCGGCTGAGCAGCAGCAGCGCGTCCATCGCCTCGGTGTCGGTGATGGGGCGGTATTCGGCGCGGCCGATGTCCTTGAGCAGAGCGTGCTCGGGGCCGACGCCCGGATAGTCCAGACCGGCCGAGATGGAGTGCGAGTCGATGGTCTGGCCGTCCTCGTCCTGCAGCAGGTACGAGTAGGCACCCTGGAACGCGCCGGGCGTGCCGCCGGTGAAAGTGGCCGCGTGCCTGCCGGTTTCGACGCCGTCGCCGGCCGCCTCGTAGCCGACCAGCCGGACGTCGGGGTCGTCGAGGAAGGCGTGGAAGATGCCGATGGCGTTGGAGCCACCGCCGACGCAGGCCACGACCGCGTCGGGTAGTTGCCCGGTGGACTCCTGCACCTGCACCCTGGCCTCCAGGCCGATGACCCGCTGGAAGTCGCGCACCAGCATGGGGAACGGGTGCGGGCCCGCGGCGGTGCCGAAGCAGTAGTAGGTGTCGTCGGCGTTGCTGACCCAGTCGCGCAGCGCCTCGTTGATCGCGTCCTTGAGCGTCTGCGAACCGGTGGTCACCGAGATGACCTCGGCGCCGAGCAGCCGCATCCGCGCCACGTTGAGCGCCTGCCGGGCGGTGTCGACGGCGCCCATGTAGACGACGCAGTCCAGGCCGAGCAGCGCGCAGGCGGTCGCGGTGGCGACGCCGTGCTGGCCGGCGCCGGTCTCCGCGATGACGCGGGTCTTGCCCATCCGCTTGGCGAGCAGCGCCTGGCCGAGCACATTGTTGATCTTGTGAGAACCGGTGTGGTTCAGGTCTTCCCGCTTGAGCAGGATGCGCGCGCCGCCCGCGTGCTCGGCGAGCCTGGTGCATTCGAACACCGGCGACGGGCGACCGGTGTAGTCGCGCTGCAACCGGTCCAGCTCGTTCAGGAAGTCCGGGTCGAGCCGGGACTTCTCGTACATGGCGGTGACGTCCTCGATGACCGCCATGAGCGCCTCGGGGACGTGCCTGCCGCCGTAGACGCCGAAGTGGCCGCCGGTATCGGGTTCGTGCGCGCTGCGGTGTGCGACGCCGTCGCTGGCCTTGGGTAGCTCTGTCACCCCGGTCACCGGCCCCGCCGCGCCGGCTTCGGGCAGGACGGGTGGGTACCCGCGGTCACCAGCTCGGACACGGCCGCGCGGGGATCACCGCTGGTCACCAAGCCTTCGCCGACGAGAACGGCGTCCGCGCCCGCGCCAGCGTAGGCGAGCAGGTCGGCGGTGCCGCGGATGCCGGATTCGGCGATCCGGATGACCTCGGTGGGCAGGCCGGGTGCGATCCGGGCGAACACGTCCCGGTCGACTTCCAAAGTCTTGAGGTTGCGGGCGTTCACGCCGATCACCGAGGCACCGGCCTCGAGCGCGCGATCCGCCTCTTCCTCGGTGTGCACCTCGACCAGCGCGGTCATGCCCAGCGATTCGGTGCGGTCGATGAGCGAGGACAGCACGTCCTGCTCGAGCGCCGCGACGATCAGCAGGATCACGTCGGCGCCATGCGCGCGGGCCTCGTGGATCTGGTACGGCCCGACGACGAAGTCCTTGCGCAGGATCGGGATGTGCACGGTGGCGCGCACCGCGTCCAGGTCTTCCAGCGACCCGTGGAAGCGCCGGCCCTCGGTGAGCACGCTGATGATCCGCGCGCCGCCGTCCTCGTACGCCTTGGCCAGGCTGGCCGGGTCGGGGATGTCGGCGAGTTCACCCTTGGAGGGACTGGCCCGCTTCACCTCGGCGATAACGCCGATGCCGTCTTCGAGCAGGGCCGCGCGTGCGTCGAGCGGGCTTGCCGCCGCCGCGGCGGCCGCCTTGATCGCCTGGAAATCGAGGAGGGCTTCCCGAGCGGCCACATCCGCGCGGACCCCGTCGAGAATCGAGTCGAGTACCGTCATCTGGCTCGAATCCTTTCTGGGGAGACGGACTTGCTGCCTGAGAGTCCCCCCAGGCGCTGTCTCACCGATGCTGACAAAGAATAAATGGACGTACCGGCCGCGTTTGCGCCGGGGCTTGTTGTGGACCAGGCAACCAGTCCGCGCACAAGGTGTGAACCGCCACAGTCGACGCGCGCGAATCGCTCAGCGGACACGTCCGCCTGCCTCGCCCGGGTCCGGATCGCCGGTGCGCCCACCGGAGTTCGCGGTGTCGTCGGTCGGGTCGGTGCCCGCGTCCAACGCATCCCACAGCACGCGTTCGGACAGTTGGTTCTGTTCGGTGCCTGCCGCGGCGTCGGTGCGCTGCTTGCTCACCTGTTCGGTGGCGTCGGCGCGGCGGAAGGCCGGGTTGTCGTACTTGCCGGACAGGCGGGCGGTGTCCTGCGGCATCCGGGTGAG
>NZ_BJXA01000123.1 GCF_007990755.1 Nocardia ninae NBRC 108245 | reverse complement strand
CGCCTCCCACCAGGACCGCTGCGCGGGGATGAGGTCGGCGTCCGGATGCTCCATGGCCAGGTGGCGCGGCCTGCCGAGGCCGAACACCGCGTCGAAGAGGGCGTGCGCGCTGTCCGCGCTCGGCGCAGCCGTGAACCAGCCCGCCAGGTGGCGCAGCGCGGACTCCCGGCTCACCCCGCCGCGCCGCGTCTCGGTGACCCGGCGCAGCAGCGAGAGCACGGCGGCGATCGCGCTCATGGTCGCCTCGCGCAACCGTTCCGCCTCGGTGGTGCCCGCGTGCTCGCCGGAGCCGGACGCGACGAACCAGGTCCGCAGCCCGTCCCAGCGCGCGTGCCAATCGGCCTGCCGCTCCGCGAAACTCAGCAGCACGCGTTCGTCGCAGCCTGCGGCGCGCTCGATCAGCTCCTCGACACCGGTCTCCTCGATCTCGGCGATCGCGCCCGCCAGCCGCGGGGTGAATCGGGCCAGGTCCAGGCTGAATTCGCGCATGTGCGCGAGCAGTGCGTCCTTGTGCGCCAGAAAGGATTCCGGGGTGATCTCGGTGGTCCGCACGAGGTCGCCGAGGGAGAGATAGAAGTGTGCGGCGCGGGCTGCCATATCGGTCAGCGCGGCGTCGAGGCGGCGCAACGTGCGGTAGACCCGCTCGGCGTCGCCCTCGCGATTGGCCGCGGCCAGGGTGTGCAGATCGGCGAGCAACTCCGGCAGCACCAGCCGGGACAGGGACGCTTCATCGAGCCTGGCGTTCAATACTCCCGCGACCGCGCGGTAAGCCTGGAACCCGACCTGGGAGAACTGGTAGACGAAGTGCCGGTTCCGATACTCCGCCAGGGTGGCGGCGCGGGTGCCGTCGTAACTGCGTTCCAGCACACCCCACTGGTGGAGTTGATCGAGCAGCGGGCCGATCTCGGCGGCGGTGAGCCGAGGTGCGTTCGGGCGGGCGCCGCGCTCGGTGGACCAGACGGCGGCGCTCGCGGGACCGTCGTCGGACTGAGCTGGGCTGTCCGACTGCGAGGTATCGCCGGACTGCGCCTGGTTATCGGACTGTGCTGCGCCGCCGACCTGCGCTGTGCCGCCGGACCGACCGGCGGACTTGTCCTCTATATGTTGCTGGCTCTCGACGTCAGACGCGGGTTCCGGTTCGACCAGGTCAGGTGTGCGCAGGTTGTGTCCGTTGCGTTCGATCCACTCCGCCACATCGTCGGCGTGCAGCAGCACCACGTAGGCGGCGCGGGCGCTGTCGAAAGCGCGCAGCACCCACAGATAGTCGGCGCGGCGCTCGGCGGTGGCGAAGGAGAACAGCCGCAGCCGGTCGTCCCACAGGACGGAGGCGATGGCTGAGCCGTCGACGGAGTCGGTCACCGGGAACAGGGTAGTAGCGGGCCGGTCGCCGACAACGCGAACGTACCCAGTTCGGCGTGGCCGTGTCCTGTTTGCCGGATGTTCGCCATTGAATTGGGGTGTGTCCCACGGGGATGGCAGCCGCTGGAGTCGGTACCGGTCACTCGGTCGAGAGGGCGCGCAGCTGGTCGAAGTACACGCGGGTGCGCGGATCGCCGGGGTATCGGGCGATGATTTCGCGCGCGGCCTCGCCCGCGATCCACATGAGCGAGGGCAGTGAACGGCGTTTACCCGCGAACGCGCGCAGTCCCTCATCGACGGCGAGTTCCAGATCGCGGTTGCGCACGGCGACCACCGCGAGGGTGAGATGCGCCTCGGACACCCGCATCGGATTGCGGACGGTGCCGTCGGCTCTGGTCGAGTTGCGGATGACCTCGTTGGCGTAGCTCTCGGCCCGCCGGTCCTCGCCCGCGACGCGGCAGCAGTCCATCGCGTAGAAGTCGAACTTCTGTGGATCGACCACGAAATGGTTGTCCAGATTGATCGGATGGTCGAGTCGCTCCAAAATTGCTCGACCCTCGTCGAGGGCCGTCTCGACCTCGTGCCGGTCGCCGAGCCGCGCCCACGCCTTGGCCCGCTGCGCCGCGAGTTGCACACCGACGCCCAGGTTTCGGCTGGCCTCGAGGGCCTGGTCGACCGCGTCGATGGCACCCCGGTAGTTGCCCTGGGTCAGCGCGAACCAGGCCGCCATTTCCGCGCTCCACCCGGTGATTTCGGCGTTTTCGGCCTCTTGGCCGAGCGAGTAGGCCGCGCGTCGGGTCGCCTCGGCGGCGGTGCGCCGGCCGAGGTCGTAGTCCACGCAACCCACCAGCAACGCAACCCATCCCGCGAGCACCAGGATGTCGCGGTGCTGCGCCAAAGTCAGTCGGCCGTCCAGCAGTGAGGTAATTCTCCGCAACCACCCGGTGCCCTCGGCGTGCAGCTCGTGCGGATCGGCGTAGGAGTACTCGCAGCACAGGCGTTCCGCGGTGATGCGGATGGCATCGAGGGTGGCGGGCGAGACGTCCGACATGCGCAGGCGGCCGATGAATTCCAGCGTGTCCATGCCCGTTGCCGAGAGCACCTCGTCGTCCCGGTTCGGCCGGGCCTTGGGGAAGAACGCTGCTGTGACGGTGTCGAAGGCGGCGGCGATGATAGGGGCATAGAAATCATCCGGCCGCGACTCGCCCGATTCCCAACGGCGCCAGTTACGCAGCAGTGTACTGTCTGTCGGCAGGTTGTGGGATGACTTGGCGCGCATCACGCGGACGGCATCTGCTTGTGACCACCCCCGCGCATCGCGTTCAGAACGCATCCGGACAGCCCAGACGGGTCGATCGTCTCCAGCGGCCACGTCAGTAGTATCGCACCAGTTAACGCCCGGTGGCCGAGATAGGGCATATAGGTGTCAGTGGGTTGACATCTGCATTCGCAGTTTGGCGTTGTGCATGCTGGACCAAGGGAGCGGAAAGTTTGCCGGACCCATCTTGTTACAGCCAGATGTAATTGCATCTGTCCTTGCAAGGCGCAGTGCCCCACAATGGGGGAGATCCACATGAGAACAGCGGTACCCAATCCAACGGAGGTTCGGGTGGAAGCGTTGATCTATGGATACTTGCGTGACGATTTGGCCGATGGCCACAGCGCAGAGCTCGAGGATGCGATGAGCAGCCTCGCCCGTGAGGAAGGGCTCTGCTTCGCCGCAACGTTCCATGAATCGACTTCCGGTGACGGCACGGCATTTGTCGAGCTGACCCAGGAGCTCAAGCGAGCGGACGCGCACCACGTAGTGGTTCCGTCGCTCGATCACCTTGCCGGCCAGACGATCCCACGGGATATTCTGCTAGCGAAGCTGGCGCGCGAGGCGGCGGCGCAGGTCTGGACCATCGAGACCTGACAGCCACGACGGCACGCCGGACCAGTGGGGTATCGCCCAGCGGGTGGTCCGTCCCGATCGCCGTCGCACTTCCGCGAGCACCCTCGTCGCGGCCACACCGGCCAGCAGCGAGGCGAGCAACGCCGCAACATGGTGTTGCCCGAACAGCGGATACACCTGCCAATGCAGCAGATACACGAACAGCGAGCTGTCGGCGAGCACCGCCGCGACGACTGCCGGCAGGGCGGGCACCCGGATCGCGGGCAGCCAGATGAGCAAGAGCAGCCCGGCCATCACCAATCGCTCGCGATCCGGCACGCCGAAATAGCCGGGCACGCAGGCCAACAGGACGGCACTGACCATCAGTCGCTGCCACGCCGACGTTGCCTTCGCGGCCGCCCAGCCCATGGCGAAGAACCACACGGCCAGCGGTGAGAACGGCACATCCTTTGCCGGATAGAGACCGAACGGCTGATAGCGCAGCACCAAGGTGAGCGCGAGCAGGCCCATGGCGAACCAGAACGGTTCGCGCCGCTCCAGCGCGTCCACCAGGGGTACCCGCAGCAGCAGCGCGGCGGCCACCATGAAGTAGACCAGTACCTCGATGAACCACAGGTGCCCCGCGGTGTCGCTGTCGCGCGGGCCCAGAATCTTGTTGAGCAGCAGCACGTTCTGCCACCCGTAGTAGTCGGTGAACAGCAACGTGATGGCTACCCATGCGGCGGTCGGCACGGCGATCAGCGCGACCGTGCGCAGCACGTGCCGCAACCGTTCGGCACGCGGGGAGGCGGTCACCGCGAAGCGGGCGAAGTTGAATCCGGCCACCCCGAGCAGCACGTGCGCGGCGCCCCACCACACGAACAGGCCGATGTGCGTGCCCGCGATCAGCACGATGGCGGCCGCGCGCAGCAGCGTGCTGGTATCGACGGTGCGGCCGAACCGCCTGCCGCCGTGCGGGATCCGATCCAGCTCGGCGACGGTCATGGTCGGCCAGTCGGTGGGGAGCCTGCCGAGCGCGCGTTCCACCCTGGCCGCGGTCGTCACGTAGGTCAGCGAATTGCCGCCGAGGTCGACGAAGGTGCTGTCCGGGTGGATGAGCGCCGGGTGGATGCCGAGGGCGGTGGCGTAGAGCGCGCGGATGCCCCGGTTCTCCGGCGCGGGCGCCGACAACGTGCGAACGGCCGGATAGTCCGGCTTGCCATTGGCCAGTCGCGGCAATTCCTCGACGGCACATACCCGTACGGATGCGGCGGGCAGCCCGGCCAGCTGCGCCGCGGTCTCGGTCGGATCGGTGGCGGGGCTTTCCACGGCGACGACGAGCAGTTCGTCGTCGTCGGTGCAGCAGACGGTGAAACCCGCGGCCGCCAGCCCGGATTCGAGGCGCTGGAGATCGATGCGCAGACCGAAGATCTTCGCGAACCGGCTGCGGCGGCCGATCACCTGGTACAGGCCCTCGGGGGTGCGGCGCGCGAGATCGCCGGTGCGCAAAGCGGTTACGGTGCGCCCGAGCGCGAGATCGGCGGGCGACTCGGCGTAACCCAGCATGACGTTGGGTCCGTGATACACCAGTTCGTGCGGCACGGCGTCGGCCGGCTGCCCGCCGAGGTCGACCCCGGGCTGGTGCCCGCCGGTGTCCTCGATCGGTTCCAGGCTGAATTCGCCACCGGGGATGGGCACCCCGATGCAGTCCGGTCGCTCGGCCGCCAAATCCGGTGGGAGATAGGCCATTCGGGCGGTCGCCTCGGTCTGGCCGTACATCACGAAGAAGTCCCAGCCCGCCTGTGCGCCGAGCCGGGCGTAGTCGCGGACCCGGTCGGGGGCGAGCCTGCCGCCCGCCTGCGTGACATACCGCAGATCGGGCAATGCCATGTGGGCGAAGCCGATTCGGTCCAGCAGGTCGATGGTGTACGGGACGGCCGCGAAAGACGTTGCGCGATAGCCACGGAACTCGTCCCAGAACACGTCGTCCAGTACCGACCGCTCGGTGAGTAGCAGGCTCGCGCCGCGTAGCAGATAGCTGTGCACCACCGAAAGCCCGTAGCAGTAGAACATCGGCAGGGTGGTCGCGGCCCGGTCGTCCGGGCCGATGGCCAGGTATTCGGCGATGGCGGCCGCGTTGGCCAACAGGTTCGCCGAGGAGAGCCGGACCAGTTTCGGGGACCCGGTGGAACCCGAGGTGCTCAGCAGCAGCGCGAGATCCGGATGCAAGGTGTGCGCGGAGGCCGCGCGCCGGATGTGTGGCCGACCGTCCTCGATGACCACGTCGGGATCGTAGGCGCTCAGCAACTCGTCGGTGACTTCCGCGGTGAGCAGCACGACACAGCCCGCGCTGAGCGCGCCGAGATACCCGACGAGCGAACGCAGATCGTTGCGGGCCGCGAGCGCGACGAGGCGCCGGTTCGGTCCGAGCTCGGCCGCGAAATCCTCGACGAGCGTCGCCAGCTGGGCGTAGGTGACCCGCCGTGCCTCGCCGGCCGCCGTTTCCGTCGCCGCGCCATCCGCCCCGGACGAGCCGGGGCAGAGGACGGCGACCCGCTCGTCGAAACTACGCAGGTGCGCGACGAGCGAGGGAAAGGTCACCCTAAAAAGAATAGGGGGCAGCGGCTTTCCGGCCAACAAGCGGCCCCCTGGTGAACACCGGGCAAACCGAAGTCTTCAGCGTTCGGGCGTGTTCAGAGTCCGAAGCTGCCCGGGCCGCGCCTGCGCAGGTACTTCTCGAACTCGGCGGCGATGGCGTCGCCGTCGATCTTGGCCATCGCCTCGTTCACGTCGACCGCCGCGTCGCCGCGTTCCTCCAGGGAGCGTACGTATTCGCTGACCTCGTCGTCGCCCGCGGTCATCTCGTTGACCGCGGTCTCCCATTCCTCTGCCTGCGTGGGCAATTCGCCGAGCGGCACCTCGATGTCGAGCACGTCCTCGACCCGGTGCAGCAGCGCGATGGTGGCCTTCGGGTTCGGCGGCTGCGAAACATAGTGCGGCACGGCGGCCCAGAACGACACCGCGGGCACGCCCGCCTTCACACACTGATCCTGCAGCACGCCGGTGATACCGGTCGGTCCCTCGTACCGGGTCTGCTCCAGGTTGAAACGCTCCGCTGCTTCTTTGCTGTAGGCGGACCCGGTGACCGGGGCGGGGCGGGTGTGCGGAGTGTCGGCCAGCAGCGCGCCGAGGATGACGACGGTTTGCACGCCGAGTTGTTCGATGAACTCCAGCAGGTCCTCGCAGAAGCTGCGCCAGCGCATATTGGGTTCGATGCCGCGCAGCAGCACGATGTCGCGGTCGCTGCCGGGCGGCGAGCAGACCGAGAGCATGGTGGAGGGCCACTGGATTTCCCTGGTCACGCCGTCCACCTGCCGGACCGTCGGCCGGTTGACCTGGTAGTCGTAGTAGTCCTCGGAGTCGAGTTCGGCTAGCGGCTCGGCGTCCCAGATCAATTCCAGATGCTCTACGGCGCCGCTTGCGGCGTCGCCCGCGTCGTTCCAGCCTTCGAAGGCCGCGACCAGCACCGGTTCCCGCAACGTCGGCAGTTCCGGATCGGGAGTTTCACTGGGGTTCACTCGGTCAGCCTAATGTGTGCGGCGAACTGGCGTGTCGTATGCCGTGGCCGGGCCCGGCGTGTTCGACGGCGCCGGCGGCGCAGGTGTGTCCGTGTCCACCCGGCTCGGGGGGTCGGCCTGTCCGACCGGACCATTACGCTGGTCCTCATGTCTGCGTCACTGCCCGCCGAGTTCGACACCACGCTACTCGACACGTTGCGCCGCCGCGTCGTGATCGGGGACGGCGCGATGGGCACGATGTTGCAAGCGGCCGACCTCACGTTGGACGACTTCCTCGGTTTAGAGGGCTGCAACGAAATCCTCAACGACACCCGCCCCGACGTGCTGCGCAGCATCCACCGCGCGTACTTCGAGGCGGGCGCCGACGCCGTGGAGACCAATACCTTCGGCTGCAACCTGCCGAACCTGGCCGACTACGACATCGCGGACCGCATCCGGGATCTGTCCGAGCGCGGCACCCGGCTGGCCCGCGAGGTCGCCGACGAGATGGGCCCGTCCGCCGACGGGACGCCGCGCTACGTGCTCGGCTCGATGGGGCCGGGCACGAAGCTGCCCACCCTCGGCCATGCTCCTTATACCGCGCTGCGTGACGCGTACACCGAATCCGCGCTCGGCATGCTCGAGGGCGGCGCCGACGCCATTCTCATCGAGACCTGCCAGGACCTGCTGCAGGTCAAGGCGGCGGTGACCGGCAGCCGGGAGGCCATGCGCCAGCTCGGCCGGCGCATTCCGATCATCACCCACGTCACCGTGGAGACCACCGGCACCATGCTGGTCGGCAGCGAGATCGGCGCGGCGCTCACCGCGCTGGAGCCGCTCGGCATCGACATGATCGGGCTCAACTGCGCGACCGGCCCGGCCGAGATGAGCGAGCACCTGCGGCATCTGTCCCGGCACGCCCAGATTCCGGTGTCGGTGATGCCGAACGCCGGCTTGCCGGTGCTCGGCGCGAACGGCGCCGAATACCCGCTGACCCCCGAGGAGCTGGCGGTCGCGCTCAGCGGCTTCGTCTCCGAGTTCGGGCTCGCGCTGGTCGGCGGCTGCTGCGGCACCACGCCCGAGCACATCCGGCAGGTGACCGAGGCGGTCCGCGAGATCGAGCCGAAGCTGCCGCCGATCGACGCGCGCCGCGCCCCGGCGCACGAGCCCGCCGTGTCCAGCATGTACACGGCCGTGCCGTTCCAGCAGGACGCCTCGATCATGATGATCGGTGAGCGCACGAACGCCAACGGCTCCAAGGCCTTCCGCGAGGCGATGCTGGCCGAGGACTGGCAGAAGTGCCTGGATATCGCCAAGGATCAGACCCGCGACGGCGCGCACATGCTGGATCTGTGCGTGGACTACGTCGGCCGCGACGGCGCCAAGGACATGGTCGCCCTCGCGAGCAGGCTGGCCACCTCGTCGACACTGCCGATCATGCTCGACTCCACCGAAACCCCGGTGCTGAAGGCGGGTTTGGAGCACCTCGGCGGTCGCTGCGCGGTGAACTCGGTGAACTACGAGGACGGCGACGGGCCGGAATCCCGTTTCCACCAGACCATGCAGCTGGTCGCCGAGCACGGCGCCGCGGTGGTCGCGCTGACCATCGACGAGGAGGGCCAGGCCCGCACCGCCGCCAAGAAGGTGGAGATCGCCGAGCGGCTCATCGCCGACATCACCGGCAACTGGGGGGTGCGGGAGAGCGACATCATCATCGACACCCTCACCTTCACCCTGGGCACCGGCCAGGAGGAGTCGCGCAAGGACGGCATCGAGACCATCGAGGCCATCCGGCTGCTCAAGGAGAAGCACCCCGCGGTGCAGACCACCCTGGGCCTGTCGAACATCTCGTTCGGCCTGAATCCCGCGGCCCGTCAGGTGCTGAACTCGGTGTTCATGCACGAATGCGTGCAGGCCGGGCTGGATTCCGCGATCGTGCACGCCTCGAAGATCCTGCCGATGGCGCGGATTCCGGACGAGCAGCGCGAGACCGCGCTGGATCTGGTGTACGACCGCCGCGGCGAGGACTACGACCCGCTGCAGAAGCTGATGGGCCTGTTCGAGGGCGTGTCCACGTCGTCGTCGCGGGCCTCGCGCGCCGAGGAGCTGGCGCAGCTGCCGCTGTTCGAGCGGTTGGCGCGCCGGATCGTGGACGGCGAGCGCAACGGCATGGAGGCCGACCTCGACGAGGCGATGCAACAGGTGCCGCCGCTGCAGATCATCAACGAGACGCTGCTCTCGGGCATGAAGACCGTCGGTGAGCTGTTCGGCTCCGGTCAGATGCAGCTGCCGTTCGTGCTGCAGTCGGCCGAGGTGATGAAGGCGGCGGTCGCCTATCTGGAGCCGCACATGGAGGCCACCGACGACAGCGGCAAGGGCCGCATCGTGCTGGCCACCGTCAAGGGCGACGTGCACGACATCGGCAAGAACCTGGTCGACATCATCCTGTCCAACAACGGCTACGAGGTGGTGAACCTCGGCATCAAACAGCCGATCGCGACCATTCTCGATGCGGCTGTGGACAAGAAGGCCGACGTCATCGGCATGTCCGGGCTGCTGGTCAAGTCGACCGTGGTGATGAAGGAGAACCTGCAGGAACTCAACACCAAGGGCGTGGCCGAGCAGTTCCCGGTGCTGCTCGGTGGCGCGGCGCTCACCCGCGGTTACGTGGAGAACGACCTGACCGAGGTGTACGAGGGCGACGTGCACTACGCCCGCGACGCCTTCGAGGGCCTGCGGTTGATGGACGACATCATGACCCGCAAGCGTGGCGGCGGCCTCGACCCCGACAGTCCCGAGGCGATCGCGGAGCGCGAGAAGGCGGCCCAGCGCAAGGCCCGCCACGAGCGGTCCAAGCGCATCGCCGAGGAGCGCAAGGCGGTCGAGGTGCCGATCGAGGTGCCCGCGCGCTCCGACGTGGCCGCGGATGTGCCGGTGCCGACCCCGCCGTTCTGGGGCACCCGCGTGGTGAAAGGCCTGGCGCTGCACGAGTATTCGGGGCTGCTCGACGAGCGGGCGCTGTTCCTCGGCCAGTGGGGCCTGCGCGGCCAGCGCGGCGGCGACGGGCCGAGCTACGAGGAATTGGTGGAGACCGAGGGCAAGCCGCGGTTCCGCGCCTGGCTGGACCGGCTGAGCACCGAGAACGTGCTCCAGCACGCCGCCGTGGTGTACGGATACTTCCCCGCGGTCTCCGAGGGTGACGACGTGATCGTGCTCACCGAGCCGAATCCCGGTGCGCCCGAACGGTATCGGTTCACCTTCCCGCGTCAGCAGCGGGATCGCTTCCTGTGCATCGCCGACTTCATCCGCTCGCGCGAGCGGGCCGAGGAGACCGGCCAGGTGGACGTGCTGCCGTTCCAGTTGGTCACCATGGGTCAGCCGATCGCCGACTTCGCCAACGAGCTCTTCGCGGCCGACAATTATCGCGACTATCTCGAGGTGCACGGCATCGGCGTGCAGCTCACCGAGGCGCTCGCCGAATACTGGCACCGCCGCATCCGCGAGGAACTGACCCTGGACGGTCACGCGGTCGCCGACTCCGACCCCGCCGACGTCCTGGAGTACTTCAAGCTCGGCTACCGCGGCGCCCGCTACTCGTTCGGCTACGGCGCCTGCCCCGACTTGGACGACCGTGCCAAACTGGTCGATCTCCTGGAAGCCGACCGAATCGGCGTCGTCCTCTCCGAGGAATTGCAGCTGCATCCGGAGCAGTCCACCGACGCGTTCGTCCTCCTGCACCCCGAGGCGAAGTACTTCAACGCCTGACTTTCACGCAGCGCACACCTTTTACGTAAACCGCACACCGCCTATAGCGGGTGTGCGGCTTATGTAATGGGTGTGCGGGCTTGGTGAACCCGAATTCGGGCACCGAGGACGGCTGTTGTGGGGAGAAATCGGTTATAACTGTCGTGATCGAATAGTGATGGTGGTCACGGTGTCGTGGAACACTGTTCGCGTCCGGCGAGGGCCTTGGTTACCTGGTCGTATGCCATGATTTGGGCAAATCCCGACGCGCCGAGGGTATTTCGTGTCTCGGCGTGGCGCGGCGCTGACCTGGGGGATTGCTCAGGGAGTTTCGGTGAGGTGGATGTGTGTCGGGTGGGTATGCCATTGTCGGAGGCGTTGCAACTGCATCCGGGGCAGTCGGCGGGTGCGTCGCCATCGCTGCATACGGGTGCAAAGGACTTCGGCGCGTGGCATTTTCGGGATTTTCCCGGCGGTACGCGCCAGTGCAGGACCAGCTCGGCGCGTAAGCAGGAAGGCACAACAGCATGACGGCGGACCGATTGATCGCGGGACGGTATCGACTCACGGATCCGATCGGCACAGGTGCCATGGGCGTTGTGTGGCGGGGGACCGATGTCCGCCTGCGGCGCACGGTCGCGGTGAAGCAGTTGATCCTCGCGCCCGGACTGTCCCGGACCGCGGCGCTGGAGGCGAAGCTGCGCGCCATGCGCGAGGGCCGGATCGCGGCCCGGCTGCACCATCCGCACGCGATCACCGTCTTCGACGTCGCC
Source organism: Nocardia ninae NBRC 108245 (assembly GCF_007990755.1). Taxonomy (GTDB): domain Bacteria; phylum Actinomycetota; class Actinomycetes; order Mycobacteriales; family Mycobacteriaceae; genus Nocardia; species Nocardia ninae. Next base: position 5,481 of record NZ_BJXA01000123.1, on the reverse strand, counting down.
GAGGAAGACGGCCAGCCCTGGCTGGTCATGGAATACATGAACGCACCCAGCCTGGCGGCCAAACTCTCCGGCAAGCGGACCCTGCCGCCGGTCGAGGTCGCGCGCATCGGCGCGCAAGCCGCGGCCGCCCTGGCCGCCGCCCACGATGCGGGCATCATGCACCGCGATGTGAAACCAGCGAACCTGCTCGTCGGCGACGACGGCACCGTCAAGCTCACCGACTTCGGCATCTCCCGCGCGGTCGGCGACGTCACCGTCACCGCCACCGGCTTCCTCGCGGGCACCCCCGCCTATCTGGCCCCCGAGGTGGCACGCGGCGAGAACCCGGAACCCGCCTCCGACGTATTCGCGCTCGGCTCAACGCTTTACGCCGCCGTCGAGGGTCAGCCGCCGTTCGGCGAGAGCGACAACCCCCTGGCGGTCCTGCATGCCGTCGCGCGCGGCCAGGTGCCGCAGCCCGAGCACGCCGGTGCGCTCGGCCCGGTGCTGATGCGGCTGCTCGCGCCGACGATCGACGCGCGCCCGACCATGCGGGAAGCGCAGCAAGCCCTCGAAGCCGTTGCGGAGGGCCGGGATCCGAAACTCGGCACCCCCTCGCTCACCAAGGCCCTGCCCGCACCGGGCGCCGACGCGACGACCGTCATCCCGCACCCGGGCACCGACGGCGCGGGCAGTACCTCGAACGCCAACGACGCCACCTCCATCGTGGCGACCGCAGCGCTGACGAATCCCGCTGCCGCCGAATCCGTTTCCGCCCAACCCCCGATCCCGCCGCGCCCCGGCCCCGCCACCCTGCCCGGCGGCACGAACAACGGACCCTCGCGCAACCGCTCGCTGGTCCTGGCGGCGACCGCGTTCGTCGTGGTGCTCGCCGTGATCGGCCTCATCGCCGTGCTCACCAACGACCGCAAGGGTGGTGACACCGCCGCCCCACCCGCGACCGCAGCACCGTCCTCGTCCCTCGAAAACCCCGCACCACCCTCCAACGCGGCAGCACCCGGCGCACAGGAGCCGACGACTCAGGAATCTCCGCAGGCCCCGACCACCCAGCCGAGCCCAACGCCGACCCCGTCCTCGGCCCCGCCGTCGCCCACCCCGACCCCGGCCCCCACGACGGTGCCGCCACCCCCGACCGTCACGGCGACGCCGTTCGGCGCACCCCAGTCCGCCAATGTCGTCCAGTTCGTGCAGGGCTACTACAGCATGCTGCCGGGCAATACCTCCGGTGCTTGGGCACAGCTGACACCCTCGTATCAGGCCCAGACCGGCGGCTACACCGAGTACTCCCGCTGGTGGGGCACGGTCAGCTCGGTCAGCGCCGGCAAAGTCACCCAGAGCGGCGACAACCGCGCGGTCGTCTCGCTGACCTACCGCATGAAGAACGGTGAGACCAGATCCGAGAACCGGTGGATCCAGGTCGTATCGGACAATGGACGGATGTTGATCTCCGGTTCCGGCGCGTGACGCCCCGACTAGCCGCCGTCCTCTGGGACATGGACGGCACGCTGCTGGATTCGGAGAAGCTCTGGGACGTGGCGGTTCGGGAGTTGGCGCGCGAGCACGGGCACGAGATGACCGATGAGTTGCGGCATGCGCTGATCGGGGCGTCGGGGGCGGATGCGTTGCGGATGATCTTCGAGGGGCTCGGGGTGCCGCCGACGGCGGAGGCGTTGCAGGCGGCGGGGGAGTTCCTGGAGTGGCGGGTGACCGAGTTGATGACCGGTCCGATTCCGTGGCGGCCGGGCGCTGAAGACGCGTTGGCGATGGTGCGGGAGGCGGGACTGGCCTCGGCGCTGGTGACCAATACCAAGCGGTCGCTCACCGAGTTCGGGTTGAACACGCTGGGGCGCGACTTCTTCGACGTGTCGGTCTGCGGTGACGAGGTGGCCCTCGGTAAGCCGGAGCCGGACGTGTACCTGCGGGCTGCGGAGCTGCTCGGCGTGGATCCGAAGGACTGTGTCGCCGTGGAGGATTCGCCGACCGGCACGCGCGCCGCACAGGCGGCGGGCTGCGCGGTGATCGTGATCCCGTGCGAGATTCCGGTGCCCGACGGACCGGGGCGCAGCTTCCGTGACACCCTGGTCGGGCTGACGATCGACGACCTCGAACAGGCGCTGAAGCTGCGCGGTTGACCGGCCCGAGTTCGACACTCCCGACTGCGCTGCACCGAGAGTTACTGTGCCGCAATGGGAGTGCGCGCAGATAGATAGGTGTGACTGCCGTCACCGGCAATCTCGCCGAATCTCGGGCGTGTCGGCGGTCCGCTCTACCAGAATGTCGCCATGGCAGCGCTGGGTGTCCTCGACGAGATCGTTGATACCGCACGGTATCCCCTCGCGAATCCGGCGGATGCGGAGCGGCAGGCCGCGGTGCAGCGAGCAAGAGCGGACCTGGCCGCGAACGGTTGCACCGTGCTGCGCGGCTTCATCCGGCCGGAACTGACCGAGACGCTACGGGCGCAGGGCGAGGCGATGGCCCCGCACGCGTACTACGAGGTCGAGCGGGTGAACGCCTACAACATCCCGCTGGATACCGAACTGCCCGAAGATCATCCGGGGCGGATCGTGCTGGAGCGCGGCAACGCGTTCGTGCCGCGCGACCGCATCCCCGGCGACGCGCTGATCCACCAGCTCTACATCGACACGCGCTTCCAGCGTTTCGTCGCGGACTGCTTCGGCCTGGCCGAACTGCACGAATTCGCCGACCCGCTGGCCGGGCTGTGCCTGAACGTCGTCGCCCCCGGCATGTCGCATCCGTGGCACTTCGACACCAACGAATTCACCGTCAGCATGCTGACCCAGCCCGCCGAGTCGGGCGGAATCTTCGAGTACTGCCCCAACATTCGCACGCAGGCGGCCGAGCACCTCGACGACGTGCGCGCCGTGCTCGACGGCACCGGCGAGCGCCTCATCCAGCGCCTCGACCTGCGCCCCGGTGACCTGCAGCTGTTCCAAGGGCGCTTCTCGCTGCACCGCGTGTCACCCGTCGCCGGTGTCACGCAACGGCATTCGGCGATCTTCGCCTACACCGACCGCCCCGGCGTGATCGGCACGGTGGAGCGCACCCGGCAACTCTTCGGCCGGGTGCTACCCGACCATCTGGCCGCCGCGGCCGACGTCGTCCGCGGTGACCGCTTGCTCGACTGAGCCGAACGGCCCGATCCATCCCAGGGATCGGGACACACCGCTCGACCCCGAGAGGAACGACTGTGGCAGTGCCGTTACATACGACCGGGAAAGCTTCCTTCGACGATATCTACGACCGGCCCGATCCACGCGACTACTACGCCCGCATGTCCGATCTCGACTATCGCATCCCGGAACTGGCGAAACCCGTGTTCCAGCAGCAGATCCGGGAGTTCCGCGCCTCCGCCCGGGTATCCACGCCCACTGTGCTCGACCTCGGCTGCTCCTACGGCGTCAACGCGGCACTGTTGCGCTTCGACACCACCATGCGTGAGCTCGCCGAGCACTACCGCACCGCGACGGGTGATCGCGCGGCCCTCATCGCCCGCGACCACGCGACGCTCGGCGCCAGGACCGGTCTCACCGATGTCCGCTTCCTCGGCATGGACGCCTCCGCGCCCGCGCTCGCCTACGCACAGGAGAGCGGCCTGCTGCACGACACCGTGCACGCCGATCTGGAGTCCGGCGAGCCGACCGACGAGCAGCGCGAGGTGCTCGCCACCGCCGACCTCATCATCTCCACCGGCTGTATCGGCTACGTCACCGAGAAAACTCTGTCCCGAGTCGCCACCGCGCATCCGCGTCGGCGACCATGGATGGCACACTTCGTGCTGCGCATGTTCGACTTCGCCCCGATCGCCGCGGAACTCGCCGCGCTCGGCTACCGGACCGAGCAGGCGCCCGGTCTGTTCCAGCAGCGCAGGTTCGCCTCCGCGACCGAGCAGACGCAGGTGTTGAACACCCTGTCCGCCAAGGGAATCGACACCACCGACCGGGAAGCCGACGGCTGGCTCTACGCCGGGCTCTACCTGTCGCGACCGTTGCCCAAGCACCACGCCGACACCGAGGACCAGCATTGACCGAACGCACCTTCGCCGCCGACGACAGCCTGCCCCGGGTGCCCCTGCCCACGCTGGAGGACAGCTGCGGCCGATTCCTGCAGTGGTGCGCGCCGCTGTTGACCGCGAACGAACTCGCCACCACCGAGGCCGCGGTCGCCGACCTGCTGCGCCCCGACGGACCCGGCCGCACGCTGCACGCGGCCCTCGCGGAGTACGACGCCACCCCGGGGGTGGGTAGCTGGCTCGACCTGTTCTGGCCGTCGCGATACCTGGGCAGGCGCGACCGCATCGCCCTGAACGCCAACTTCTTCTTTCTCTTCCGCGACGACACCACGCTGGCCACCTCCACGGCCGCGACCCAGGTGGATCGGGCGGCCGGAATCATCTCCGCCGCAGTCGATTACAAGCTCTCCCTGGATGTCGAGGCGATCCCGCCGGTGTTGCAGCGCGGGCAGGCACTCTCGATGTGGCAGAACAAGTATCTGTTCTCCGAGACCCGCATCCCCGGCGAAACCCAGGACAGCGTCCGGGTGCCCTACAGCGAGGAATGGCCGGGCCCGTCCGACGCCAAGCATGTGGTGGTCTTCTTCCGCGGCAGCATCTTCCGGATGGATGTGCTCGGCCCGGACGGTGCGCCGCACTCGCTGGAGGATCTGGCCTGCGGGCTGCGCGAGGTGCTGAAGGCCGGTGCCCGCTCGACCCGAACCGATTCCGCCGTGGGGCATCTCACCACCAAGGCACGCGCCGAATGGGCGGCGAGCAGGCAGGCGTTGCTCGCCGAACCGGCCAACGCCGCGGCGCTGGACACCATCGAGACCGCGCTGTTCTGTGTCTGCCTGGAGGACTTCGCGCCGCGCGACGAGCTGCACGCGTGTGATCAGCTGTTGCACGGGGACAGTGCCAACCGCTGGTTCGACAAGGCGGTGTCGTTCATCGTCTTCGAGGACGGCCAGGCGGGCATCAATGTCGAGCATTGCGGGCTGGACGGCACCACCATCCTGTCCTTCGTGGACGCCATGCTGGAGGTGCCCGCGCCGGAGCACGCCGCCCGATCCGGGGCGCAGGCGCTGGGGTTGCCCGCCGTCGAGCCGATCGATTTCGTGCTGGATGCCGCGCAGCGCAACGACATCATCGCCGCCGGCGCCGATTTCGCTCGGTACGCAGCCGAGAATGCCACGCAGACGGTCTCTTTCGAGAATTTCGGCACCGCGCGGGCCAAGCAGCTCGGCATCTCGCCGGATGCCTTCGCACAGTTGAGTTATCAGCTGGCGCATCGGCGCAGCAAGGGAATCACCGGCGCCACTTACGAATCCATCGCCACCCGGCAGTACCGCAACGGCCGCACCGAGGCGATGCGGGTGATCACCCCGGAGATGGTGGCGTTCGTGGACACCATGCAGGACCCCGGGGCCGACCATGCGGCCCGGCTCGCCGCCGCACGCACCGCGGCCGCC
>NZ_BJXA01000122.1 GCF_007990755.1 Nocardia ninae NBRC 108245 | reverse complement strand
GGTGAGCGCGCCGCCGAGGGCGTGCGTCCGCTCGCGCATGCCGATGATCCCGTTGCCGCCGCTGGTTCCCGACCTCGTCGCGGGGGCGGTCGGGCGAGAGTTGTCGACGGTGAGGTCGACCGATTGCGCCGCATAGCGCACCGTCACTGTTGCTTCCGCGCCCGGCGCGTGCCGCACCACATTGGTCAGCGACTCCTGGATGATGCGCGCGGCCGCCACGTCGATCACGCTGGGCAGCTGCTGTGGTTCGCCGATTATCTTGGTGCTCACCGTCAATCCGGCCGCGCGGGCGCGCTGCAGCAGGGTGTCCAGCTCGGCAATGCTCGGCGCGGGCGCGCGTGGTGCGGCCGGACGCGGCTCGGGTTCGGCGGATTCGCTACCGGCCCTGTCCGATTGCTCGTCCGCTGCCGAAACCCGCTCGGCACCAGCGGCATTGCGCCCGGTCCAGCCGCGCGGGCGGCGACGGCTCGGTGCGTCGCGTTCGACCTCGGCGAATTCGCCTTCGGCGTCGGCTGTTTCGTCGGCGACCGTGCCGCCGGTGCGGATCGAGTGCAGCAGCGTGTGCACCTCGGTGAGTGCGTCGCGGCTGGCCGTCTTGATCGCGTCCAGGGCGGAGGCGGCCTGCTCGGGCTTTTTGTCGAACAGCTCGAGCGCGACCGAGGACTGCACGTTTATCAGCGAAAGGCTGTGCGCCAGTACGTCGTGCAGCTCGCGCGCGATGGCGAGGCGCTCCTCGCTGGCCCGCCGCTCCCGCTGCGCCTCCTCGTCCCGGCGCGCGGCCTCGGCCCGCTGCCTGCGCGCGACCAGCACGGTCTTGCGCTGCCGGATGCCCTCCACCACGCACAGCAACACGACGAGCCAGGCCATCAGCGCGAAGATCTGCCAGAGGTTCGCTCCGCGCCCGAGCAGTGCGGGCAACGGCCAGATCAGCACGGAGTAGCCGATCGGCACGAGCGGGTAAGTCCACCACCGTGATCCGGTGCTCGCCGCCGTCAAGAAGGCGATGATCAACGACAAGAAGATCGGCCCGTACCCGTAGCCGAGCGTCGAATAGATCAGGCAGGCACCGAAGGCGACGAGCAGCACCGGCAGCGGCCGGGCCCGTCGCCAGATCAGCGCTACCGGACCGGCGAGTAGTAGCAGGTACCCGACGAAGTCGAGGGAGTTCGCGCCCATTCTCATGTTCGCGAACGTGCCGCCCACGATTTGGAGCGCGGCCACGACCAGCGCCACGCCCCAATCCCAGCCAAGCGAGCTTCGACTCATCATCCCTGCCCTCACTTACAGCAGCCTATTCGGCTTACCCGCGGTTCGGCGTCCGCCTCGCTACGTATTACTCAGGTAACGCTGGAGCGTAGTGCGCTTTACGTACACCGAACGTCGCCGCGCGGCGGATGTGGCGGGACGGCCTGCGGCGGGATTCTCGGTGCATGACAGATTCGATGGTGGTCACCCGAGGGTTGACCAAACGCTATGGCGCGCATACCGCGGTGGACGGCGTGAGCATGAGCGTTGCGGCCGGGGAGATCTACGGGTTCCTCGGTCCGAACGGCGCGGGCAAGACGACCACGCTGCGCATGCTGGTCGGGCTGATCCGCCCGAGCGCGGGTACCGCGACGGTGGCCGGCCATGCGCCGGGTGACCCCGCGGTGGTCCGCCGGATCGGCGTGCTCATCGAGGGGCCCGGCTTCTACCCGTACCTATCCGGGCGGGACAACCTGCGGGTGCTCGCGAAATACCGGGGCATCGGCTACCCGGCGGTGGAGGACGCGCTGGTCCGGGTCGGCCTGGCCGATCGCGCCGACGACAAGTTCCGCACCTACTCGCTCGGCATGAAGCAGCGGCTCGGGGTCGGTGCGGCGCTGCTCGGCACGCCCGATCTGCTGATCCTGGACGAGCCGACCAACGGTCTCGACCCGCAGGGCATGGCCGAAATGCGGGAGCTCATCACCACTCTCGCCGGCGACGGGCACACGGTGCTGCTGTCGAGTCACATGCTCAGCGAGGTGCAGGAGATCTGCGACCGGGTGGGCGTGATCGCGCAGGGCAAGCTGCTCGTCGAGTCGACCGTGACCGAACTGCGTGGCGGCTCCTCGCTGCTGCTGCGGGCCGACCCGCTGGAAGTGGCGTTCCCCGCGGTGCGGGCGGTGGTCGGTGAACGCGCCGCGATGCTGACCGCGAGCGGCATCCGGATCGAGGCGGGGACCGGAACCGCGCCCGCCGTCGTGCGGGCGGTCGTCGAAGCGGGCGCTGACCTGTTGGAACTGCGGATCGACGAAAAGTCCCTGGAAGAAGTGTTTTTCGAGATGACTCAGCTGGAAGTGGCGAAATGACTGTGCAAGACCTGTTGGCGAGCACCAGGGCCGAGGCGCTGCGGCTGCGGAAGTGGCCCGCGTTCTGGATCGTCCTGGGCACCTGGATTCTGCTGAACCTGACATTTTCCTACCTGTTCAACTATCTCGCCTACACCTCGGGCGAGTCGACCCGCATGTCGAACGGCCTGCCGAAAGAGGCGCTGCTGCAACAGATGCTGCCCGCCGCGGTGCCTGCGGTGTTCACCCAGGGCATGGCGATGTTCGGTGGTGCGCTGATGCTGGTGCTCGGTGCGCTGACCACCGGCAGCGGATTCGGCTGGGGCACTTGGAAAACCGTGTTCACCCAGGGCCCGTCGCGGATCAGTGCGGTCGGCGGCGTGGTGGTGAGCCTGGTTGTCGTGGTGGTCGGGCTGGTGCTCACCGCGTTCGTGGTGGACATCGGGGTGGCGGCGCTGATCGGCGCGACCCAGTCGCAGTCGCTCGCGCTGCCGTCGCTGAACCAGTCGGCGCTCGGAATCCTCACGGGCGTCGCGATTCTGGGCATGTGGACCTTAGCGGGCGCACTGATCGGGGTAGTCGCTCGCGGTCCGGCGCTGGCCGTCGGCCTCGGGCTGGTCTGGGTGCTCGTGGTGGAGAACCTGCTGCGCGGTGTCGCGGCCATCTTCGCGCCGATCGCGGTGATCACCGATCACCTGCCCGGTACGGCCGCCGGGTCCCTGGCCGGCGCGATGCGGACCGTGGGGGCCGGGACACCCGGCGTGCTCGACATCTTGTCGCGTACTGAAGCGCTGATCGTGCTCGGGTGCTACATCGTGGTCTTCGTGGCGGGGACCCTGTGGCTGATGCGCAGCCGCGATCTCGGGTGAGCGACCCTGAACCGAAAGCCGTTGGTGGACAACCACCAACGGCTTTCGTATGTCAGCCCAGCACGGATCGGGCGAGCTGACCCAGCGCGTCGGCGATTTGCGCCGAGGTCAGGCCTCGGCTGCGTTGCTGCTGGTACACCTCCGCCGCCAAGGGCGCGAGGAGCGCATCTATGAGGGCATCGGGTTCGTGAATCTTGCCTGCCACCAACAGCGCTCGCAGATGGGCGTACCAGAATCCGTACGCACCGGTCGCGAATCGTGCACCACCGGTTTCCGCGCCGAGTACCAAATCCGCGTGGGCGTCCAGCAATTCGACCATCGCGGCGTAGAACGCGACCAGTCGTTCGGCGGGCGGCGCGCCGGGGCCGAGCGGTGGCGGGCCGCCGAGCAACTGCTCTTGCAGTGCCCGCTCGTGTGCGTCCAGCAGGGCGACGGCGATCGAATTCGTGTCCGGGTAGCGGCGGTACAGGGTGCCGCGGCCGACGCCTGCCGCCTTGGCGATGTCGTCCATGGTGACGGTGCGCGGGTCGCGGGTGGCGAACAGCTCGGCGGCCGCGGCCAGCACCTTGGCCCGGTTACGTGCCGCGTCCGCGCGCTCGGGCACTGCTGCGGGGGGTGCCGCTTGCCCGGTGAGCAGATCCCTGTGGCTGGTCATGCCGCTGACTGTACCGGATTTCCGGAACAAGTGGACAGTATGTCCGTTTGTGGTTATGGTCGGTTCTGTCATCAAGTGGACAGGTTGTCCAGTTGATGACAGGCACTTCGAGGCGTCGGCGAAAGTCGATGCCCGCATCAACGACATGAACCACAGAGTGAGGCCTGACCATGAGCAACCTGCTGCACCTGGATGCGAGCGCCCGTACCCGTTCGATCAGCCGGGAGCTGAGCTCGGCGTTCGCCGAAGACTGGCGGCCCCAGAACCCGGACGGCGGCTATCGCTACCGGGACCTGGCGGCCGAGCCGGTGCCGTTCATCGACGCGGCGTGGACCGAACTGTGCGACGCGGTGCTCGCGCAGGACCGCACCGACCTGGACCGGCTCGGCGAGTTGGTGCGCACACCGGAACAGGCCGCGGCATGGGCGATCGTCGAGCCGCTGCTGGCCGAGGTGCTGGCCGCGGACGTCATCCTGATCGGCACCCCGATGTACAACTACTCGATTCCGGCCTCGCTCAAGGCCTGGCTGGACCAGGTGACCTTCCCGCGAATGTCCCTGGGGCACCGCCGTTTCGTCGTGGTGACCGCCCGGGGCGGCGCGTACTCACCCGGTGCGCCGAAGGCCGCCTTCGACTATCAGGAGCGATTCCTGCGGGACTTCTTCGCGGGCCACTTCGCCGTCCAGGACGCCGTTTTCGTGAACGCCGAGCTGGCCAATGCCAGGCAGGATCCCGCGCTGGCACACCTGCGCGGTAAGCACGACGAGTCGTACGCGCTGGCGATGGAGGCCGCGCGCGCCCTCGCGAAGGAGTACTGACATGAACTGGGTGCTGCTCGGCATCGCGGGCCTGGTGGAGATCGTCTGGTCGCAGAGCATCAAACCGACGGAGAACTTCACCCGCCTGGTGCCGACCGTGATCTGCTTCGTGCTCGGCGCCACCGCGGTGTATCTGCTGTCCAGGGCCATGCAGACCTTGCCCGTCGGTACCGCATATGCGGTCTTCACCGGAATCGGTGCGATCGGGGCTATCGGTCTCGGGATCGTGGTCCACAAGGACCCGCTCAGCGCGGGACGGGTGCTCGCGCTCTCGCTGATCCTCGGCGGAATCGTGCTGGCGCGGGTCACCAATCCGGAATAGGCTGGACTCCGAAGCGTCGACGCGGCAACATGTTTCGTGCTGCTGCGGCCACTTATCGGGGACAAATCACGCCTGCGCCGCATCGCTGAGGTTGCTAATGCGGCGCTCTAGTCTGACCCCGAGACGTGGGGCGGCGGGCTGGCTAAGCTCGGGGGCTGCATCGGAAATTGCTTACCAGCGAAAGGGATTTAATGCCTACACGTACCGCTCGTACGGCCTGGACCGGCTCACTTCAGGAAGGGTCCGGGCAGGTCGAGCTGGCCAGTTCCGGGATCGGCAAGTACGACGTGTCGTTCCCCAAGCGTTCCGCCGACGAGGCCGATGGGACCACCAGCCCGGAGGAGCTCATCGCGGCCGCGCACTCGTCCTGCTACGCGATGGCGCTCTCGGCGCAGATCGGCAATGCGGGCGGCACCCCGGAGAGCCTGGACGTCACCGCCGACGTGACCCTCGGTCCCGACCCGGCCGGCGGCTTCCGGATCTCCGGCATCAAGCTGACCGTCCGCGGCAAGGTCTCCGGCATCGACGCCGATGCCTTCGCCGCCGCCGCGGAGGCCGCCAAGGCGGGCTGCCCGGTCAGCAAGGCGCTCGCGGGCGTCGACCACATCCTGCTCGACGCGGCCCTGGCGTAGTTGGCACTCGCACCGCCGCATGGTTTTTCGCACACCGGCTGGTGTGCGGAAAGCCATGTGATTATGCGAAATGTTCAGGCCCGGCGAAAGAAGTGACGGGCCTCGGGGCGATACATCGCGGGGATGGCGACCAGGACTGCGGCGATGTGGATGACGCGGAACAGCCCGATGGTCGCGGATTCGACGGTGATATTCGCGAACAGGTCGCCGAACTTGTCGGCGGACAGCAGCGCGGCCAGCGGCTCGATGACCAGTGACAGCAGGCCGATCACGCCGATGCCGAAGGTTAGTACCAGCCGGGCCCAGCGGGCGCCGTGCGTCATCCGGATGGCGACCAGCAGCACCACCAGGTAGATGCCCAGTCGCACGGCGAGACCCGTCGCCAGGCTCGTCACGTCGACCTCTTCGCGTTCGAGCAGTGCGGCGACCTGAACAATCGCCTCGGCGACCCCGGCGAGCAGTGCAGCGACCAGGCCGAGGTAGGCGATGCGGATGGCGCGTGGTGGCTCGACGGGCGCACCCGAGCGAAGCGGTGCGGGCCAAAGAGAAAGGGCGGTGTCGGTCATGACACCGACACTGCCCCTCGTCTTCTGGATGCGGATCAGCCCGCGGTAGCGATCGACTCTCGTACCGGAGTATCAGTGCGCGTGGCGAATTCGGTGAGCGCGGCGAAGCCGAGGGCCAGGCAGGCCCACAGCGTCGCGGTCTGGGCCAGCGACGCCACCCGGAACTGCCACAGCAGGCTGGCCGGGAAGTCCGCCTTCACCTCGTCGACGCCGGGCAGCAGGATGTAGCCCACCGCAGTGACGAGGACGAACGCGGCGACTCCGGCGATCAACCGCAGCATGCTCAACCGCCCGCGCAGCACCTTGTAGACGTACACGCCGACACCGACCGCTACCAAGCCGAGCAGCACCGCCGCCAACCACAGCAGGGTGCGCTGGTTGATCGTGTCCGGATCACCGACCGCGGGTGGGTTCGCTGGATATTTGAAGAACGGCACCGCGACGATCGCGGCCCAGCCACCGAGGCCGAGCGCGAGCGCGAGTTTCGGCCCGGAGAACGTCGTGTAGCGCCGCGCGAAGTGCGCGACCGAGGCGAAGATCGCGCCGAGCGCCAGGCCGGCCAGGCCGAGGGCGAGGAACTGTCCCGCCTTCTGTCCGGCGCGGCTGACCAGTGGTTCTTCCTCGTCGCCGTGCGAATGTCCGCCGCTCGCCTCCGGTTCCGCGCCGTGCGGATGATCCGCGGCGGAACCGGCTTCCTCGATGGCGATGGCGGCGTCGACCTTCGGCTCGCCGACGAAGTAGCCGACCGATGCGGCCAGCAGGCCTGCGATGAGGCCTGCTAAAAGTCCGCGCAGAAGGAGGGTCTTGAGGGAACCGACCAGGGGGACGGCAGCCGACGGAGTCGGCGGGGTGGGTGAGCTCAGTGGCACGGAAGCCCCAGCAGGTGACGTCCGTCGTGCATCAGCTCGTGCAGGTACATCCCGCTGCGCGAGACGACGCCCTGGTCGAAGCCGACCAGGTACAGCGTGAGCAGTGCGAGAAGAACGACACCTACCGTGACGAGCACAGTGGCGAGTGAATCGGTTGCCCGGCTCGGCGAATGCGCGATAGCCATGCGAGTCCTCCTAGGGATGCGCGTCCCGTCGAATGGGGGCGAGAGTGCCGGTGTCTGGCTGTCCGGCACCCAAGGGCTCGATGCATGGAACACAGTGGCGCGACCGCTCCGGAATCGCACCGGATTACCGCATCACCCTCGCGTTTTGTCCTTCGAACTGTGACACCTGGAGGCACCCGACGTCAATATGACCAGCGCGGACCGCGCCCCGCCGTCGGGCGAGTCGCCGGGCAGGTCAGCCCGCCCGGCCATCCCTGACCTACGTCAGCTCGCGGGCTTCGCGGCCACGTCGAGGACCACCTCGAACTCGAGCAGCGAAGCACCCGTGGAGACCGGCTTCTGCCGCTCACCCGCGTGCGCCTCGCGCGCGGGCCCGTCCCGCCAGGCCGCGAACGACTCTTCCGAATCCCACTGGGTGACAACGAAGTACCGGTTATCCCCGGCGACCGGCCGGAGCAACTGGAAGCCGAGGAAGCCGGGCGAACCCTCGACCGCGTGCGCACGGTGGGCGAACCGCTTCTCCAACTCGGGGCCGGCGCCCTCGGGAACCTCGATCGCGTTGATCTTCACAACAGCCATGGCCTCGACAATACGACCCGCGAGCGGCCACTCGGTATGGGCCGTATCCGGGGGCAGCGCGCACGCCGCGCGCAGGCCCGGCAGAATCGGCGGGGTGTTGCACGACGAAGGCGGAGCGGGGGTGCCGATCCTGCTGCTGCACGGACTGATGGGCAGCGCCCGGACCTGGCACGACCAACTGGACTGGCTGCGCGACTACGGCCACGTCTACACCTTCGATGCCGCGGGCCACGGCAGACCGGCGCCTGCCGAGCTGACCACCGAGGCCTTCGTCGCCGACCTGGCCGCAGCGACCGCGGGCATCACCGAGCCGATGGTGGTGATCGGGCATTCGATGGGCGCGCTGCACGGCTGGGTCTTCGCCGCGACGCACCCCGGTCGGGTGCGCGCGCTGGTGATCGAGGACATCGCCCCGGATTTCACCGGCCGCACGGCGGCGAACTGGGCGGCGATGATCGAGGCGTGGCCGCAACCGTTTCCGGACGCGGCCGCGGTGCTGAAGTTCTTCGGGCCGGTCGCCGGGCGGTACTTCCTGAACTCGTTCGAGCACGGTCCGGACGGCTACCGGCTGCACGGCTCGGTCGCGACCTTCCGCGATATCTCCGAGGAATGGGGCAGTCGTGACTTCTGGCCGCAGTGGCACGCCATCCGCGTGCCCGCCCTGCTATTGGAGGGCGAACACACCATCACACCGCCCGGCCAGATGCGTCGGATGGCCGAAGTCCACCCCGACGCCCAGCACGTACTCGTCACCGGCGCAGCACATCTCGTGCACGACGACCAACCCGAGCACTACCGCGCCGAGGTCGAACGCTTCCTCCGCCGCGTCCTGAACCCGTAGCGCTCGGCACAGCCGCACACGGTCAGGCTCCGGAGCCGCCTTCGCCCGCGAGGGCGAACAGACCATCGACGGTCTGCTCGATCAACCCGTCGACCAGCAGCGAGTCCAGCGCGCGGGCCCGCTGGCCGGGGTCGCGCGGCCACGCCAGATCCAGCCGCACCCGTTCCACCGGACCGGTCGCGCCGCGGAGCACGTCGAGCAAACGGCCGCGAGCTTGGCGGTCGGTGCCCTCGTATTTCTGTGTGCGACGGACGATTTCGGAGACCGGGCGGCCCGCGGTGACCCATGCGCAGGTCGGCAGCGGGCAGCGCGCACAGTCCGGTGTGCGGGCGGTGCACACCGTCGCGCCCAGCTCCATCAGCGCGGCCGAGAACACCGCGGCGCGGTCGATCTGTTGCGGCAGTAGGGCTTCGGTCTCCGGCAGGTCGCGCGAGGACGGATTGCCGGCCTCGGCGCGCCCGTGCACGGCACGGGCGACCACCCGGCGCACATTGGTGTCGACCACCGGAACCCGTTGCCCGTAGGCGAAACACGCGACCGCCCGCGCGGTGTACGCCCCGATGCCGGGCAGGCTCAGCAACACCTCGACATCGGCGGGCACCTCGTCGCCGTGCTCGGCCGCGAGCACCCTGGCGCACTCGTGCAGCCGCAGCGCGCGGCGTGGATAGCCGAGTTTGCCCCAGGCCCGCAACACCTCGGCCTGCGAGGAGGCCGCCATCGCCGACGGCACCGGCCAGCGCGCCACCCACTCGCGCCAGATCGGCTCGACCCGGACCACCGGCGTCTGCTGCAGCATGATCTCGCTCATCAGGATCTGCCACGCGGTGACCTCGGCCCGACGCCACGGCAGGTCGCGCGCGGTCTCGGCGTACCAGTCGAGCAACACGTCCGCATCGATGCTGTTCGGAGCTTTCCTCACTGTTCCTGTCCTACTGCTGCCGGTCGGTATTTGCCGACCTGTAACCAAACGAACTGGCTGGTAACACGAGCCTTGTGCACAATGATCGGTATGCCTGATTCCAATCCGGTCAGTGCCTGGAAGTCTTTGCGTGAAGGCAACGACCGTTTCGTCTCCGGTGCGCTGCTGCATCCTAGCCAGGGCGCCAATGACCGAGCCAAGCTCGTCGACGGCCAGCACCCGTCCGCAATCCTGTTCGGTTGCGGTGACTCCCGAGTCGCCGCCGAGCTGATCTTCGATCAGGGACTCGGTGACATGTTCGTGGTGCGCACCGCAGGCCATGTCGTCGACAGCTCGGTGCTCGGCTCGATCGAGTACGGGGTGCAGGTGCTCGACGTACCGCTCATCGTGGTGCTCGGTCACGACAGCTGCGGCGCGGTGAAGGCCACCATCGACGCGCTCGACGGCGGCGAGGTGCCCGGCGGATTCATCCGCAGTGTGGTCGAGAAGGTCACGCCGTCCATTCTGATCGGACGCAGGGAGGGCCTGTCCACCGTCGACGAGATGGAGGCCAGGCACGTGGTGGAGACGAGCAGGCTGCTCATGCAACGGTCGATGATCATCTCGCAGCGGGTGGCGACCGGTGAGCTCGCGATCGCCTGTGTCACATACAAGCTCGCCGACGGCCAGGTGAAGTTGCAGCGTGTCGTCGGCAACATCGGCGAGCTCGCCTGAGCCGGGGTCGCCGGAGTTTCCCCTGCGTGCGGGCCGGAATTTACTCGCCACGATCACCTATTCCGGACCGACACGCCGCAGGCATGAGTCGCTGCGCCCGATGGTGCCCTTACCGTTGAGGCGTGCTGGAACCGAATGGACCGCTGCCACCGGAGATCTATTGGCGTCGTCGCGCATTGGCGATCGGCGCCCTGGTCGTCGCGCTGGCGCTGGTCATCTGGCTGGTACTGACGGTCTCCCGCGGCGGCGACTCGCCCGGTGACTCGAAGCCCGTCGCGGCGAGCTCGTCGTCCAGCACGGCGAGCAAGCCCGCGGATGCCTCGACGACGAAGGCCGCGGAGCCGAGCGAATCCGGCACGCCCGCACCGTCGAGTGCCGCCTCGTCCGCGTCGAACGAGCCTGCCGCGGGGGCGGGTCAGTGCCCCGATCAGTCGCTGGCCATAAAGATCAGCGTGGATCAGCCGACCTACCGGGTCGGCGAGCAGCCGAACTTCCGGATCGTCATCACCAACATCTCCAGCGTGATGTGTCAGCGCGATATGAACCTGGCCCAGATCCAGGCCTCGGTGCTGTCGCTGGACGGCCAGCGCCGGTTCTGGACGAGTTCGGACTGTTCGCCCGTGGACGAGTCGAACGCGCGCAATCTGAAACCCGGTGAGCAGGCGCTGTTCACGGTGCGCTGGTCGGGCACCACCTCGCAGCAGGGCTGCGTAGGTGAACGCGTGCCGGTGCCCGCGGGCGCCTATCAGGTCATCGCGCAATTCGGTTCGCTGCACAGTTCGCCGGAGCCGTTCAACCTGACCACCACCTGAGCCGCCGCGAATTCGGTTGGCCCCGTTAGAAATCGGGTGCCACCTCGGTCGCCTCCTTCGTTGCGCGCCGCTTGCGGGTGCCGGTGATGCGGATGGCCGCGCGCACGTCGGCGACCTCATGGATCTTCATGCCGCCGCGCTTGAGCGGGGCATAGCCCGGCGGCACCAGCGCGGTGGTGAAGCCGAGCCGCTCGGCCTCGGCCAGTCTGCGTTCGAGGCCGGTCACCTTGCGTACCTCGCCGGCCAGTCCGACCTCGCCGAGGATCACCCAGCCCGCCGGAATCGCCACCTCCGAATTGGCGCTGGCGATGGCGAGCGTGATGGCCAGGTCGGCGGCCGGCTCCAGCAGGCGCATGCCACCGACCGTCGCGGCGTACACATCGGACTTGCCGATGAACACCTTGCCGCGGCTCTGCAGCACGGCGAGCACCATCGCGACCCGGTTGTAGTCGAGGCCGCTGACCGCGCGGCGCGGATTCGGGATCTCGGTCTCCACCGTCAGGCCCTGCACCTCGGCGACCAGCGGCCGCTTGCCGTCCATCGCCACGGTGACCGCGGTGCCTGGCACCGAATCGGTGCGGTGGTGCAGGAACAGCCCGGACGGGTCGTCGACGCAGGCGATGCCGTCCTCGTGCAGTTCGAAACAGCCGACCTCGTCGGCGCTGCCGAAGCGGTTCTTGATGCCGCGCACCATGCGCAGCGTCGAGTTCTTGTCGCCCTCGAACTGCAGCACCACGTCGACGAGGTGTTCCAGCGTGCGCGGGCCCGCGACGTTGCCGTCCTTGGTGACATGGCCCACCAGCAGCACCGCGATCCCGGTCGCCTTGGCCAGCGAGGTCAGCGCGGCGGTGACCGCGCGCACCTGGGTGACGCCGCCGATCACGCCGTCCACCTCGGGCGCGAGCATGGTCTGCACCGAGTCGACCACCAGCAGCGTCGGCCGCACCTGCTCGACATGCCCGAGCACGATCGACAGATCGGACTCCGCGGCCAGATATACCCGCTCGTGCACCGCCCCGGTCCGGTCGGCCCGCAGCCGCACCTGACCCGCCGATTCCTCGGCGGTGACGTAGAGCGCCTTCGCGTCGTTCTGTCTGGCCCAGCGGTGCGCGACCTCCAGGAGCAGCGTCGACTTGCCGACGCCGGGCTCGCCGGACAGCAGCACCACCGAGCCGGGCACGACGCCGCCGCCGAGCACCCGGTCGAGCTCGCTGACCCCCGTCGACCGCGCCTGGGTGATCTTGGAGTCGATGGTGGAGATGGGGGCGGCGGCGGTGCTCGGCAGCATCGCCCGCCGGGCGGGCGAGCCCGCCCCCGTCGCCGTGACGGCGACCTCGTCGACGGTGCCCCACGCCCCGCAGTCGGGGCACTTACCCACCCACTTGGCGACCTCGTGCGTGCAGGCGGAGCACCGGAAGATCGACTTGGTCTTTGCCACACGCGCACCTTACGTACCGCGTCCGACAACAAGGCCGCCGTCGGGACCGCGTGGCGGCATAAACGAACGGCTGCCGCATCCGAGGGATGTGGCAGCCGTCTCGTAAAGAGGCCTATACGGTCAGTGTCCGCCGCCCTTGTGCTCGACCTCGGCCGGGCCGGAGAGGTCCGACTCGTGCCGCTCGGTGTGCGTGCCCGCGTCGACCGGTACCTGGACCTGCACGGTGCCGTTCTGCTTGAAGTTGAACGCCACGTTGTAGGTGAGGCCAGGGGTGATGTCCCTGGTCAGTCCGGTGATCTCGATCAGGATCGGCTGGGCCGCCGGATCGTCGGTGGCCACGGGGGCGGTGGCGTGGTCGTCGCCGTGCGCGTCCGGCGTGCCGGGCTTGGCCGAGGTCGGCGCCGCGCTGTGCGAGTCGCCCGCCTGCGTCGTGGGCTTGACCGGCTTGGTGGCCGCGACCACGGTCTGCTGCGGGGCCAGCTCGACCTTCGACTTGCCGGTGGACGGGGTGATCTTCACCGTGCCGAGGTCGGAGGTGAGGCTGGTCAGCTCGTCGGGCACGGACGGGCTGTTGTTGATGATCGACAGGGCGATGACCGCCTTGCCGCCCTTGGTGTTGGTGTACTCGGTGCCACCGGCGGGATAGACGATGTGCACGTTGCGCAGCGCGATCTTGCCGACGTCGGCGTTGTTGCCGTTGATCGCGGCCACCTGGTCGGCGGTCTGCGAGATCTGGCCCGAGCTACAGCCGGTGAGCGCGATCGCCGCGCCCGCGGCGAGTGCGGCAACCGGCACCATGCGACGTCGCACCTTTTTCAGGGCGGTCACAGCTTTCAGGGCAGTCACGGGTTGTCCCTCCATGTCGACCGGGCTCACTCCGCAAGGGAGAGTAATAACTAGGGAGCGTAGTAGTTCCCGCTGCGGACCGGGAGCCGGGGCTCGCGACGCGCGGGTCGTTGATAACAGATCGGTCGAGCGCCGCCGGGATCGCGGACGCACTGCCAGCTCAGGTGGGGGGCCGGGACGGGGACAGTGCGGGGAGTTAACCTGTTCTGGCACAACGTAATGCACACCATGCGGGTTCTGTCAAGCCCCACGGCCGCCTCGTTGTGGCCCTGACCTGCACAGTTGATCGCGCCGTTACCGAGTCGCATGTTAAACTGTGAACATCGAAAGGGGCACGGGACACATGATTTTTAAGGTCGGAGACACCGTCGTTTACCCCCACCACGGAGCGGCGCTGATCGAAGCTATCGAGACTCGCACCATCAAGGGTGAGCAAAAAGAGTATCTGGTCCTGAAGGTCGCCCAGGGCGATCTGACTGTTCGGGTTCCCGCTGAGAACGCCGAATACGTCGGCGTACGTGACGTCGTCGGCCAGGAGGGTCTCGATCGAGTCTTCCAGGTCCTGCGCGCGCCGCACACGGAGGAGCCGACCAACTGGTCCCGCCGTTACAAGGCCAACCTGGAGAAGCTCGCCTCCGGCGATGTGAACAAGGTGGCTGAGGTCGTCCGCGACCTGTGGCGTCGTGAGCAGGATCGCGGCCTGTCCGCCGGCGAGAAGCGGATGCTCGCCAAGGCCCGTCAGATCCTCGTCGGTGAGCTCGCGCTCGCCGAAGGCACCGATGACGGCAAGGCCGAGACGCTGCTGGACGAGGTCCTCGCCGCGGCTTCCTGACCGTGAACAAACTCGACAACGGTGCTCGTCTCACCGACGGAACCGTCGTTGCTTTGGTGCCTGCCGCCGGTCGTGGCGTGCGTCTGGGTGAAGCCACACCCAAGGCGTTCGTCCCGGTCGGCGGCAGCCCTATGGTCCGGCTCGCCGTCGAAGGCCTGATCGCCTCCGGCGCGGTCGACCGGATCATCGTTATGGTTCCCGCCGAATTCGTCGAGAGCGCCGTTGCCCTGCTGCCGCCCTCGGATTCGGTACACGTGGTCGTCGGCGGCGCCGAACGCATCGACTCGGTGCGGGCAGGCCTCGCCGCCGCACCCGAGGCCGCCTACTACCTCGTGCACGATGCCGCGCGCGCGCTGACGCCACCCGAGCTCATCGCCCGGGTCGCCGCCGAGCTGCGCGCCGGACATCTCGCCGTGGTCCCCGCGCTGCCGGTCACCGACACCATCAAGTCCGTCGACGCGGCAGGCGCGGTCACCGGCACCCCGGACCGCGCCCAACTGCGCGCCATCCAGACTCCGCAGGGCTT
Source organism: Nocardia ninae NBRC 108245 (assembly GCF_007990755.1). Taxonomy (GTDB): domain Bacteria; phylum Actinomycetota; class Actinomycetes; order Mycobacteriales; family Mycobacteriaceae; genus Nocardia; species Nocardia ninae. The sequence goes on along the minus strand of NZ_BJXA01000122.1, from coordinate 2,275 downwards.
CGCCGCCGAACTGCTGCGCTCGGCCTACCTGTCCGAGGGCGTCCAGGCCACTGACGACGCCGGGCTCGTCGAACTGCTCGGCACCCAGGTGCACACCATCCCGGGCGACCCCTTGGCTTTCAAGATCACCACCCCGCTCGACCTGGTGCTCGCGCACGCAGTGCTCGACGGCGCCGACGCCCGGCGGGCGGTGGCCCGATGACCATGCGAGTCGGCATCGGCAGCGACGTGCACCCCATCGAAGCGGGCCGCCCCTGCTGGATGGCGGGCCTGCTCTTCGACGGTGACGACGGCTGCGCCGGACACTCCGACGGCGACGTCGCCGCGCACGCGCTCTGCGACGCGCTGCTGTCGGCGGCCGGGCTCGGTGACGTCGGCGCGGTGTTCGGCACCGGCCGCCCGGAATGGGCGGGCGTCTCCGGCGCCGCCATGCTGAAGGAAGTGCGCAGGCTGCTCGACGAGGCCGGTTTCGAGATCGTCAACGCGGCGGTCCAGGTGATCGGCAACCGACCCAAGATCGGACCGCGCCGCGGCGAAGCCCAGCAGGTGCTCGGTGAACTGCTCGACGCGCCGGTCTCGGTTTCCGGAACGACCACCGACGGCCTCGGCCTCACCGGCCGCGGCGAGGGCGTTGCCGCGATAGCGACCGCCCTTCTACAAGCCTGTCGCTGACCCAGCTCCGACGGACCTGAACCGGGTCCGGATCAGGCCTATCTACCAGCTAGGATCGAACGCCGTGACATTGCGCCTCTTTGACACCGATACGCGGACCATGCGCGACTTCGCGCCCCTGGTCCCCGGCCGCGCGTCGGTGTACCTGTGTGGCGCCACCGTGCAGGGCGCGCCGCACATCGGCCATGTGCGCAGCGGCGTCGCCTTCGACGTGCTGCGCCGCTGGCTGCTCGCGCACGACTACGACGTGTGGTTCATCCGCAACGTCACCGACATCGAAGACAAGATTCTGATCAAGGCCGCCGAGGCGGGCAGGCCGTGGTGGGAGTGGGCGGCCACCTTCGAGCGGGCCTTCGACAACGCCTACGAGACGCTCGGTGTGCTGCCGCCGTCCGCGCAACCGCGGGCCACCGGCCACATCACCCAGATGATCGAGATGATGCAGCGGCTGATCGACCGCGGGCATGCGTACCCGTCCGAGGGCAACGTCTACTTCGACGTGCTGAGCTACCCCGACTACGGCAGGTTGTCCGGGCATCGGCTCGAGGACGTGGCCCAGGGCGAGAGCGCGGGCGAAGGCAAGCGCGACCCGCGCGACTTCACCCTGTGGAAGGCCGCCAAGCCGGGCGAACCGACCTGGCCGTCGCCGTGGGGACCCGGCAGGCCGGGCTGGCACCTGGAGTGCTCCGCGATGGCCGAGTTCTATCTCGGCCCCGAATTCGACATCCATTGCGGCGGTATGGATCTGGTGTTCCCGCACCACGAGAACGAGATCGCCCAATCCAAGTGCGCCGGTGACGGTTTCGCCGGCTACTGGCTGCACAACGGCTGGGTGACCATGGGCGGCGAGAAGATGTCCAAGTCGCTCGGCAACGTGCTCTCGGTGCCCAACGTGCTCAAACACGTTCGCGCCGTGGAACTTCGGTTCTACCTCGGCAGCGCGCACTACCGCTCGAAGCTGGAGTACTCGGACAAGGCGCTGCACGACGCCGCCCAGTCCTATCAGCGCATCGAGGCGTTCGTGCACCGCACCGTGGATCGCGCGGGCGAGGTGCCGGTCGGCAAGTGGACCGACGCGTTCGCCGCGGCCATCGACGACGACCTCGCCGTGCCGAAGGCGCTGGCCGAGATCCATCACGTCGTGCACGAGGGCAACAAGGCGCTCGAAGCGGGCGCGATCGACAGCGCACGGGACCTGGCCGGACAGGTCCGCGCCATGCTCGGTATCCTCGGTGTCGACCCGCTGGATCCGCACTGGTTCACCCCACGCGACTCGTCGGCGGCACTGGGCGCGCTCGACGTGCTGGTGCGCGCCGAGCTCGACCGCCGTCAACAGGCGCGAGCAGACAAGGATTGGGCGAGCGCCGACGCCGCCCGCGATCGATTGCAGGCAGCCGGAATCGAGGTCACCGACACGCAAAATGGGCCGGAATGGGCCCTTGGCGCTGCGCCGCACACGGGGCCGGACGCGTCACAATCTGGAAAGGCCGGGTAATGGCAGGCAATTCGCAGCGTCGTGGTGCGATTCGTAAGGGCGGCACCAAGAAGGGTGCCGTCGTCGGCTCCGGCGGTAAGCGCAGGCGCGGGCTCGAAGGCCGCGGCG
>NZ_BJXA01000121.1 GCF_007990755.1 Nocardia ninae NBRC 108245 | reverse complement strand
CCCCCGCCGCAACAACCCGCCGCCCCCGCTCCTTCGCAACCAGCTACTCCACAACCAGCCACACCGGCACCTCCACCACAACCAGCCGCCCCGCCCGCGCCCAAACCTCAACCAACCACGACGGTCCCAGTAACCCCCGTCTCCAAACAACCAGCCCCGCCTGCGACCACCAAACCGCAGCCGGCCCCACCCGCCACGCCATCCACCAAGCAACCCCCTGCCAGCCAGAAGCCACCCGCTCCAGCTCCCGTGGCGCCGAGCACCACCCTCCGACCGCCCACACCCCAGCCCTGACTCACGCCCTGATCGGCCCGCTACGGGATCCCCGTCAAACCGGCGTAACCCGGGGCCACGTGGCTGCTGACCTACGGTCATCGGCGCCCTGAGCCGCCTTCCCTCGCCTCGGCGCGCCGAGAACGCCGACCCCAAAGGGACACGACGGCACTTTCACTCGCACTCCCGCCACCGTGTCCCCGTCGCTTATACCCGGCTGAACGGGCGATATGCGAGAACGCACGCGCTGAGCGACCGCCTCCACCACTCGCGTCAATCCGGTAATCTATCTTGTCAGATTCCCGGATCCTTGCTACCTTCCAACTATCAGCTATTCAACAGCTACATCTACCCATCACCCAGGTACCCCGCCGACCGCCAGGAGAACCTGGATGCCCACACCACCTCGATACGTGACAATCCTCGAAACCGCCCTGCTCACCCTGATCGCCCTCGGCCTAGCCGTCGCCTACTTGGCACGCCAAGCCCCAGGCGCCATACCGAACCACCCGACCGCCGGCGCAGCCCTAGCCGCCCTAGCCGCATTCACGGCCTTCCACGGCGCCCGCCACGCACGTACGCAACCAAAGTAGCCACGCGCCGGGTTCCAATCGCGTTGCCGGTAGCCGCATTACGCGTCTCCCCCGAGAGTTCCTGTGCCAGTCCGGCCAGAAAGTCGCTGCGCATGACCGTTCCGACGCTCAGCTCCGAGTACGCGAACCTGGATCGTCACCGACGCCTTGACTCTCCGCATCGGCAAGAGATCCGCGCTGAGCGGTGGAAACCCGCTATAAATGTGACGGGGGTGTCGTGGTGGCATGTACCGACCGCATTCGAGGAGTCGATGACCAGTGCCTGACGTTGTGCAAACAATCTCCGACAGCATCGTTTTCGGGGATGTCGTTGTCACGAAAGCCGATGACCGTTGCTCGGCGCGGTTCAGGACAGCGGACTCGCCGATGGTGACCATCGAACGTGTCGGTGCGCGGACGCGCCGAAGCGTGCCGATCGGGACCCGGGATGCAAGCTGTCTCGTGGCGCGGGTGAACGACCGTGCGATGAAGGTGCTTCCGGGGAGCGGGCGCGTGTTCAAGCGCAGCTATCGGGTGGTCGCCGAAATAGATGACCGGGTGATGAGTCTTGGACCGAAATCGATTGACACGTGCAGATTCATCGACGGTCGGCCGGGAGAGATCGAGAAGTCGTTCTGCGAGTTCACCTTACGGTCCGACGGATCGATCGATGTGGAGTGGGAGACGCCGACCGAGATCAAGGTGCTGGGGCATACCGTCGAACCGCCACAGCCGACCGAAGAGGATGCGCTGATCGGGTTTGCGCTCGCGGCGGCATTCGGGACCGGTGCACTGTCGGCGACATCGATTGTGATGGGGTTTGTTTCGGCCGCGCTCCCCGGTTGAGCTCGCGGCTGCCGAGGTGGGCGTGAATGCTGCTGGCGGGGAACGAAACCGGTGGAGGGCGGGTGAGTGGCATGGCAGGGTGCTCGGCATGACTGTCTCCGGCCCCAAAGCGGATCTGCACCGCTATCTGCGTTCCGCCCGCGAAGCCATGTTGTGGAAGCTCGACGGCCTGTCCGAGTATGACGTGCGTCGTCCGATGACTCCCACCGGCACCAACCTGCTCGGCTTGGTGAAACATCTCGCCGGCATCGAGTTCGGCTACTTCGGAGACACTTTCGCCCGTCCCTATCACGAACCCCTGGCCGAATACGACTTCGAGAACGATCCCACGGCCGACATGTGGACCACCGCCGAACAGTCGCGCGAGGACATCATCGAGTTCTACCGTCGAGTCTGGGCGCACGCCGACGCCACGATCGACACCCTCGACCTCACCGCCGAAGGCTCGGTCCCGTGGTGGAACGAGGATCACCGAACCGTCACCCTGCATCAAATCCTGGTGCACGTGACCACCGAAACCCACCGGCACGCAGGGCATGCCGACATCCTCCGCGAATTGATCGATGGCGCCGCAGGCATGCTCAATGGCAACGACAACATGGCCGCCAGGGACTCGACCTGGTGGCAGCAGTATCGAGCCGAGCTGGAGAAAACAGCACAACAAGCCGCCGAGCGCCGCTGACCGATGCCCCGGCGAGCTCGCGAACGCACGCTCATCGACCCGAGTTGCCGGGCTCAGCAGGGTATTCCGCGTAGAAATCGCCGCCGAACAATCTCCAGTAGAAGGCGTTCATCCTCGCGGCGGCAGGCGCGTACCGGGTCAGGATCGGGGCCACAGCCGGCGGCACGTCGTCGGGGATGTATCCAGCGGCGCATTGAAGTACGTACTCGTTGCGGGCGGCCGGGCCGCCGCCGGGCGGAGTCGGGATTCCGCACACATCGGTCACCAGCCAGTTGACCAGACGCATGGCGGCGTAGTCGGCGTCATGGGTGGTGTGGCGTTGGGCGAAGTCGCGCTCGGCGGTCGACAGGTCGAAATGTGGCGAGGTAGCGAGTCCGAAGTCGCTGAGGTAGATCAGCTCCCCGTCGCTGCGCATGTTGCCGAAGTGCCCATCCATGTGCAGCAACTTCCGATCGCCGAGGAACGTCACGATCGTTGAAAGCTGCCGTGCGACTGCCGTGGCCTTTCCGACCGGGTTGTCGCGCAACAAGTCCGGCATGGTGTGCGGGATGTATTCGCAGAACAGCACGAGGCTCCACGATGCAGCGGCCAGCGCCTCGAGCCGCGCGCCCACGGCTGGATGGCCGCCCTGGGTAGCAACCACAGCGTCGATGTCGGCGTGTTCGGCCGCGATCGGCGACCGGCCGGGCAGCACGCGCCAGTGATAGAGCATCGGGAACGATTGTGTCCGGCCGGCCAGCACGCCCTCGGTGACGATGGTGTTCGCGGCCAGCTCACGCCATGCATTGAAGCTCGGTCCGCCGATGCCGTACTGGCAGAACATCGGCAGGTCGAACAGGTTTGCGGTCGAGCCCGAATGAGCGAGCTCTCGATCGGTCAGCGGGATGCGCTTGACGAACAGCTGTACGGCGTCGACCTCGATGACTGCCGAGCCCCCGCCGACTCCCACACTGTTGGACCGGCCCGTGTCCATGAACTCGGCGAGCTCGATGTCACTGCGGGAAGCCAGAAAGGCCGACAGTCTCTGGTGGCGGTCGCTCCTGGCAGCTGTCATCGCCTGATCCTGCCATCGATCGGTCGGTCGACCGCTTGTGTGAGGCGACCGAGTGATCACGATGGGATCCAACCGAACCCGGGGTGCGAATACGCAGTGATGCAAGACAATTCAATTGCGGATCGGCTTCGGGTTCAGGACCGGAACACTCCCTGGCCGTCGAAATTCATGCGTCTGATTCCGAAACCTCCGTTGGGGCATGGGAGGAGGAGATCGGTTGATGAGGGGACGACCAGCGCGGAAATGGTTTTCCCTGCCAGGGGTCCGCTGGTCACTTTGAGTGCGATTTTTATCGTCGAGAGGCTGGAGAGGTCGACGTCGAAGTCGACTGTGCCCGGCTCGGTATTCATCGTGTGGCGGTTGACCCAGGTCATCGTTCCGGAACCGAAGAAACGGGTTTGCGGGCATCCGTTGACATTGATCGGGTCGACGGTGATGATCCACGAGACATATTGGGGGTATTGGCCGTTGGGGGATGTGCAGTTGCGATAGGCACCCATGTAGATGCCGGTGACGGCGTTGTCCACCACTCCGAACTCTGCCTGAGTGCCTGCCTGGCAGATGAGGTCGGGAAGTGGAAGTTGCGGAAGGTCGGCGTGGCTGTGTCCAGGTTCGGCGGCGTTGATTCCGATGCCGAGGGCAACCACGGCGGCAATGGAAGCCATCCGCCGCGCCGTCTGCGCCCTGGCATCGAGAGCCAAGGCTGTACGACCACACCGCAACCGACCCATCGAACGCCTCTTTCGCGATAGTCACCAATGGAGTACAGCCCGCGAGAAACACCGTGAACTCGATCCGGACCGGCAACTAGGGCCGACACAAGGACTCACGTACGACAAACATAAACCTACTTCGTCCGGTTCAACCGCAATCCACACCGGTGGCCGGCAGTTGATCTCACGAACGGTTGGCCGGCAGAGTCAATCGTTCACCCATCGCCATTGAATGGTCGACCACGGCTGCGCTTGCGGAAGCAGTTCATCTACCGCGGCGACGACACCCGGCCAGGCCGACGGAAGGTAGTCGTCGCCGGAAAGCCAGCCGCCAGGCATCACCTTCGGCCGCCAGGCGGTGATGTCTGCCACCACACTGTCGTAGTCGTGCCGGGCATCAATGTGAACCCACGCGAGTGAGGCATCGGCGAACAGGGCGGCGGTGGACTCGGAGTCGCCGACCACGATCAGCACCTGGTCGGCGAATCCGCACGCGATGACGTTGCGATGGAGCAGTCCGGCGAAGGTACCGCCACCGGCGGACACCGCGGTGCCATGCGCGTTGATGCCGCGCACTCCCTCGGGTCCACTGCCGCGGCAAGTGTCGACTCCCACGACGGTGAACGACTTGCCGCTGTCGGCCACAATTTCAGCCAGGGAGCACAAACTGCGACCGAGATAGTTACCGACTTCGACGAAAGTACCGCCCCCGGGAAAATGCGCGACCGCTTCTTCCTGCGCATCTCGCCACGTGAACCAACCGGGTATGTCCTGCCAACGCTGCACGGAGACATCGGTTTCAGGTTTGCCTGGATTCGACAGCATGTCCCGACGTTACGATGCGCCCTGGTTCCGGCGCGGCACTTCGAGCATGCCGACCGTCCGCAGGTGTGGAAGTCCGTCCATACCGAATTGCGTGCACCGACAGGAAATCCAGGTCACGGAGCTGTGGATCTGCTGGAGATCGACCGCGCCGGAATCACACTGCAGCAGCGAAGGAGTCGTATGCCTCCTGGCTGAACAGTACGAACCGCGCCTCCCGCACCTCAGTCTCGGCGGCGCGCACAGTCTCGATCGCGATGCGGGCCCCGTCATCGATCGGCCAGCCGTAGATCCCAGTCGAGATGGCCGGGAACGCTACTGTCCGCGCACCCAACTCGTCTGCCACCCGCAGTGATTCGCGGTAGCAGGAGACCAGCAGCTCCGATCGGTCGTCCTGCGCCGACCACACCGGCCCGACCGTGTGAATCACCCATCGTGCGGGCAGATTCCCGCCGGTCGTCGCGACCGCCTTCCCGGTCGCCAGCCCCTTCCCGTAATGCGACGCCCGCAGATCACGGCACGCGGACAGGATCGCCGGACCACCCTTGCGGTGAATGGCGCCGTCGACACCCCCGCCGCCGAGCAGTGACGAATTGGCTGCGTTCACCACAGCATCCACATCCTGCTCGGTGATGTCACCGCGGACCAGCACAAGTTCGACCATGGCGCCATTGTCGCCAGTCTCAGCGAGGCGACAAAATCAGCACGGATATAGACGCGCAGTCTCGATGCTCGCCGCAGCCGGATCGAGTCGGGCGCTCGGGTTACCCGACGTGCAGGTCCACCGGCCCCGAATCGACCTTCCAATACTTCCTGTTCAGCTGCGCAGTACCGGTGCCCTCCGTGTAAGGCACGAGCACCGGCATACCGTTGGACGGCTTCAGCACAACGGACCAGGTTTCGACCCGATCGGTGCATTGCAGGATCACTCCCGGCGGAGAGCTGGTCAGCTGGATCGTGCCGCTGCCGTTGGTATCCATCTGTGCGGAGACGTCGAGATAGCCGATACCGGCTTCACACCGATAGGTGCCGGTGGCCTGCAAACCGTCGAGCGACGCCGTGAGCACGGGATTCAACGTGATGAACTCGTCCTCGGGACCGGCACTCACCGACGCCGAGCACAGCATCGTCGTCGCGGCTCCCGCGATCGCGACCAGCGCGCACCTCGTACCGAACATCGGCCGACCTCCTGACCATCCAATGCCACGAGAGAATTGACCTCGATCGTAATTCGGCCTGCTCCCGTCCGGACCAATTCCCGCAATTGCCCTTTCCGACCAGGAAGCGACTGCGCGAACCCACCTGCCGGGCGCAGAGGAACCGAGACCACTCACGGCAAACTCCCGTGCCAACGTGACAGGCCCACGTCGGCACGGGAGTCGATCAACTATGGCGATCGGCCCGGATGCTACGTCCAGTACTGGTAACTGCCGCCGCCGTCAGGTTCGCAGCGATCGCTCACGCGGGATCCGTTGTTCTCGCTGAGGCGCCGCTGTTCTTCGCACTGCTCCGCCGTGGGGTACTTGTGCCAGTAGTTAGCCCAGTCCGGCCTGGCTTCGGCCGGGCCCGCGAGCAAAGCCAAGCCGGCTGCGGCGGCAGCAGAGGTGAAGATCATTTTGCGTAGCACAGTGATGCCCTCCCATGTGTTCGTTAACTCCACCCGCAACGCTAGCGCAAACATCCCTATCGCAGACTGCCAAAGTTCTTGTCGTACATGGCAGTCCACTGCCACCGCCACGTCGCGCTTCAGCCAACTCCCCCGATTCACGGATGCATTCGCGAACCTTTGAGCGTTTTGTCGACCACGTTGCGCGGTCCGTACACGGCGATTCCGACGAGGTCGAGGTGATCGGTGCCGACCGCGCGCACGGCAGCGCGATTGTCCCGGTCGTTCCCGGTGGCGAACAGGTCGGAGGTGAACACCGCCGTGCGCAGGCCGCGCGCCAATGCCTTGCTGTGCGCGCCGCGCAGCACCTCCTTGGTGCCCTCGAAGACGAGTACGGGCTGGCGGAACATCGGCAGGTAGAGCGTTGCGTCCGCATCCTCGTACGGTTCCCCGATCACCTCCGGTTGCGCCGTGCCCAGGCCACTGACCAGAAATGCCGTCACGTTGAGCCGCTGCCAGGTCTGTAGGTCCTCGCGCAGCAGTACCCCGATCTTGGTGTCGAATCGCATGTTCTCCATGCCGATGACTCTTCCGCCGTCGGGCCCGCCGAGGCTTGTACGATCCTGGCATGGTTGCCGGCAGCTCGGTCGAGCAGATCAAGGCCTGGCAGCCGCGGGTACCCGGCATCGTCGAGGTCTTTCATGCCCGTTTCGTCGGGCACGTCTACCCGATGCACGCCCACGATTTCTGGACGCTGCTGATTGTCGACGACGGGATGATCCGCTACAACCTCGACCGGCACGAGCACGGCGTCCTCGGCCCGGTGGTCTCGCTGCTTCCGCCGCACGTTCCGCACAACGGCCAGGCCGCCACCGCTCAGGGTTTTCGCAAGCGTGTGCTGTATCTCGACAATCCCCAGCTGTCCGAGGCGATGATCGGTTGTGCCGTAGACACTCCCACCTTCGCCGACCCGCTGCTGCACCGCCGCATCCGCCAGTTGCACGCGACACTCACGCATCCCGGCGACGAGTTGGAGGCGGCCAGCCGCCTCACGCTCGTAAACGACCGTCTCGGCGATCTGCTTCGCGGCACCGATCCGTCGTCTCGACGCCGAGATCCAGGGTTGGCTCACCGGCTGCGGGAACTGCTCGATTCCCGTACCACAGAAGGCCTTTCGCTCACCGAGGCGGCGGCCGTACTGCACGCCGACCCCACCCACCTCATCCGGGCGTTCAGCCGCGAGTTCGGGATGCCACCGCACCAGTACCTGATCTCGCGCCGGGTCGATTGCGCCCGTCCACTGCTGCTGAGCGGCATGCCCGCCCGAGATGTGGCCGCCGCCACCGGTTTTCACGATCAGCCGCACCTGATCCGGCACTTCAAACGCATTCTGGGCACGACGCCAGGACAGTACGCACGCAGCGCAGACAGCTCGACGCTCGACTGAACCAACAGTTGCGCGCTGCGGGCGTCCTCCGAACACCCGCAGCTCACCGCCGGGCACGGCGAGTGAACGAGATCCGCTGCGATCCAGGATATCCCGCTAGGCAGGACGCAGCCGACCAGCGTGCGTCCGGGGCGCGTATCTGCCCTTGGGCTCTACTGCTGAGTCCACTCGAAGATGCTGGAGATGGATCGACTCAGTCACCACAAGGTCGGGCCCCCCTTGTCGCAACCAATTGGTTGCGATAATCTATTGCAACCAGTTGGTTGCCATACTTGGAGGCTCCGTTGCCCGTACCCGATCGCATCGAGCGCGATCTCGAATTACCCCACCCGCCCGAGAAGGTGTGGCATGCCCTGACCACCGCCGAAGGTCTCGGAAGCTGGTTCGGTTCCCGCGCCGAAATCGATGACCTGCGCCCCGGCGGCACAGTGCGGGTGTGGTGGCGCGAGGACGGTCCGTACACACTGCAGATCCAGCTCGTCGATCCGCACAGCAGGTTCGTATTCACCTGGCCGATCGAAGGGCTACCGCCCAGCGATCCACGCCGCACACAGGTGGAATTCACCCTGCAACCGACGCCCACCGGCACCCGGCTCACGGTGGTGGAAACCGGCTTCGCGCAGCTCCCCGCCGACCTGACCGAGGCCTACGAAGGCAACGTCAAGGGCTGGGCGATGGAACTGGCCGAACTCGCCGAGTATCTCGATGCCGCGGCCTGACCATCCCGACGCCGAGCTGATAGCGCAGGCGGTCTTCACCGCGCTGGCCGACCCGACGCGCCGCGGCATCCTCGCCGAACTCGCCGCGCACGGTCCGGCCACGGCAACCGACCTGGCAGACCGGCTGCCGATCTCGCGACAGGCGATCGCCAAACACCTCACCCTGCTGACCGAGGCCGGACTCGTCCACGCCCAACCGGGCGAGCGACGCCGGATCCACTACCACCTGCAAACCCAGCCGATGACCGTGGCTCAGTCCTTTCTCGCCGCACTCGCCCACAGCTGGGACGGACGCCTGAACGCGCTCCGCAACCACCTCGATCAGACCTAGGAGCACCGAACAATGACCCCCACCTTCCGCGGCGGACGCAACATCGCCATGAAACTTCCCAGAGCACAGTTCGACCGGACCGTCGCTTTCTACCGCGACACACTCGGCATGGAAGTCACCGACAACAGCGGCGAAGCCGTCGCCGAGGGCGTCATCCAGAGCGCCGCTATCCAGTTCGGGCCCGTCACACTGTGGCTCGACCGCGTCGACAACTATGCCCGGGCCGACCTCTGGCTGGAACTGTTCACCGACGACGTCGACCGCGCAACCGAGCACCTCGCGGCCCACGGAGTCCCCGTGCAGGACGAGCTGGAACCACTCCCCTCGACCATGAAAGCCCACTGGATCAGCAACCCTGTCGGCATCCCGCATATCGTCCGCCTCCCCGACCACGGTTGAGCGGGGCGCTTCATCCGCTGTGTCACACTTGCTCGCCCTACGTCGTCATCCAGGTAGCAATGACGAGGCAACAAGAGCGAATGAGGACAGCAATCATGGGTATCGAGGAATTGCGCGCCGTAACCCGCGGAAGCGTCGTGCTACCGGAGGATTCGGCGTTCGAGGCGGCGGCCCGGCCGTGGAACGTGGCGGTGGCGCAGTCGGTGGCCGCGGTGGTCGAGGTCGCCGACGCGCAGGACGTCGCGAAAGTGCTGCAATACGCCGGCGTTTCGGGCCGGCGGGTGGTGACCCAACCCACCGGGCACGGCGCGACCGGGGATATCGACGAGTCGATTCTGGTGCGGACCGGCGCCCTGAACCACCTCGAGATCGACGCCGGACAGCGAGTGGCGCGGGTCGGCACCGGCGTGCAGTGGGGTGCGGTGCAGGCCGCGGCCGCCGCGCACGGCCTCACCGGGCTTGCCGGTAGCAATCCCGTGGTCGGCGTCACCGGATACACCCTCGGCGGCGGATTCGGCTGGTTCGCACGCAAATACGGCTGGGCGGCGGACGCCGTGCGCGCGTTGCACATCGTCGACGCCACCGGCCGTCAGCAGCGCGTCACCGCCGATTCGGACCCGGAGCTGTTCTGGGCATTGCGCGGTGGCGGTGGCGATTTCGCGATCGTCACCGAGATCGAGTTCGACCTGTTCCCGCTGCCGCAGCTGTACGGCGGCCGGGTGATGTGGTCGGCCGACCGCACCCGCGAGGCCTTCGACCTGTTCACCGAACTCACCACCGACGCACCCCGGGAACTGTCGGTGTGGTTGCAGCGCTACCAGATTCCCGGCGCCGCACCCACCGTTGCCATCGACTTCGCCTACCTCGGCGATGCCGCAGAGGGCCGGGCACTCACCGCGCGCCTCGACGCGATCGACGGCATACTCGCCGACACCCGAGGCGTCCTGACACCGGCCCAGATCGGCCAGATCACCGCCGAACCCACCGATCCCAGCCCGTCCCTCTCCCGCGGCGAACTGCTCACCGACCTCGGCGACGCGGTGGTCAAGACGCTCATCGATGCCCCGGTAGCGCCCCTGCTCAACATCCAAATCCGTGGTCTCGGTGGCGCATTGGCGGAAACCCGGCCCGACGGCGGCGCGCGCGGCCCCATCACTGAGCCCTACGCGCTCTATATGCTCGGACTCGGACTGCCGCATCTTCTCGACGACATCCGGACCAGGTTCACCGATATCCTCGGCGCGCTCGGCACCCACATCACCGGAGCCAAGCCGTACACCTTCCTGGCCCCCGGCGAGTCGGCCTCAGCGGCGTTCGATCCAGAGACGCTGGCGCGGCTGCGGCAGATCAAGCAGGACCGCGACCCGGCCGGTGTCATCCGAGCCAACTACCCCGTCCACGGCTGAGCACAGGTACTGGCGAAAGACCAACGGCCCGAGAATATCTCGGGCCGTTGGATGGCACGTCCGCGCTAGGAGGACAGCAGGTGTTGCGGGCAGTAGATGAGGACGCTGACTTCGGTGTCGGTCACACCCAGATGTCCCACCCCGATCGAGGGATAGCGGCGATCGATGGCAATGAGCCTTGCTTTGTCACCGGGTACCCGGTGATCCAGAATTCCGCAGATCACACGCGACGAATCCACATCGTCCTGCTTGAAGTCGGGTGACCAATCCTGATGGTCCATCAGGAAGAACTTCAGTTCGTCTTGCGGAGTGAATGCGTTGGCGGCCCCGGCCCCCATCGTGATTCCGACCGCCGCCATTGCGGTGGCGACCACTGTCTTCAGCATGTGTACCTCGAGAGTTGCGACACGAGAGTGTCTGTGACGCACGGATATTGCCGTGGCTCCAGCCCCCGACCGGAGGTCGCTCACGCTACCCGAGGGCAGTGGCGGATCGCCACCGTCGAAGGGCAGGCGCCGTCACGCCCGCCCGGCACCCGGTAACAGCAACAGCGCTACTGAGCGCGGTACACGACGATCCCCGGAACCGACCGCAGATATTCGGCCAGGGGCGAGTCGACCACCTTGTTGTTCGCCGCGAGCGAGGACGCGTTCCGGAAGACCGGACCGTCGGCGGTTTGCACGAAGATCCCGACATGCGTGACGTCCAGCCCCGCCTGGTCGGTGTAGGCGCCGAGGTAGTCGCCGGTGCGCAGACCACCGATGACGTTGTCGTCCACCGCCGCACTGGGCAGGTAGGTCACGGCCCGATCGACCACCGGCAACCCTGGCAGATAGTTCCCGCCGTCGGCCTTGGCGTTGAGGTGCTTGGCGACGGTGACCGCAGCGGTACTCAGCGCACCGGTGACGTCGGTGGCCGCGATCTGCGGCGTGCTCACCCAGTCGCTGAAGAAATGCTTGCGCTGCCGGAAGTCGATGCGCCCCTCGGCATAGCGGGTGTCGACCAGATTCGCGATGAACTGATCCCGGTCGGTGGACCTGCTCAGCGCTTCGACGTAGTCGAGATAGGTGAAGCAGTCCACGCGGCGGAAGTCGATGACGAGTTGCTCGGGCTGGGTCGCCGAGCCGACGAGCATATCGGCGCCGTACGGCGTGCCGAGGAACTGGCGCGACAGCAACTCGACGAGCTCGCCTTTGCTCTGCGCGGCACCCGCGCGCGACGCCAGCAACGCGTCGATCTTTCCCGCGGTGACGTCGTCGATGTGCACCGCGGGCGCACCGACCGCCGCGGGCACCATCGATGCCGTGCCACCCACGAGCACCAGCAGGACGAGCAACACGCGAGCGATGGTCCGCACAAAGCCTCCAACATCCGTCGACACAGCCCCCACGGTAACCCGGCGGTCGCTCTGCCGGGTGCGCCAGCGCATGAGAGTGGACCGTCGCAGCCCCTGCGACGGTCCACCGACGCGATCGTCAGGCCACTATCTGCGCCCGCTTCTTGCTGACGCCCTTGATACCGACCGGCGTCACGGTGCCGGAACCGATGTGCAGATCCACGCACGAGTAGAACGCGCTGGGCGTGTCCGCGACGTTCCAGATGCCGAGTAACTTCTGCGGCCCGGTGAAGGCGCCGAGGTGCACCGTGTGGGTGACGGTTCGCCCGCTCGGCGGCTGGTTCTTGCCGTCGATCACCGCGACCCGCGTATCGCCGATCCAGTACTCGTAATTGTGGGTCCGGTGCAAGGCGGTGAGCGTCCAGGTGAACGTCACCGTGCTGCTGGTGTGGTGCACCTGCCACGGCTTGCTGTCGTCGTCCAGATCCGCCCAGCGCCCGTCACCGCCGCTGCAACTGCGTTGCCCCGGTGGCCCCTGCACATTCTGCGGCTCGTATTTGACGGGGCCACACGGCAACAGACTTTGCGCACACTGCACCTGACGGCTGGCCGGCGCGGAGAGGTAGCCGTACGCGTCAGCCGGTGCCGCGTGCAGGGCGGCCACGATGAACGGTGCGATAGTGGCCGCAGCGACGACAGACAGCATGCGCTGCTGCAGCGCCCGGGTCAGCGAGGCTGCCGTCATTTCCGGTCCCCGCGCCCGAACGGCCACGGCTCGATATCCCGCTCCTCCGGGCCACCCTGCATGTTCTGGTTGTTGAGGCTGCCGGGGTAGAGGTATTCACTGGCGGGCCGCTTCCTTCCGTTGAGCCAAGCATCGAAGAATCCATCCAGCTTCTTGGTGGTGCGGGATTGGATGAACTGACGGAACTCCGGAATCGACGCGTTGCCGTTCTTGTGCTTCTGCGCGAAATCGCGGACGGCGGTGAGGAATACGTCGTCGCCGATGTTGCGGCGCAATGCGTGCAGGAACAGTGGGCCGCGGGAGTACACGGTGGTGAACTCCTTGCCCTTGCCGGGATCGTAGAGCGGTGTCGACCAGATGCCCTGCTGGTCGGCGCTCGCGAGCGCCCGCCGGTAGAGCTGGTCGGCGTTGCGGCCCTGCACCCGCTCCGGGTAGAGGATGTCGGCGGTGTAGCTGGCGAAGCACTCGTTCAAGCAGATGTCGCGCCAGTCCTTGATCGACACCGAATCGCCCCACCACTGATGGGCGTTCTCGTGGATCACTGTGTTCAGGTCCGTCCACGGCGCGTAGATCGGCCGGGTCTGCGTCTCCAGCGAGAACTGCAGATTGGTGTCCACGTAGATGCCGCCGCCGGATTCGAGCGGATACGGGCCGTACAGCTGTTCGGCGAAGGCGATCACGCCGGGCAGCTTCTTTTCCAGCTCCCGCTTCTGCTGAGCGCCACCCGGCGCGAAGAAGCTCTCCAACGGCGTATTCCCGGCCTGCTGCGTCAAGCGCGTGAACTTGTCGATCGCGATGGTGGTCAGATACCCGATGATCGGGTCCTTGGCCTCCCAAGTGACGGTGTGCTTGCCGGTGCCCGCGGGGACATCGGACGCGCGGACCCCGTTCGACGCCACATCCCAACCGGTGGGCACGGTCGCCCGGACGGTGAAGGTCACCTTGTCCAGCGGTGTGTCGTTGAGCGGGTACCACGTTGTCGCCGAATGCGGTTCACCCGCCGCGAAGGCGCCGCCGGACGGCGAGTACGTCCAGCCGTTGCCCTTGGTATCCGGCACGGTCCCCCCGTAGTCGACGACGACGGTGAACGGCTGCCCCAGCGGCAGTGCCGCCGCCGGGGTCACCACGAGCTCGTGCTCGCCGGACTTCTGGAAGCGGGCGGGCTGACCGTTGACGGCGACGGATCCGACTGCGGGACCGGCATAGTCGAGGTTGAACCGGGACAGGTTCTGGGTCGCCTTCGCCGTGATGGTCGCCTTGCCTTTGAGGTTGTGGGTCGGCGGGTTGTAGTCGATGGCGACGTCGTAGTGGGTCGCGTCGTAGCCGCCGTTGCCGTCCTTCGGGTAGTACGGATCGCCGAGACCGTCGGAGCCCGGAGTCGGGTCGGCCGCGCTCGCGGCCGACCCGTTCGGCGTATCCGGCGGCGGAGCGGCCACCGCGGCGACGCCCGCGGTGAGGCTCAATGCGAGGGCCAAGGCCGACACGGCGACCGGACGCGATCTCAGCGCAGCCGGGACCGGCACGTGCGTTTCTCGCCACTGGTGAATTCTCATGGGAGCCAACCTTTTCTAGGCGATCCGGCGGACCTCGGCCATGGCGATGCTCGATCGGATCTGTAATCGACTGCGGGAAATGCCGACTCGGCAATCCGCAGGTATTGCCGGCGCACCGCGACCTACTGGGCGCCCAACCCTCGGAAGGTGACGAGCTGCTGCGCGGCACCGTTCAGCGACGGGGTCTGCCCTCGGGCTTCGACCCGGTTTCGTGCCAGCTGTCCAGCACGCGGCCGGTGTTGTTGGCGTCGATGAACAGGACCCACTGCGCGGACTGATCGCCCTGCGTGCCAGCCCGTTTGAGCGCGACCTTGTACGCGGGCACCGCCACGCTGGGGGCACCGTCCTTGGCGGCCAGCTTCGGGTCGTACCACATGGCGGCCGTCGCGAAGACGGTGAACTTGCCGCGCGGCTGCTTGGTCTCCTGAGCCAGCGCGCGCACCGCGATGTCCGCCACCGTCGCGGGCGGTGTGGTGGCGCCGGTCGGATACTTGCCCTGCGTCTGCTGTGACAGCGCGCCACTCGCCGAGACGAGCGAGCCGTCGGCGGCCAGTGACTGCGCCACCTTCGCGCCGTAGACCGGCACCGCGTCGATTTCCTGCCGCAGCTCGACGGTGGCACCCCGGCCGATCTGGGACGCCTTGTCCACGACCAGGTTGCCGATCGATTCGGCGCCGAAGACCCGTTGCACGCTCGGTGCCTGGGCCTGGGCGATCGCTTGCGCCTCGGACGGCACGCCCGCCGGCTTCGGCAGCGGGTTCTTGAAGATCACCTGCATGGCGATTCCATCGGGATCGGTGAACACGTTCTTCGGGATGGTGGGGAGATCGAAAATGCCTGGGGCCGTTGTCGTCGAGGGGCTGGTGGTCGTCGAGGGGCTGGTGGTCGACGGCGCGATGGTGGTCGACGGGCTGGTGGTCGACGTCGGCGCGGTAGTGGTGGTGGTCGTCGTCGGATCGGTGGTCGTGGACGAATAGGTCGTCGTCGGCTCGATCGTCGTCGTCGGTTCTGTCGTCGTCGTGGTGGGCTCGATCGTCGTGGTCGGGCCGGACGGCGACGGCGGAGTCGTGGGGGCCGACGTCGAAGGAGTGGTCGTCGGCGTGGTTGACGATGGCTGGGCGAAGGCACCGGAGCTGGTTGTGAAAACCGTTGCCGCTAAAACGAACACCGCGGTAGCACTGACGCGAGCCGCCCTTCGATGTGGGTATTTCATATTCAAGTAGAACCACACCGCGGGCGATAGATTCGACTGGGGAGTTACTGGGGAGTTCGTATCACGAGTTGATTAAGTTCCCCGAAAGCACTATTCGGCGCGGTGTACCGCACTTGCGCTCGGACAACGCCACTTTCGGCGCATGTGCGCCGAAATACCGTGTCACCGAGCGCGGTTGATGCCACGCGGACACCACTGCGCGACGGCGTCGTCCGCTGGACCTTCGGCGCCGCGTTCGACCCGGCACGGGTGAGCACCGGCGCCGCATACCGAATAGCGTTCGATGCCGACCGCACCGGCACGGCGAGCGGTATCGCGGCGCCGAAGGATCGCCGGTGCGTGACCTGCGGATAATTGTCGATTCGCAAGTCACGCACCGTATCCCGAGGTAAAATGCACCATCATTTCGCCTGCAGCCGATCGCCGATTCGGGTGGCGAAGTCCTGCCAGTTGGCCGCGTTCTGCCGAGCCATATCGAGCACGAGATTCAGGCAGTGTTCCGGGATCCGATCCGCGAGATCGAGCGACTGCGTCGGCGTGCGCGGACTGGCGTCCAGCCAGCGCAATACCGTCCGACCCGTCTCGGTGAGCCGCAGCGACGGATCGCGGCGCAGGCTCTGCAATACCGAGGAGGGGCAAACCCGCTCCGGCGGTGCCGGATCGGGTGTCATCGGCGCACCCTCGGTGCCGTCGCAGGACTTTTTCCGGCGCTGGTGTTCGACGTCCGGTCGGCGCACTCGGCGCATCCGGCCGTCGCGGCCTAATCGATGCCTCGTCTGGGGAACATCCCCAGACGACTGCCTGCGCACCGCACCGACCGTCTTGTGGTCCAGCCCCGCCACCTCGGCGACCTTGCGGTCCGACCACAGCGGGTACATCCGCATGATGCGCAGGGAGGCGGCCTTGCGATCGAGGATCGACAGCGGCAGGCCGTGCGCGATGTTGGCCTGGACCGCGAGCACGAACGCCTCTTCCTCGGTGCCGTCGAAGAACTGTGCCCGGATGACGTTGGCCCCCTTCAGTTTCGCGGCTTTCAGACGGTGCACACCGTCGATCAGCCGCATGGTTTCTCGGTGGACCAGGATCGGCGGCAGTTCCGCCTCCGTCGCTGCCAGCACCTGGGTATGTGCAGAGTCTTCAGCACGCACACGCAGTGCGCCACTGATGTCTATCGACTCGATAGGAATCTCGATGACTACGTCGGCAACTCCGACTCTCGCATCGTCGTCCACGTTCAACCTGTGTTCACTCACGGCGGTACTCCTGCGTCGAAGCCGAGATCATTCCGTAGCACACTTCGCCCCGCCGCCAGTACCGATCCGAACCGCCACAACAAGCCGGGACGAATCGATGCGGAAGGCACGTCGCTGTGCCGTGTCTGCGGTGACTAACTAGCGCGGACAGCAATATTTCACATTGGCAGAGTTCCAGCAACGATACGGTGTCGAAACGCCCCTGCATTCGCAATCTGCGGATCGCCAGCGTGATTCGCGGCGTTATTTGTGAATGGTGTTAACCTCGTGGCCCGGTTCGCCGACTTCCGGAAACATTTCGGAAACTACCAGTTCCAGCCCGGAACGGGCGTCGGCGTGGATACGCTCGAGAGTTGGACTTCTACATCGGCGAAGAAGCCGACAACGGACATCCTTGTACGCCACCATATATGGTGAAACAGATTTTCTGCACACGATGACCACCCCGGGCGTCGCGGCGACAATAATTCTGAACACGATGACCACTCCGGCCGCCGCGCCGACAACACGGAGAATGCCGAACCATTCGAATCGGGACACAATGAACCGGCGGTATTCCCTATCCCAGGAATAGCCGCTCGACCTACACCTCGTGCCGCGGGCACACCAATGCGGAGTTCGTGTTCAAGGCCCCTCTCGCACACGAAGAACAAGGCGGGTCCCGCCTTCTTCCGAACGATTTCACCCGAGGAACTCATCTGCCCGAACATCCCTCGTGTCCGATCCATCCTATCATCGGACCCCCCTCCCAGCAGCGCGACGGACGAAAATCGCGGGTCTGTCCACTGTACGAGATTCCATATAGCAGTGCATGTTTCGGTGATATAGGGGAGGCGTTCCGCGCGACGGTGGCAGAAGTTCTGTTGCCGACTTCGTGCCGGTTTCCGGGCGTCCGGCCGCGCGGCCCCCAGGCGGCCTCCTTGTGACACCACTGCGCGCTGGCCTGATCGGACACGTCAACGGTGCGGTGGGCCGGTCGCCGGATGGCCTTCCACCGAAGCGCTTTCGCGGGCGGCTACCCCCGATCGCCCCCTGAGACGGCCGCCCCGAGCGATGCGGAATCACCCCTAGCTCCCCGGTGCCACCGGGAAATCACGCTGCAGCGTGATGCCGTGCCGCACCGCCGATTTCTATGGTCAGGACATGCTCAACGTCGAACCGGATTCACTCGCTCCCAACGCATCCGCCCAGCGCCGCATGCGTCCCGCCTTCACTCGACTGCGCGGCGGATTGACCCTGGCCGTGGCCGCGGTCGCCACCG
>NZ_BJXA01000120.1 GCF_007990755.1 Nocardia ninae NBRC 108245 | reverse complement strand
CGCACCGGAGTGGCACCGCTCGGCGCACCGGCCGATTTCGGCGGCGGGCCGCGGTCGTCGGCGAGATTGCGGTGCGCGCGTCAGCGGGCGGCGACGATCTCGATCTCGACGAGCCAGTCGTTCTCCAGGGTCTGCACGACGATCGCCGTAGTCGGAACGGCCCGGCCGCCCAACGCGGCCACGCGGGCGGCGGCGTTCGCGTCGGCGTCGGAGGCGTCGCGCAGGTAGCTGGTGAGCCGGACGATGTTGTCCACGGTCATGTCGGCCGAGGCGAGGATGGTGCGCAGGTTCGACCAGATCAGCTCGAGCTGTTCGGTGAGGGTCGTGCCAGGCTTGCCCTCCGCATCGAGACCCATTGTGCCCGAGACGAACAGCAGTCGTTCGGCACCTCGGACCTCCATCGCGTGCACGTAGTCGTCGGTGGCCGGATAGATGCCGTCGGTCGGGTTGTGCTGTCGGAGCTCCACGCGTCCGATCTTGCCAGGGAACAGGTTTCGCCGAGGGGATTCCTTGACCGGCAGAGTTTTAGTCATCTACACTAAAACTAGATTCACGAGAGGAAGTGATCACATGGGATACGGAAACTGGGACGACACCGCCTACCGCGCGGCCAAGACCTTCCGTGCCAGCCGGGGGCTCGACGACTTCGGATACACCGCCGAGATGCAGGGTGTGCCGTACGGCGACTGGCAGGCGCACCCGACCCTCGACCCGCTGGGTATCACCGCGCGCGAATGCCGGGACTCGGCCGACCACGGGAATTCGCTGCCCATCGCGGTGTTGTTCGACGTCACCGGCTCGATGGGCCGGGTGCCGCGGATCATGCAGCGCAAGCTCGGCAAGCTGCACGGATTGCTGCAACGCAAGGGTTACGCGGACGACCCGCAGATCCTGTTCGGCGCCGTCGGCGATGCCGACTGCGACCGAGTGCCGTTGCAGGTGGGGCAGTTCGAGTCCGACAACCGGATGGACGAGCAGTTGCGCGCCATCCTAATGGAAGGCGGCGGTGGTGGGCAGAAGTCCGAAAGTTATGAACTGGCCGGATATTTCATGGCCACCCACATCGTCACCGACGCCTGGGAAAAGCGGCGCAAGAAGGGCTTCCTGTTCCTGATCGGCGACGAGCTGAACAAGCCACGGCTGGCATCACGGCACATCCGCAGCGTCATCGGTGACCCTGTGCGGCGCGATGTTTCGGTGGAGTCCATCTACCGGGAGCTCGCCGAGCGGTGGCACGTCTACTACATCCTGCCGAACCAGTCGAGCTACTACGACGATCCGGAGATCGCCGACCACTGGCGCGGGCTGCTCGGCCAGAACTTCCTGAAGCTCGACGATCCGGCTGCCGTCTGCGAACTCATCGCACTGACCGTCGGTCTGGAAGAGGGACGCGTCGACGTGGACGCCGGGCTCGCGGACCTGCGTGATGTCGGGTCGGCGGCCGAGGCCGCGTCGGTCGGCAAAGCCTTGGGGGTCAGCGGACCGCGGATGCGGGCGCTGCCGAGCGGGCGTAGCTGAGGCACACCATGTTTCGGTCACACATCGTGGTAGTCGACCTCGGCTTCGGTGATGCGGGGAAGGGCGCGACCGTCGACTGGTTGTGCTCCCCGGCGGCGGGGCTCGACGTGTCGGCCGTCGTGCGGTTCAACGGCGGCGCGCAGGCGGCGCACAACGTGATCGCCGACGGACGGCACCACACGTTCGCGCAGTTCGGCTCGGGGACCTTTTCCGGTGTGCCGACGCTGCTTTCGCAGCATGTGCTGGTCGAACCGATCGCGCTCGCCGGGGAGGCGCGCATGCTGGCGGCGCTCGGTGTGCCGGATCCGTTGGCGCTGCTGCACATCGACGGCCGAGCCCTGCTCACCACGCCGATCCACATCGCCGCCAACCGTGCCCGCGAGGACGCGAGGGGTTCCTCGCGGCACGGTTCGTGCGGACGTGGCATCGGCGAGACCACCTGGTATGCGCTGGCGCACGATGCGCCGACCGTCTCGGATTGCCTGCGCCCCAGGGTTCTTCGCGACAAGCTCCGAGCACTCGCTGCCCAGTACGGTGCCTTGATCGCGCCCAGCGAACACCGCTACGAGCCGATCGACACCCTGGTCGACATGTATCGGGAGTTCGCCGCGGCCGTCCGCGTCGTCGGCGGCGAGCAGCTGGCCCGCTTCGCCCGCCGCGGTCGGCTGGTCTTCGAAGGGGCACAAGGTGTCCTGCTCGACGAGTGGCGCGGTTTCCACCCGCACACCACCTGGTCCACCGTCGAGCCACGCAACGCCCGCGCCATGCTGTCCGAAATCGGTGCCACCGGTGCGGTTCTCGGCGTCACGCGCACCTACATGACCCGGCACGGTGCGGGCCCACTCCCCACCGAGGACCACACCCTCGACTTCCCGGAGCCGCACAACACCACCGGCCGCTACCAAGGTGACTTCCGCCTGGGCCACCTCGACCCGATCCTGCTGCGCTACGCCATCGCCGTCTCCGGCGGCATCGACGGCCTGGCCCTCACCCACCTGGACACACCGGGAAACCGTTACGCGGCAACGGAATACCACACTACCGACGGCGTGCTCGACGACCTGCCACCCGGCACCTGGCAGGACCTCACCCACCAGCAACACCTCACCGACCTCCTGACCACAGCCCGCCCGACCCTCACCGAAATGCCGCAAGACGTAACCCGCTGGCTGGCAAAGACACTCGACACACCGGTAGTACTGACCTCGAACGGCCCCACCCGAGCCCACCGGACACCCATCGCGGCAACCGTCGCTGCCGCGTGACCGCATGGATGCCGCCGTGAGTTCGGCGGACCCGCCACCGACCGCGGCAACCGCCGCAGCCGCGTGACTGCCTGGATGCGGCGGTGAGTTCGGCGGACCCGCCACCGACCGCGGCAGCTGTTGCCACCGCGACCGCACGGTCGGCCCACCGCATCGGTGGCCGACAGGTCGACCGCTGATTGCGGCCACCATCGTGGCCGCCTGACTGTATGGACTGCCACCCCCTATCCGTGAGGTCCAACCATGTTCTCCCACAGCCGTAGTCGACAGAACGACCGCCGACTCGCGGGCACCTTGCTGCGCCGGCGGTCGAGACGAGGCTGCGTGCTGTCCAGCTCGAGGCCGAGTCTGCGGTGTCCGGCGGTCGGTGTCCCGCCATGGTCGGCTCGCCGGTGTCCGTTCGGCCATGCGCGCGAGGCGGGTGTCCATAGCTCGACGCCCGGCGGTCGAGGTTCAGCCGCCGATGTCCGGCGGCGATCCTGCTCGGCGATCGAGTGCGTGGGTGCCGGTGGGCAGGACTCGGGGCCGGGTGCGGCAGGATGGGGCGGCGTGGAGCAATCCGTGGTTTCGGTGGACGTGGTGACGTTGCGATTCTGGGGCGACGACGCCGGGGTACGGGTGGGGATCGCGCCGCGTGCGGTGGCGCCGTTCGCCGGACAGTTGGCGCTGCCGGGTGTGCTGCTCGGGCGGGGGGAGCGGCTGGTGGAGGCGGCGCGGCGCGCGGTGCACACGAAACTCGGTGTGCCGGAAGCCGCGATCGGTGCGGTGGGGCAGCTGGTGACCTTCGACGAACCGAATCGCGACCCGCGCGGACCGACCTTGTCGATCGCGATGTGGGCGGTGGTCGGGCCGCACGATGGTCCGGCACAGTGGGTCGGCTTCGACGAGATACCCGAGTTGGCCTTCGACCACTACCGCATCGTCGCCGCCTCTCGCGGCCTGCTCGCCGGACTTCTGTGGAAGGACCTCCCCTTCACCCGGGCACTGCTCGGAGACGAATTCCCGGCCACCCGAGCCGTAGCGGCCACCACTGATCTCGCAGGCACCCGCCCCGACCCGGCCAACCTCAACCGCACCCTCGCCGCGATCCCGGGCCTGGCCCGCACCACCGAACGCCGCCGAGTGAAAGCCACCGGCCGCCCCGCCGCGGTCTGGGCCTTCGACGCCGACGCTTAGCCGAAACGCGCTGCGCCGCACTGGCTCAGCCGATGGCACCCAAGCGCGCCGCGGTCGCCGTGAGTGGCACATGGCTGTGGCATATCGCGAGAACGCCTCTCGATGGTGTGCCACTCACCGGCATTCGGCGGACCGGCGCACCGGCCGAATCGAGTCCGAAGCCGGGTACGCCGCCGAGGAACCACTACCGCTGGGTGAGCAACCCCTGCACCGAACCGAGTTCGACCTGGTGTGCCGCGCCGACGTCCGGAGCATTGGCGCACCAGGCCGAGCCGAGTCTGGTGTGCCGCTCGCCGACATCCGGAACTTCAGGGCACCGAACCGAGCCGAGTTCGAAGCTGTTGCGCCACCGAGGGATCGTTATCCCTGGGGGAGCAATCCTTGCACTGTGCCGAAGTCGAGGGCATTCTCCAGCGCTGTATAGGTGCCGTGTTCGAGCAGTTCGGTGGCTGCCGTCTCTGCCAGCGTGTAGGCCGCCTGCGCCACCGCGGAACCGACGCTGACCCGCCGCACACCGGCCGCCGCGAGTTCCGCGACGGAAGGCGCTCCGGCCCCGGCCATCACGTTGATCGGCAACGGCGACTCGGCGACCAGATCGGTGAGCGTCGGCAGATCGAGCAGCCCGGGTACGAAGAGACTGTCCGCACCGGCCGCGGCGTAAGCGGCGGCCCTGGTGAGTACCTCTCCAAAGCGGCTTTCCGGGGCGCCGATGCCGAACAGGTACACATCGGTCCTGGCGTTGATCACCAGTTCCGGCAGGTCGGCCCGCTGCGCGGCCTCGCGGGCCGCCCGCAACCGATCGGCCTGCGCGCCGGTGTCGAACAGCGGCCCACCGGGCGCCGTCGAGTCCTCCAGGTTCACCCCGACAGCTCCGGCGGACACCGCGGCGAGGATGGTGGCCGCGACATCTTCGGGCGCGGGCCCGTACCCGCCCTCGACATCCGCGGTCACCGGCACGTCGACGACGGCGGCGATCCTGCGGATGACGCCGATCGTGTCGTCCCTGGTGAGCTGCTGACCGTCGCCGGTGCCGAGCGACCAGGCCACGCCCGCACTGGTTGTCGCGATCGCCGGTGCGCCCGCCCGCGCGATCACCGCCGCGCTGACCGCGTCCCACGCATTGGGCAGCACGAAGATCCCTCGCTCGTGCAGCGCGCGCAAGGCGGCCGCCGCATTGCGCTGTCTGTCGGTGATGGGCTGAATGTCCTGTGCCACAGGGGCTCCTCGCGAGATTGTTTCGATGGACCGGTCGCGCTGGAGGTAACGCCGAAAACCGCGCCGACAGTCCCGGACATCAGTCCGGCTTTGAAACCCGATGCGGCAGAAGGCTGTTCAGCGCCGCGGGGCGTACATGATGATGGCGACGCCGACGAGGCAGATGGTCGCGCCGAGGTAGTCCCAGCGGTCGGGGTGGAACTTGTCCACGAGCATGCCCCAGGCGAGCGAGCCCGCGACGAAGACGCCACCGTAGGCGGCGAGGATGCGGCCGAAGTTGGGGTCGGGCTGGAAGGTCGCGACGAAGCCGTAGGCGCCGAGCGCTACGACGCCGGCCGCGATCCAGAGAATCCCGCGCTGCTCCCGCCAGCCCTGCCAGACCAGCCACGCGCCGCCGATCTCGGCGAGGGCGGCCAGGGCGAACAGCAGCAGGGAGCGGGCGACGGTCATGCGGGTGAACCTACCGACCGCCAGGCCCGGCGACGTGCGACCCGTCGGTGCCGGCGTGAGTCAGCGGCATGCGAGAGGTGGCTGTCCGCTAGCCCGCTGCGGCTATGCGATTGCGGCGCGCGACCGATTTCCGCCGCCGCTGGTGGTTCAAGCCGGTTGGGCCGGCACCGTCGCCAGTTCGTACACCACGTACGGACGCCCGACCACCGGGTACGAGACATTGCGGACCGGAACTCCGCCCGCGGTGCGACCGAACTCGGTCCCGTGATGGGCGTGCCCGTGCAGGGCGAGCGTGGCCCGTCCCGCGTCCACGGCTTCGGCGAGGGCATGGCAGCCGAGACCGGGATAGAACTTGGTCGGTTCGCCGACCAGAGTGTCGATCACCGGCGCGAAATGCATCAGGGCGACCCGGAGGTCGGTGTCGAGAGTGTCCAAGGCCTGTTGCAGCCGCAGCGCGTCGGCGGGTCCGCGCAGCATTCGGGCCCGGTGTTCTTCGGTGCCGTTCTCGGGATCGCCAGGGTGGTCGGGGAATCCGCCGCTACCACCCATCACGCCCGCGACGCCGAGCCGAATCCCGTTCAGCTCCAGCGTGATCGCGGTCCCTTCGAGCATGCGCACGCCGATGCCGGTGAGCTGGGCGGCGATTCGGAAGCCGAGCTTGCGATCGTGGTCGTGATTGCCGAGCACCGCGACGATCGGCACCGGCAGGTCGGCGAGCTCGGCGCAGAGCAGGTCGGCTTCGGCGAGGCTGCCGCTCTCGGTCAGATCGCCTGCCAGCAGCAGCACATCGGCGTGCTCGGCGATCCGCAGCAAGTCCGGTCGAAAGCGCCCGGCCACGGCGGGACGCAGGTGCGTGTCCGCGACGGCGGCGATCCGGATACCTGGCTGCGCGACATCGGCTGGCATGGCGCCAGACAGCCACATCCGCGTCAGGGTGTCAACCGCAATCTGCCGTTCATCGGCCCGCCATCCACTGGCGAGCTGTCGGAATAGCTTCCCGCTATCGGCAGTTCAGTGCCCGTTCAGCGAGGCAACGGGCGATGCGGCGACCGATGAAACGTCAATGAACAGTGCGCCGGGAGGCTATCCGCGGGCCCGGCCCACCCCGCATGGTTCGGACTATGAGCGAGCGCGACAAGCGAGCGAATCATCGGTCCGGTAGCACCGGATGGCGGCGCGATGAGGGCGTCGCCGATCGGTCCCGATGGTCGAAAGTGGTTGTCGCTCTCGCTGTTACCGCGGCTTGCATGACCTTCGCCGCAGGTGGCGCGCACGCCGACGCCCGCGTGGACAAGGTTGTCGTGATCGGCCTCGACGGCTTGATGTACGACAAGGTGCTGAAGGTGCGGGCACCGAACCTGTTGCGGCTCAGTGCCGAAGGACTGCTCAGCCGATCCTCGATTGCCCCGCACATCACCATCTCCGGCCCGTCCTGGGCCACCGTGCTCACCGGGGTATGGGACCGCAAGCACGGCATCAAGGACAACAACTTCACCGCCGCGCCGTTCGAGAAGTACCCGACGGTGTTCACCCAGCTCGAACGCGCCGACCCGGCCCGCAAGACCCACTCCATCGCCACCTGGGACCAGATCGCCACCATGGCGGGCAGCGGCATCCCGCGCGCCGACGTGGTCGTCTCCACCCCGCCGGTGCCGAACGACCCGGACGAGTCCGAGACCGACGCGGCCACCACCACCGCCGTGGTCGGCGCGATCGAGAAATTCGCCCCCGACCTGCTCTTCACCCACCTGGACCAGGTCGATCACGCAGGTCACAGCGACGGCGCCGCCTCCGGCGAGTATCTCGACGCGGTCCGCCGCATCGACGAGCAGGTCGGCCGCATCGCCGCCGCGGTGGACGCCCGCGCCGCCGCCAACCCGGCCGAACGATGGACCATCCTGGTCACCGCCGACCACGGCCACCTGCCCAAGGGTGGTCACGGCGGCCAGTCGCCGGACGAGACAACCAATTTCGTCATCGCCCGCGGCCCCGACTTCACCGCGGGCGACACCACCTCCCGCTTCACCTTGGTCGACATCACCCCCACTGTCGTCGATCTCCTGCACGTCGCGCCGAGCCCCGATTTCGACGGCCGGTCCATGATCAGCCGCGAGCCCGCCGACCCGTCCACCATTCGCTAGGCGGGACACCTCGGCACTCGAGCTACCCTTCGGCGGCGATTCGGTCGCAACTCCGCCGGATCGATGTCTGATATGTCACGCTTTCCGGTACTCCGCAGAGTCCACGGCTACCGCCGCGTCATCCCCGCCGGGCAACCGGCGCGGCGCCCGCCGCAACCTCGTGCCCGGCGCCACTGCGCGGCCGGGACTAAAGTTGGTGGTCTGGGCGGTTGCAGCGGTCGGATAGGGTGGTCCGATCGAGGCACGCGGCGCGAACGTGCGACCGGGAGGCGGCAGCCTGCGTATCCACGGAGGGACCGGCAGCGCTGCGAGTTGGGCACTGAGAGGTGGTGGCATGACTCAGCACGTGGGCGAGGCGAATGTCGAGCAATCGGCAGGCGCCCCGCAGTCGAACGGTGCCGCCACCGGGGGAGAGCAGCCGAAGTCCGGCACCCCGCCCACTCCGCCGGCCGCAACGCCCACCCCGCCGCGCCAGCCGGGCGCCTCGGCCGCCGTGCCGACCTCGGCCTCGCGCCGGGTGCGAGCCAGGCTCGCCCGCCGGATGACCGGTCAGCGTGGCATCGCCGCGGTCAAGCCGGTGCTGGAGCCGCTGGCCAGCGTGCACCGCGAGCTGTACCCGAAGGCGAACCTGACGCTGTTGCAGCGCGCGTTCGACGTAGCCGACGAGCGGCACAAGCACCAGTTCCGCAAGTCCGGCGACCCGTACATCACCCACCCGCTCGCGGTGGCAAACATCCTGGCCGAGCTCGGCATGGACACCACCACGCTGGTGGCCGCGCTGCTGCACGACACCGTCGAGGACACCGGCTACTCGCTCGAGCAGCTCACCCTGGACTTCGGCGCCGAGGTCGCGCACCTGGTCGACGGCGTCACCAAGCTGGACAAGGTCAATCTCGGCGCGGCCGCCGAGGCGGAGACCATCCGCAAGATGATCATCGCGATGGCGCGCGACCCGCGGGTGCTGGTGATCAAGGTCGCCGACCGGCTGCACAACATGCGCACCATGCGCTTCCTGCCGCCGGAGAAGCAGGCGAAGAAGGCCAAGGAGACGCTCGAAGTCATTGCGCCCCTTGCCCATCGGCTCGGCATGGCGACGGTCAAGTGGGAGCTCGAGGACCTCGCATTCGCGATCCTGCACCCGAAGAAGTACGACGAGATCGTGCGGCTGGTCGCCGACCGGGCGCCGTCGCGCGACACCTACCTGGCGAAGGTGCGCGCGGAAATCGTGAATACCCTTGCGGCGTCGCGGATCAACGCGATCGTCGAGGGTCGGCCCAAGCACTACTGGTCGATCTATCAGAAGATGATCGTCAAGGGTAAGGACTTCGACGACATCCACGACCTGGTCGGTATCCGCATCCTCTGCGACGAGGTGCGCGACTGCTACGCGGCCGTCGGCGTGGTGCACTCCCTGTGGCAGCCGATGGCGGGCCGGTTCAAGGACTACATCGCCCAGCCGCGCTACGGCGTCTATCAGTCGCTGCACACCACGGTCGTCGGCCCGGACGGCAAGCCACTGGAAGTGCAGATTCGCACCCAGGACATGCACCGCACCGCCGAGTTCGGCATCGCCGCGCATTGGCGCTACAAGGAGACCCGCGGCAAGCACTCCAACGACTCGACCGAGGTCGACGACATGGCGTGGATGCGGCAGCTGCTCGATTGGCAGCGAGAGGCGGCCGACCCGGCGGAGTTCCTGGAGTCGCTGCGCTTCGACCTGAAGTCGCCGGAGATCTTCGTGTTCACCCCGAAGGGTGACGTGATCACGTTGCCGCAGAAGTCGACACCGGTCGACTTCGCCTACGCGGTGCACACCGAGGTCGGGCACAAGTGCATCGGCGCCAGGGTGAACGGTCGCCTGGTCGCGCTGGAACGGCAGCTGGAGAACGGCGAGGTCGTCGAGGTGTTCACCTCGAAGGCGCAGAACGCCGGGCCGAGCCGCGACTGGCAGAACTTCGTGGTGTCGCCGCGCGCCAAGGCCAAGATCCGGCAGTGGTTCGCCAAGGAGCGCCGGGAAGAGGCGCTGGAGAACGGCAAGGAGCAGATCTCCAAGGAGGTCCGCCGCGTCGGCCTGCCGTTGCAGCGGCTGATGAGCGTCGACGCGATGACCGCGGTCGCGCACGAACTGCACTACACCGATATCTCCACCCTCTACACCGCGGTCGGCGAGCATCAGGTCTCGGCGCACCACGTGGTGCAGCGACTGATGGCGCAGCTCGGCGGCATCGGTGACGTGGAGAACGAGCTGGCCGAGCGGTCCACTCCGTCGACCACCCCGAGCAGGCAGCGGACCACCGGCGACGCGGGCGTGCTGATTCCCGGCGCGTCGGGCACCGTGGCCAAGCTGGCCAAGTGCTGTACTCCGGTGCCCGGTGACGAGATCATGGGCTTCGTGACCCGCGGCGGTGCGGTGAGCGTGCACCGCACCGACTGCACCAATGCCGGGTCGTTGCAGGATCAGGCCGAGCGCATCATCGAGGTGTCGTGGGCGCCGTCCCCGTCCTCGGTGTTCCTGGTCGCGATCCAGATCGAGGCGCTCGATCGCACCCGCCTGCTGTCGGACGTGACGAAGGTGCTGGCCGACGAGAAGGTGAACATCCTGTCCGCGTCGGTCGCCACCCACGGCGACCGGGTTGCGATCAGCAAGTTCACCTTCGAGATGGGCGACCCGAAGCACCTGGGACACCTGCTGAATGTCGTCCGGAATGTGGAAGGCGTCTACGACGTCTACCGCGTAACCTCCGCTGCCTGAATTACCCCCTAGCGAATACCCCTACCCGGTCATCTCCCCTTGACACGTCAATTGTCGTGCGTCTGGCAACCTTCCGGCGAACGGCCAGCGAAGCCGGAGATATCTGCACGAATGCTGAAGCCATCGGGCGAACGGAAGATGGAGTCCCGGTAGGGAATTCGCGTGACCGGTGGGTCGCCGAGTGGTTGCTCTCATTTTCAGACCGTCGGAAAGTTGCCGGAGGAGGTTGCCCGGCACGCGGGAATGTGTGAAACCCGTTTCGGCAGTTCGCGGAAAGTTTTCGGCGATGCCACAGCAATAGCCGGAATCTGTTACGGTCTATTGCGTTTCATGGCGTTGAGGGTAACTGCGGCAACACGGATTGATTGCGGATCGCTATGACAAATTATTCGGCAAGACTCACGGTGGTGCTGACAGCACTCGCCGTGACCGTGGCTACGGCGGGCACCGCCGTGGCCGGTCCACCGAATCCCGCGGGCCCTTCGACCGATATCGCGCTCAGCGCGTGTCCGGCATTGTACGCCTTGGGAATTCAGGGCACAGGCGAATCGTCACCGGATGCGGCACCTTCCACCGACACCGGCATGCTGTCCACCGTCTTCCGCCCGATGCTGGCCAAGGCCAACGGCCCCGGACTGGTCGATCGGGCCTATGTGCCATACGAATCCGGCTTCGGCGGGGTGACCGGCGGCAGCGCGATGCCCTACGCCGAATCGGTGACCGGCGGGCTGGCCCGGCTGCGCACCATGGCCAAGGCCGTCGCGGACCGGTGTGCGGACACCAGGTTCGCGGTGGTCGGCTATTCGCAAGGGGCACACGTGGCCTCGATGTTCGCCCAGGAGATCGGCCAGGGGCAGGGGATACTCCCGGCCGAGAAGGTCGCGGCGGTCGCGTTGTTCGCCGATCCGACCCGTAACCCCGGCGCCGCGCTGTTCCCCGGCTCGCCGGGCAAGGCGTCACCGGATCCGGCACCCGGCACCGCGGGCGATCAGCTCGCCGCCATCGCCGCGCTGCCGCAGCCGCCCGCCGCAGGCGGTGGCATCGGCCCCGACCGGGATCGGGCGGCCAACTTCGGCGCGCTCACCGGTCGCGTGGCCAGTTTCTGTGCGGCCGGCGACCTCGCCTGCGACGCACCGCAGGGCGCGCCGATCCTCAAGGCGGTCACCAATGTCGTGGGCCAGTCCAAGCTCAGCGGCGGCGACCCGATCGCCTCGCTGGTCTCCATCGCCCAGGCGCTGGCGTACACCTCGATCAAGACCGCGACCAAGGTGGTCAACGAGGACGTGCGGGGCAACTCGCTCGCCACGCTGGCCATCTCGCCCAAGAAGTCGATCTCCGAGCGTTTGGCCGACGCCGCCGACCCGCGTACCCCACTCGACCTCCCCGGGGCGCTACAGGCGCTGCTGAAGGTCGGCATGATCGGGCTGAACGCGGTCGTCACGGTGGTCAAGACGGTGCTCAACCCGTCGACCATCGCCGAACTGGCCACCGCGGGCCTGTCGAACCCGCCCGCCGCGCTGCTCTCGCTCGGCGCCAAGCTGGTCGGTGCGGTGACCCAGCTCGTCCCGCCGACCACCGGCGTCCGCTTGGTCAATCAGGCGTTCGACGCGGTGGTGCAGAACATCACCGACAACAGCGAATTGCTCAACACCGCCACCTGGGTGCGGTACTGGGACACGGTGCAGCGACACGGCGCGTACAACACCGCGACGGTCGCCGCCAACGGCGACACGCCCACCACTTTCGTGGCCGACTGGCTCGCCGCCGTAGCCCGCGATATTGCTGGTGCATTCGGCATGAACAGCAGGCCACAGGGTGGACCGGACAAGCCGCCCCCGGGATTCTTCGGCGAGCAATCCGGCGCGTCGACTACGCCGAATTCGTCCGGTACGGGACAATTTCCGTTCGGGACAGGAGCCGACGGCGCCTCATCCGGCGGCGCGACGTCGATTCCGCCCACCGTTCGACCCGGCACCGCCCACATCTACCCGTTCTCTACGAACTGATCGCCGAGAGGGTCCGACGATGCGGAACTATGCGCCTCGCTCAGCGGGAACGGGGGAATGTTGAAGTCGTACAAAGAGCTGTCCCGGTGGTACGCCGCGCTCGAGCCGGAGACGGCACCGGTGCCGCCCGGCGAACCGAGCTCGGAGCACCTGGACGAGGACGGGCCCGCCCGATATCCGCACTACATCCGCGAACCCGAGGTCCCCGACGACCTTCGTGCGCAGCGCAGTGAATTCACCGGCGGCTGGTCGGACTGGGTCGGCCGGGCACCCGGCCCGGATGACGACTACACCCCGCGCGACGCGGACCTGGTGCGTTTCCCCTGGCCCGACGACGACGATGACTACGACGACCACCTGGACGAGCCGCGACCGCGCTCGTCCAGTGCCTTGCGTCTGGAGGCCCGCGCCCGGCGGTCGCGCCGCAGCCGCGTGTTCGTGGTGCTGGTCATCGCGGTGCTGCTGCTCGGCGCGGCCGCCGCGGGCGTGCTGTTCCTGCTGAATTCGTCCACCAACCGCGCCGCGACGCCGCGACTGCCCACCTCGTCGGCCTCGGTGCAGTTCACCATGGGCAGCGTGCAGGCGGGCGTGAGCACCGACAGCCTGCGCGGCCGCTCGCAGGCCGGGGTGAACACCAGCCGTCCGTCGGGCGCCTGCCCGACCGAGCGCGCCGCGGCGATCGTGCGTGCGGCCGAAAAGGGCGGCACCACTTCGGGTCCCGACGCCATCCTGGCGTTCCAGTACGCGTACTACGTGGAGCGCTCCGGCGAGCGGGTCCGCGAGGTCGTCGCCCCGGACGCCGCCGTATCGCCCGCCGCGACCATCCAGCGCGGCATCGACACGATCCCGGCGGGCACCGCGCACTGCGTGCGGATCGTGACCATCTCGGACAACCGGTACTCGGTGGAGGTCACCGAGTACCGCCCCGGCGGCGTGCCCGCCACGTACAACAAGCAGACGGTCACCACCGCGGTGATCGACGGTCGCACCCTGATCACGGGTATCGCGGCCGGATAGAGGAGAGCAGGAAGCGATGGGAGAGGACTGGAGCCGCTGGCTCGACGAGGCACCCGACCAGGGTGAACCGTCGGGCCGGCCCGTGCGCTCCAAGGCTCCGGTGGTGCGGTTGCGGCGCGGCAAGGGCGGCGGTTCCGGTGCGGAACAACCTTTGCAACGCCCCATCCTGGTGGTCGGTGGCTGCGGTGGTGCGGGCACCACCACGACGGCGTTGGGCATCGCGGGTGAGCTCGGCATGGCGGGCACCCCGACGGTGGCCGTGGACGCGACCGCGGCGGGCAGCGACCTCGCGCTGCGCGGCGCGGACGAGCACTTACACCCGATCAGCCTGCAGTCCTGGCTGTACGGCCGCGGCGACGACGAACCTGCCCCGCTGAAGGAGTGCCTGTCCCGGGCGACCTCGGGCATCGGCCTGCTGTGGCGCGACGCCGCGCCGCTGCGCAGACGGGCGACCTACCTCACGGTGGCGCGGGCAGTGTACGACGCGGGCTTCACCGCGGTCTACGACGGCGGCAGCCCGATTGCCGGACGGCAGCTGCGCCCGCTGCTCGATGACGCGGATGTTGCTCTGGTGCTTGCCATTCCGGCTCGCGCCGATGCCGCGAACCGGCTGCGGGTGACCCTGGAATGGCTCGACGACCAGTTCGGCGACTCGACCGAAGGGCAGGGCGGCGGCATCGTCGGCGACACCACAATCGTTGTCTCACACCAACATCCGGGCACCGAGTCGCGCGTTGCCGAGCATTTGCGCGAGCATCTGTCCGGCTGGGTGCGCGACATCAGGGAAATACCGTACGACCCCCACCTGGCCAGGGGCGAGCTGGTCCGCCACGCGTCGTTGGCCGCCGAGACGCGCCGGGCCTATGGGCGCCTGCTGACCGGGGTGGCATCATGACCGCCGCCATGAAATTTCGCCGTCACACCGAATCCGCACCCGCAGGCGTCGTCGCCCCGCCGGAGTCGCGGCGCGCACCGATCTGGGACCGTCCGGTCCCCGGCGTCGGCCGGGCCCCGCTGGTCTGGCTGCTGGGTGTGCACGGCGGTGCCGGAGCCAGTAGCCTCGCGCATGTGCTTGCGCCAGCGGCGGATTCGGGCCGCCGCTGGCCCGGCGTCTTCGACCGCGAGTCCCCCTTCGTCGTCCTGGTGGCCAGAGAGACCATCGCGGGCCTCACCCGCGCGCATGATCTACTGCGCCAACATCATTCGGGCTTCGCCGGGTCCTGCGAGGTGCTCGGGCTGATCACCGTCGCCGCGCGCCCCGGCCGGTTGCCCGCCGAGATCCGCCGCTACCGCGACGTGGTCGGCTCGCTGGCCGGTCAGCTCTGGCAGGTCCCGTGGTATGAGGAATGGACGCTGGTGGAACCGGAGAAGCTGCCGGTGTGGGCACCCGGTGACCCACTGCCACCGAAGAAACGCAAGATCGACCCGCTGGAGGAGGTGCCGCTCGATGTCCGGGAGCTGGGCGCCGACATCGTCGCGGCGGCTCGAACGGCACTGGAGGAGGCAGCACTCGACGATCCGGCGCACGACCGGGCCAGAAAGCCACCCGATCAGTGAACGTACGCATCGAATCGGCGACTACCCCACTACTTTCGAGAAAGGCACCCGATGAGCATGATTCTCCTCGCCGTGCAGGACGCGTACGGCACCGTACTCGCGCAGGTCGGTAACCCGACGCCCGAGGCGCCCCCCGGATCGGAGAAGATCCTGCAGCTGGTGCGTTATCTCACCTGGTTCGTGCTGTTGTCCGGCATCACCGGCATCATCTACGCGGGCGGCAAGTTCGCGTGGGAGAAATGGACCGGCGGCGGGCTCGAATCGCCGAAGATGGTGGCCGGCGCCATGATCGGCGGCGTCGTCGCGACCAGCGCCGGCACCATCATGAACGCCGTTATTGGAACCTGATGTCCGGAATATTTACCGTGCGCGCGTCGGCAGCCGAGCTGCTGGCCTACAAACAGATGCCCTCCGAGGTACTGGAACCGCTGATGCAGCTGATCAATTGGCTGCTGTGGTTCGTCCTGCTGGTGTGTCTGGCGTGGATGATCGTGTCCGCGGGCAAGCTGTGGTTGGCCTTCCGCGACGATCTCGCGATGAACGACGCCTCGCACGGGGTGCTGATGAGCCTGCTCGGGGCGATAGTGGCGAGCACAGCGTCGGGGATCGCGCTGGCGTTCCTACCGACATGAACAGGCGCAGGGGGACCGTGGGGGCGGCAGGCGCGGTCTTGCTGATCGCGGCGGCCGGCTGCGGCGGCAGCGACAAGCCTGCCGGGCCGGATCTGTCGGCGGCACCGACCGGCGTGCGGTGGCAGCCGTTCCAGGGCGTGCCGCTGCCGCACACCGAGCAGGGCCCGAAGTCGGTGGCCGACGGCGCCGCAACGGGTTTCGAGCATTCGCCGCGCGGTGCGGGCGTGGCCGCGATCCACCATGCGGTGCGGCTGGCCGTAGCCGCCGACAGCCAGTGGGCGAAAGTGGCTGCGCGGGAAGTGGTTCCGGGACCAGCGAAGGACGAGTGGGCGATCAACCGGATCCAGCTGTCCATCACCGGGCCCGCCACCCCCGACTACGCGCCCCGGGTGCTCGGCTACCGGATCACCGGGTACACCGATCAGCGCAGCACCGTCGACGTGCACACCGAGTACTCCGATCGCTCGAAGGCGGTGAACCACACCACCGTCGAATGGGTCGGCCAGGACTGGTTGTTACGGCTGCCCGACCCGGGCGCTACCGCGAGACCGATCGACTCGATCGATGTAATACCTGATGGCACAGTGAAATTGGAGGCACCACAGTGACAGAGAAGGAGTCTTACGCGCGCGATCGCGTCTCCTTCGGTGCCGTCGCGTCCGCAGCCGTGCTGGCGCTCATCGTGATCGCGGGAATCGTCGTCTACATCAGCCGCGACGACGGCGGCAGCGCAGTGGGTAGCACCCCCGCGCCCGCCGAGGCCGCGGGCGGCACCGGCTTCGCCGCCCCCGAGGTCGACATCCTCGGCAGGCGCGTCGACGTGCCGAACAATCCTGCCGGGCAACCACTTCCGCAGGATCCCACCCGGCAGCGCAAGCCGTCCGACAGTGACTGGCTGACCCAGGCGCCCGAAGGCACCACCGGGCCGCGCGGCTGGCAGCGGGTGTACGGCGCCTCCGTGCCGTTCTCCACCTCGGACGGCCCCACCCGGATCGAAGACGGTCTGGCCGTTGGCTATTCGCACACGCCGCAGGGCGCGGTGCTGGCCGCGGCGCAGATCACCTACCGGCTCAACGCCCGTCCGGCCGATCGCGATCTCTACGTCACCCAGGTGCGCGTCTCCGCCCAGCAGATCGCCGCGTACGACAAGGCGCTCGCCAGCGACCGGCTGCCCGAACAGCAGCCCGAGCGCGTCACCAAATACTTCATCGCCTCGGACGCGTTCAAGGTCGATGACTACGCCGACGACCTGGCCATCGTCCGGCTCGCCTCGCGCGGGCCGGTGGTCGACGGCAAACAGTTATGGGCGGCGATCCGCCTGGTCATGGTCTGGGATGCCGGTGACTGGCGACTCAAGCCCTCGACGTCCAACTCCGCACAAACCGAGTACATCGAATCGCTGGGCGGGTGGACGAAATGGTGAGCACGATCGGAAAGGCTCGACGACAAATTGATGGCCGTCCTGCGGAGCAGCGAGGGGTGCACACAATGGTGAGGCGGATACTCACGATCTTCGCGGTCATCTTCACGGTGATGATGGCGACGCCGACCGTGGCCTACGGACAGCAGTACGGCTTCGACGAGACGTGCAACGAGATCCACGACACGCTCGACAATGTCGGCCTGCCCGGTATCTCGCTGGGCGACGCCGCCTCCGCCGCGTGCAAGGCGGGCAACGCCGCCTCGCATCCGGGTCAGGCGGCCACCGCGGTCAAGGACAAGGCGTGGGACTCGACCTTCGGCAAGGTGGTCGACTCGTTGATGAAGGGCCTCGGCGAGGCCATCATCCTGGCGCTGACCTTCTGGATGAAGGTGCCCAACGAGGCGGCCAGTGATTCGGGTTCGTTGTTCACGAAGATCAACGACTACACCTATCAAGCTCAGATATTGCTCTTGATAGCCTCGGTAATCCTGTCCGGCGCCCGACTGGCCGAGGCGAGACGCGGGGCCACGATGAACGAGGCCGCCGAATCGTTCCGCATGTTCGCCAGAGTGGTGTTCAGCTCCTGGATGCTCGGCGCGGTGATCGTCGCGGGCACCCAGGCCTCGGATCGCTTCTCCGAGTGGATCATCAACGACTCGACCAACGGCAACGCCAAGGACCTGGCCGAGCTGATGGTGAAAACCAGTAAGCTCCAGGCGTTCTCGCCGGGCTTGGTGCTGATCATCGCGGTCGTCGGCCTGCTGGGCGCGCTCGCGCAGATCGTGCTCGCCATCGTCCGGCAGGGGTTGCTGATCATCGCGGCCGGTGTACTGCCGTTGGCGGCGGCCGCGTCCGGGATGAATGTCGGAAAACAGTCCTACCAGAAGCTGATCGGCTGGATCATCGCTTTCATGCTGTACAAACCGGTGGCCGCGATCGTCTACATGATCGCGTTCACCACTGCGGGGCATGTGGATTCGATGACCCCGGTGAACAATCTGCCGGATGGTGAACAGGCGCAACGCATGCTGGTCGCCATCGTGCTGCTCTGCAGCGTCGCGTTCGTGCTGCCCGCGCTGATGCGATTGGTCACGCCCGCGGTCGCGATCGTCGGCAGCGGCGGCTCCGGTCTCACCGCGACCGGCGGCACCCTGCTAGCCGCCGGGGCACTTGGCGCCATGGGCACCAAAGCTGTTGGCGTCAAAGGCACTGCGGCCTCGGGCACACCGGGCTACGTCGGCGGCAGCGGCACGGGTCCACGCCCGCCGGGTGGCGCGGGCGGACGCGGCAGCGGAGCACCACGCCCG
>NZ_BJXA01000119.1 GCF_007990755.1 Nocardia ninae NBRC 108245 | reverse complement strand
GCTGTGGGCCTCGGCGCGCGGCGACCTGAGCGACCGCGACGCCGCGGCCGCCGACGACAAGCACGCCGAGCAGGTCGCCACCGACTACGCGGTCGGCGCCTCCAACATCAACTTCCAGGACGTCAACGCCTGGGTCGCCAAGCTCAAGGCAAACACCACACCGCAGCTGGCCAACAAGTTCGACGCCACCGCGCCGAAGCTGCAGGACATCCTGGTGCCGCTGAAGTGGACCTCGACCTCGGCGCCGATCACCGCCAAGGTGATGAACACCGACAACGGGGTCTACAAGGTGAATGTGTTCCTCAATGTCACCTCGACCAGCGCGCAGACGCCGGAGGGGGCGCAGACCACGGTCACCTACACGGTGAATGTGGATCCGAACAACGGGTGGAAGGTCACCGATGTCGGCGGGATGGCGGGCGCGCTGCCCAAGCAGTGACCCTCGGCCGCTGAAACGGGCTGAGTTTACCCATAGCTATTTCTGATAAACGGCTTTTACCTGCATAAATGAAAATTGTCTAAAGTCGACGTTGATACAGCAACCTTCGGGTAGCGTGCCGTGAAGATCAACATTCGTACCGGTGTTTCCCTGTCCAGCAGAGAAGGCGGTTTCGATGGTGACACCCGGCGGCAGTCACGAACCCGACGGTGGGCGCGGCGCCGACAACCGCGGGCTGGTGATCGCGGCCGTGATCGCCGCCGTCCTGGTGCTGGTGGTCGCGGTGGGGATGTTGCTGCGGTCGGGTGAGGACTCGACGGACGACAAGTCGCCGTCCGCGACGACCTCCGCGAGGCCGTCGACCACCGGCCGCACCACCCCGTCCCCTACCCGGGTAAGTCCGGGACCGCCGTCGCCGGTCGCCCCGCAGCCCGCGCGCAAGATCGGTGACGACTGCTCGGCGGGCGGCATCGTCGCGCAGTGGGATCTGCGCGGCGGTGAATGGGCGTGTGTTCCACAGGGACAGAACGTGCATCGCATCGGGGACGACTGCTCGCACGACGGGATCGTCGCGCAGTGGATGCGGGGGCCGGACGGGCGCTGGGTGTGCCAGGCCCAAGATCAGGGCCGGACCGGACAGCAGGAGCAAGGCCCCGGACCGGAGCCGGTGCCCGCCGACCCGGGACCACCGCCCGCGAATCCAGAGCTGCCGCCCTCAGTCCCGGAACCACCGCCTGCTGCGCCCGAACCCCCGCCGGCTCCCGCGCCGCCGCCCCCTGCTCCAGCGCCGCTGCCGCCTGTTCCGGCGTTCCCGCCCCTTTTTCCCGGGCTCCCGCCGCCGCCTCCGCCGGTGCCCGCCGGTGTCGATCGGAGTTATCCGACGCCGATCGGGTCTGTCGAATAGGGCACCCGAAAATCGATCGACACGGCTGCGATGCTCGTTGACGTGACCGTCGTGCCCGAGTTCTTCGCCGCCCGCCTCGCCAACCAGGAGGGCACACCCGCCCGCGCCTGGCTCGACCGCCTGCCCGACCTCGCCGCGCACTATGCCGACCGCTGGCAACTAACCTTCGACGGACCGTCCATGCACGGCTACGGCGGGCTCGTGCTGCCCGTCCGGCGTGCGGACGGCAGTGCGGCCGTGCTCAAACTCAACTACCTGACACCCGAAACCAAGGATGAACCCGTCGCGCTGGCCGCATGGCAGGGCGACGGTGCGGTGTTGCTCCTGGACAGTGACGCCGACAACGGAGCGCTGCTGCTGGAACGTCTCGAGGCCGGACGTTCATTGCAGACCGAGCCGATCGAGGACGCCGTACGCATCACCTGCGAGCTCATGCGCCGATTGGCTATCCCAGTGCCGCAAGGCATTTCGCGGAACCTGCGCACGGAGTCGGCAGGCTGGGCGGAGGAACTGCCCAGGGAATGGGAGCGGCTCGGCGCGCCGTACTCGCGCAAGCTGCTGGACGCCGCCGTGGAGGTGTGCACCCAGCTCGGCCCCGCCGCCGCCCAGCTGCTGGTGAACGAGGACCTACACTTCGAGAATGTGCTTGCCGCACAACGAGAACCGTGGCTGGTCATCGACCCGCAACCGCTCGCGGGCGATCCCGAATTCACCACCCTCTCCCTATTGTGGAGCCGCAGAACCGAATCCACCCTCGACGACCGCTTCGCCGCGATAGTCGACCTCGCAGGTCTCGACCCCGATCGCGCCCGAGCCTGGACCCTCGTGCAGTGCGCTCGCAACTGGCTGTGGTTCGCCGAGGACGAAGACTGCGACGACCCGGGTTACCCCTCCGTCCAGGAGATTGCGCCCTGGGCGTTGCGCTGATCGGTTTCGTCGCAGTAAGGAACCCCTACGCGTGTGCGGTTTTTCCACCGTCGATGACCAGCTGGGCGCCGGTGAGATACGGGTGTTCGGGTGAGGCGAGCGTGAGCGCGAACGCGGCGATCTCCGCCGCGGTGGCCAGTCGGCCGAGGCCTGGAACATTGCTGCCCGCCCACTGTTTCATCATCACCTGGTACATGTCGTCGGGGAGGTGCTCCAATCCGGCGGCCCGGCGCACGAATTCGGTGTCGGTGGTGCCGGGGACGAGCGCGTTGACCCGGATGCCGTCCGCCGCATAGTCGAGCGCCGCGGACTGGACCAGGCCGACCAGCCCACGCTTGCTCGCGGTGTACGCACCGCGCCCAGCGTCCGTGGCGAGTGCGTTGCTGGACGAGGTCACCACGATGGTGCCGCCGCCACGTCGAATCAGATGCGGCACTTGGTATTTGATCGCGAGAAAGGTGCCGCGCAGGTTGGTGTTCAGCACTCGATCGAAGTCGGCGGTGCTGTACTCGTGCAGCTTCTTCTGCACGGTGATGCCCGCGTTGTTGAACGCGACATCCAGCCCGCCATAGAGTTTCGCGGCCGAGTCGACGAAGTTCCGGACCTCGTCCTCGACCAGCACATCGGCCCGAATGTAGGTCGCCTCACCGCCTGCCGCCCGGATCTCGCGCTCCACCGCACGGCCTCGATCCTCGCGCCGCCCACAGAACGCCACCCGGCCGCCTTCCGCGGCGAACAAGCGGGCGGCCGCCGCGCCGATGCCCGAGGTCGCCCCGGTGATCACCACGGTTTTGCCCGCGAAGCGCCGCAACGCGGTCGGTTCGTACCGTGGTGGGTTCGAATTCGCGCCGAGCGCAACGCCTCCGGCGAGCCCCGCGGCCGCGCCGACCGCGAGGCCGGATGCCGCCATCGTGCCGAGCAGCCGCCTGCGGCTCGGCTTCGCTGCCTGCTGCTTACCGGTTGCGGGGCGGGGTGCCTCGGCCGGACCGAGCTCGCCGCCATCGGCTACGCGTGCCGCATCATCGTTGTTCGTCATGCCACCACCCTCTCGACAAGCGAGATCCGGCGACTCCGCCCGTCGGCCCGAATATCGGCCGCGCGGAGGAGGTCACTCCTCCGCAGGGAGGAGCCGGGCTGTGGTGGTGCCCGGCATGATGAGGACGTGGTGAGTTCGGCGGAAGTGACGCGTGGCCTGGAATCGTGGCTCGACGAGCGGTTTTTGCCGGTCCGGTTGCTGCTCCTGCTGGTGTCGGCGGTGGGCTGCTTGCTGTTCCTCGGCGATTCGCCGAGCACTGTCGACTGGACGATCGGGCTGCTCGCGGTGCTGGTGACCGCCGGGGGAGTGCGCTGGCCGCTAGCCACGTCACTCGCGGTGAGCGGTGTGCTGCTGCTCGGTTTCGAGATCGGCGATACCGGCCCGGTGGTGCCCAAGGTCGCCGCCGCGGTCGCGCTGGTCGAGTTGTCGGCGCGCCGGTCCGATTGGCAACCATGGGTGGCCGCCTGCGCGCTGGCCTGCGCCTATCTCCTGCATCCGAGTGGTGACCTGGCCGCCAACGGGTATCGGGCGGTGGTCATGGCGGGTGCGCCGGTGCTGCTCGGTGTGCTGCTGCGCACGGCGCGCGAGGGCGCCGAACATGCGCGCCGCGAGGCGCACGAGATCGCCCAGCGCCGCGACGCCGAGGTGGCCGCCGCCCGCGCGGTCGAACGCACCGCCATCGCCCGGGAACTGCACGACCTGATCGCCCATCACGTGTCCTCGACCGTGCTGCGCGTCGGCGTCGCCCGGCACGCCATGCCCGACGCGCCGCCCGGGGCACTCGAAGTGCTCGATGACATCCACGCCAGCGGCAAGGCCACGCTCACCGACCTGCGCAGACTGCTCGCCATTCTGCGGGATCCGGCGATGACCGGCGACTTCTTCATCGCACCCGCCGACCTGCCCGCCGCGCTCACCGCCGTGGTGGACCGCGCACGGCAGTCTGGCATCACCGTGCACGCCGCGGTGACCGACGACATCGCCGAAGTCGATGCGGTGCTTGCCCTTACGCTGCTGCGACTCACTCAGGAGGGCGTCTCGAACATCGCCAAGCACGTCGGTTCCGGTGCGACAGCGCAGTTGACCATCGCGATCCAGGACGGCGAGGTTCGGTTCACTTTGCGCGACAACGGTTCTGCGTCGCCGAACGCACACGCCGGTTCGGCTCCGCGCCGGCCCGCAGACGGCCACGGGCTCGGCTTGATCGGTCTGCACGAGCGCGTCGAACTGCTCGGTGGCGAATTCACCGCCGCTCGGGTCGGCCCGGAATGGGAACTCGCAGCACGTGTTCCGACCGGACGCCCGGTGCCCGCATGACCATCCGTATCCTCCTCGTCGACGACCAGCACCTGGTCCGCGCGGGCCTGCGCATGCTCTGCGAAACCGACCAGGCTCTCGAGGTAGTAGGGGAGGCCGCCACCGGCAGCGACGCCGTCCGGCTCGCCGAGCAACTGAGCCCCGACGTCGTCCTGATGGACCTCCGCATGCCCGGCATGGACGGAATCCGCGCCACCGCAGCGATTCTCGCGAGCAGACCCGCCACCCGCATCCTCGCCCTCACCACCTTCGACGACGACGATCACCTCTACCCGGCCCTCGCCGCAGGCGCCTGCGGCTTCCTCGTCAAGGACGCCTCACCCACCGACCTACTGCACGGCATCCACCGCGCCGCCGCAGGCGATCACCCCTTCTCCCCGAACGTTCTGCGCCGCGTAGTCGACTCCGCCCTGGCAGCCCACACCACCCCACCCACCCCCGAACCCCGCACACCTCCCGGCCTGACACCCCGCGAACTCGAAGTGCTGGCCCTGGTCGCCGAGGGCCTCCCCAACGCCGACATCGCCACCCACCTGCACCTCGGCATCACCACCGTCAAAACCCACATCACCAACCTGATGGCCAAAACCGGCACCACCAACCGAGTCCAACTAGCCCTTCTCGGCGCCCGCACCCCCCGAAATTAGCTGGACACGGCTGAGACGCTCGACAGGTGAGCATTGTTCCGGAGTTTATCGCTGAACGCCTCGCCAGGCAGGCGGGGGAGCGGGGGCGGACAGGAGCGTACGAGGCTGCTCGTGCGGAGGACGATGTCGGCGATGTCGTTGCGCGAGATACTGCGCCGTCTCGAGTCTTGTGCCATGCGGCGTAATTGGGCACGACGAACCGTTCGACCGGCGCATGCGCCGTGGCGGGATCGGGTGCGGGCGAAAACTATGGTGACGGCACCGCCGGGACGATCGCCTGGACGGCGGTGGGGTCGGCGGTGGCGGTTTCGCTGACTGTGTGGGCGGTCAGTGGGGGTGTTGGGCGGCGTACCTGGCGCGTTCGAGGGCACGGCGGCGCATGCGTTCCGGGTTTTCCAGGTCGGCGGGGAGTCCGTGTTTCGCGAGGCGGTGGGCGCGGTTCATCGGCATGAAGGCCGCTGTGTAGAACAGGGCGAGGAGCATGGCGAGCAGGACCATGGCGCCGCGGAGCCAGAGTTCGCCGGGGAAGAGCAGGAAGACGACGAACAGCGGGGTGAAGGGGACCATGCCGCGCAGGATGTGGCGGGCGGTGGCGTGTTTGCCGGTGAGGTCGTTGCGCACCCAGTCGATCATCGAATCGGGCAGGCGGCGGCCGAAGACGTAGCCGATCC
The DNA here is from genome assembly GCF_007990755.1 of Nocardia ninae NBRC 108245. Classification (GTDB taxonomy): domain Bacteria; phylum Actinomycetota; class Actinomycetes; order Mycobacteriales; family Mycobacteriaceae; genus Nocardia; species Nocardia ninae. The sequence goes on along the minus strand of NZ_BJXA01000119.1, from coordinate 12,729 downwards.
ACTGGATCGGGTTGGGCCGCGGTGTTTTCCGGGACATGCGCGAACTCCTCGCAGTTATCGGGTCTAGACCGCCATCGATCGGCGCGCGGCGTCGTTGACGCGGGTGAGAACTTCCCGGAGCTCCTCGAGGTCGGCCAGCGTGACGCCGAGCCGCTCGACCACCGTGGGCGGGATCTTCTCGGCCTGCTTGCGCAGTGCGACACCGGCCGGGGTCAGGTTCACGACCAGGTTGCGCTCGTTGCGACTGTCGCGCTCGCGGGTGATCAGCCCGGCGCTCTCCAACCGCTTGAGCAGCGGTGACAGCGTCGGCGAGTCCAACTGGATGGCCTCGGCGATCGCCTTGACCGACATCGGCGCCTCACCCCACAGCGCCAGCATCACCAAATACTGCGGGTGGGTCAGGCCGAGCGGCTCCAGCAGCGGCCGATACACGCCGAGCACCGCGCGATTGGCTACCGCCAACGCGAAGCACACCTGCCGGTCTAGTTGCAGTGGATCGTCCATCTGTCCTCCTGTCGCACCGCCGTCAATGTTAACGCACTAACAGTTAACGCACGAAGTGTGTGCGCGACATCTCGTCGGAGAAGCGTGGTTGTGCCGCGGACGATGGTTAGTTTGAGATGCATGCAGAACGACACAGGTCGCATCCACGAGCTCGACGCCGTGCGCGGATTCGCCCTGTGCGGCATCCTGGTCGTCAACATCTGGCAGCTCACCGGCATGACCGCGGTGCGCGCGCCCGGCGAGATGGTCCCGCTGCGGCATCTGCTGTCGGTGCTGTTCGAAGGCCGCTTCTTCCCGATCTTCTCGTTCCTGTTCGGACTGAGCTTCGCGCTGTTCCTGGACAGCGCGGCCCAGCGCACCGATCACCCGAAGCTGGTGCTGATCCGCCGCCTTATCGCGCTGGGTCTGCTCGGTCTGCTCCATCACCAGTTCCAGCCCGGTGAGGCGCTGTTGCCCTACGCCATCGTCGGATTGGTGATCCTGCTGCCCGCCACCAGCCTGCCGAACTGGGCGGTACTGCTACTCGGCCTGGTCGGAACAGTGGGTGTCGCCGTGGTACTCAGCGGCGGATTCGGCCTGGTTCCAGGCCTTTTCTTGCTCGGCCTGGCCACCGCCCGCTACGGCATCCCGCACACCCTCGACGACCGCGGCTGGCAATTGGCCGCCGTCTTCGCCCTGGCCTTACCCGCCGCGGTAGTGGCCGCCATCTGGGAGTACCGCACCCCCTACCTCAACCTCTTGGCCACCAGCGCCCCCGCCGTAGCCGGCCTGCTCGGCGCCCTCACCTACCTCACCGGCCTATTACTCCTGCTGCGCACTGAAACCGGCGCCATCCTCGCCGAAGTACTCGAACCCATGGGCCGAATGGCGTTGACCAACTACATCTCTGCCACAGCCCTGATCCTGCTGGCCGAACCCCGCCTAGCCCTCGCCGGCTCCGCCAAGTACGGCATCCTCCTAGGCTTGGCCGCCGCGATCATCGCCCTGCAAGCCCTCGTCAGCTGGACCTGGCTGAAGGTATTCCGCTACGGCCCCGTCGAATGGGTCTGGCGCTGCATCACGTGGTGGGAACTGGTCCCCGCCCGCAAAGTGCCCGAACCCGCCCGCCGCTGGTGAAGTGTTAGGCCGCACCACTATCGGTCCGGCGCGGCGGGCGAGTAAGTCCGGGGTGGCGTCGCAGACTGGACGGTCATGGACCAGTTGGTGCTGATGATCGTCATCCTGTTCGCCGCGATTCTGGCCGAGCCGCTGGCCAAGCGGGTCGGGGTGGCGTCGGCCGTGTTGATGACGGTGTTCGGCTGCGTGGTCGCGTTGCTGCCGTTTGCTCCGCGGATCAATATTTCACCGGATCTGATTCTGCCGCTGGTGCTGCCGCCGCTGCTGTACGCGGCGGCGCGGCGCACCTCGTGGCGGCAGTTCGCGGAGAACTGGGTGCCGATCGCGTTGCGGGCGGTCGGGCTGGTCATCGCGACGGCCGTGGCGGTGGCCGCCGTCTTCCACGCCTGGTATCCGGGGCTGCCGATCGCGGCGGCGGTGGCGCTGGGTGCGTTGGTCGCGCCGCCGGATCCGGTGGCGGCGACCGCGCTGGCGGGAAGTCTCGGTCTGCCGCGCCGGCTGGTGGTGGTGCTCGGCGGTGAGGGACTGTTCAACGATGTCACCGCGATCGTCATCTACGGCGTCGCGATCCAGGCCGTGATGACCGGCCGGTTCTCGGCGCCGCACGCGGCCGCGGAGTTCGTGGTCTCGGCGGTGGTCGCGGTTGTCGTCGGCTTGCTGCTCGGCTGGGCCGGTAGCAAGCTGACCAACTATCTGGGCGTGGCCACCTGGCAGGTGGCGCTGAGCCTGCTGCTGCCGTTCGCCGCCTACGGAATCGCGGAGGCCTGGCGTGGTTCCGGCGTGCTCGCCGTGCTGGTATGCGCGCTGTATCTGACCGACGCCGTCACCGAATTCAGCGACCCGGACTATCGCCTGGTCGGCGATTCCTTCTGGGACATCACCGAAATGTTGCTGAGTGGCTTCGCTTTCGGACTGATCGGTCTGGAATTGGCTGCGGTATTGGAAGCGACCGGTGACCGCTGGCCGACCCTGCTCGGCGGCGCGGGTGCCGTCGTCGCAACGGTCGTCGGCCTGCGCCTGGTCTGGTTGATGACCACGTGGGCGATCAGCCGCTCGTGGTGGCGGCGGGCCACCGACGAGCCCTACACCTGGCGCGAGACGATCGTCACCTGGTGGGCCGGTATGCGCGGCGTCGCGACCGTCGCACTGGCACTGGCTATTCCGCTGCTCACCGACGACGGCACTGATTTTCCGGGTCGCACCGAGATCCTGTTCACCGCCTTCGCGGTCGTCCTGTTCACCCTGCTGCTGCAGGGGCCGACGCTCCCACTTGTCGTGCGCCGCACCGGCGTACACGCGGACACCAAGCTGGAGCGTGAACTCGAACGCCAGCTCTGGGAGCGCGTCATCAAGGCCGAACTGGCGCGCCTGAAAGCCATTGCGGTGGAACAGAATCTGCCCGACGACGTCTACGAACGCCTGCGCGACGGCTTCCGGCAACGCATGGCACGGGCCGATCCGCAGGCGGCCGACGCGGACGCACAATCCGAGGCCGCGCGAAACGCGAAGCTGGCCAGGAAGTTACGCGACATCCGCGAGGACGTCGTGGAGGCAGGCCGCCGCGAGGCCCAGAACGCCCGCCGTGAGCCGGGCATGCCGCCGGACCTGGTCGACCGCGTGACCAGGCGGCTGGATCTGGGCAGGCGCTGATCCGTTGCGGAGGTGCTGAACTATTGGGCAGGCGCTGAACTGTTGCGCAGGTGCTGAGTCCGGCGACACCGGAACCAGCACGCGCGCAACAGGATCAGCTGGCCGCCACACCCGTGTTGCGGATCGCCTCCAGCACCTCTTCATAGGTCAGCGAGGAGTTCACGGTGGCGGACTCGGACGCCACATCGATGTCGACGTAGTCGACACCGTTGACGCCGCGCAGCGTGGACTCGATGGCCGAGGCGGACTCGCGGGTGACGTTGTGCAAGGTAATCGTGTAGGAGCTCATGAACACCGAATAGACCGTATCGACGTGCGTAAACGCCGACGAGCAGTAGATTTCGCCGATCCACGTTTGGTCGTCGTATCCCCGGGAATAGCCGGGGTGTCACACAACTCGACGCAACAGGATTGTCATGATCATCATCATCGGGCTCGTCGTCTTGATCGCAGCAGTGATCGTCGGAGTCGCCGGCGTGGTGGCGAACAACGGCGAAGCAAACTTCCTACCAAGTGATTTCGCGGTTTTCGACTACCACTTCCACGGCTCCAGCGGTTTGCTGTTCGGCTACGGCATCGTCCTCGGCGCCATCGGCACGCTGGGCTTGGCCCTGCTGCTGACCGGTGTCTGGCGTGTCTCCCGGCGCAACATGGTGGCACGTCGTGAGCTCAGGCAGTCCCGCCGCGAAATGGCGGCGGTCCGGCGCGATCTGGCGGACGGTACTGCACCGACCCCCAAGGAGCCCGCACCGCAGTCGCACCGCGAGCCAGTCTGGAGTCGATTCGTGCGCCGCCCGGCCACGGCTCCGGCCGGTGACACACCGCGCGCAGAAAGCACGTCCCGCGTGCAGGCGCCGGCGTCGAAATAATCATCGAGAAAAGGAAATACGACCATGATTATTCTCGGACTTGTCCTCCTCATCGCGGGGTGGCTGCTCGGAATCGGATTGCTCACTACCGCAGGCATCATCATTCTCATCGTCGGCCTCGTGCTGATGATCGCCGGATCGGTCGGCCGCCCGGTCGGTGGCCGGCGCTGGTATTACTAGGGATCGACCGTGAATAAATTCGAAGACAGGATCGCGCACCAGGTGCAAGCCGCCAGGGGCAACGTCAAGAAATATCTCGGCCGGGCGGCCGGAAACCGTCGTCTGGAATCCGAGGGACGTCGAGAGCAGGCCGGCGGCAATATGAAACGCGCCGCGGACAAACTCCGGGCCGCGTTCAAGCGCTGACCTGATGGCCGGTGTTCAGCCGAGGGGCAAGTCAAGCCCCTCGGCTGGCACCGGCTTCGGCGTTTTACGCGTCAGACCCCGGCGACGTCGGTGAGTTGCCCGATGCCGTAGGTGACCGCCATGGCCAGCGCCCCGCCGATCACCACCCGCAGCACCGCCCGGCCGCGATCGCTACCGCCGAGACGGGCACTGACCGAGCCGGTGATCGCCAGCGCGATCAGCACGGCGCCGAAGGTGATCGGAATCCGTAGCGGAACCGGTGGCAACAGGATGGCCAGCAGCGGCAGCAGCGCGCCGAGCGTGAACGACACCGCCGAGGAGCCCGCCGCCTGCCACGGATTGGTCAGCTCCTCGGGATTGAGCCCGAGTTCGGCCTCGGCGTGCGCGGTGAACGCGTCGTGCGCGGTGAGTTCCTCGGCGACCTTGCGCGCCGTTGCCGCGGACAGCCCCTTGGCCTCGTAAATTCCGGCCAGCTCGGCCAACTCGAAGTCCGGTTCTTCCCGGAGCTCGCGTTGTTCCTTGGCGAGCAGGGCCCGTTCGGAATCGCGCTGCGTGCTGACCGACACGTATTCGCCGACCGCCATCGAGATAGCGCCCGCGGACAGCCCCGCGATGCCCGCGGTGAAAATGGTGCCGGCGTTGGTCGTCGCCGCGGCGACACCGACGACCAAACCGGCGGTCGAGACGATGCCGTCGTTCGCGCCGAGCACGCCTGCGCGCAACCAGTTCAGCTTGGACGCCAGCCCCTCGGCGTGGGGCTCGTGCGGATGCGCGCCTGCGGGTTCGCTGGTCGTTTCGTCCATGCGGCGAAGACTAAACGACGCTCGGCCTGCCGCCCGGTAGCCCGGTCAACACTCCGGCGACAGAAACGCCCGCAGGTAGCCCGCCGACTGCCGGAGATACATCCAGGTCCAGAAGCGCAGGCCGGACGGGCTCGGGCTGGCCACCATGGTCAGTTCGCCGTCGAAGCATTTCGCCACGATGTAGCGCGCCCGCGACACATGCGGGGTGTAGGTCACCACGATGAGGTGCCGCCAGCCGAATTGCTCTGCGCGCCGCCTGATTTCATGTGCCTCGCCCTCGGTGGTCCACGGGTCGGGGACGAAACAGCTGACGGTGAAGTCGAATCGGCCCGCACAGTACCGGTCCATCTCGTGGTCGTCGAGGCCGGTGGACCGCGAAATCAGCAGTGTCGGAGCGTATCCCCGCTGCGCGAGGTCGATCCCGAGATCGAAGCGTTCGTAGGCGGTGCCGCCGAGCACCACGATGGCATCGGCCTTGCGTAATGGATCGGTCTGCGGATGCACATACACCGGCAGACCCGCGAGCCCGATCAGCAGGACCAGGGCGAGCAGGGCTCCGCAGAAAACTCCAGCTCGTCGCAGGCCGGGCACCAGCCCGACGATACCGAAATGCCGGCCCCGGCCTCAGCCTGGCGGAAAGACGTACAGCTTCTCCGGCACGATGCGCACGATCAGCCGCTCGGCGTCGGGCTCCGGCGGCGGCGTCGCGCCGCCCATGTACTTCGCGTACATATGGTGCGACAGTGTCTTTTCCGGGTCCTCGGTGATCTCCACCCGGCCGCGCACCTCCACATATCGGCCGGTGGTCTTGCTGAGCACCAGCAGGCTGACGCGCGGGTCGCGCCGCATGTTGCGGGTCTTCAGCCGACCCTTGATCGTGCTGAACAGCAGCGTATCGCCGTCGTAGTCGACGAAGATCACCGAGGACTGCGGGCGTCCGTCGGCGTTCGAGGTGGCCAGTATCGCGGCGTGCGGGCCGTCGATCAGGGCGCGCACGGAGTCCTCGAGGGGCACGGTCATCTCGGTCTCCTTTTCGTGGTGAATCCGGTTATGCAGACCGCGCACCGGGCGCGAAGGAATCGGGTACCGCCGATTCTTTTTCCGCTCGCGCCGGGTCTCAACTGCGAGAGGCTCGCGGGATGCGAGCCGTGCACCGGAGAGGACCTCGCGGATGACCGCAGCACCGGACGCCGATTTCACCCGCCGCACCCAGCCCTACCGGCGGGAACTGCTCGCGCACTGCTATCGGATGCTCGGCTCGGTGCACGACGCCGAGGACCTGGTCCAGGAGACCTATCTGCGGGCTTGGCGCTCCTTCGACGGCTTCCAGGGGCGCTCCTCGGTGCGCACCTGGCTGTATCAGATCGCCACCAATGCCTGTCTCACCGCGCTGCAGCACCGTGGTCGCCGGGTGCTGCCCTCCGGGCTCGGCGCCGCAGGCCACGATCCCGCCGCGGAACCGGCCATGGCGCCGCCGGGAACCCGGTGGCTGCAACCGCTGCCGGACGCGCTGGTGACCGCCGAAGCAGCTGATCCGGCCAGTGTGGCGGTGGCCCGCGACAGCCTGCGGCTCGCCCTCATCGCCTGCCTGCAATACCTGAACGGCAGGCAGCGCGCGGTCCTCCTGTTGCGTGACGTACTCGGCCTGCCCGCCGGGGAGGTCGCGGCGATCCTGGGCACCAGCACCGCGGCGGTCAAGAGCACATTGCAGCGTGCTCGGGCGCGGTTGGACGAAATCGCCACGGCCGCAGAGCAAGCCGCCGCACCGACCGAGCCGGGCCAGCGGGCGTTGCTCGCGGAGTACATGGCCGCCTTCCGGAACTCCGACGCGGCCGCCCTCGAACGGTTGCTACACCGCGACGCCGTGATCGAGATGCCACCTTTCCAGACCTGGTTCGAAGGTAAGCGCACCTGTGTGGCTTACCTCGTGGCACAGGTGCTCGGCGCGCCGGGGGACTGGCTGCTGTATCCGACGCGCGCCAACGGACAGCCCGCCGCCGTCGCGTATCTACGCGAAACCCCCGGTCCCTACCGGGCTTTCGGCGTGGCTGTGCTGACCACCACGGCCGACGCAGTCACCCGGATCGCGGCTTTCTGCGATCCGGAACTGGTCACCCTGTTCGGCTTCCCCTCCGAGATCAGCGACACAGCTGCTCGAGATGGTGCTGCAGCAGTTCTCGAACACGTTCGGGCGGAACCTTTTCCGGGCGGATCAGCGACTGCACGGTGAGCCCGTCCACGAAGATGTAGAGGCGTTCGGTCTCCCACTCCAGATCGAGATCGTCGCGCAGCCGGCCGCTCGCTGCCAGTTCGCCCAACACCCAGGCGATGAGTTCGGCTGTGCCGTCATAAAGTTCGTTGCTGCTCTGGCGCAGCGCCGGTTCGGTGAGTACGCGGCCGAGGAACGCCAGCCACACCGTGGTCACCGCGCGCTGGTGCGGGCCGGTCGGCAGCAAGCCGGTGAGCAGGATCTGTGCCGCGCGCTCGCACGGGTCCTCGGCCAGGTCCAGCTGCCGGATCCGGTCCATCATTCCCTCGCCGACCATGCCGAGGGAGAAGGCCAGCAGCTCGGACTGGGTGGAGAAGTAGTGCCGCAGGCTGCCCATCGAGACGCCCGCCTCGGCGGCCACTTTGCGGACCGACGCGTGCTCCAACCCGTCGCGCTGGATGACCCGCCAGACGGCTTCGGCGATCGCCTGGCGCCGCTCTTGGTGGGCTTGTTGGTCAACGGTTCGTGCCACCTCGTATTTGTAGCACGACTGTGTTAGTTTTCATTGGTAATACAGTCGTGCGGAGAAAGAGGGGGCAAGGATGCGGTGGTTCGGCGTAATGCTCGCGGTGATCGCCCTGCTGGTGGGGGCCTGTGCCGGTGATCCGTCGCGGGAGGCCGAGTCGATCTGGTCGCCGTGTCAGGGCCTGGCGGCCGACGGGCGGCCGTGGGAATGCGCGACGATCACCGCGCCCCGGGACCACCGGGATCCGGCGGCGGGCACCGTCGAGCTGGCGCTGATCCGCACCCGCAGCGCCGATCCCGCGAAGCGTCTCGGATCGCTGGTCTACAACCCTGGCGGTCCCGGTGGGTCCGGGCTGGAAACCGTTGTCGGCGTGGCGACTCGGTTCGCGCCCCTGCTCGAGCACTACGACCTGGTGTCCTGGGATCCGCGTGGTGTCGGCCGCAGCTCTGCGGTCGTCTGCTCGGATGGTGCACTGCCGGACCGTGTTCCGCGCACCGACGCCGAGTGGGCGGCCATCGACTCCAGCAGCAGGGAGTTCACGGACTCGTGCGTTGCGGCGTCGGGCCCGTTGCTTCCACACATCGGGTTGTTCGACTCCGCGCGCGACATCGACCTGGTCCGTGCGGCGGTCGGCGACGACAAACTCAACTACCTCGGCGTCTCCTACGGCGGTCAGCTCGGCGCCGCCTACGCCACGCTCTTTCCGCAGCGGGTCGGCCGGATGCTGCTGGACGCGCCCGGCACGCCGCTGCGCACCTTCCGGCAAAGCCTGCTCGACCAGTCCGCGGGCAGCGAGGCGGCGTTGCGTCAGTTTCTGAGTTTCTGTGTGGCCGAGGGGAATTGCCCGCTCGGCCGGACGGAGCAGGAGGCGTTGGCGCAGATAGACGCGTTCCTCGCCCGCGTCGAGGCGACCCCGTTGGCCACCGATCGTGGTGCGCCGCTCACCCGCTCGGTCGCGACGGCGGGCCTCGGTCTCGGCGCGGCCGCCCCGGAGATCTGGCCGCACCTGATCAACGCACTCGCCCAGGCCTTGGCGGGTAACGGCAACGAACTCATCGGTTACGCCGACCTTTTCGCGGGACGCCGTCCCGACGGCTCACGCTCGAACTTCGCCTCGATCAACACCGCCGCGAACTGTGCCGACTATCCGGACTTCTACAGCATCGAGCAGATTCGCGGATTCATGCCCGAATTCGCTGCGGCTTCACCGCGTTTCGGCGAGCTGACCGGGCTGCGCCTGGCCGAGTGCGCGTACTGGCCCGTTCATGGGGTCGGCCGCGCGCCGGTCAGCGGCGCGGGTGCCGCGCCGATCGTGCTGATCGGCAACACGGGTGATCCGGAGGCGCCGCTCGGTTGGGTGTCCGAGCTCGCGCAGGCGCTGGCCTCGGGTGTCCTGGTCACGTATCAGGGTGCGGGGCACGGTGCGTACGGCGGCGTGAACAAGTGCGTCGACCGGGTGGTGCACGCGTATCTGCGGGAGGGTGTCGTGCCGGAGCGCGGGACCGTCTGCCGGTAATGCACTCTGCCGGCTAGAAGTTGCCGACGTCCGGAATGGGTCCGCGCTACGCCTCGCGCACCCCGCGAGCGCGAGTCGGCGCGGACCCGACCGGTCGCTCGGTCCCAGTTCCGGGCGGTCGCGAGTCCGCACGACTCATTTCCTGCCCACCACTGGCGGTGGTGGTCGCATCGACACAGCAGGATGCCAGCCACGGCTCAGCGTCGGATAAATGATGAATGAACGTTCGTTATTCGGCGCCTGCGGCGCCGTACAGGCGGTCGATGGTCGGCGGCGCGAGCCCTGCGCGCGTGAAGATCTCGGCGGACTCCCGTAACTCCCGCTCGGCGCGGTCCCGGTGCCCCCGGGCTGCCAGCGCGGCCGCATGCAACGCCATCGCCCGCGCCCGATCGATCGGATCCGCCGCCTTCGTGAGCAGCTGGAGAGCGCCGGCCGCCTGCGTCTCCGCCTCGGCCACATTGCCTGCCTGCAGCTGAATCTGCGCCAGCCGGGTGCGTGCCCAGCCCTCCCACAGGCGCACGCCGTTGCGTTGCGCCGCGCGCACCGCCTCGGTGCCGAGCTCGATCGCGCGCGGGTGCTCACCGCGCATCGACAAGGTGGCGGCCAACTCGTGTGTGGCCCAGCCGAGCGCCACCGGGTTGGACGATTCCCGCGCGAGCGCGATGGCGCGCTCGGCCACCGCCACGGCCTGATCGTATTGCCCTGCCTCGCAGTAGGTTCGGGTGACCAGTGCCAGGCACCACGCCTCCATCGAGCGGTCGCCGAGGGCGCGGGTGAGCTGGGTGGCGTGCTCGAAATGCCGATGCGAGGCGTCCGCGTCACCCAGCCGTCGCGTTGCGATGCCGAGCAGCACCGACGCCAGCACCGACAGCCTCCGGTCGACATCGGTCGCCGGCGGACCGGACACCGCGCGCAGATGCGGCAGACTGGCCTCGACCTCGCCGAGCCCGACCTGGAGCAGCGCACCGAGGGCGGTTCTGATCCGCCGCTCGGCGGCCGGGTTGTCGGCCGCGATGGCGGCCTCCAACAGCGACTCCAGTGCGCGGGAGAGCTCACGGGCGCCGGTGCCCGCGTCCATCAACTCGGCCATCACCCACGCGAGGTCGGCCGCCACGTCGAGCGCGCGGCCGCCGACCCGCGCCGCCTGCTGGTGCAGCGCGATGACGACCGGCCGCTCGATGTCGTTCCACGCCTGGCCAGCCGAGCCACTGGCGAACGCGCGGCCCGGGACCTGGGTCGCGACGAGCAGCCGCGTTGTATTGCTGTAGTCGATCGCGCTCAGCAGATTCTTCGCGCTGGCCAGGTGATAGTCGAGAACCCGCACCAGCACGGCGGATTCGTCCTCGTCGGCGACGCCACGCGCGAAAAGCCGCAGTAGATCATGGAATCGGTAGCGGCCGGGCGCGGTGGTCTCCAACAGGCTGAGGTCGACCAGGGACTCGCAGACGTCCTCCGCGTCGAGCTCGGCGATGCCGAGTACCGCCGCGATAGCACCGATCGACAGGTCGGGCACCTCCGCCAGCGCCAGCGTGCGAAAAGCCCTGGCCTGCTCGGCATTCAGCTGCCCGTAGCCGAGCCGGAACGCCGCCTCGACCGCCAGTTCGCCGGTCTTCAGCACGCTCAGTCTGCTCTTCTCATCGGCCAGCCGATCCGCGAACGACGCGATCGTCCACTGCGGCCGCACCGCGAGCCGAGCGCCGACGATCCGCACCGCGAGCGGCAGCAGGCCACAGTGCGCGACCACCTCGCGGGCCGACTCCTCCTCGGCTGCCACACGGTCCGTGCCGAGAATGCGGACGAGTAAGTCCATCGCCTCCGCGGTCTCGAGCACGTCGAGCCGGGTGCGGGTCACCGCGGGCAGCTCGGTCAGCGCCGATCGGCTGGTGATCAGCACCGCCGACCCGGCAAGTAGCGGCGCCACCTGCGCATAGTCCCTAACATTGTCGAGCACCATCAGTATCCGCTTGCCCGACAATCGGGTTCGCAGTTCCGCCGCACGATCGTCGACGGTGGATGGGATGTCACCTTCGGCCACGCCGAGCGCGCGCAGAAAGCCACCGAGTACGGCGCCCGGTGGCGTGGGCACCGGGTCGACACCGTGCAGATTCGCGTACAACTGCCCATCCGAAAACCGATCCCGCACTCGATGCGCGACATGCAGCGCGAGCGTCGTCTTACCCACCCCACCCATTCCCCCGACCGCGGAGATCGCCACCGCGCTCCCCGCCCCGGTCAGCTGTGCCGCCAGTTCGTCGACCAGTCGGGCGCGACCGGTGAAATCGGCGATGTCCGGCGGTAATTGGGCGGGCACCGTTTCGGTCATCGCGCGGGGTTCGGCCGTCCCGGGCGGTCCAGCAATGGCATGGGGCGCACCGATGGAGTGCGGCTCGGTCGTCGGGTGCGGATCGGGGGCTGCGTGGGGCTCACGCATAGCGCTGGACTCGGACGCGTCGTCCGCCGCAGGCAAGGTGCGGGACTCGCTCATGGCTCGGGACCTGGTGGTGGCGTCGGTCATTGCGCGCGGCTGAGCCGTGCCGCGGAGGTCGGGCATGGTGCCGCGCAGGATCCGCTCGTGCAGCACTGCCAGCTCCGGCCCCGGCTCGACGCCGACGCCGTCCACCAGCGCCCGGCGGGCCTGGGCGTAGGCGTCGAGCGCGTCGGACTGGCGGCCCGAGTGGTACAGCGCGGTCATCAGCAGCGCCCGGAACCGTTCGCGCAGTGGATGTTCCTCGATCATCGAGCCGAGGTCGGCGACGGCGGCGGCGCTGTGACCGGTCTCGATGTCGAGCGCGAGGCGATCCTCCAGGATGGCGAGCCGCCACTGCTCCAGCCGGGAGCGTTGCCGCTCGGCGAACGGCCCGGGTAGCCCACTGAGCGCGGGTCCATGCCACTTACCAAGTGCGGCAACCAGATTCGCCCGTGCTGCGGCAGGATCGTGGTTGCGGAGCTGCCCGGCGGCCGCGACGAGCCGCTCGACCTCCGCCACATCGGTCGCCTCCGGCGGCACGCGCAGCGCATAGCCGTCCCCGATGGTCACCAGCATCGTCGACGGGCCGCGGGCCGTCCGCTCGGGTTCCAGTGTCCGGCGTAACTGCGCGACGTGGGTGCGCAGCGCGGCGATCGCGCGCGGCACCGGTCGCTCGCCCCAGATGCCCTCCACCAATTCGGCG